>NZ_JYHS01000002.1:0-466845 GCF_000949015.1 Acidiplasma sp. MBA-1 | reverse complement strand
TTCTATCTCCCACCTCAATTTGTACCTTGATGATTCCTTTTTCCTTAATGCTATACCCAGTTTCCTGTTATAGGTCAATTTATTTTCAACAATTCCTCTTCTCCTGTTAGTATCTATAACAGGTATACTATGTGTATTCTCAAAAATATAATCATATATATCAGAGGAATCATATGCAGCATCCATTAAAATATAATTATAATTCCTTACAGAATCTATCATTTCAAATGCCATATTCTTGTCATATACAGATGCAGTGGTCATCTTCCATTCCATTACAGATAATGAATCGGTATCTATAACTGCATGCACCTTCCTTCCGTATTCATAGCCCATTGTGCCGTAGCCCCATGAACTTTCAGGATCCTTGTATTTTCCATTCTTCCTTCTTCTCTGTGCTGTGGTATCCTTACATGTCTTTACAATGGATGAATCCACTGCAGCATTATCATTATCAGGATTTATCATATCTATTATTGATGAATTTATATAATGCCAGTCTATCCTCAGAGACCTATAAGATAATGTCCTGAAGTTTGGTATATCAGTTATATTCAATAACTCCATGAATTCTCTATGGTTATTGAAGAAGTATTTAGATGACCTGTATGATACTCCATATATCTTTAAAATTACAATAATCTTTACAATAAGTTTATTTGAGTACTTTCTGATTCTATCCTCCGCAACTATTTGAGCCAGCCTTTGCATAATTAATGGGATGTGGTTCGCTGCCATATCCCACTAATAATTTTCAAATTAATAAATATGACAATTGTCGAACAAATTATGAAGGTTTGGACACGCTATAAAAATAAATTAATATATGCGTTAAAAATTCATAGAGGATGAATTCTAATATTACTGCCAGGATTGAAAAGGGCCAGAGGTATTCAGATATTATTTCTGATAGGGCAAAGCATTTAATAATTGCTGCAAAACAGGATGGCGTTTTACATGACCTTGATGATACAGCCAGCGAATCAGGAGAAGTTGAATTAATTAATATATACTCCGATGATGGTCTAAAAATATTAAGGCATAGCACCGCCCATTTGCTTGCAAACGCTATTGTTGATTTATATCCTGGTGCAAAGCCCAATACAAGCAATGAGGATTCTGATGTATTCTATTACGATTTTGATATGCCACCAATATCAGTGGATGATTTCCCAAAAATAGAGGAAAAAATGAGGGAAATTGCATCAAAAAATTTAAAAATAGAAAAAATAAGGCAGGATAAAAATGCAATGCTTGAGATATTTAAGGATAACCCTTATAAAATAGATAAAATAAATGAAAACCTTAAGGATGGTGAAATATCGAATATTTACAGACAGGGCAATTACATTGAATTCTGCCGTGGCCCGCATGTGCCGTCAACAGGGTATATAAAAGCCTTTAAACTTTTGTCTGTTGCAAGCACCAATTATGAGGGTGATATAAATAAGCAAAAAATGGTGAGAATTTATGGCACATCATTCCCTGATCAGAAAATGTTAAAGGATTTCCTTCAAAGAAGGGAAGAGGCAATGAAAAGGGATCACAGAAAAATTGGCCAGGAAATGGACTTATTTTTATTTGATGAACGTGCCCCTGGCTTTCCATTTTACACGCCAAATGGCGCAATCATAAGGAATGAACTAATAAATTACATGAGGGAACTTAATGAAAAAAATGGCTGGGAGGATGTCTGGACACCGCATGCATACCGTGACATCATATGGAAGGAATCAGGCCATTACGATAAGTACAAAAACGATATGTTTCTGTTTAAATTGAGCAACGGGGACGATTACGGTCTTAAACCCATGAACTGCCCCGGGCATATAGCAATATACCAGCGTTCTGTTCACAGTTACCGTGAAATGCCCATTAAATATTCTGAGGCCGGCACAGTTTACCGTTATGAAAAATCTGGTGAGATGGGTGGTCTTACAAGGCCAAGGGCATTTACCATAGATGATGGTCATGGATTTTTAAGACCGGATCAAATTTTTGATGAGGTATCATCTCTCATAAAAATAATCCCTGATGTTTTTAGGACAATAATGGGGGAATCTGAAATATCATACGATTTAAGTACTATAGATAAATCAAACCCACAGAATTACCTGCTATCATACATTTGCAGGGATTGTGGTGAAAAATTTGAAATGAGGGCTGCATCAGGTGTATTAAAATGCCCTAAATGCGGTTCAACAAATCTGGAGGTTGATTTCTCAATGTGGGATAATGCCACAGATAATCTTAGAAGCGCACTGGAAGATCTAAATTTAAAATACAAGGAAAATCCAGGGGATGCCGCATTTTACGGCCCAAAAATTGACATACATGTTAAGGATGCCCTTGGAAGATTCTGGCAGCTTTCAACAATACAGCTGGATTTCTTCATGCCCATAAACTTTGATTTAACATATGTGGATTCAGATGGCAAAAAATCAAGGCCGGTTATACTTCACAGGGCCATTTATGGAAGCTACGAAAGATTTATTGCAATCCTTTTAGAACACTTCAACGGAAAGATGCCAACATGGCTTTCCCCGGTGCAGACCTATGTGGTTCCTGTATCTGAGAATTATAACGATTATGCCTCGTATGTTCACAGTGAGCTTGTTAAAAATCATATAAGATCCAAACTCGACCTTTCTGGAAATACCATATCTAAGAAAATAAAACTTATAAGACCAATGAGAGTTTCATATATTATAGTTGTTGGTGAAAAGGAAAAAATAAGCAATACAGTCTCTGTTAGAAACCGCAAGGATAAAACAAGGTCATATAACCTTCAGGATTTTATTTCTAAAATCACCATGGAAATAAAAAACCGCAGCATTGATCAATTATTTTAAATATAAAATATATTTTATACATATTTAATATATACATTTATGTCAAGAATACCGGAGGAGTTAAAATACACAAAAACACATGAATGGTTCAGTGTGGATGCAGGTGTGGCAACCATAGGCATAAGTGATTATGCACAGCAGCAGCTTACAGACATAGTATATATTGATATGCCAAAGCCTGGAGACGACAAAAAAATTGGGGATGTGCTTTTAACAATTGAATCCGTAAAATCTGCAGAGGATGTTTATTCACCAGTTAACGGCAAGGTTATAGAGATTAATATGGAACTCGAAAAGTCACCTGAACTTGTAAACGAGGACCCATACAAAAACTGGATAGTGAAAATAAAACTTGATGATGAAAAGTATAATTTCCTAACAGCAGAGGAATACAAAAAATATATAGGAGAATAAAAGAAATTATTATGAACAGAAAGGATAAATATTATATAAAGGCTAAAAAGGATAATTTACGCAGCAGGGCAGCATTTAAATTAATGGAGATACAGGAAAAATTCAATGTTATATCAGAAAATTCAAACGTCCTTGAGATTGGGGCATCACCAGGTGGCTGGACCCAGGTCATCAGAACAATAACCGGACGGCCAGTAATCTCTGTTGATATAAACAGGATGAAACCAATAGATGGTGTTATATTTATTCAGGGAGATATAAAGAACCCTGATATAATAAATATTATACAAAAAACTATGGAAGGCGAGGGAATTGAAAAAATAGATGTTATACTATCAGATGCCATGGTAAAAACCAGTGGAATTGGGGAGCGGGATCATTATGAATCCTACCTGCTTGGTACTGCGGTAATGGAGATGGCATTAAAATTGCTTTCACCGCATGGTAATGTTGTTATAAAACAGTTCCAGGGAGATGAAACGGGTAATTTTATAAATAAATGGAAGCAGTATTATTCGTTTAATAAAATTACAAAGCCAAGGGCATCCAGATCTGAATCGCGTGAGATATACATAGTTTTCAAGGACAGGATTTAATTCTGGTTCCTGTTTTTAAAATATTTAACAAGGTCTTTATAAAAATCGTAATCGGATATGCACATCTTTAACTCATTATTTTTTTCATTTAAAATTTCATTTATACGTTTTTCAATATATACCAGGCGTTCCTCATTTAGTTTTTTAAATCCGTTTATATCAACCATTTTATTCCATTCATCAACATATTCTTCAGGCGTCTTGTTATTAAATGCTGTCCTGCTTATCCTTTTTTTCCTTATTGAGTGCCTTATAAGGTCAAGGGTTTTAACATCTCTTGAATATGCCCTCTGGTATTCATCCTCATTCATATCAAGTCCTATAAGCTCAATGTTATTATCAATTGAATATCTTGCAGCCTCTATGTACACTGGTGATGGCGTCATAACCTCTCCGTATTTCGAGAGATTAACACCATATATAATTTCATAATCCGAAAGCGTCATTTCAAAGGGATTCTCAATAAAATATTTTATGCCCTTAACCTCCTCCGGTGATATGGTAATCATCATAATTTCTGGTTTGACAAAATACAGCTGCCTTTTTAATTCATCGCCATCACGTATTAAACCCTTTATTCCACCAAATATATAGAAATAATCATTTATTTTTTCCATCATAGCCTTTCAACTAAAATTTTTTTAAATGTATCCCTATCATTTATATTCATTAAATCCCTGATATTTACGACGGGGCATCCATATATATTCTCTCTTGTTGAATATGTCCTGTTAATAATTACTGGTATATCACCAAGAACATCACTTATTTTTTTTATGGACATTATTTTTTCAGAATTTTCCTCGGCATTGTTAAAGGCTCCTATCATAAGGAATGATTGAACATCATATGAAAGGCCATTAAATGGATTCCTGCTTATGTATTCAGATATGTAACCAAAGCTGTTTATTATTTTAAAAACTTCTTTTATAAATACATCATTTATATCCTCTTCCTCTACATTTATATTTTCTTTAAGTGTGGAAATATCCACCTCCCTGCTTATATCATCACCAAGTATGTTTTCAAGCTTTAGATATATATCTATTGTTGCAGAGCTTCCAGATTCGTAAAGAGATATGGACCTTCTGGAAACACCCAATTTCTGGGAAATATATCCTATTGAAAAATTCTTGCTATTTCTTATCTCTCTCATCTTTTCTCCATCTATTTTAACATAGAAGCCGCCGGGAGCAGAATATATATAGGGTTTCTGTCCATTAATATATTCCTTAAATGTTTGGAATGAAAATATTGGGAGGCCGTGCCTGAAATATAACACACCATCTTCTAATGCTCCAGTTCCAGTTTTTTCTCCAATAATTACTGCTATGGATCCGGTTATTTTTTCCATTTTTAATAATGATGAAACACTCAGTTTGCTAAACGTGTCAATATTATAAAGAACCTTAATTATATATTTTTCACCATCTCTTCTGCAAACTATATCAAATGTAACGAGGCCATATAGATCCGGCTCAGATACATTAAATCCGTTCTGTTTTAAGAACTCGTATATTTTTTTAATAAGTTCTTTCCTAACATCCACGTTCTAATATTATTAATATCATATAAAAACTTTTTTAAACAATAAAGTCAGTCAGTTGCATAATTCATTTCATTAAAATTTACAATTAAATATCAATTTTTAAACAAGAAGAACCACAGAAAATATGTAAGTATAAAAGGTCTAACAGCAATTCACTATGGCATATTGACTGGACTGAATACAATAAAAAAGAGAAATTAATAATAATAGGGGATGATGCATCTCGATTTATAACAGGATTTGGTGTATACAGTGAGGAAACAATAGATAATACAATAAATACATTAATAAAAGCAATAGAACTATATGGTAAACCAAAGGAAATAATAACAGACCATGGCACTCAATCCTTCTCAAATGGAAAGAATGGAATAATAGGAGATAAGAATAAGTTCAAGCAGTATTTGGATGATAATAATATAAAACATATACTGGCAGGAACGGATCATCCCCAAACAAATGGTAAATTAGAAAGGCTAAATTATACAATTAAATCATTAAAACCCTATTTTACAACATGGGATGAGGTTGTATATTATTATAATTATAAGAGAAGTCATATGTCATTATGTATAGATGAAAGGCCTGGGGTAACACCATCAATGGCATATGAGGAAAAGGGGGTAAGTTATATGAAAAGCAATAAATTTATTAAGGAACTCATTTAAGGATTTCATAACTTATATTAAAAATAAATTATAGATTGTAGTATACATGTAAACTAACTTATTTATATTGATTTAATTTTTATACTCAAATATGGTTGCAAATAAGGAACCAATATTTAAAGGAATGACAAAATATAAATGGTTTATTTTTATAGTTGCGCTATTGGGTTGGTCAATGGCTTCCATGGATCTAAATCTATATTCAATAAATTTACCTTTAATTATGAGTACATATCATATTTCTATAGCTTTAACAGGAATAATAACTGCATTAATATTTTTAGGTGCTACAATAGTCGTTTGGATAGTTGGTCCATTTTTAGACACATATGGCAGAAAGTCAGTATGGCAGTACAGTCTTTTAACTATGGCAATATTTACTGGTTTTACTATCTTCGCTACCACTGTAGTTATCCTGATTATAATAAGAGTACTATCTGATGGGCCATCATATATTGAATTTCCTACCGGAATAACAATTGCCAACGAAGAAATGCCTGCAAAATTACGTGGTAGCTTGTATGGTTGGATACAAGCAGGTTTCCCATTAGGCTATTTCTTAGCAACATTGATAGCAATAACTGTAGTTCCAAGATTCCCGTTAGATTTGGGGTGGAAAATAGCTTTTTTAATAGGTGTTGTTCCCATACTTTTAGTTGTAATAATGAGACATTGGGTTAAAGAACCAGAAAGATCTAAAATTGCTATTAAAGCAAGAAATTTAGCAAAAAATGGTCATTTAGATGAAGCAAAAGAAATTACAAAAAAATATCAGATAGATTTATCAGAAGCACCAAAGTATCCATATAAACAATTATTTACAGACCCTAAATTAAAAAAACATACTATATATAGTACAATAACTGAGCTATCTCATGAATTTTCCACTCCAGCTTTATTTTTCTTTACATCAACGGCTTTAGTTGTTTATAAACACATACCAGTTGAACAATCGTTTTACATCATATTAGCAGGAAATGGTTTAGCATTCTTTGCATATGGT
The DNA here is from genome assembly GCF_000949015.1 of Acidiplasma sp. MBA-1. Taxonomy (NCBI): domain Archaea; kingdom Methanobacteriati; phylum Thermoplasmatota; class Thermoplasmata; order Thermoplasmatales; family Ferroplasmaceae; genus Acidiplasma; species Acidiplasma sp. MBA-1. The sequence goes on along the minus strand of NZ_JYHS01000002.1, from coordinate 459,763 downwards.
TTAATGGGACATTTAGGTCAAAAAATAACAAGAAAATGGGCTAGTGCAATTATAGGCTTAGTAGGTGGTATATCAGTTATATTTTTTGCATTATCTTCTGGTTTACTAGAAACTATAATAGCGACCTTGTTATTTTATCCATTAGTACTAGCTTGGAATGGTACATGGTGGGTTTATATTGCCGAAACCTATCCAACTAGGGTTAGAGGCACTGCCGATTCATGGCAAGTAGGTTTGAATGATGCTGCATGGATTTTGGGAAGTTTAGCTTATGGATTCGTTATTTCAGCAGCAGGATTTTTATACACTTACTTATTAATAGGTGCATTACCGGTGTTGTTAGGCGCCATACTAGTAGCAACTAAAGGAATAAAAGTTAAGCCTGATGAAGAGCTAGAAGAAATAATAGTTTAATATTTAACAAATATTTTTTAAAATTAAAAATGTTAATTTAATATATATTTTATTATATGATATTAAATAATCAGATTGATTTACATGTAATATTATCTATTTATTATTAAAAATAAATTTCATATATTATGGAAATTAATGGTTTTTCATTATTAGATTTAGGAGCTAATTATCATGAGAAATCTATTTTAGTATATGGTGAAAGTAATGAGATTATTAAAGTACCATTTATTGGTGTTGTAATTAAGTTAAACGATCTGATAGTATTATTTGATACTGGTCCCAATATCGATGGTAATTATAGCATTATGAAACGATTTTCAACAAAGCAATCCGATAATCAACATTTAATTAATCAATTAAATTTATTAAACCTAAATATAAAGGATATCAAACTAGTCATATTGTCCCACCTGCATTTTGACCATGCTGGAGGTTTGAAATTCTTTAGGAATACTAATATACCAATACTAATACAAAAAAAAGAATTAGATTATGCTTACAATCCTGATTGGTTTTATAAAGATGTATATTATAGAAATGATTTCGATTTTGATGATTTAAATTATATTACTATTAATGGTAACTATAAAATTAATGACAATCTTAAAATAATTTCATTATACGGTCATACACCAGGAACTCAGGGTCTAATGTATCATTCAAAAAATAATAAGATAATCTTTACCAGTGATGCTATATATACATTAGAAAATATTCAACCAACTTTAAGAAGACAAGGATTTGATTCTTGTACTTCAATGTGGGGCAAATCAGCAAATAAAGTTATTTTAAAAAATAAATTTGATAATTTTGAAATATACCCTGGACATGATCCTGAATTTTATTCAAAGAAAAGGTTTGCACCCTATATTTATAAAGAATAGATGTTATAATTTAAATCATATAATATACAAAATTAAGTTTCTTGATAGTGTAATACTTTTACTGTAAATTCAAATGACCCTTTACCATTATACTTAATCAACCAGCCTTATCAGTGAATCACCATTGGGAAATGCACCTATCTTTTTAGTCCTTCTCTTTAATTCCCTGTTGAATCTCTCTGTTACATTGTTTGTATGCAGCTTTCTCTGATGTTCTTTTGGTAATGATATGTATGAATATAAAGAATCATACCACTTATAGAACATATCTATTGATTTATTTAACTTCATTTCCTCCATCCTATCCATGGCCATCCTAAATAACGATTCATCCATTAGTGCCTCTGACACTATTTTTGATACATCCTTCAAATGCTCATTATTCATGGTATTTTTTAAATTCTTCATGAAATGGAAATGGCAGTACTGCCACAGTGATTGTAGAAATGATTCCATTATAATATTGAATTTCACCTCACTAGTCCATATTCTTCTAGGCATTTACATTACCCCTTTTATATATTTATATAAATCATTCGTTATATATCTTTAGATGTGTTTAAGTTTAAACCATCCATAACCAATAGTTTCTATGGATATTGGTTTTAAATTGTATACCAACATTAATAGAAAAAGCAGGAAATAGGCAAAAAAATTAAAATAATTTTATTGACAGTGGGGCATAGGCATAATATATTATAATTTATATGTAAGAATATGGATTTATATAATAATTTATATTGCTATTTATATGAAAATAGTTGATGCAAAAACATATATATTAGATATACCGGTGGATACAATAAAGGATTCCCAATATACAGTAAATAAAATAAATCTTATTGTATTAAAATTATCAACAGATGACGGCATTGATGGTTATGGATATAACTGGAATACAGCCTCTGGAATGGATTTACCATATAAAATGTTTAATAAATACATAAAAAATGTAATAATAGGCGAGGATCCTTTTATGAGATTAAAAATAATGGATAAGATAACTAATGTAAATAATTTTGGTTGGGACCCTAGATTGGGAATTAACGGTCTTGGTGTGTATATTTTATCCATGGTTGATATGGCTCTCTGGGATATATTATGCAAAAAAATGGATATGCCATTATATAAGGTTCTCGGTGCAAAATCTGATATAGTTGAGGCATATAACACACATGGAGGATGGCTTTCATGGCCACTGGATAAATTAGTAGAGAATGCAATGGAACTAAAAAATGAGGGCTACAACTCGATAAAAATAAAGGTTGGTAGTAAAAATACAGATGATGATTATGAGCGTATAAAGGCTGTAAGAAATGCTGTTGGCAATAAAATGAAAATCATGATAGACGCCAACACAAAATGGGATCTCGAAACAGCAATAATGATGTCAAATAAGTTATATGAATTTAATATATATTGGCTTGAGGAGCCATTAAATTCACTTGATGTAAGATCGCATAAAATATTGAGAGAGAAAAGCAGAATTCCAATAGCACTTGGTGAATCATTGAACAATGAATATATTTTCAGGGATTATATAATAAATAATGCTGTTGATATAATACAGGTTGATGCAACAAAAGTTTCCGGCATAACAGAATGGTTAAAAATTGCAAACCTTGCGGAGGCATTTGGCATAAATGTTTATCCACATACCAATATACAGCAGCCATTGCATGCCCAGTTAGTTCTATCAGTAAAAAATGGAAGGATGGTGGAGCATGTCCCATGGCTTCTTGATGTCTGGAAATATCCATTAAAGCCTGAAAACGGTTATTTCCATTTAAATAATATAAAGGGTGCAGGAACTGAAATAAAAGAAACGGCAATTGAGAAATATTCAGTTAAAAAATTATTATAATAATGTAATTACATGAAAAATATGTGTGATGTCCTGAAATAAGTTACCTAATAAATTTATTTATTTTTATATAACCTTACCTCTTTTTTCTTAATATGCCATTAATGTTGTTGCCACGGGCTTGTTATTTATAGATAATGGCATATGCCTTCATTTAAAATTATAATTATACCATCCCACCCCTCGCTGTAAAATAAACCCTTAATGAGTTAATTGTATAATTTAACTTTTCTAAATTACCTTTGTTTGTGGATGGTCTATTCCTGTCAAGTTTTCTATATTGTAATGTTTATATGGTAACTCCATTCGAGACATGATAAAATTTTTTTTTAAGATTATGTATTGATATATTCTTATAAAATATCAGTTTTGCTTAATTCTGACGATATCTTATGCGGGCAGATTTTGATCTCGCACTTGTTACATATTATGTTTAATTTTACCGGTGAATTGATAACTATTCTATTTATTCCGGGTATCTCGTCTATTTCCCTGAATATATTTTTATCTATTTCACTATAAAAAATAATTCTTATAAAATTAGATTCAAGATCAGAATTCATGGAATACATTTCCTTAATATAAGAAGAATATTTTTTAATCAGGCACATTACCTCCCATAATACCTTTGGAAATGATCCTATATTTATATAGATTGTTACTATCTCATAGCCCATTAACAGCGATATTTTTGATATATCCGGTATAACCGATATATTTTCCATTATGGTTCTAACCACATCATTTTTATTAATAAACTTAATTGTTTCATATAACGTTCTCCTATTTACATTAAGTGCGTTTGCAAGGCTGCTTATTGAAACCTCAACATTATTTAAAAAAAGTTTGTCTCCCTTAACGGATATACCATTATTGTAAAGTGCCTGAACTATCTTTTTTTTTACGGGGTATTCCTTTAGGTATTCGTTTAAGACCAGCAGCATAAATATCATAAAGATTGAATGATATATATACTTATATAATTTTAATCTTAAGACTACAATCAGCGCGTTTGTTAATACTCTTATTATTTATCCAGATTTGAATATTGTATCTTAATTATATGAGGATATTAAATTATCGGCAATCTGTACCTTAATATAATTCAGGAAATTCATTCCCATCATAAATTCAGTGGTTTAATTTCTGGTATATTTATTTATAAAAGGCTAATAACGAATAGATTATATACATTTTAAACATAACATTATAAATGATAATTGATATTATCATAATATAATCAATCAAATAAATAACAACGGTGATAATAGTGAATGTCGATCCAAATATAACCAAATACCTAATTAAGGCTAAAATAATAACTGATGGTGTTGTTGAAAAACCTGATGTGGTTGGTGCAATCTTTGGCCAAACCGAGGGTTTACTTGGTGATGAATTAGATTTAAGGGACCTTCAGAAGAGTGGAAAGATTGGCAGAATAGAGGTAGAAATTGATACCAAGAAGGGCAGAACTGAGGGGTTTGTGTTAATTCCCTCCGGCCTTGATCAAGTTGAAAGTTCCATACTTGCCGCAGCCCTGGAAACTATAGACAGAATAGGTCCATGCAAGGCCAAGGTTGAAATAGAGGATGTTGAGGATGTAAGAATTAACAAGCGTGACAGGGTAATCCAGAGGGCAGAGGAATTATATAAAAAAATGGGTGAGAATGGTAAGAGCCTTAGCGAGAGCATAATTCAATCTGTCAGAGAGGAGGTTGAGAAAAAGGAAATAATATCATATGGTGAAGAACATCTGCCTGCAGGTCCTGCAATTAACAATTCCGACTCAATAATAGTTGTTGAGGGCAGAAATGATGTTCTAAATCTGTTAAGATATGGTATAAAAAATACAATAGCAGTTCAGGGAACAAGTGTGCCCAAAACCGTCAAGGAACTCTCAAAATCCAGAACGGTAACATTATTTGTGGATGGAGACCATGGCGGGGATTTAATAATAAAAGAAATGCTTCAGGTGGCAGATGTTGACTTTATTGCCAGGGCCCCACCAGGAACAGAGGTTGAGGAACTTACATATAAACAGATAGTGAAGGCCTTAAAATATAAAACTCCAGTTGAACAGTATCTTGAATCACACGGCATGATAGAAGAGCTAAAAGAATTTACCGAAAAATCAAATATGGAAAAACAGAAGATTGAGGAAAACAATAAATTAGATCATCAGGAAAAACACTCCGAAAAGCCTGCAGAAAAAGAGGTAAAAGAATCCAGATCAGATTCAAGGGAAGAACATAAAAACGAAGATAAGACAAATCATAAAGAACAGGTTAAGGAAGTACAGGCCTCAGAAGCCACTGTCCAGGAAGTGGAGGAGATAAAGAGGAATATAAATGACCCAAAATTTATAAAGAATAAACTGGAGGAATTATTTGAGGAAAAGAACATGGAAATATTTGATCAGGATTCAAATTCATTAGGGAAATACCCAGTATCAACCGGCGTTGATATGCTTGATGGTATTACCGGAGCAAATACATTAATCACAGGTGGAATAATTACACAGAGATTAATAGATACTGCATATACCATTGGAATCAAAAACATCTATGGCATGAAGATAGGCCATGTGACTAAAAAGCCTGAGAATATAAGGGTGGTTACATGGGATCATATGTAAATCTTAATGATTATCCAGATACCTCATATGTTAAAATTCCAACAAATCCACTTGATAGGGTTATAGGCCAGCCAGAAGCCGTTAGGCTTGCATTACTTGCCGCAAAACAGCGTAGAAATCTACTGCTTGTTGGTCCGCCAGGTGTTGGTAAATCCATGATAGCACAGGCCATGTCATTTTATATTGAAAGACCAAGGGAAGAGATCCGGGTTGTTCATAATCCTGCATATCCGGAGAGACCATTTATAGAGGTAAAAACTATAGATGAAATAGAGAAGGAAAAGAATGAGCTAAATTCTATAGAAGGCCAGATTATAGATCCAAAGGACGCACCCCAGAACGTTGCCGAGCGTTTAGGCTATCGCTGCCCGCACTGTGGATTTTATTCCCCACCAACTGAAAATATATGCCCAAACTGTAATAACAGTAAAATTATAAACAGTGCACAGGGTCCATTTAATGACGTTTTTAATGTTATAGGCGTTGCTTTTGGAGTTAATAACACAAACGACAGGGTAACACAAACAAGAAGAATAGGGGATAAAGAGGAAATAGTTGTTTACGAAAAATTTGGGGATAAAATAAGGGTCCTTGATGAGAAAACACTTGAAAAAAGAAGAAAAATGGAGAAAAAAAGTCCAAGCAAGGTAATAGTTCCAATAGATAGAAATCCCTTTGTACTTGCAACAGGTGCAAGTGAAACTGAACTTTTAGGGGATGTTAGGCACGATCCCTATGGTGGTCATCCACAGCTTGGGACGTTACCATATGAAAGGGTTGTTGCCGGTGCAGTACATATGGCCCATGAAGGTGTTCTTTTTATTGATGAAATCACACATTTAGGAAATCTTCAGAGATTTATATTAACTGCAATGCAGGAAAGAAAATTCCCGATCATAGGCAGGAATCCACAGAGCGCAGGTGCAAGTGTAAGGGTTGACGATGTTCCAACCGATTTTATACTTGTTGCAGCATGTAACATACAGGATTTACAGTACATATTAAGTCCATTAAGGTCAAGAATTATCGGTAATGGTTATGAAATACTTATGGAAATAGCAATGCCAGATAATCCCCAGAATAGACTAAAATACCTGCAGTTTATAGCCCAGGAAATAAATATAGACGGAAAAATACCACACATGACCATGGATGCTGCCAGAATAATTATAGAGGAGGGCAGGCGCAGGGCAAAGGAAGATCATAAGGAAAACTCACTTACATTAAGACTTAGGGAACTGGGCGGTCTTATAAGGGCCGCAGGAGACATGGCAGTGGAAAAGCAGCACAAGCTCATAGAAAAAGATGATGTTAAGGAGGCGCTTTCACTTTACATACCGGTTGAGGAGAAAATAAAGAAGTACTATGGAAGCATGTATAATGCCATGAATCAGGAGGCTACAGGATCTCAGAAGGGTGAATATAATACATATTATAACTATAATGATGATAGAACATATCAATAAATTTATCTTTAATTATAAAATAATTTTTATACTCACAAAATAATTAATATTTGTTAAGCATCCTGATTAAAATGACATTGATTATTACATTTGTTACAGTATACGTGGCATTATTTGCCATAATGAATCCGATAGGCGCAGTGCCGGTTTTAATATCCCTAACAGACGGATACACAATAAAAGAAAGGAAGGATGTAATAAGAAAGGCTGTTTACACAGCATCAGGAATGATTTTTGGATTTATGTTTCTTGGAATATACATTTTTGACATTCTTGGAATTAATTTGTATGATTTTGAGATAGCAGGAGGCGCACTTCTGTTTAAGGTTGGTTTTGATATGCTTCAGGGAAAAATATCACAGACCAAAATGACGCAGGCAGAAAAGGAGGAGTCATCTGAAAGGGAGGCAATTGCCATAGCACCCCTTGGCACCCCACTTCTTGCAGGCCCTGGTTCAATAACCACTGCTATTATATTTTTCAATGAAGAGAACATTGCATTAACATCCAGATTCATAACTATAATAGCAATAGTGCTTGTTCTCATTTCATCTTTTATTATTCTTAAATATTCAGTTAAGACATTTGAAAAAATTGGAAAAACAGGGTCTATAGTAATTTCCAGAATAATGGGATTGTTACTTACAGCAATAGCTGTCGATCTAATAGCAAACGGGATAATACATATATTTAATGTTTAAGTATTTCAAAAATTTCATTATAATTATCTAAAGTTAACTGTCCTGGCGCTGTGCTTTCTTTAAATTTTGCATAGCCGATATCTGAAACAGTTATTAGGGAAAATACCCTTAAAAAGCTATTTTTATCTCCCATTGGTATAAAGGCCATTTCCTTATTGGTTCTTTTTTTGAAATCCATTATTATTAAAAGGTCCCTGAGGAATTTTTCATAATCATTATAATTTAAGGCTATCTTGTAAATATCAGGATTGTGCATCTCCATTTTTTTTAATATATTTTTTACATCATCGTTATTATTACCATGATATGATAGCATCAACCTAGATTTCTGAAAATCATCTCTTTTAAAATAAAAGTTGGAAATATCAATATCTATTATTGGTGCCCTGTTAAATGCATATGAATATACTTTTATTATATCTGCTATTTTGCTACCACGGTATGTAAATATGTAATTTATTTTGTTTTCATTCATGTAAGAAATAATATTCTCTGGGTTTTTATCATTTAATTCAAAAAGATCGAATCTTATTTCATAATTATTATTTTTTTTTAAAATACCTGAGTCAAAAGCATTTTTAAGTTCATTAAAGGATTTAAAATATATGGATATGTATATATTATGCAGGTTATTAATATCAGCCGTCATCCAATGTTATAATAATACAACAATAATAAATGTTATTCTTTGAGTTTAGATAAGGTTTTAACTAAAAAAAGAATATACATTTATGGATATGATAGAAATTAAGAAAGGATCTAAGTACAGGGTTATATCCGGCAGCGGTGATGATAAACCAATGATTACTGATGGGGAGTACGTTGGTTATGCAATACTTGGTGAGGAGGGCGCTCTTGGTTTTCGTGTTCAGGATAACAATTCACAAAAAATTCGCCTTATACCAATTAACTCAATAGCATACATAGAGTTCGATGAGGAAAACCTTGTTATAAAAAATAAGGATGAGGAAAAGGATAAAACAAACTATATAGTTTAAAAAATTTTATTTTAACATTGCACAGCACATCTCTTCATATATCCTTTTACCATTAAATATACTGTTATAGAGGCATACCCTGTCAATTTTTATCTCGCAGTTTATTTTTATTTCTGGCAGTTCTAATTTTCTTTTAAATCTATAAATTGTAATATGTGGTTTAAAATTATTATTTTTAACCCCCAAACTATTAATTATGTCATAATAAATTTTATCGAGGCCATTGCCTGTAATGTCCAGATATCCAATATTTGCACCTTCCTTTTTGGGAAAGCCGCTTAATCCCTTAATATGTATTTTTACTGCACCCTCATCGATATTTTTTATAATATCACATACCATTTTTGCATATTTTTTATCTATATTCCCAAGGAAGTAATATGTAATATGAAGCAGATTTAAATCAACCTTCTTTCCCGGAAGTTGTATTCCATTGTATAATTCCTGGCTTAAAGTTACCGGCGATGCTATAAAACACCTCATCCTATCATTTTTGTTAATCATTTTATATTGTAAAACCATGTCAGAATAAAAAAATTTTGACATCTTAATAATCAAATTATTAGCATATATTTTTAACACTTTATAACAAAATATTAATACAGATTTTTGCTTAGAGTTCTAATGTTATATCCGCATTATCTCCAATCATTTGCACCGTACATAACTTTATTATTGCTATTTTTGGATGGTTATATATTTGGCTTTATAGCTAAAAAATCAGTTTTAGCAGTTATATTATTACTAATAGCACTAATTATTGGTATTTTTCTCGGTATGGTTTTAATAGGCGTGCCATCATTGGCCACCATAATTTCATTTACCACGCATTATCTATCAAATTTTGCTCCCATATTTCATCTTGGTTCAAATACCGTAATTTTATTTGTGCTAATTTTTATAATAGGTCTTGCCCTAGGGATATGGAAATCATAAAAAAATTTGGATAAATATAATTTAAAGCCATCGGAGGGTTTCGATCCCCCGACCTGCTGATTACAAATCAGCTGCTCTACCAACTGAGCTACGATGGCAGTAATACCATTATTAAAACGCATTATTTAAAATTTTTACTTTTGGTTTTTATTTCAGGATTAAAATTTAAAAAATTTATAATTAAATAATTATTTTTATTCTTCGTGGTTATATGCTTCCATTACATATTCCGCAAACTGGTCGTCAGGGTATGCTCCAACAAAAGTAACATCATCATTTATCACTATATGCGGTACTGCAGAAACACCAACATCTGAAGCTTCCTGATCGAACTCAAGAGATTCTATCATCTCTCCTTTTATGTTTTTGTTAAGCAGCGCAAATTTATGTGCTGTTCCAACGGCCCTTGGGCAGTACTGGCATGTTGGTGTTACATAAACCTTTATTGTGATTGGTTTATCCACCTTTGAAATCAGTTCAACAGCCTTTTTGGACACGTCAGCATCACCTATTGAAACATTTTCAAGGTCCTCTATTAATGATCCGAATTCATATCCTGAGGGAATACCGTAATAAACTATCCTGCCATCCACGACACCTTTTGGGGCCACTATGGTAGCTGGATACTTTTCAACACCGTACTTTTCAACAAGATCTTTATCGGTCTCATATACATATTTTACCAGATTTATCTTGTCGCTTAATGTGGCAACCTCCTCGGCAAGCTGTACTGTTTCCTTGCAGTATTTGCAGTCTGTATTATTGGATGTAAATACAACCAGATCCACAGGGTTTTTTAGCTTTTTTGCAAATTCATCCATTAGGTATTTTTTATCTTCATCTCTTATCAATGCCATATTTATCGATTAAGTATTTTAAACTACTATTTAAAGATTTCTGCACAAATTTGTGTACTATATTTATTATATGATTACATTAATATATAATCTTGCCATATTTTAAAGAATGACCGAAAAGCTATATTATACAGATATGTATGGAACTGAGTTTGATGCAAAAGTTGTTTCTGTTGATGGAAATAAGTTTATATTAGATCGAACTTTATTTTATCCAACCAGTGGTGGTCAGCCAAATGATACCGGTACGGTTAATCAGGATGGCACAACATACAACGTTATAGATGTTTATAAGGAGGGCGATGATATTATTCATGTTTTAGATCCCAATTCATCGTTAACCCCAGGAGCCCATGTGCATGGAAAAATAGACTGGGATAGAAGATACATACACATGCGGTATCACACAGCTGTGCATATAATTGATGGTGTTGTTAATAATAATTACAGTGATGAAGGTCTTATCACCGGGGGTCAGATTTATGAGGATCATGCAAGGGTTGATTTCGATTTTAAAGAGATTGATAGGGAAAAAATATCTAAAATCATAGATGAGGCCAATGATATAGTGAATAAGGGCCTAAAAGTTTTTCAGAGGGATATATCCCGTGATGAGGCTCTAAATATTCCCGGTCTTGCCAGAACAGAGCCAGGAAGAGAATTAATAAAGAAACTTGATCACGTACGTATAATTGAAATAGAGAATTTTGATTTTCAGGCTGACGGTGGAACACATGTTAAAAATACCAGAGAAGTTGGAAAAATAATAATGGGAAAAATAGAAAACAAGGGAAAGGGCCATAAAAGATTAAATTTCAGTTTAGAATAAAAAGTTCTTAAACTTAATTTTTCATATATATTTAAACAGTTTATCAATTATGGTGTCATTTATTAATATTTGAAATGTTTTAGGTTTATGATAATGTTTATTTGTATATTTTTTTTATATAATCATTCATTAAGATTGATAAAATAAATAACTTTATTAACCACTTGTATATATCAATGTGATAAACATGGAAAATAAAATGCCTTTGATAGGTGAGAAATTTCCGGAGATGGATGTTATAACCACGCAAGGTGCCAAGAAGCTTCCTGACGATTATTCAGGAAAGTGGTTTGTATTATTCAGCCACCCTGGCGACTTTACACCGGTATGTACAACAGAATTTTTTTCATTTGCACAGAGAAGCGATGAATTTAAGAAATTAAATACAGAACTGATAGGATTAAGCGTTGATTCAAAGATATCACACATGGAATGGATAAATTGGATTCATGATAATTTAAAAATAGATATAAAATTCCCAATAATAGCAGACCCTATGGGAAATGTTGCAAGGAATCTCGGCATGATACATGCAGAATCAGCAACATCAACAGTAAGGGCGGTGTTCATAGTCGATAATAAATCAACTGTTCGGGCAATATTATATTATCCACTTGAAATAGGAAGAAACATATCTGAAATACTGAGAATGATAAAGGCATTGCAAATGGTTGATAAATTTAAAATAGCAACACCTGCAAACTGGCCAAATAATGAACTAATAAAATCAGCGTTTATAAATCCTCCACCAGCAACAATGAATGATATACCTGAAAGAATGAAAAAATACCGCGGCTATGCATGGTGGCTCACATACCAGGATGCTCCCGAGGAGGAAGTAAAGGAGGCCAAGAATTTATCAAAAACGGAGTGAGAAATATGCCAGTTTATGAATCAGAAGGCAGTCTGGATGAGAGAACAAAGGACCTTTCAAGGGCGAGGCAGTCACTAATAGAGGAAATGCAGGCAATAATGTTCTATGATGAGAGGGCATATGCAACAAAGGATAAAAATCTTAGGGATGTAATAGAGCATAACCGTGATGATGAGAAGGAGCATTTTTCATTATTACTTGAATACCTTAGAAGAAATGACCCGCAGCTTGATAGGGAATTGAGGGAGATACTGTTTTCAAATAAGGAATTAAAGGACTTGGGGGACTAAAAAAATTTAATTTAATATAAAATTTAATTATAATATAATTATAAACTTATGCTAGGTTCATTTCCTTGTAAAGGTATTCTGGAAGTCTTGTCTCCTTTGGTATATCATTCTCGTCAATTGTTTCATTAATATTGCTTAAAGAAAAATATGCATCAAGGAATTTTTTGATATAAACATCATTTATCATGCCCATGGTTCCAATTCTAATTGTATTTCCCGATATCATTCCCATGCCCTTGGCAACAACTATATTTTTTTCTGCAAGTAATTTAATCTTTTCACTATTATTATTATCATAAAAGCACACCACAGTACTTGAATATGTATCTGAATTTCCAAATATCTGTATATTATTCTGATTAAGCATTTTTCTTATAAACTCAGAGGATGCAGCTATGCGTTTTGCCCTTTTTTCTATGGTTTCATCCTTTAATATTTTTAATGCAACGTTAAGCGCATTAAATATCCCTGTAGCAGGTGTATATGTCGTTTCATTTTTTTCAAGGAATTTTAATGATGTTTTTAAATCAAGATAAAATGGGACACCTGACATATCCATTTCCATTACATCATTGTATGCATCCTTGGATAGGAATATTATTGCTATTCCAGGAACACATGCTATATTCTTCTGGCTGCCAGTGGCCATTGCATATATACCATCCATATTTAAATTGTATCCTGCATATCCTGAAACATCATCTATTAAGAGTTTGGCATTTTTTGATTTTACTATTTTTACAATTTCCTTTATATTATACAATGCTGTGCCGTTTGAAGTTTCATTATGCACCAAAAATAAATAATCGTAGTCTCTTGATTGTATATCTTTAATAAGGCTTTCCGGATCCAATTCATTATAATTTACAAACTCTGCATTTTTTGTTTTTCTTTTTATTGAATCTATAAGGCGCTCTCCAAAATTTCCATAACTTATTGAAAGAACCTTTTTGTTTGTATCTATAAGTGAAAATACCATTGATTCAACAGCAAGTGTTCCTGATCCTGTTACCATGACAGTTTTATATGCACCTGATAGATAATTAAGCATCTCCTCATTTTCCGCCATTATCTCCCGGAATTTCGAGGATCTGTGATTATCAAGATATGTGGCAGCATCGAGAACAGATATCGGTACCTCAACCGGTCCAGGTATTAATAACATTTTTACCACTCTTTTAGAATATTTTCTGCGGTCATTATTGCAATTCTTTTTTGAGCCTCTGCACTCTGGGCCCCAAGATGTGGGGTTATAAGCACATTCGGCATCTTTAACATTTCAAATTCATAATCCTCCCTTGCAGGCTCATGCCAGAAAACGTCAGAAACAAATGATTTTATTGTGCCATCCCTGAGATACTTAAGCATATCCCTGCCATTTATTGCATTTGCCCTCGATGTATTAACAATAATAACCCCTTTTTTTAACATTGATAATTCCGGATCATTTAATATATATGGTGAATCCTTTCTCATTGTTACATTTATGGATAAAACATCAGAATTTTTTAGCAAATCCTCCAGGGTAACCTTTTTAACAAAGTCCTGGTATTCAACCGGATATGGGTCATATGCAATAAAATTCATGTTAAATGCCCTGGCGGCATCTGCTATTGCATGGCCAATTCTTCCATATCCAAGAATGCCAAGGGTTTTACCTGCAAGCTCAAAGCCTTTTAACTTTGTAAAATCATTTTTTCTGGTGTTTTCAATGCCCTTAACAAGATCCCTGGCACCCATAACCATCATTGCCAGTGTAATCTCCACAACGCTTTCGGTTGAGGAACCTGGAGCGTAAACAATCTTTATATTTTTCGCCTCTGCATAATCTGTATCTATGTTATCTACGCCAATGCCAGCCCTGGCGATTATTTTTAAATTTTTTCCCCTGTCAATAATATCTCTATCTATTTTTGTTCTGCTTCTCACAACAACAACATTATAATCATTAATAATTGATAGAAGCTTATCACGGTTAATTTCGGGCTGATATTCAACATTAAATTTTGATTTTAGTTTTTCTATAAGCACATTATCCACAGGGTCACATATAAGAACTTTTCCTTCCATGACAGGGTATAGCATTATTGCTTATAAAAATTTGTTTAAACGTTATAAATTTTAGAAAAATTTAAAATTTTTAAGTCTATCAGAAATAAAATATTACCAATAAGTATATTTTTGAATATTTTTTACAGCTTAAAATAAATTCATAAATTATCTGGTCATTAAATTGATTACAAAAATTAAAATAATGTTAATTAATTAATTATAGAATGATTAAATTTGGTGTGGCTGGTATACCCCTAACCAGTAAAGGTAGAACATATGTTGATTCTATAGAGGATACTGCTAATTTGGGTTTAAATTCACTGGAAGTTCAGCTTTTAAGGGTTAATGTAAGTGAGGACCCGGCAATGGATTATGCAGGCATGTATCCGAAGGATGTTGAGGACTCAATAATAGTTGATGTGTTACGGCCAGACGAATCTGGAAATTATAACAGCGTTGGTACTGATACAGTTATAGAGGAAGACGACATTATTCAGGAACTATTCTGGAATATGGCCAGAAATTATGACGACCTAAATATTGGAAAACAGGTTGCAGAAGAGCTTGACATAGATATATCCATGCATTCACCTTACTATATGGACCTTTTAAATGGTGGTGAGATTGCAGATAAGTCTTTTAATCATTTAAAAT
Source organism: Acidiplasma sp. MBA-1 (assembly GCF_000949015.1). Taxonomy (NCBI): domain Archaea; kingdom Methanobacteriati; phylum Thermoplasmatota; class Thermoplasmata; order Thermoplasmatales; family Ferroplasmaceae; genus Acidiplasma; species Acidiplasma sp. MBA-1. Next base: position 444,306 of record NZ_JYHS01000002.1, on the reverse strand, counting down.
GGTCATTAATAATTGGCAGGGCAATGGGTGCCAAAAGAATAATAACACATACTGGATTTTATTGCAAAACAAAAAATTGCAGTTCTAAGAAGGCATATGAAATATATTCAGAACTTGCAAGGCTATTCCCGCATCAGAAGGGGTATCCTTATATAGGTGTGGAAGCCTCAGGGAAAAAGGACATCTTTGGGACGCAGAAGGATTTATTTACACTGGCAGACAAAATAAGTGACGTTGAACCAATACTAAATTTTCCGCACATACATGCCTTAAATAACGGGTCATTAATAGAAACAAAAGATTTTGACCATGTAATATCTGCATTTTCAAAGTATGCTAAGGGGGATCTTTATACAGAATTCGCTGGAGTGGAATATGATAATGGCAATGAAACCAAAATTACTGCAATAAAGCACGGAGACCTTAAATTTGAAACCCTTGCAGAGGTTCTTATTAACCTTGACCATGACGTTACCATAATTTCCATGTCCCCACTCCTTGAACACGATGCTCAGTATATGGAACTAATGTACTGGCGTGCCTTGTTAAAAAAATATCAGAAAAAACTGGCCAAAAAGGCATAATGGTGGTTAAATATGGTTAGAGATTATCCTGTAAAAAAAGGAATTAAAATGGATAATGATTATATAAAATCAATTTTACAAGAGTTTGCTGGAGGCATAAAGGAGGAAGGTGGACATATAATATCCAATTTCCCTGGGCTTAAAAGGATAGAATTATGGACTGACGGCAAAAAATTATTTGCCATAACAGAAACAGATACAAGCTATGAAAAACCTCAGGAAACCATAAAGAATTACAATGCATTAATAGAGAAGCTTACGGGTTACACAGCAAAAGAGAGGAAAAAACTTTTATCAAAATGAATAAAATTAAAGTACAAAGGAGCATAATGTAAATATGGCAAAAGATAAATTATTTATTTTATTCACAATAATTTCCGTGGTTTCTATTATATTTTTTATAGCATCTTTAAACGGTTTGGTATTCCAAAACCCATCAGTAACCAGATTAATAAATATAAGCAAATTGGGTAGCTGGCAGTACTGGATTTTGGTGGCATCATTTATTATATTCATATATTTTGTGTATGAAACCTCAGCTTATGTAAATGATATATTCAAGTTTAAAAAAATGATAAATACTGAAAGCAAAAAAATATTCCTAAAAAATTTGCCTGAACTTGAAAAAATCTCTAAAAAATTTGGTGGCAGTTATAAAATCAAACTTAATGAGGTTAAAAAAAGGTGGAATATAAAAACAAAAAATTAGTCAATCAATTTTTTAACAAATTCTGGAAGTTTAAAGCAGCCATTAAGCACATCTTCGTTAAAATATTTACCAAAGGATTTTTTTTCATCCCTTATGGACATATCTTTATTAGAACCCATGGTAAATGACCAGAGTCCACTTGGATATGTCGGTATGAATGCAATATATGTTAGTACATTATTAAAAATCGATTTCATTCCCTTATTTGCCATGGATAGTGCCTCAGGCTGATAATATGGTGACCCAGATTGTGTCACCACTATACCGCCATCTGATAAGTGATCGGATACATTCTTGTAAAAATCTTTGGAAAAAAGACCCTCTGCTGGTCCCACAGGGTCTGTTGAATCTATTATTATTCTATCGAATTTTTCATTTGAATTTTTCATATATTTAATACCGTCCCCTATTATTAATTCCACCCTATTATTATCAAAAGATTTGGCTATTTCAGGGAAATATTTTTTGGAAACGTCAACAACGTTTCTGTCTATTTCTACATTTACTATCCTTTCAAAATTTAAATCAACCAATCTTTTAGCCGCACCCCCATCCCCGCCTCCAATAATCAGGGCTGATTTGGGTCTTTTATTAAAATAAAAAGGCACCATGGTGATCATTTCATGGTAAATATATTCATCCTTTTCAGTTAGCTGTACAGTTCCATCTATAGATAAAAGCTTGCCAAAATCATAAGTTTCAAAAAGATCTATTCTCTGATAGTCGGTTTTGATTGAAAGAAGCTGATCCTTTACCCTGAATGAAAGCTGCAAGTTTTCTGAATATCTCTCTGAAAACCAGTTCTCTATTAATCTCATGGTAGTGTATGGTTATACAATATATAATTCTTAGCAGATGTTTTTATTTTATTTTTTTTATTATATTTTTGGAATATTCCAGAACTTCGATTTTTCAATAACATAATAAAATTGTAAACGAAAGATTTTAATATGTCTATGTATATAATGGTATTGGTGAAATAATGGTAGGGATAAGTGAGCTTTCAAAAAGCATAGCAAAGAAAACCGGAATAACACAGAAAAAAACAGCAGAAATAATTAACGAATTCCTTAAGGAGACAGTTGAGCAGGTAAATAACGGTGCAAAAATAAACCTGGCCGGTTTTGGAATTTTTGAAAGGAAAAAGCAGAGCGCAAGAACAGCAAGAAACCCACAGACAAAGGCAGAAATACAGGTTCCAGCTAAAGATAAGTTTGTATTTAGGGCCTCTTCAAAAATAAAATACAAAGAATAAATTTCATATTTTTTATTTTAATATTTATCATTTTGATATTTATAAATTTAAGTTAAAATATTAAAATGTAATTATAATCAAATGATAGTTCTTGGTATAGAGGGTACAGCACATACGATTAGCGCTGGTATAGTTGATGACTCAAGAATTCTCGCAAATGCATCATCAACATACATACCTGATCATGGCGGCATACATCCAAGAGAGGCTGCAATACACCATGCAGATAAAATAATGGATGTTATGCATAAGGCCTTTGAGGAGGCTAAAATAGGGCCAGATAAGGTAGACCTTGTGTCGTTTTCTCAGGGTCCTGGACTTGGCCCATGCCTGAGAATAGCTGCTGTTGCCGCCAGATCATTTTCATTAAAATATAATATACCGATACTTGGTGTTAATCATCCCCTTGGGCATGTAGAAATAGGTAGAAAACTTTCAGGTGCCATAGATCCCATAATGTTATACATATCAGGCGGAAATACCCAGATTATTGCACATGAGGCAGGAAGATACAGGGTTCTGGGTGAAACAATGGATATAGGTCTTGGTAATTTACTTGATAAGTTTGCCCGTGATTCTGGAATTCCATTTCCTGGTGGGCCCGTTATAGAAAGGCTTGCATTAAAGGGTAGGAAGCTGTTGGACCTACCCTATTCTGTAAAGGGCATGGATACCTCATTTTCAGGCATATATACTGCCTCAAAAAGGTATCTGGAGACAGGTGAGAGGCTTGAAGATATATGTTTTAGCATACAGGAAACATCATTTGCAATGGTTATTGAGGTGCTTGAACGTGCACTTTATTATACCAGTAAAAATGAAATTCTCCTTGCCGGTGGTGTTGCAAGAAACGATAGACTTAGAAGCATGATTTTAGAAATGGCAGAAAGTTCGGGCTATAAGGCATACCTGACGGATAAAAAATACTGCATGGATAATGGTGCCATGATAGCACAGGCAGGTCTTTTAATGTATAAAAATGGTGCCAGGCAGCAAATTATGGAAACACGGGTAAATCAAAGATTCAGAATAGACGAGGTTGAGGTTCCATGGATAAAATCAGTAAAAATTGAGGCATGTGTAAATCGTGGTGCAGAATCCAAAATAACCAGAAAGGATTTCTATGGGCGCGATGTGATAATGAAGGAGCGGTTAATTAAATCGTACCGTAACAAAAAGCTGGATAAAAAAATCAGAAATGAAAGAACGAGAAATGAATTTATGATACTTTATAAGCTCCAATCAGCAGGCATAAAATCACCTATGGTTTATGATTATGATAAATATCAAAATATATTAACTATACAGTATATCCCTGGCATTACGCTTAATCAGGCACTAAATGATAACCATGATAAGGAATTCTATTTGGATTTGATGGATAAGCTTGGAAATACAATAGCATTAATGCATAATAATAAGATTTCACACGGAGACCTAAATCCAAATAATATTATAATAAATGGAACACAGATATATTTAATAGACCCAAGCATGGGAAAATACCTTGCAAAGGAAGAAGATCTGGCAGATGATATATTCTTATTTACCGAATCATTAAAAAATCTCTATGAAAATGGGAAAACTTTAGAAAAATTATTCATTGATTCATATAAAAAATATTACAAGAATCCAGAAGATGTGCTTGCACTTGTAAAAGAAATAGCAGATAGAAGGCGCTATGTTTGAAAATTTAGCCTGAATACATAAATATTATTTCCTGCAATAAATAACCAAAGTAATTAAACAATATTAATATTAGGATTTATGATTTATTTTGTTACCCATAATAAAAACAAATATATTGAGGCATATAAAGAATTTAAAGAAAATGGTATAGATATCTCATGGATAGAAATGGAATATCCAGAAGTACAGGGAAATGACAATGAATTTATTTCCCGCTGGAGCTGTGAAAGCCTGGTAGGCCAGGTAAATGAACCATTCTTTATTGATGATACCGGCCTTTATATTGAAAACCTTAATGGTTTTCCTGGTCCATATGCATCCTATGTCCATGATACGCTTGGAAATTCTCTGATAGTTCGACTTGCATCAGGGTCCAGAGCATATTTTAAGACAGTTATATCATTTTATTATAAGAATAATATCTACCAGTTTTCAGGAATTTTAAAAGGTATAATAGCAGATGTGGAACATGGTGGACATGCATTTGGATATGATCCAATATTTGTACCAGAAAACTCTAATAAAACGCTGTCTGAACTTAGCATTGAGGAAAAAAATAAAATATCACACCGTGGTAAGGCCATAAAGAAATTCATGGCATTTTTAAAGGATAATAGTATTGTTTAAACTTTGATTTAAAAATCTATAATTTTATTAATAAGCATATAATAGGGAATAAATCAAAAAATTATGGTGAAATATTATGGCAGTTGCAGTTATTGCTGATAAAAAAACCGGGAAAACGTACAAAAAAGAATTTTCAGACGATGTTCTGGGTTCTCTAACAGGCAGAAGGCTCGGTGAGGAAATAGATGGCATATTTTTTGATATGCCTGGGTACAAAATGAAAATTACGGGTGGAAGCGCAAAGGACGGTTTCCCCATGAGAAAGGACCTTCCAATCATGGGTAAAAAAAGATTATTAATAACCTATGAAAGGGGAGAAAAGGCAAAAAAGGGAATAAGGAAAAGGGTCACATTCAGGGGCAATGTTATAGGGTCCGATATAGCCCAGCTTAATTTGGTTATTACACAGTATGGCCCAAAACCACTAGAAGAAAATAATACTACTGAGGGAGAACAGTAAAAATGCAACAGCCTTCGGTAAATATAGGAATGGTTGGTCATGTTGACCATGGGAAAAGTACGCTTACATATGCATTAACCGGCAAAAAAACAGATGTGCATTCAGAGGAAGTTAAGCGTGGCATATCAATTAAACTTGGTTATGCAGATACACCAATATATAAATGCGTTAATGCTGAAGGCAAGGTCTTTTATAGCAATAAAAAAATTAATGATTCGTGTGAACTTTCAAGGGTTATATCAATAGTTGATGCTCCTGGCCATGAAACATTAATGGCAACAATGCTTGCAGGATCATCAATAATGAATGGTGCCATTCTTGTTATAGCTGCAAATGAAAAATGCCCCCAGCCACAGACACGGGAGCATCTTACTGCCTTGGAAATAATGGGCATAAAGGAAATTATTGTTGTTCAGAATAAAATAGACCTTGTGACCAGGGAAAGGGCAATAGAAAGTTATAATGAGATAAAGGCATTTTTGAAAGGGAGTATAGCTGAAAATGCACCAATAATTCCTGTTAGTGCATATCATAACACAAATATAGATGTCGTTCTGGAGGCTATTGAAAATATAATAAAAACACCGAAATTTAATGAGAATGATGATCCAATAATGTATGTTGCAAGGTCATTTGATGTAAATAAACCGGGAACAAAAATAAAAGACCTTAAAGGCGGAGTTCTTGGCGGCTCATTAATACGTGGCATGCTCAGTGTTGGTGATGAAATAGAAATATCACCAGGTATACAGATTAACCGTGGCAATAAAACGGTTTGGGAAAATATGACCACCAGAATAGTATCATTAATGGCAGGATCCGAATCATATGATAGAATATATCCCGGAGGCCTTGCGGCTGTTGGAACAACACTTGATCCCTTTTTAACAAAGGGGGATTCCTTTACAGGTAGGGTAATAGGAAGGATTGGGAAGGTACCAAAAACAATTTTCAATCTCTCCATGGATTCACACCTGCTCAAAAGGGTTGTCGGTTTTGATGAGGAGCAGAAGGTTGAACCATTAAAAATTAATGAAATGATAATGCTTACAGTGGGAACTGCAAATACCATCGGCGTTATAACCTCTATTAAAGATGGAAATGTTGAGGTTTCATTAAAATATCCTGTTGCGGCAAGTATTGGGGATAGAATCGCAATAGGTAGAAGAATTTCAAATAGATGGCGTTTAATCGGTTATGGTTCAATAAAAAATATATAAAATGATTTCTGGATTATTACAATGCATTTTTATTGCTTCTATATTTTTCACATGACATGGATAAAACAAATGCGATTGGTATTATTGCAAGGTGCATAATTAATGCAGATATTGTGCCATTCATAAATTTATCAGCTATGTTGCAATCAGTTTACAGTTTCTGCTAACAATGTTAACATGCACCTTTGTAAGCTATTTTCTCGTTAATGCTTAACCTTCCTGTATAAAACCCAATAACCTATAAACCTATATTCCGTTAAATTATTCAGAAATTGAATTTTTTATAATATATCACTTGTATAAATGGTTATCAGTATTATAGATAATATGTATGGTAACTGATTTATATACTAAATTTTTATTCGTATAATATAATAAGTTATTAAGTATTAATATTTAAAAACTATTTGGTGATAAAATATATAAGAAAAAATAATACTTTCTATTGGATTAAAGGTCATGGAGTTAGAAAATCGTGTTAAAAAATATTTTGCTATTGAGGAAGAGGCCCTAAAAAAGGTCAAAATATCAGTTCCAAAGGAGTCGCATTTATACCAAATAGCATCGGATCACCTTGAAATGGTAAAAAATTATTACAACGATGCACGATATTTTTATGAAAAAAATGATTTAATTAATGCTTTTGCAGCATTGAATTATTCATATGGCTGGCTTGATTCCGGGATTAGGCTGGGAATATTTACAGGTGGTCCGGACTACCGGTTATTTACTCAGTTTAGATGATTAACCTCATCAGCATTATTTTCAACGCTATATATATTAAGGTTTTTATCTTCTTTGGGTATCTCTGTTTTTATTAGTTTTTCAATTACAGGCTCAAGTCTTGAATTTAAATATTTTGATGCCTTATTAAAGGATTCAACAGTTTTATTTATGTTTCTTGATAAATCATTCAATGCACCTGTAAAATCATCCAGCTGTTTATAAAATTCCTTTACATCAGCAATAAGCGAATTAAAATTATTGTATGTGTTAACATCCCTCCATCCCATATGTATTGTTAATAAAAGTGATATTAGGGTTATGGGTGTTGCAATGATAACCTTTTTTGATATAGCATCCTCTATTATACTGCTTGAATTTTCCATTATTATACCAAGAAGTGATTCCAAAGGTATAAACATTATAACAAAATCTACAGAATTATTGAATTTTTCCCAGTATTTTTTATTTGAAAGCTCTCTAACGTGGTTATTAAAGGCGGATACATACCTGGTCAGTTGATCCTTATTTTCTGGATTTTCTAAGTACTCAAAATATCCTGTCATTGGAACTTTGGAATCTATTATTACCCGCCTATTATTTGGCATTCTTATTATCATATCTGGTTTTGCCTCACTGTCATTAGATGCTGTTTGTTCTGAAAAATCACAGTAGGGAGACATTCCGGCCATTTCAACTATCCTCCTTAAAGTTATTTCTCCCCATTTCCCCCTTATGGATGGATTTTTTAATGCATATACAAGCTTATTCGTATCTGTTTCAAGGGAGTTTATCTTTTTATATAAATTTTCAATATTGTTATTAAGTGACCCAAGTTCCATTTTTCTGCTTTTTTCTGCACTTTCTAAATATTCATTATAGCTCTTTAAAGATTCTTTTAATGGCTCAATTATACTGCTTATTTTTAAAAGATTTTTCTCATTTTCCTGCCTTTCAGTTTCAATGGCGTTTTTAAATACCATTGAACCAGTATTAATTAAATTACTGTTCTGATCATTTATATATTTATTAATGACATCCTTAAAATTCATATTAAGTTTTTCAAGCATTGAATTCATAGTTTTTCTGGAAATAACGTAATAAATTAAAATGCCTGAAATAATACCGGCACCCATGCCTGAAAGAAACCACTGAAGATTTATATTTAGCATGGTTATAGGATTTAATATAATAATTTAATCTTTGTCATACCTAGTCCAACAAATACTGTAAATTTATTAAATAGTTAAGCATGATATACTTAAAATTATAATTTAGAAAATTAATTAAATAAAATATATAATCTGCCTTATAAAAATATTAATTTTTAAATCACGCTATAAATTTAAGCGGGTCCGAAGGGATTTGAACCCTTGACCGATGGATTAAGAGTCCATCGCTCTACCTAGCTGAGCTACGGACCCACACCTATGTATAACAAAATAGTATTTTAACTTTTAATAATTATAATCCTCTGTTTAATACATTTAAAATAATAACTTTTAATATTAGTATTGAATATAACCCGTAAATGGTAAGGTATATACCAATTGGCAATGGAAAATTGCTTGTTAGCTTTAATAATGATTATAATCTTACGGATATATATTTTTCAAGAGAAATGGCTGAGAATCATAGTGGTGGTAGGCCGTTTAAATATGGTATTTCAGTGGATAATAATTTTGTCTGGATGAACAAAAATTTCCTTATTTCCAAAGATTATTTTGATCATACAATGATTGGAATTGCAAAATATAAAATTTCAGACGTATATTTTGAGGATCAAAATTTTGTTGATATCTATGAGGATATCTTTGTAAGAAAGGTTAAGATTTTGAATACAACTGATACGATTAAAAAAATTAAATTATTTTTCCACCAGAATTTTTCAATATACGGAAATAATATTGGTGATACAGCTTTTTATTACCCATACAACAATTCTATAATACATTACAAGGGAAGGAGATATTTTATGATATCCACCCTGGATGGTAATACCTCCTTTGATCAATATTCCGTGGGAATAAAGGATTTTAATGGTTTGGCAGGTACATGGAAGGATGCAGAGGATGGTGAACTTGCAATGAATACAATTGCAACCGGATCCGTTGATTCAATAATTAGGCATACAATTTCCATAGACCCAAAAGCATCATTTGAACTGTATTATTATATACTGGCAGCCAGAGATTTAAAATCACTTCTTGAAACATCAAAGGAGATAACTGTTGAGAACCTGGAAAGAATGCTTAAGAGAACTGAAAATTTTTGGGAATTATGGGTGTCAAAATTTCAGGTTAACCTTGACAATTCATTGAATGAAATGTTTAAAAAATCGTTATTTATCATAAGGTCACATATTAATGATAAGGGCGCGGTTCTGGCATCAAGCGATAGCGAAATCCTTAGAAGCAATATGGACTCATATTACTATTCATGGCCTAGAGACGCGGCATATGCAGCTATTTCAATGATTATGTCTGATCACGGAGACCCTGCAAAATTATTTTTTGATTTTTGTATATCCACAATATCAGATGATGGTTATTTTTATCATAAATACAATCCTGATGGTAAAATAGCAAGTAGCTGGCTTCCATATTACATGAATGGAAAAAGAATACTACCAATACAGGAGGATGAATCCGCCCTTGTCATCATAGCCATTTATTATTATTATTCCGTTTATAAGGATATAGAATATATATCTTATCTTTATGAAAAATTGATAAAAAAAATAGCAGATTTTCTATATGAATTTACATACGAAAACGGTCTTCCCAGGGAATCTTTTGATTTGTGGGAAGAAAGATTCGGAATTAACACATATACCGTGGCCACCGTGTATTCTGCACTTAAATATGCCTCAGCTTTTGCACAGATATTCAATGACATAGATCTCTCAAAAAAATATATGGATAAGGCTGATTTAATGCTAAAGACATTTAAGTCAACATTTTATTCTGATCTAACTGGTTATTATGGCAGAACAATGAATAATGGGAAGATTGACTTTACTCCAGATTCCTCGGTCCTATCACTTATAAACCTTGATGTGCTGCCCCCAGACGATCCGACAATAAAATCAACTGTTAATAATATTGTCTCCAGATTATGGGTTCCTGACACAGGTGGCCTGGCAAGATATGAAAAAGATTTTTATCAGAGACGGGATAACAGATATGATATTCCAGGAAATCCATGGATCATTACGACGCTATGGCTTGCGGACTACTATATCAAGATCAAAAATTTTGATAAGGCCAGAGATTTAATTTCATGGGTTGTGAATCATAGTGAGGCCTCAGGTATATTGTCTGAGCAAATAGACCCTATAACAGGTCAGCCTCTTTCAGTATCCCCATTAACATGGTCACATGCACAGTTTGTAATTACATTAATTAATTATAAAAATGCCATAAATCAAAAATAAAAATTTACAATTGTTTTTATTTAAAATAAAATATTTGAAGTAAAATTTCATATTATAAAACAATAGAACGTGTGATATCTAAATCAAATGTAATTCAATATAACAAAGTTAATAAATATTAAATTAATAACCTTAAAAAAACCATACACATTTGGGCAATGCATTTATGCATCCCGGTTTATCAGAAGTTCTTTCTGATATGGCAGGTGTAACGGTTGGTGATAAAAGATGGCAACTCCGCATCATTCCCGTAGGGGATCAATGGCGTACTATCCCAGGGTACGCGCTAAAAAAATTGGGGCTGATATTCGCTCTTGGCCTGAAATTGAGGGTAAGGCGAAAATTCAGGCATTCGCTGGCTATAAAGTTGGAATGACACATATACAGATGACAGACTATAGAAAAAATAGCGTTACAGCAGGTAAGACAATAATGGCTCCTGTCACCGTTGTTGAGGTCCCTCCGCTTAATGTAATAGCCATTCGTTATTATGAGGAAGGAGACAATGGTCTGCAGGTATTTGCAGAGGAACGTGCAGAAAATATAGATAAATCTGTATTTAGGAGAATACCAGAAATTAAAAATAAAAAGGAATTAAAGGTTGAGATTAAGGACGTTGCAGATGTAAGATTAATAGTCCATACAAATCCAAAAATGGTTCCAAGCATACCCTCAAAAACCCCAGAAATATTTGAGATAAGGATAGGTGGTTCAACAATAGAAGATAGAATAAAGCTTGCAAAGGAAAAACTTGGAAAGGAATTAATATTCAGTGATTTTGCATCTGCCGGCTCGTTTATTGATGTTATATCTGTAACAAAAGGAAAAGGATTCCAGGGCGTTGTAAAGAGATTTGGAGTCAAACTTCTTCCAAGGAAAAACAGAAAGCATAGAAGGATGATTGGTACACTTGGTCCATGGCATCCAGACTGGGTCAGGAATACTGTTCCCCAGGCAGGCCAGGTTGGATTTCATCAGAGAACACTTCATAATATAAGGGTTGTTAAAGTTGATACAAAAGATCATGTTGATGATATAAACGTTAAAGGAGGTTTTCTTAATTATGGCCTGGTTAAAAATGATTATGTCCTGCTTTATGGTTCAATATCCGGACCAGCCAAAAGGTTAATTAAACTAAGAGACCCGGCAAGACAGACAAGGCCAAATGTTGAAAATATAGATATAACCTATATATCAAAGGAATCAAAACAGGGTGATTAAACTTGAAGGTTAATGTATATAATATTGATGGTGAGGTCGAAAAACAGATAGATTTGCCTACTGTATTCGAAATTATGCCCCGGGAAGACCTTATACATAAAGCATTTAAAGCCATTACCTTATCATTACGGCAGCCATATGGGTCTAGCCCGGCTGCGGGAACACGCAGAGTTGGCCATAATCTGGGCCCAAACCATGGAATATCAAGAATACCAAGAATCGCTGGCGGTTCACGTGGAGTACTTCTGGCAAGCATGGTTGGTGGTAGGAGTGCCCACTCACCCAGAAGTGATAAGGTCTTATATAAGAAAATTAATAGCAAAGAATTAAAATATGCAAGATTAAGTGCAATAGCATTAACTGCCAGTAAGGAACATATAATAAAGAGAGGGCACAGGCTTGATGAGGATACAACATCAAATCTAACATTTCCAATAGTGGTTGATAATGACATTGAATCAATAAATAAGGCCAAGGATGCTATGAAATTCCTACAAAATCTTGGTCTTCTGGATGATGTTATTAGGGCAAAAAACGGTGTTAAGATAAGGCCAGGAAGGGGAAAAATGAGGAACAGGCCATATAAACATCCAAAAAGTGTTCTTATTGTTGGGTCATCACAGGAAAAACTTAGGGCATTTGCAGGCTTGCCGGGCGTTGATGTTGCCACAATAAACAGCCTTAGCATAAGGAAACTTGCCCCAGGAGGCAACCCCGGCAGGCTTACAGTTTATACCGAAAATGTAATTGAGCAGTTAAGAGGTGTTTATTAATGGATTATATAATTACTCCTATAATTACAGAAAAAACTACGTTGATGATGGAAAAGGAAAATAAACTTACATTTCTTGTTGACCGTAGAGGTAAAAAGGATCAGATTAAAAAAGAGGTAGAGGAAAGATTCAATGTTAAGGTTAAATCTATAAATATTATGATAACAAAGAAGGGCAAAAAAGCCATAGTTAAATTAACCGATGACTTTTCTGCTGAAGAAATAGGGGGGAGAATAGGAATATTCTGAGGTGAAAATAAATGGGAAAACATATAATTGCACAGAGAAGGGGGCACGGGTCACTTACTTACCGTAGCCCTAGCTTCAGGCACGTTTCCGAAATTAAACATTTAGGCGATGGTAATTATAAAATTGAGGATATAATACAGGCACCGGGCAGAAATGCACCTGTACTTGTATTAAAAAATGAAAATAATGAAAAAAAATATATGCTTGCATTCAACGGAGCATATGTGGGTCAGGAAATTACGGTTGGTAATGCTGAATCAACATCCGTTGGTTCCACAAATTTTCTTTCAAAAATAGATGACGGTGCCCTTGTATTTAATATAGAGAGCAGGCCAGGGGATGGGGGGAAATTCTGTAGAACTGCCGGATCCTATGGACTTGTTATAAGCCATGGTGAAAGTGTTTCGGTAAAGCTTCCATCTGGCAGAATTAAAGAGTTTAATCCGGGATGCCGTGCCACAGTTGGTGTTGTTGCCGGTTCTGGGGCACGTGATATACCTATATTAAAGGCCGGAACCCACATTAAATATCTGCAGAGCAAGGCAAAGAAGCCATATACAGTTAGAGGTGTTGCAATGAATGCTGTAAATCATCCACATGGTGGAGGTAATCATCAGCATGTCGGCGGCCCAAGCACTGTAGGTCGTGGTGCACCACCAGGAGCAAAGGTTGGAAGATTATCACCTAAAAGGAGGAATAAATCATGGTAGTTAGAAAACAGGCATCTGTAAAATCAATTAAGAGAAGATCACGAAAGGCGCAGAAGGCCATAACAGGGAGGGCAAAGGAATTCCTTTACCGTGGCCATACACTTGAGGAGCTTCAGGGTATGGAACTGGATGAGCTTTTACCGCTACTTCCTGCTAGGGCAAGAAGATCATACAGCAGAGAAATGAATCACGAACAAAAGAAGTTATTTGAAGATCTGCTCAGTGATAAGCAGGATATAAAAACACATGTAAGGGATATAATCATACTGCCACAGTTCGTGGGAAAAACCATAGAACTATATAATGGTCATAGCTATTTGAAGTTTGATATTAAGGGAGAAATGATCGGCCATTACCTTGGAGAGTTTGCCCCTACAAGGAAGGAGGTAAAGCATTCTGGTCCAGGTGTTGGTGCCACAAGGTCATCGAAGTTCCTTCCACTGAAGTGATATTATGAGAGGATACAGCATAAAAAATTTACCGGAAAAATATGCGCTTGCAAGACTTAAGGAAGAAGACATCTCACTTAAGGATGCAGTTAACATAGCACATTTCTTAAAGGGCAAAAAACTAGAATCCGCAAAAAATATACTTGATGGTGTTATAGAAAAAAAGGTACCTGTACCCTATTTTAGGTATCTTGACTCCGTATCACATAGAAAGGGCATCGGACCCGGCAGATATCCGGTTAAGGCTGCCAAGGCCTTCAAAAGGCTGCTTAACGATGTGTCAGCAAATGCTGAATTTAAGGGTCTTTCAGAAAATCTTTTAATATATTCCATAGCTGCATCAAAGGGCAGGGTAATAAAAAAATACACCCCAAAGGCCTATGGAAGGGCAGGCGCATTTTACAAGGAGCTTATTAACGTTGATGTTGTTGTAACTGAGGAGGGTCAGCAATGAAAGAGAAAAAATTTGTCAGTGACAATATAAGAAAGCTACTTGTTAGTGAATACCTAAGAAGGGAAAATGATAGCGCCGGCTTTGGTGGCATGGAAATGAAGAGAACACCATTTGGTACAAACATAACGCTGTATGTAAACAGGCCTGGGCTTGTTATAGGCCGGCATGGAACCAAGATAAAGGACATGACGGAGGAGCTGGAGAAAAAATATAAACTTGAGTCCCCACAGATAGAGGTAAAGGAGGTGGATAATCCAGATTTAAATCCACAGATTATATCAAAGAAGATAGCCCTATCTCTTGAGAAAGGCTGGAATTATAGAAAGGCAGGGAATACAACATTAAGGCGCGTTATAGATCAGCATGCACGTGGCGTATTAATAAGGATCGGCGGTAAAATATCAGGCGAAAGGGCAAGAACGCAGAAGTTTATGTATGGAGAAATTAAATACTCCGGGGAGCCTGCAAGGGCAGGAGTTGATGGCGGCTTCTCAGTTGCAATGCTTAAAACTGGTGTCATAGGCGTATATGTAAAACTGTTAAAATCTGATTACAGGCTTCCTGATGAGATTGGCATTAAACAAAACCCTGTACAGCCTGTAAATGAATCGCCTGAAAATAATGAGGTGGAGGATAATGGAACTGAAGAGTAAGGATTTAAGATCCATGAGCAATGAGGAGTTAAATCAAAAACTCAAATCCCTTAAGGATTCATTGCTAAGGGAAAGGGCATCTGTTGCAATGGGTGGTGCCCCATCAAGCCCTGGCAAGATGAGATCCATAAGGAGGCAGATAGCCAGAGTGTTAACAATAATGGAGGAAAAAGAAGAATGAAAGATAAAGATTTTACCGGGATGCCGAAGGAGCTGCAGCCATGGGAGGGCTTTAACAGGAATAATGAGGTAGTTAGAATAAGTGTAGATAAAAGACGGTACGGAAAAACAGTTACTGTTATTGAGGGAATAGACCCAAAATCCGAAAACCTCAACGATATTGCCAAGGTATTAAAGAAGAAGGCTGCCTCCGGAGGAACAGTTAAGGACGGTAAATCTATAGAACTTCAGGGAGACCATAGGGAAACCATTAAAAAAGAACTAGAAAATATGGGATTTAAGGTTCAATTAGTATGATAAATAATGATATATATCTTCAGGAATTCATCGGAAACTATATAGAAGTCATATCCTCATCAAATAACAACAACATTGGCCTGCATGGATATGTGGTTGATGAAACAAAGAATACATTGATTATAGATCATTCAGGCAAACAAAAGGTCGTACCTAAGGCATATTCAAAATTTCGAATATGGATATCAGGAAATCCGTATGATCTGGAAGGTTCATTAATAATAATGAAGCCTGAAGATAGGACAAAAGAAAAAAAGAAGATATTTAAAAAATTAAGGAGAAATGATTAAGATGAAAAACATAGGCATTGATGTTAAACTGCCGGAGAAGGAATGCACTGACGTTAACTGTCCATTTCACGGGCATTTGACAGTAAGAGGGCAGATAATAGTAGGTACTGTTGTATCCAATAAAATGAATAAGAGCATAGTTGTCAGAAAGGAATCCAAGGAGCTTATAAAAAAGTATGAGAGGTATGCAACGAAATTCTCCAAATATCATGCACATCTGCCGGATTGCATCGATGTAAAGCCCGGTGATAAAGTAAAAATTGCTGAATGCAGAAAGCTTGCAAAAACCATTAGTTTCGTTGTAATAGAAAAGGTGGATTAAATGAAGGGTATATCTGGGAATGAAGCAAGAGGTTTACCACTGGGTGCTGTTATCCCATGTGCGGACAATACCGGTGCAAAATTGGTTAGCCTTATAGGTGTAAAGGCACTTCATACAGTCGCAAGAAGAATACCTGCAGCCGGTGTTGGAGATTTATTAATAGCTAGTGTTAAGAAGGGCACACCAGAAATGCGAGCCAAGGTTGTATATGCAGTTGTGGTAAGGCAGAAACGCCCATACCGCCGTGCAGATGGTAACCTTATACAGTTTGAGGATAATGCTGTTGTTCTTGTTACCCCTGATGGCGAGGTTAGGGGCTCTGAGATAAAGGGACCTGTAGCAAGGGAGGCTGCTGAAAGGTGGCCCAGGATTGCTGCTATAGCTTCAACAATAGTGTGAGGTAAAATTATGATAAACAATAAAATAAATGTATCATTAAGTAAAGATTTAAGGAAAAAATATGGGATAAGGCGTTTCCCAATTTCTAAGGGTGATGTTGTAACCATAATATCAGGGTCAAGAAAAGGCGAGGGTGGCAAGGTAATTGATGTTAACCATAAAAATAAGAAGATATCAATTGAGGGCATAACAATAGCGAAGGCAGACGGTAAGCAGGTTGCATACTATGTGGATCATAGCAATCTGCAGATAACAAGGCTTGATCTATCAAGGACAGACAGACAGGCCAAACTTAGAGAGATAACTGCCGCCAGGAATCTGCCACCTCCAGAACCGGAAGAAATTAAACAGGAGGAAACCACAGAGACTGTAACAGAAGGCGGAGAGTCAGAAAAAACGGCAGAAGATGAAGGTAGTGAAGAGGAAATTAATGATGAAAATAATAAAGATGTAATAAAAGAAAATGGTGATAATAATGAAAACTAAAATAATGATGGCCTCAAATAGATTAAAAATACCCAGAAAAACCCATTTCTGGTCTGTTACACCATCTCCGGGTACCCATAAAAAGGAAGACGCACTACCATTATTAATTGCCTTAAGAGATTATCTGAAGCTTGGTGACAAGGAAAGGGAAATAACAAGAATACTTGCAAATGGAGATGTAATGGTAGACAACAAGGTTGTAAAGGATAGGAGATTTCCGGTTGGATTCATGGATACAATATCCATTAAGACCATAAATCAGGATTTTCTCGTACTTTATGATAAGAAGGGTAAAATAATAATTACAAAAAACCCCGAGGAAAATAAGGGAATGAAACTATTGCAGGTAAAAACAAAAACAGTAATTGGCAAGGATAAATATCAGATAGGGTTCCATAATGGCTTTTCAATAATAACGGATAAAAATGACCTAAATACATATGATGTTGTACTTGTAAAAATGCCAAAGGTTGAGATACAGGAGGTTATGAGATTAATACCTGGCAATAAAGCGTTTATTATCGGTGGATCACACGTTGGCGAAATAGGCACAATAAAATCTGTTGAGGTTAATAAATCCTCCGGAAGCAATTTTGTGCATTTCAATGAGGGATTTACAACCGTTAAAAACTATGTGTTTGTTATTGGCAATCCAAAATACACATTTAAAATACCAGAAAACGAGGTGATGGCATATGATGAGTGAACAGAAAACAAACCCCATGAGTGCAATTGTTATAGACAAGGTCGTTATAAATATCGGTGTTGGGGCTGCTGGAGAGCGCCTAAATAAGGCTGCAAAGGTTATAGAACTGTTAACACACCACAAACCAGTGTTTACCAAGGCAGAAAAAACAATAAGGGATTTCAATATAAGAAAGGGACTTAGTATTGGTGCCAAGGTAACATTAAGAAAAGATGATGCATACAAGTTTTTAAAGGAAGCATTTTATGCCAAGGATTATAAAATACCCGTATATTCATTTGATAGGCAGGGTAATGCATATTTTGGAATAACAGATTATACAGATTTTAAGGGAATGAAATATGATCCCGATATAGGTATATTTGGCATGGATATAGCAATAGTTTTTAGAAGGCTCGGAGGATACAGAATATCAAAAAGAAGAATAAATCCAAAGCACATACCCAATAAAATAAGAATAACCAAGGAAGAGTCCATGAAATTTTTAGAGGATAATTTTAATGTAAAAATAGTGAGGTGAACATAAATGAGTCAAATAAAGCTTCAACCAAAGAAAAATTTCGGGCATGTAAACGGCTGTGTGAGGTGTGGCAGAAAACGCGGTATTGTAAGAAGATATGGAATCAATATGTGCAGGCAGTGCTTTAGGGAAACTGCAGGGAAAATTGGATTTAGAAAATACAGCTGAGGTGATATTAATATGAAAAGTGATCCATTAAATGATGTAATAAATTCAATAAAAATGGCTTCAAGAATAGGAAAGAATGAAATATATCTATCACCAGCATCGGTAGTCATAGGACGTGTGCTAAAGGTTATGCAGGATTATAACTATATAAAAAGCTTTGAGGTGGTGGATGAAGAAAGAGGAGGAAAATTTAAGGTGGTTTTAAGCGACACAATAAATAACTGTGGTGTAATAAAGCCCAGATTATCTGTAAAAAAATCCAATATAGAAAAATACGAGGCAAGATACCTCCCAGCCCAGGACTTTGGTATTATAATACTTACAACCACGAAGGGCATTATGAGCCATCTTGAGGCCAGAAAATATGGTATTGGTGGGAAACTAATGGCCTATGTTTATTAAAATAAATGGTGTTTAAAATGATAAAGTGGGAAGAAAAATCAAGAATAAAAATTCCTGGAGACGTTCAGGTTTCAATGGATGGAACCATCCTTAAGGTTAAGGGTAAGCTTGGGGAAACATCCAGAAACTTTAGGGATAAATATGTAAGGGTATCAATATCAGAAAATAATGTAATTATTGAGGCAAGCAAGGAAAACAAGTTCATAAAGGGCATAGTTGGAACATGGGTGTCTGAAACCAATGCAATGTTTGAGGGTGTCACAAAAGGCTATAAATATGAAATGAAAATAGATTTCACACACTTCCCAATGAGGGTCTCAGTACGTGGTGATAGCCTGTATGTTGAGAATTTCCTTGGTGGAAAGTCCCCAAGAATAGCAAAAATTCTTAAAAACTGCAAAGTTTCAGTCAAGGGTGACAGGGTAATAATTGAGGGCATAGACAAACGCGACATTGGTGATACTGCAGCCAACATAGAAAAGGCAACATACATTAAGCACTTTGATTCAAGAGTATTTCAGGACGGCATTTATTTATTAAAGGGGGTGAATCCTGATGAGTTATAAACCCGCACTATCTAAGGAACAAAAGAGATTATTGAAGAAGAAGAATGAGGATAACAGAAGGCGTGTTGAATTCCACAGGCAGGAATGGTTCAGATATAAGAAGCTTGGTGATTCATGGAGAAGGCCAAGAGGCAAGCATTCAAAGATGGCAAACCATGTTGGTTACCGTCCTCCTGTAGTAAAACCAGGATACAGAACGCCAAAAATAGTGCGTGGTCTGCACCCCTCAGGATTTAAGGAAGTTCTTGTCCATAACGTTGCTGAACTTAAAAAACTTAATCCGGATCTTGAAGGTGCAAGGGTGGCATCAGCCGTTGGATATAAGAAAAGGATTGAAATAGAAAGCGAGGCTGAAAACCTTGGAATTCATGTGTTCAATAAGGTGGTAAGATGAAAATGGAAAGCGTTAAGGCTATAGCTGCTGAGGAACTCAAGGTTGGAAAATCAAGGGTATGGGTGGATACAAATAACCTTGATAAGGTGCTTGATACAACATCAAGGGATGATGTTAGAAAGCTTATAGACCTTCATATAATACAGAAAAAAAATAAAAAAGGCAATTCAAATTACAGGTTAAAGAAGAGGATTTCCCAGCTTCAAAAGGGAAGGAGAAGAGGACCAGGTTCCGTTAGAGGAACAAAATATGCTAGATATCCACGTAAAAGAAGATGGATCACATTAATAAGGGCTCTTAGATCAGAATTAAGAACCTTAAAGGCTGAAAACAAAATAGATCAAAAAGTATACCGCAGATATTATAGAATAATCAAAAGCGGAACTTTTACCTCAAGGGCCCAGCTGGTTTCACATCTAAAATCTTCATCAAATATGGCAGGTGATAAAAATGAAAACAATACCAGTTCTTAAGAGAAGAAAGGAAGGAATTACAGATTATTATAAAAGATACAAACTTCTGAAGGCCGGGGCAACCAGGGCTGTTGTAAGGCCGAGCAATAAGGGCTTTACAATACAGTTTACAGATTATTCCCCAGACGGGGACAGAATTTTACTTACAGTTACAGATAAAACACTAAAAAAGATATACAATCTTAAGGGAAATAACATTCAGATGTATTACCTTGGCGGTTATCTAGCAGGTAAAATGGCAAAGCAGAAGGATATAAGCGAGGCCGTTCTGGATACCGGCAGGTATAAGTTCATGCATGGTGGGCGTTTTGCCGCAGCATTGAAGGGTATGATAGACGCCGGTATTGACATACCTGCTGATGAATCAGTGTTTCCATCTGAAGAAAGATTAAACGGTGGACATTTAAAAAATGCAATAAATCTTGAAGAATATAAAAATAAGGGTGTATAAATATGGATGAGGAATGGGTTCCAAAAACAGAACTAGGAAGACTTGTGGCAAACGGCCAGATCAATACAATAGGTGAGGCACTTCATACTAAATTACCATTGAAGGAATACCAGATAGTTGACTATCTTGTTCCTGATCTTAAGGATGAAATTATAAATATTGAAAGGGCTCAGAGAATGACCGATTCCGGTAGGAGAATGAATTATTCCATAACAGCTGTTGTCGGCAATGGCAATGGTTATGTTGGTATTGGCATGGGAAAGGCAAAGGAGGCTGCACCTGCCATAAGGAAGGCAATAAACAATGCAAAAACCAATATAATAGAAATAAAAAGGGGATGTGGCTCATGGGAATGTGGTTGCGGAAGGCCACACTCATTACCATTTTACATTGTTGGAAAATCCGGATCGGTTACAGTAAAATTGAAGCCTGCGCCACAGGGAGTTGGTCTTGCTGTAGGTGATGTGGCAAAGGTTATACTTAAAATGGCAGGAATAGAAGATGCATGGGGATTTGCATCAGGCCATACAAAAACAACAGTCAATTATGCGCTTGCCACTTTTGATGCGTTAAAGAAAACGGTATCTATGAAAATAAATCCAAAGATTACGCTTTCAACGCCAATTTATGTAGGGGGTATAGGAAATGATAGCAATAATAAGGATTAGAGGAAGCACAGGAATAAAACCAGGTATAGAAAAAACATTAGAACTTTTGAACCTTCACAGCATTAATCATATGGTAGTTTATGATGAGACGCCAAGCATTAAGGGCATGCTTCAAATAGCCAAAGATTATCTAACATGGGGAGAGGTTGATGCAGATACACTTGAATTATTACTTGAAAACCGTATATTACTGAGAGGCAGGAAAAAAATAGACGATGAGCATCTTAAGGCCATGGGATTCTCATCATATAGGGATCTTGCTGATGCAATTATATCAGGAAAAGTTAAATTAAATAAATCTAATGATATAATTCCTGTAATAAGGCTTAATCCTCCCAAAGGTGGATATGAGGCAATACAGAAGCAGTATAAACAGGGCGGATCTGCAGGTTATCGCGGGAAAAATATTAATGAATTAATTAAAAGAATGATTGTATCTGGGGTTGATTTAAATGGTCAGAACGAGAACTAAAAAGCTAAGAGGTGGCCATTACGGCCGAGGAATGAAAGCCGGTAGAGGCAAGGGTAAGAAAGGAGGAAATGGAATGGCCGGCCTTGGTGGCCATAGAAAGATCTGGCTCCTTAAGAACGATAGAAATCATTATGGTGTTCATGGTTTTCACTCACATGCACAAAAATATGAAAATTCAATTACATTAAATCAGCTGATGAATATCTATGATGATCTTAAGGCAGATGGGTATGTCAATGATGATGTAATAGATTTAAAATCAGCAGGATATACAAAGCTCCTTGGTACCGGTAATTTTAACATTAAGTCGAAAATAATTATAGACAATGCAACCGAAAAGGCTATTAATAAGCTTTCCAATTACGGTATTACGATAGAAAATGACAGAGATTCACAGGAATAAAGGGGCTGCCATTCCAGTTATATTCGTATTTGCAATACTACTTGTAATTTTTTATTATTTTGATCATTACACTGGCCTTAAACTGGCAATTGCAGGAATTCTTGTTGCACCCGTTTTCTATATAGCATATCTTTTGTTAAGCTATACAGGGCCAAAGAAAAGCAGGTTATACGGTCTGGAAAACCTAACTGCAAAACTTCCTGCAATAAAAAAGCCATCCGGGCATGTGGAATTCAAGTATAAGATGTTATGGACAGTCCTGATTGTCCTGCTTTATTTTGTTTTAACAAATGTTTACATATATGGTTTAAATACAAAGGATACAATAGATGTATTTGCATCTTTTAGGGCAATATTCGCAGGTGCTTCAGGATCATTAATGGATTTAGGTATTGGCCCCATAGTTACTGCAAGTATTGTTATGCAGTTATTTGCCGGGGCCAAGATTTTCAATTTAGACCTTACAAATGCCGAGGATAAGGCCATTTATCAGGGTGTTCAAAAGCTGCTTGTTATTATCATGATATTTGTTGAGGCAATACCCCAGGCCTTTGGTTTCCTGGTTCCGGATGCCTCTCTTGTTTCAAACCTTAATGCGGCTGCTCCTGGCTATGGAGAATTTCTTGCACAGTCAATTATAGTTTTGCAGCTTTTCTTTGGATCATACCTTGTATTTTTAATGGATGAGGTTGTTTCCAAATATGGTATAGGTTCAGGTATTTCATTATTCATCGCTGCAGGTGTATCACAACAATTATTTACAGGTACATTTAACTGGGTGCCATCCACAATTACAGCCCCATTATCGGTAAGCAACCCACCTGCAGGTGCAATACCCAAGGCAATATACCTATTTTTAAACAGTCCGGCCAGTTTAACAAATACCGGCATGGAGCAGATACTATTTGCGCAGCCAAATCCCATGATAGCATTAGTCGGCACCCTGTTAATATTCTTTATTGTTGCATATTTCCAGAGCAGCAAAATAGAATTGCCAATATCACATGAAAGGGTAAGGGGTGCAAGGGGAAGGTACCCGCTTCAATTATTATACGCATCAAATATACCGGTCATACTTGCCACAGCACTTCTGGCCAATATATCAATGTGGACATTATTATTCTGGAGCAGTCCTGTGCTAAGCAAGATACCCATACTTGGTCATAATAAACTTCTTGGTGGCTATCCATCAGCAACACAGGTAACCGCATTGGGAATATCAAACACAACCCCAACCAGCGGTCTAGCATACTACTTATACACACCAAATGGGCTATCGGACTGGCTGTTCCCTATACTCGAACCAAAAGTTTCCCAGAATGTACTGTTAGGGCACACACCAATAGAGGAGGTTATACACGTCATTGTATTTATGGCATTTCTCGTTGGTTTCAGTATTTTATTCGCTAAATTCTGGATAGAAACTACAAACATGGGTGCAGGTGCCGTTGCCAGGCAGATAAGGTCAAGCGGCATGCAGATACCTGGTTTTAGAAGGGATCCGAGGGTAATGGAAAAGGTTTTAAGCAAGTACATACCTGCAATCACAATATTTAGCGGCGCCATAGTTGGTTTGCTGGCCGGTGGTGCAGATTTAATAGGAACCGTTGGTGACACCAGTGGTACCGGCCTTTTACTTGCTGTTGGTATAGTAATTCAGTTCTACGAGGCAATGGGAAGGGAGCAGTTAATGGAAATGCATCCCATGATAAGACAGTTTTTCATTGGTGGATAAATGAGGGTAATAGTTTCTGGTATTCCGGGGGTTGGCAAGTCCACTGTTATCGATCTGGTTTCGCAGAGATCCGATTATAGTGTTAAGAACTTTGGCACAATAATGTTTGAAACTGCAAGAACAATGTATCAAATTAATAACAGGGATGAAATGAGGAAGCTGGACATAAAGGCCCAGATAGAACTTCAGAGAAATGCGGCCATTGAACTTGGAAAGATGGATAATATAATTATCGACACACATATGTCAATTAAATCACCATCAGGATATCTTCCAGGACTTCCTGAATGGGTTCTTAAGGAGCTAAATATATCATCATATTTTCTAATTGAGGCGGACCCTGATAAAATACTAACTCATAGATTGAATGACCCCACAAGGATTAGGGATAATGACACAGAAAAAGATATAAAAGAACATCAGGAAATAAACAGGTATTATGCCGTTGCCTATTCTGTTTATTCAGGTGCCACAGTTAACTTTATATATAATCCAGAAAATCATCCAGAGGAAGCAGCAGAAAATATTTTGAGGAGGTTATAAAAATGCAACAGGCAAATAAACCCGCAGCCCAGCAGCAGATGCAAAAGTTTTTGATGATAGAGTTTATATTCATGTTTGCTGGTCTTGGGTTAATATTTATTATTAGCGATCCAGCAATAAGGAATCCCATAGGATACGATATGAACAAGGTATTTATGCCAATACTTGGATTTCATTATCAGTACCCTATCTTAACCATAATGCTTACAGGTATTATATTAGGTTTAATATCATCGATACCAAGGTATTTTTTCACTGACTGGATTAAAATGGGTAAGGCACAAACTGTCAGCAGGGCATATCAGCAGGCGATGAGACAGGCGATGCGTGATGGTGACAGGGTAAAGGTTCAGAAACTGCAAAAAATGTCCATGGAGAGACAGATGGATCAGGCTGCAATATCAATGAATACAATGAAACCTCTATTTGTTACAGAGGTTTTTTTCTTTTTGATCTTTATCTGGCTTTATGTATTCATACTGACATTAAATTATCAGGTTGTTGCAATGCCATGGGATTTTGATCTTAACATAGTAACCACAAAGGTTTATATAATACCATTATGGATGGCCCTTTATACACTTGGAAACTTGGCTGTCGGTTATTTTGTAACAATGATCATGAAATATGTTGATTTTACATACAAAATAAAGAAAATTGAGGAGGAGGAAGCCTCTTCACTATGATAGTTACAATAAGTGGTGAATCAGGATCAGGTAAAACAACGGTTGGAAAATTACTGGCAGATAAATTAAATTATAGATTTTATTCTGGTGGTTATTTTTTTAGAAAGAAGGCTGAAGAGTACCACATGAGCCTGATTGAGTTTAGCAAATACGCAGAGGAAAATAAAAATATAGATATGGAGGAGGACAATTCAATTCTTAATTTTATGAGGGAAAATGACAATATAATAATAGAATCAAGGTTGTGTGGATATCTTTCAAAACATAATAATATAGATGCCTTAAGAATTTTTCTGGAGGCTGATGAAGAGACACGTATATCAAGGATATATTCACGCGATAATAATGCCGGGAGATCATCAATAATATGCCGTGAGAGGTCTGAATTAAGAAGATATATGACATTTTATGGTATTGATTATCGAAATTACATATATTATGATTATATAATTAAAACAGAACTGTACCGGCCGGAGGATATTGTTAATTATATTTATTCTATTATCAATAGATAACATGGAAAATATTAAGTGCATAATCTCAATAAAGCTGTAACTTATGGAAAATATTGAAAACAGTATAAATGGATTCATTGTACTAGATAAACCGGCAGGTCCAACAAGCCATCAGGTGGATTCGTGGGTAAGGGATATTACCGGTGAAAAAAAGGTTGGCCATATAGGCACTCTTGATCCAAATGTTTCTGGGGTTCTTGTCATGGCCCTGGGCAAGGCCACAAAGCTAATTGACATAGTGCATGAAAGGCCAAAGGAATATGTTGCAGTTATGAGATTTTATAAAGAACTTCAAGAAAAAGATATAAGATCAGTATTCTCCCAATTTACTGGAAAGATATACCAGCTTCCACCAGTAAGGTCGGCCGTAAGCAGGGAATTAAGGATAAGGGAAATATATTCATTGGATGTACTTGAAATAAAGGATAAGCTTGTTTTATTTAAGGTGAAATGTGAATCCGGTACTTACATAAGAACATTATGCACTGATATAGGTTATGTTGCAGGCCCAGGCGGACAGATGGCAGATTTAAGGCGGTTATCGACTGGAGATTTCACAGAGAATATGGCACACACCCTGCAGGATTTGAGTGATGCTGTTATTTTGTCAAAACTTGGTAAGCCCGAATACCTTAATAATATGATTATAGGTATGGACTTTATTTTTAAGAACACACCAAAAATTATAATTAAAAAGAGTGCCATTAAGAACATTCTTAAGGGATCAGATATATTCCCACCCGGCATTAAAACTGTGCTGGGGAACCCCAGAAAGGGGGACAGGGTGGCAGTGTATTCAGAGGAAAATGAATTAATAGCCTATGGAACAATGCTTGTGGATACACTTAATGACCTAAAGGCTGTTGACATAGATGGGCTTCTTGTGGAGAGTGATAACGGTGGAAAAGATAATGTGGTACGGCGTGGTGAGGAACGGAAAAATATACCGGTTTATAAACCTGGAAAAAGATTACATAAAAATACTGAACATGCTAAGGAGCGGAATAATACCGGAAACGGAAAAAAACCCATCAGAAACCATACCGGATTTAAGGGAAATAATTCTTTCTTACGAAAAGGAAAGAATAAATGAGGAATTCTCAGGAGACCAGTACATTATAAAAATATATTCGGTTAAAAGGGAACTTGATGAGATTATAAATTTATATCTTGAAAAATTACTGTCAATTTATATGATTATGGACATAAACTACGGTAACGATCCATGTGCATATTTTAATAAATTATTAAATTCCGATGTAAATGATATAGACCGGCTAATAGCAAATATGGGCATTGAGTTATGCCAGTTCAGGGAGAAAATAAGCGATTATCTTTATTCAAAATTAAACAATTACATGCCAAATACAGTAAAATTAATAGGGTATGATTTATGCCTGGAATTTCTCTGGAAAAGTGGTGGTTTAAAAAATCTTGTAAAGTACCCTGCAAGTACATTACAAATTCTGGGTGCTGAAAAGTCATTTTTTAAGCATATGCGTACAGGGTCACCATCACCAAAATATGGCATACTTTTTAATTATCCCGGCCTTTCCTCACTTCCGGTAAAAAAGCGTGGAAAGATAGCAAGAATAATTGCCAATAAGATGGCCATAACCATAAAAATGGATTATTTTGGGAGGTCAGGAGACGTGCAATCCATGAGGGATTATATACTTGAAAAAATGAAAAATTAGGTATAATTTGGCTTTGCAAACGGTGGGATTTCCTCAGGATATCTGCCTGTCAGGCAGCCAGTACACAGATTTGATATGCCTATGGCCTTTTTAAGCCCGTTTATTGAGAGATACCCCAGTGAATCCGCACCTATCTCATTTTTAATGTTCTCCACTGTCTTTTCGTTTGCAATAAATTCATCCTTAGTTTTCATATCCACACCAAAATAGCAGGGTGCAATAATTGGAGGTGACCCTATCCTTACATGAATTTTTCCCGCGCCATCCTTTTTAAGCAGGCTAATAATGAATTTCATTGTATTTCCACGAACAATACTATCATCTATAAGAACAATATCCTTACCTGATATCTCTGATTTTATGGGGTTAAGTTTTAATTTTATTGCATTATACCTGCTTTGCTGATCAGGCATGATAAAGGTTCTATCAGAATATCTATTCTTGATCAGCCCCTCACTGTACGGTATTCCAAGCTGCACTGCATATCCCAGGGCCTGCGACCTTCCAGAATCAGGTACAGGTATTACAACATCAGCCACTGCAGGTTCTTCTATTGCAAGTATTTTCCCCAGATTATACCTGACATTAAAAACCTCCCTGCCATCTATAATGCTATCAGGCCTGGCAAAATAGACATACTCAAACATACAGTGGGAATGCTGCCATTCTATGGTAAATATGCTTTTAATTACACCATTGTTTATCTCAACAAGCTCACCTGGTTTAACATCCCGTATCAATTCACCTGAAACTGTGTCTATTGCAGCGCTCTCTGAGGCTATCATGATGCCATCAGAATTCTTTCCTATTACCAAAGGCCTGTATCCCCTGGGGTCTCTTAAAGCATATAATGTATTATTAATTAGTATGGCCGCTGCATATGAACCTTTAAGTTTAAACATGGCCTTTTTAATTCCATCATATATTCCATATTTATTTATCTCACTGGCCATTAAAATGAGCATTACCTCAGTATCGCTGGAGCTTGTGAATATGTATCCATTTTTTTTAAGTTCCTCCCTGAGATCATGTGCATTGGTTATCTCACCATTGTGTGATATCCCTATATAACCAAGAGAACTGGAAATAACAAAAGGACCAGCATTTTCAATTCCCTTGGAACCTGAGGTAGAATACCTGTTATGGCCTATTCCTATATTGCCCGGCAAAGACGACGATTTAAAAACCTCTGATACAAGTCCCATGCCCTTGTTTATATGTATGCTTCCATCATAGGTGGCCATTCCTGAACTTTCCTGGCCTCTATGCTGAAGGGCCTTTAATCCAAACAAAATATTTATAAAGGCATTATTACCGTAGTATCCAACCACGGCACATTCTTCACTTGGCTTTTGCCCAGTTGTAGTGTCTGATTCTGGGTGATGGGAATCCACAGTAGGAACACCTTTTTTGCCTTATATTATAACTGTTATGGCCGCACCTTCTGCAACGTATGTGCATTTTTTTATTATTCATTTTTCCCATTGCTGCTGTACCATTGCTCATTTTAATCTCCTCCTGATGGTGATATAAATATTATATTGTCACCTCTTAAAAGCATCTTATCAAACACACCCTTATTCTCTCCATTAATTGTTTCTGATACATTTTTAAGTACCAAGTTCATGTATATATCATACCCTTCAAGTATCCCTGAATAGCTTCTGGATCCCTTAACATCTATCATAATGTTTTTCTCAAGTGAATTTTTTAATGTATCCATGGGTCTCGCAATGAATCCTGGTTTATTATTTGCCATTATTTTCACCATCCAAATTATTAATTACAACGTAATATAGAAATGATATAATAACTTTTATGAAACTTATATAATTTATGTTTAATTATATATATTATTGGTTATCTATTTTAAAAAATCTATTGGGTTTTTTTAATATTTTGTCTTGATATTATAAAGCTTGAAAATGAAAGTGCCACAATTAAAACTGAAATTGATATAATCTCATTAAATTCTATTGCGGAAGAAAATTTGGCCTGAAAAATTATTAATAATATTTCCCTTGCTGAAAACGAGATGGCTGCATTTAAGATATACTGTACTGTTTTGCCTGTACCATCAAAAAAGTCTGATACACTTTCATATATCTCAAAAATAACAACCGCTAAAAGGGAATTTTCAACTATTATATCTATGAATGTATATAAAATGTTCTCCCCGCTGCCTTTATAATACAAAACACTGTTATATATTGCAATGATCATGTAAACTATTACAGCAATAAATGCCGCCAGAAGAAGAATTTTTAACAAAACTGTAATCGCATTAATAAGCTTTTTATCCAGATTTTCAAATCTATAGTTCATGTAAAATTGCATCATATAGATTTATTTAATTATTTTTCTAAATCAATTTAGTAAAAATATGTAGGGAATTTTTAATTGAAAAATTCTAAATTCTTAAAAGGTATTAACAATAATGAATTCTGAGGAATTATTTAAGGAGGCACAAACCTTATTTCCAATGGGTGTCAATTCACCGGTGCGTTACTATAAGCCAGTCCCTGTAATATTTAAACATGGATATGGGTCCAAAATTTATGATGTTGAAAATCACGAATATATTGACTATTCCCTTGCATTTGGCCCCATGATACTTGGCCATGCCAATAAAACTGTAGCAGAAAAGATAAAAAATCAGGTGGATTCAGGCATACTTTTTGGCTCACTTACCGAAAATGAGGTAAAGCTTGGAGAGATTATACGGAATGCGGTAGGATCGATAAAAATGATGAGGTTTACCAACTCTGGAACAGAGGCAACAATGCATGCTATAAGGCTTGCCAGGGGGTTTACCGGCAGAAAGCTTATAGTAAAGATGGAGGGTGGATATCATGGTGCACATGATTATGCATTGATTAAATCTGGAAGTGGAAATATAACATTCGGCGTCCCATCATCTGCCGGCGTTCCAGAAGAGGTTTCAAAGACTGTTCTGGTTGGACAGTATAACGACATTGAAAGTATAGAGACATTATTTAAACAGTACGGCAATGATATAGCATGTGTTATAACAGAACCTGTACTTGGAAACATAGGCGTTGTAAGTCCAAAAAATGACTTTTTAAAATCTCTCAGGGAAATCACAGAAAAATATTCTTCCCTTTTGATTTTTGATGAGGTTATTACTGGATTCAGATTCGCCTTTAAGGGTTATCAGGACATTATTGGCATAAAACCTGATCTTACAACCATGGGTAAAATTATAGGTGGTGGAGCCCCAATAGGTCTTTTCGGAGGCCGTGAGGACATCATGGAAAAGATCAGCCCAAGCGGGGATGTCTATGAGGCTGGAACATTTTCAGGAAATCCATTATCAACCGCTGCAGGGATAGCCACACTGGAAATTTTAAGAAATAAGGATTATAACTACATTAATAACTATGCCAGCATGCTGGGAAAGGCTCTGGAAGAAATTACATCAGAACTGCATATGGATGTCCAAATAAATGTTGCATATTCAATGCTCCAAATGTTTTTCAATAAAACTCCTGTTGTTGATTACAGAACTGCCATTTCATCAGATGCAAATAAGTTTAGGAGGCTCTTTATGGAATTATTAAAACTTGGCATATATGTACCCCCAAGCCAATTTGAAACACAGTTCATAAGCTTTGCACATACAGATTCAGATCTAAATAAAACTGTGGATGCATACACAAAGGCCCTGGAAAGCATTAGAGATTAATATAAGTGATATATAAACAAATTATGGCTAAATTTTTTAGTTATTAAAATTTTTCATTTACCAACTAATTTATATAATTTCAAATTATTAAGATTAGACACGTATGTCCCTAATAGACCTAGTTTCCTGGAATTATAAGGATACACCAGAAGAGTTTAATAAACAGGTTAGAAATGGGTACGAATATTTTGAGGATTTAATGATTAAAAATTCAATAGATAACTTTGTAATTCTAATAACATGTAACAGAATAGAGATATATTTTGAAAATAAGTTGCAAAAAGAAATACCTGCTGATGGTGCAATAAAACTTTCGTATCCAGAATCGGTTTTTCATTTATTTAATGTATCCTCCGGTCTTGAATCAATGGTTGTTGGTGAAAATGATATACTAAGGCAGATTAAGGACGCAGCAGATTTATCAAGAAAAAGGATGCATATGAGCAAGATTTTGGATTTTACATTTCAGAAGGCACTATCTATTGGAAAGCTTGTAAGAACCCAAACGAATATAGCACATGGAAAAACCTCAATGGCAGCCATTGCCACCGATATTATAGAAAATAAATATAATTCTTATCATAATTTATGTATAATAGGTACTGGCAAAATGGCAGAATCACTTTTAAATTATTTAAAGGGTAATAATGGTATTAAAATAACAGTTGCTGGAAGAAATATAGAGCATGCAAAAGATCTTGCCATAAGATATGGATGTTATTATTCAGATTTAAGCGATATAAATGGTATTGTAAATAAAAATGATATTATAATCACGGCCACATCATCAAAAAAATACATAATAGATTCTGGGATTCTGGCAGGAATTAATGATAAAAGAATCTTAATTGATCTTTCAAACCCCCCCAATATAGAAAAAATTGGCAGGAAAAATATCGAAATTTATTCATTTGAAGATATTGGGAAAATATCTGAAGAAACCAGAAAACAGAGGGACATAGAGATAAGAAAGGCAAGAAGTATAATAGAAGATGAATTTAAATTATATGAGTATAAAATTAACCAGATAAGATCAGATGATATAATAGCAATATTTTATAAATTTGCTGAAAAAGTAAAGGAAGATGAAGTAAATGAACTTACAAAAAAGGTTGACCTTAACGAGGTTCAGTTAAAATACATTAATTTGATGATGAATTCATTTACAAATAAGATATTATCACCATACACAAACAGCGTTAAAACATTTATTAAAAATAATGAAAGGTATTCATATATACTCAATGAGTATGAAAAAATGCTTAATGAACGCCTTGGCAGCAATTTAAAAAAGTTATTGGAGGAAAATTAACTTCCATAGATGATATTATATTATTATAACATTGATTTTTAATAATTACCCAGAATCGTATAATTAAATTAATTTAAATGGATGAATTTTCAATATGGTTAATATTAGGCTAATTAGAAATATGAATGTTAAATATGGTGCAGTATAAATAAACAGTCTAAATGAAGAATTTTTATCATTATTTTTAATAAATAAATATGAATAATAAATGACAGGTATTGATAATATTAAAACTATAATAAGATAGATATAATTGAATATCCCTATAAAATAAGGTATAATTGAGAATACTATCAAAAGTATTGATGAGAATGATATGGCAATTGCTGTTGTTTTATCTGAATAAACTACAGGAAGCATCGGGACATTTGCCTTTTTATAATCGTCCTTATACCTGAAGGCAAGGCTCCACACATGAACAGGAATCCATATCATAACAAGTATAAACAGTATCCAGGGAAGCCATGAAAATGAGTTTGTAATTGAATACCAGCCAATTAAAACAGGAAAAGCGCCGGAAAAGCCACCAAATATTATGCTAAATGGTGATATCTTTTTAAGCCAGTAACTGTAAATCACAACGTTATCAAAGATTCCAAGAAGCATAAATAATGCTGAAATAAATTTTAAAAAAATTATTAAAATTACTATTGAGGATATTGACAGTATGTAACCGAATAAAAGTGCCCCTTTCTTTGATATCTCTCCCCTTGGTAATGGCCTGCCCTTTGTTCTTTCCATAACAGAATCCATGTTATAATCTATGTAATTTGTAAGGCTCTCTGCACCCATTGACCCAAGCATAACTGAAACTGTTGCTATAATAATATATATTACATTTTCAACACTATAATCTTTAACTGCCAAAATTGCACCTGCAAATCCTGTAAAAACTAGTAACCACCATACTCTTGGCTTTGTATATTTAATGTAAATCGAAATTTTATTTGACATCCATACGCCTTGATATTAACCAGATATTTAACTTAAATAAATAACTTTATTGATTTTAAATGAAATAATGTGTAATTGAAATGACGGTATGTTATACTCAGGCTTCATAATAAATATAAAAAGTAAAATATACGTAAAATACAAAATTCAGTATTGGGCTTTAAAAGTAGTGTTTGTGGGGTTATATTATTTTTCAATAATTAAAATATGAAAAATTTATAAATAAGTTAACAATAGATATGTATGTCACAGTCAGATAATATTAATAAAATAATTAACAAGGCAAGATTAAACAACTCATTAAGAGATTTACCATCGGTCCTTGTTCCAGTATGGCAGATAAAGATAAGGGAAAGATTTGGCATTAATGTTGATAGGGAAATAGCAGAATATATAGTTCTGGCAGCTCATGAGAGTGGAACGTGGAAGAGGCAGAGGGCCATTAGAAAGATAGAGAAGCTTCTTATCGAAAGGGGTGGAGATAAAACCGAATCATATAATATTGCAAAAAATATAGTGGAGATGGCAGTTGGTAACCCACAGCAATAACATTTCCAGGAAAAGCCTTGAAATATTTCTTCAGAATATTGAAAAAATTTCATCTTATAAAATAAATTTAGAGCAGTATCCCACTGATTCCTATACTGCATCATTTATCTTGTGGAATGCCTATTTCGATGGGAACATAGCACAAAAAAATGTAATAGACCTTGGAACTGGAAATGGCATCCTTGCCATGGGATCAGTATATCTTGGGGCTGCAAGTGTAACCGCTGTAGATATAGACCCTGAGGCAATAGAAATTGCAAGGCGCAACTCCATTGAGAATGGCCTAAATATAAATTTTAAAAACCGCGATGTTTCAGACATTTCAGGTGAATATGACACTGTTATTATGAACCCTCCATATGGGTCAGTAAACCGGCATGCAGATCTGCCTTTTATTAAAAAAGCATTTGAAATAGGTTATTATATATATTCAATACATAATTTTAAATCTCTTGATTTTGTAAGAAAATTATATGAAGAGTGTGGGGAAATAATAAGAATGAATGAAATTGAAATTGCCGTTCCGCATATTTATCAGCATCATAAAAAAGATTTGTACCATATAAAATCAGTGCTCATTTATGCAAAATCCAAAAAACATGAAAAAATTATATAGCTAAAAGTAATATTAAGCAAAACCTGATCCAGTATGGTTTTATAATGGCCGGGGTGGGGTAATGGATATCCTTGGGGACTGTGGATCCCCGGACCCGGGTTCGATTCCCGGTCCCGGCCCTCTTTTTATATAATGCAAAAATTAACCATAGTTTATCTGGTATTAATATTGTAATATTAAAATATTTTAAAATTAAAATCCACGTAAAGAGACTTAATTATATTTTTATATTTATTTTATATATTGTTATATGGCAGATCAAATAAACAGAGATGAGCTATTAAAAGACCCGGTTAAAGATGAGCATATTAATAAAAATACAACCCTTGGAGAATTAATTAATATTTTTGCCAAGAGTGGTGGATTTACCTCCAAAAAAATTTATGAGGGGTATGAAATACTAAAAGAAGAATTTACAAGTGATGAAACCACATTTCTGTCCTTTCCTGCAGATATTATATCAACAGGAACAAGAGGTATTATAAATCAGCTTGTAAAAAATAAACTGGTGGATGTTATAATTACAACAAACGGTACACTAGACCATGATATAGCCAGAACATATACAAATTATTATGCAGGTACATTCAATTTCGGTGATACCTTATTAAGGGATTTAAGAATCAACAGGCTTGGTAATGTGTTTGTACCGGACGAAAGTTACGGTGAAATTATAGAAAAAAAGGTAATGCCAGTACTCGAGGAGCTTTATAAGGTCAAGAAGGAATGGGCAGGCTGGGAACTCATAAGGGAAATAGGGCTTAAAATGCACGATGACAACTCAATATTGTACAACGCGGCAAAAAATGATATACCCATATTTGTTCCCGGCATTACTGATGGTTCTGTTGGTTCACAGCTCTGGTCATTTTATGAAATGAACCATGACTTTAAAATAAATTTATTGGAGGATGAGCATAAATTATCTGACATAATATTTGATGCAAAAAAAACAGGTGCATTAATGATAGGTGGCGGCATATCAAAGCACCATACAATATGGTGGAACCAGTTCAGGGATGGTCTGGATGAGGCGGTTTATGTAACAACAGCCCAGGAGTATGATGGGTCATTATCTGGTGCAAAACTTGAGGAGGCAATAACCTGGAAAAAGGTTAAGGAAAATGCAAAATTTGTAAATATTTATGGAGACGCTACAGTTATATTGCCAATACTTCTTGGGCCATTCCTGTAAATTTAATTTATTTTTAATAAATTATTATCATTTGTTCTGATATTTATTTAAATTTTTACGTAAGGGATTTATTTTTTGTTTCGGGTGCGTATTTAATTGTAATTATAAGTCCTATTAACTCGAATACTGCGAAGTATATTACTATTGTTTTTAAACCATACAATGCATCAATAATTGGAAATGAAAAAACTGCAAGTATGGAACCAAGTCTTGATACAGATGTTGCAAAGCCCATTGCTGTTCCCCTTATACGTGTTGGGAAAATCTCTACAGGATATGCATATGTCATTGGGCTTGGCCCCAGATTATGGAAGAAATGTACAATACCAAATGCACTGAAGGTCATAATTAACCCAACAACCATGTATATATTCATGAAAAAGAATATAATAAGTGCAATGAACGATCCTAAAAATCCAATTATTAGGAGAGATTTTCTGCCTATTTTATCCACATAGTATATTGCTATTAAAAATCCTATAAATACTGGTATGGATTCTGCCATACCTGTAAACACTATATAAAGGTCTGCATAATAGGATGTGATCTCTGTTGAAAATATCAGGGGTGAATATGTCCATATGCCATAGCTAACAATGTCATAGGAAAACCATGCAACTGAAATAAAAATGGAATAGACAAGATATTTCCCCTTTAAAACGTCCCTGATTTTAGAACCACCAACCTCAAGTTCAGGGATTTTATTTATTCTGTATCCTGTATATTTTTCCATTTCAAGCCTTGCCCTCTCACCAGCATTTTTACCAAATTTGTGCTGTATCCAGTATGGGCTCTCTGGCATTTTTTTCCTAGAATATAATACCAAAATGGGGAATATTGCACCGATTATATACATAAATCTCCATGCATTTACACCAGTAAAAAGCACCAATGGAACGGCGACAAATAAAAAAATTATTGATCCAATTGAAAATGAAAAAATGTTAATTAAAAGGTATTTTCCCCTTACCTTTTTTGGAGAAAATTCGGCCTGTATTGATGAGCTTATTGGATAATCAGCACCAATACCCAACCCCACAAGAAATTGAAAAATTGAAAAGTTTACGTAATTTGTTGAAAATCCAGTTAAAAAAATAAATATGGAAACTGCTATTAAATCGTAGACATAAATATATCTCCTGCCATAAATGTCTGCCATTTTACCAAAAATAATGCTGCCAGCAAAAACTCCCAGAATTGATGAAATACCCATAATTGAAATCTCATAGCTTGTTAATGCCATTACCTTTATTAAATATAGAAGGGCATATGAGAATACAGTAAGTGTGTATCCATCCATCATTATACCCATGGAGGATAGAATTGTTATTTTCTTTAACATGGGGGTTTGTGGTATGTCCTCAATAGTGTTATACGCCATCATTAAATGTTAATTACAGGTAAATATATAAAAATTTTTGTAATTACTCATATATAAGTAATATTGTCCATCCATTACCGCGAAAATATTATATACCGGCATGTAATTTCTATTAGACGACGGCCATAACATCGGGGAAATACCAGGTCTCTTTCCGAACCCGACGGTGAAGCCCGGTGTGTTTCATACTGTACTATCTTCCGCGAGGGGATGGGAACTATGTTTCGCTGTCGTTATTTATATTTAACAAAATTAATTAACCCTCTTATTATTACCTTTTATGATTAACCCTTGGAGTTCAAAACAATATTTTGATTATGAAAAATTAAAAAAGGATTTTGGAATAGAAAATACAGATAATTTTTTTAATCATTACCTTTTTACAAGGAGATTAATCTTTGGTCAGAGATCCATAAGTTATATAGAGTTTGCAATAAAGAATAAAATGCCTTTTAATGCCGTTACAGGGCTAATGCCATCTGGAGAAATGCATCTGGGGAATAAGATTACCATAGACCAGATGATGTATTTTCAAAGCCTTGGTGCCAGGGTTACAATAGCAGTTGCTGACCTTGAATCATATGCAACAAGGGGCATATCATTTGAAAAGGCAAGAAATATTGCAATAAATAATTATATTGTTAATTACATATCCATGGGATTAAAACCCTGCAATATATACTTTCAATCAGAAAATTTTGATATGCAGAAAACTGCATATGTTTTATCAAACGAAACAAACATGTCTGAACTGAAGGCAATATATGGCCTGGAGGATTCATCATCCATTTTACATGTAAATGCCCCAATAATACAGGCATCAGACGTACTTCATGTGCAGTTAGGAAAATACGGTGGCCCTGCTCCAACAATTGTTCCTGTCGGAGTTGATCAGGACCCTCATATAAGATTAATGCGCGATCTTGCCCAGCGGTACAGAATATACAATGTAAAGAAGGAAAATACTGGAATATCAGTATATATCAGGGGAAAAAATGACCCGCATGAGTTTATTGATAGGGCTGTTGAAATCCTTTCAAAGAATTTATACAAAACCGAAATTAATTATGAATACAGATCAATAAAAATATCAAATTCAGTCCCAGAGGATGATATTAAAATCGATATCATTCTGGCAAACCTTGAAAAGGACTTTAATGATATGACATTTATAGGGCCATCTGCAACATTCCAGAAGCTTGAAACTGGTCTAAAGGGCGGAAAAATGTCCTCATCTGTACCAGATTCATTGATATCACTCAATGATGATCCAAAGGAGGCTGAAAGGAAAATAAAAAATGCGGTTACCGGCGGAAAAAAAACTATTGAGGAACAGAAACAGTTTGGCGGCAATCCAGATATATGCCCGGTCTTTGAACTTTATGCCTACCATAATCCTGATAATGAATATGTTACAAGGGTGTACGATGAGTGCAAGGGTGGTGCAAGAATGTGTGGCTCATGCAAGGCCGAGGCTGCTGAAAATATATCAAAATTCTTAAAAGATTTAAAAGAAAAAAGGGATGAATCCATGACAAAGATTAATGATTATCTCATGAATAAATCCCTTTGAATCATGGAATAGAGATTCTTTAGCTCCTCTGGTTTAAATAAACCATATTCAGTTATAAAGGCGGTTACATATTCATGTGGGGTAACATCGAATGCAGGATTTCTTGCATGGCTTTCTGCCGGGCCTAAATGCTTATCATTTACAATTAGAACCTCATTTTCATCACGCTCTTCTATTGGTATTTCATCACCTGATTTGATTGAAAAATCAAATGTGCTTCCGGGTGCTGCAACATAAAATGGTATGTTGTTTACCCTTGCCAGTACTGCCTTTTCATATGTGCCTATTTTATTTGCAAAGTCACCATTGGCCGCTATTCTATCGGCCCCAACTATTACAAGATTTACATCCTTATTTTTCATGAAATATCCGGCCGCATTGTCTGCTATGATTGAATGTTCTATTCCCTCCTGCTGAAGTTCCCATGCAGTAAGCCTGGCCCCCTGCAATCTGGGCCTGGTCTCGTCAACGTAAACAAAAATATTTTTGCCGCTATCGTGTGCAATTCTCATCGGTGCCAGTGCAGTACCCCAGTCAACCACAGCCAAAGCTCCAGCATTGCAGTGTGTTAGTATCTTATCACCAGACTTTATTAATTCATTGCCGTATTCCCCTATTTTTTTTGATCTGGCTGTAATTTCCATTGCATACCTCCTTGCTGCCGATTCTGCAAATTTATTATTTTTCATATAATCAATAGCCTTAAAGAGATCATATGCTGTCGGCCTAGATGATGCAATGCGCTTAACAGCCTCATCCATATTTTCCTTATTCTTACTGGCCATGGCAAGACCATATGCGGCTGTTACGCCAATTGCGGGGGCACCCCTAACCACCATGTTTTTAATTGCATAATATATATCATCACTATTTTTAGCGGTAAAAATTTCAATTTTATCTGGTATCAATCTTTGGTCTATCAGCTTTACCTCTCCATTTTCATACCAAACAGCAAGCAGTGTTTTTGTTTCACCATCAATATTAACTTTCATGTTTAGATAATATCAAATCAAATATTAAATTTGCCCATTATCTTAATTTATTGCAAAATAATCTGGTTTATCAATTTTATTTAGGTTATTATCTAAAAAATTAAAACCTGGATTGACCAACAAATTTTCAGAATACTAATATGATAAAATATCTATAATATTCATTGGTGTAATAAATAAGTGTATTAAAATTAAAAATAATAGATAACCGGTGAAAAATCAACATAAAAAAGTAAAAATTTAAAATACTATTTCGTGATATGGTTAAATACACAAAAAGTTATATCCATAAATAATATATTATAGCGAGCTACTTTGTATGGGTCCGTAGCTCAGCTAGGTAGAGCGTCTGGCTTTTAACCAGGCGGTCAGGGGTTCAAACCCCCTCGGACCCGTTTGGTGATAAAATGAGTAAGTTTAATGTGCTTGAGCACGAGATAGTGCCTGAACACCATTTGGTGCCTGTTGAAGAGGAAGATAAAGTTTTAAAAATGCTGAATGTTACAAAGGAAAACCTCCCAAGGATAAGCATTAATGACCCTGCAGTTAAAGCACTGGAGGAGATTCATGGAAAGTTAGAGCCTGGGAGAATAATTAAAATTATACGGAAGAGTCCGACTGCAGGCTACTATGAATATTATAGAGTAATTGTAAAGAGTGTGATATAAATGAACCCAATTTTGGATGCTTTTTTTAAATCGGAAAGTGTTGTAAACTATCAGATAGACTCCATGAATTATTTTTATGCATCAAAAACAAACCCGGATAATATAATGCAGCAGATTGTTGATGAGACAAAAATATCTGATGATGCCACACCAGGTGTTATAGAACTTGACACAGCAAAAACCCATGGCCGTGAAATTAAAATCTATTTTGGCAGGGAAAGGGATGAGAATGGAAAACCTGTGGGTGACCCAACAATATGGGTTGATAAACCTGAAATTAAGGAGGCCTCAGGTGCATCAAATCAAATAACACCGCAGGAGGCAAGATTAAGGGACCTAAATTATATGGCCCCT
This sequence comes from Acidiplasma sp. MBA-1, assembly GCF_000949015.1. Taxonomy (NCBI): domain Archaea; kingdom Methanobacteriati; phylum Thermoplasmatota; class Thermoplasmata; order Thermoplasmatales; family Ferroplasmaceae; genus Acidiplasma; species Acidiplasma sp. MBA-1. The sequence goes on along the minus strand of NZ_JYHS01000002.1, from coordinate 403,422 downwards.
ATTATACTCCGGTTAAAGGTTGTCGAAGATGGAGTTGAAAAGGATACAAGCACAATAAAAATTGGTGAAATACCAGTCATGGTAAGATCAAAAATATGCACGCTGTCCGATCAAAATCTTGATTTATATATAGAAAAAAATAACGGCCCTATTGACGGAACAAGGGAGGAGAAATTAAAATATGTTGATGAGGACCCAACAGACCCCGGGGGATATTTCATTATAAAGGGAACAGAAAAGGTCATTGTCTCACTTGAGGATCTTGCACCTAATAAGATACTTGTTGAATATGAGGAGAAATACGATTCCAAGGTTGAGGTTGCCAAGGTTTTCTCACAGAAAGGCGGATTCAGGGCATTAATATCAATGGAAAAGGGCAATGATGGAATTATTAATGTATCAATACCCACAGTTGCAGGCAGCGTTCCACTTGTTATTTTAATGAAGGCTCTTGGAATAGAGAAGGATGTTGATATACACAATGCCATATATTCTGATATAAGAATGGATCCTTTAATTTATGCAAACATAGAAGATGCAAAGAATCCAAAAATATTACCACCAAATGGTGTCAATACAAAGGATGATGCCATATCATACCTGGAAAAAAGATTTGCAGCGGGCCAGGCCAAGGAATTCAGGGATAAAAAAATCGTACAGATGCTTGACCGTGCGCTATTGCCACATCTTGGTGGAGATGTTTCAGACAGGCTTAAAAAGGGCATATACCTTGGAAGAATGGCAAGATCACTTTTGGAATTAAATCTTGGTATAAGAAATGTTGATGATAAGGATCATTATGCAAATAAAAGGATAAAATTATCCGGTGACCTTCTTGATGAGCTTTTTAGAAATGCATTTCAATCTGTAATGAAGGATCTAAAATATCAGCTTGAAAAAACCTATAATAAAAAGAGGGGAATAAGGCTTAGACCTGCTGTTAGGCAGGATCTATTAACACAAAAAATCCTTCATTCAATGGCCACAGGAAACTGGATAGGCGGTAGAACTGGTGTTTCACAGCTTCTTGATAGAACATCCAATATGGCCACATTAAGTCACCTTAGAAGAATTATATCACCATTAACCAGATCACAGCCGCATTTTGAGGCTAGGGATTTGCATCCAACACAGTGGGGAAGAATATGCCCCAATGAAACACCCGAGGGCCAGAATTGTGGACTGGTTAAAAATGCCTCATTAATAATCAATGTAACCCAGGGTATTGATCCTGATATAGTTTATAATGAACTGAAAAATATGGATATTTATGAAATAACACAGGAGGAATTCTCAGGCAGGGTATATTTAAACGGAGACTTTATAGGTTATCATGACGACCCTGCAACATTAACAGAAACAATAAGGAATTTAAGGAGATCCGGAAAGATATCCAATGAGGTTAATGTAAAATATGATAGAAATACAAACGAGGTTATTATAAACTGCGATCGTGGAAGATTAAGAAGGCCACTGCTTGTGGTTAAGGATGGCAAAACAGTCCTTAACGAGGACATGCTTGAAAAATTAAGGATGGGTGACTATACAGTCAATGATCTGGTAAAGCTTGGGGCTATTGAATGGCTTGATGCAGAGGAGGAGGAAAATGCATACATTGCAGTTTATCCATTTAGCTTCCCGGAAAAATGTCCAAACTGTGGCGAGGTTCTGTATAGAAATTCAGTAACATGGGTAAATCCTGGCGAGGATAATGTTGTTCTTGAATGCGATAAATGTCATGCAAGGTTTAAGGGCACAAACCTTCTTGAAAAGGATCATACACACTGTGAAATTGACGCATCAATGATCCTTGGTGTTGTTGCATCCTTAATACCATATCCTGAGCATAATTCATCTCCAAGAATTACAATAGCCTCTGCAATGATTAAGCAATCCATAGGACTTCCCGCCGCAAATTACAGGATAAGAACAGATACGAGAGGTCACCTGTTGCACTACCCACAGGTACCACTGGTAACAACAAAGGTTATGGACTTTATAAAATATTACAGAAAGCCTGCAGGCCAGAATTTTGTTGTCGCAATATTATCATATCATGGTTATAACATGCAGGATGCCATAATAATGAATAAGGCATCAATAGAAAGGGGCCTCGGAAGAAGTGCATTCTTTAGAACATACACGGCAGAGGAAAAGAGGTATCCAGGAGGCCAGGAGGATAAATTTGAGATACCAAGTCATGATGTAATAGGCGCCAGGGCAGAAGAATTTTATAAAAATCTGGATGAGGATGGTATAATAGAGCCAGAATCCAGGGTTGAAGGTTCCGATGTTCTTGTTGGAAAAACATCACCACCTAGATTTCTAGAGGAGGAAAATGCCGACAAGCTTGGGCCTTTAAGGAGGAGGGAATCCTCTGTTACGGTAAGACCAAATGAGTCAGGTTATGTTGACAATGTATTCCTTACGGTTTCAGAAAGCAACAGCAAGATAGTTAAGGTGAAGGTCAGGAGCGACAGGATACCTCAGCCAGGAGATAAATTTGCCTCAAGGCATGGACAGAAGGGTGTAATCGGCCATGTTGTTCCTCAGGAGGATATGCCATTTACCGAGGATGGCATAATCCCGGATTTATTATTTAATCCTCATTCAGTGCCTTCAAGAATGACCCTTGGACATGTGCTTGAGATGATGGGCGCAAAGGTTGCAACCATGAGTGGAGAGAATATAGATTCAACAATATTCGATGGCCAGCCTGAAAAGAGTCTAAGAGAGGAACTTAAAAGATACGGTTTCAGGGAATCAGGTAATGAGGTAATGTATGATGGTATAACTGGCAGAAAATTTAAGGTTGATATATTCATAGGGGTTATTTATTATCAGAAGCTTCATCACATGGTGGCAAGCAAATTCCATGCCAGATCCAGAGGGCCAATACAGATATTAACAAGACAGCCCACAGAGGGCAGATCAAGACAGGGAGGTCTCAGATTTGGTGAGATGGAAAGGGATACATTAATTGCCCACGGTGCATCAATGGTTATAAAGGATAGGCTGCTGGACCAGAGTGATGGAACAATACTTTATGTTTGCGGCAACCCCTCATGCGGCCATATAGCAATATATGATTTCAGAAAGGGTACATTAAGATGCCCTGTATGCGGTAATACAGGAAATATATATCCAATAGAGACCAGTTATGCATTTAAATTAATGAGAGATGAATTAAGCTCCATGGGAATTGTCATGAGGCTTGAACTGGGTGATATGAAATGAGTTTTAATAATGTTTCTAAAAGAATTGAAAAAATAAAATTTGCATTACTTTCACCTGAGGAGATTAGAAAAATGTCCCAGGTTAGGGTTATTACACCAGATACCTACGATGATGATGGTTACCCAATAGAAAAAGGGTTAATGGATCTTCACATGGGTGTTATTGAACCAGGACTTAAATGTGCCACATGCGGTGGCAGGGTAGATGAATGTCCGGGCCATTTCGGGCATATCGAACTTGCCATGCCTGTTGTGCATATAGGCTTTGTCAAGGAAATTAAAAACATGCTTGATTCTGCATGCAAATCATGTGGGAGAATTAAATTAACAGATGAGGAAATAGAAACATATAAAAAGCAGTTAAGTGCAATAAATTATGAAACAGAGGACCCTGAAATTATAGATCTAACATTAAAGAAGATCCTTGACGTTGCAGCACAGAGGGTAAAATGCCCACACTGCGGGGCCGACAGCCCAAAGGTAATACTGGATAAGCCAACAACATTCAGGGAGGGTGGAATAAAAATAACACCCAAGGAAATAAGGGAAAGGCTTGAAAAAATACCTGATGATGACCTTATATTTTACGGTCTAAATAAGGATGCAGCAAGGCCGGAATGGATGGTTTTAACAGTATTACCGGTTCCACCAATTGATGTAAGGCCATCAATAACATTGGAAACAGGAGAGAGAAGTGAGGATGATCTTACACATAAGCTTGTTGATATAATAAGAATATCCCAGCGGCTTAGGGAAAGCAGGGATAATGGATCACCACAGCTGATTATAGAGGATCTGTGGGACCTTCTTCAGTACCATATAACAACATATTTTGACAATCAGACTGCCGGAATACCACCTGCAAGGCACAGATCTGGCAGGGCATTAAAAACCCTTGTTCAGAGATTAAAGGGTAAGGAGGGTAGATTCAGGGCAAATCTATCAGGTAAAAGGGTAAACTTTTCGTCAAGAACTGTTATATCACCTGAGCCATTCCTATCAATTAATGAGGTTGGAATACCTGAAATAGCTGCAAGGGAGCTTACTGTTCCTGTAATAATAAACTCATTCAATATAGACAAAATGAAGGAATGGATAAAAAGGGGGACATCACCAAGAACGCCTGACGGCAAGTACATTGCCGGAGTCAATTATCTTATCAGGCCAGATGGGCGCAGAATAAAGATTACAGATCAGAATGCTGAAATCAACAGTGAGAGGGCCGACATAGGATGGACAGTGGAACGCCAGATGACCGAGGGCGATATAGTCCTGTTTAACAGGCAGCCATCACTTCACAGAATGTCAATGATGGCCCATACAGTGAGGGTACTTCCTGGAATGACATTTAGATTTAATCTTGCTGTTTGCACACCTTACAACGCAGATTTTGACGGGGATGAGATGAACCTTCATGTTATTCAAAGTGAGGAGGCCAGGGCAGAGGCAAGAATAATAATGAAGGTTCAGGAACAGATTTTATCCCCAAGATTTGGAGGGCCAATTATAGGGGCAATACACGATCATATAACAGCCCTTTTCCTCCTAACACATAATAACCCATTATTCTCAGAGGAGGAATTTATACACATAACATCCTACTTAAATATAGATAAAATGCCTGATCCTGTTATAAAGGATGGCAAAAAATATTATCACGGCAGGGATATTTTCTCACTTATACTGCCAGAGGGCATAAATATGAAATTTAAGAGCCATCTCTGTGCCGGTTCCAAGGATAAATGCGAGTATGAAAATGACCCTGAGGATACATACGTTGTCATAACCAACGGAAAATTAATACATGGTACAATAGATGATGAGGCTGTTGGCCCATTCTCCGGTGTAATTGTAGATAGAATATTTAGAAAGTTTGGACCTGACGCTGCCGCCAAATTTGTTGATAATGTAACACGCCTTGCCGTTGGGTTCCTGAGTTTTAATGGATTCTCAACCGGAATTAAGGATTATGATATACCTGCAGATGCAATTGCAAGGATAGAGGAAATATCAAACGAGACCATAGAAAAGATAGACAAGCTAGTTGAGGCTTTCAGGGCAGGACAATTACAGCCAATGCCTGGAAGATCAATTGAGGATACGCTTGAGGTTGAAATACTTGGTGAAACTGGTTCAGTAAGGGATGAATCAGGTAAAATAGCATCATCGTACCTTGGTCTAAATGACCCATCAGTTATTATGGCAAGATCAGGTGCCAGGGCAAAAATGCTGAACATTGCAGAGGTTGCGGGTATGGTTGGCCAGCAATCAGTTAGAGGTGGAAGGCTTAATAGAGGTTATGCAAACAGAACCCTGCCGCACTTCAAGGAGAATGATCTTGGTGCCTATGCCAGAGGATTTATTAAATCATCCTACAGGGCAGGGTTGAGTCCCACAGAGTATTTCTTCCACAGTATAGGAGGAAGGGAAGGCCTGGTGGATATCGCCGTACGTACTTCAAGGAGTGGATATATGCAGAGAAGATTAATTAATGCATTTGAAGATCTTAAGGTAGATCCAGAAAGAAGGGTTGAGGATACTGTTGGGTCAATAGTACAGTTTAAGTACGGTGAGGATGGCATAGATCCAACACGCAGTGATGAGGGCAAAACCATTGATATTGATTATATAGCATACGATGAGCTGGGTGATGAACAATGAATGTAATTCTATGGAAGGATACAAAAAAGAATATTTCAGATATAGAAAAAAAGGCTCCATGTTATTATGCCATAGATTTTGATATACCCGCAGATATAACAAAGGGATACATAACCACAGATAAAAAGAATTTTGAGTATGAAACATCAATTTCTGAGATAAAAAAGTATGATGAAAACACAGATAAGGATTTATTATTCAAAAAGAAGCCCGCATCTGTTACTGTTATAAAAATTGATTCAATTAAAAAGATAGATAAAAAACCAATTTCAGATTTTAAACTTAATGATAACAAATCAGAGATTGATTCATTTGCAGTAGGGGAGGAATTTACAGTTGAATATAAGGAAAAATCTGAATATAAGATTCCAGAGAAGGATGAGGATGTTATTGCGGATTTTAAGGCACGTGGATATAACTTTCCATTATCTGTTGTTGATAAGCTGGCAAAGTATAAAAAGGAACTACCACCAGATAAGTATGAAAAACTATTAAAAAGGGTTAATTTGGAAATAGAAAAACGTGAGGTCGACCCATATGAGGCTGTTGGCATTATCGCAGCCCAGAGCATAGGTGAACCCGGAACACAGATGACTATGAGGACATTCCACTTTGCAGGTGTGGTGGAAATGAACGTTACCCTCGGCCTTCCAAGATTAATCGAAATAGTCGATGCAAGAAGGATACCAAGCACACCGTCAATGACAATTTATCTTACCAAGGAATACAAAAATGATGGTGAGAAGGTAAAGCAGCTCATAAAAAATCTTGAAAATACAGCCATAATCGATGTTGCGGATATTATTACAGATGTTGGAGACATGTCCCTTACAATTAAACTTGATGCATATAAAAGTAAGGACAGGCTTGTAAATATTTCTGATGTAATTAACGCCCTTGATAAGATAAAGGGGATAATATACAATCAGGTAGATAATGAGAGAATTTTAATAAAATTACAGCAGGAATCATTTAAGAGGTTATACCAGCTACAGGAGCAGTTAAAGGTTACACCGATAAAGGGCGTGCCAAAAATAAAGAGGGCAATAGCAAGATACGATAATTCCAGCAATGAGTGGATATTATACACGCAGGGTTCCAATCTAAAGGATGTATTAAATATAGAAGGCGTTGATCCAACAAGGACATATACAAATGATATAATAGAGATAGAAAACGTTCTTGGAATAGAGGCTGCAAGGAATGCAATATACCATGAGGCTGAAAACACATTAAGCGAGCAGGGACTTGACGTGGATAAACGGCATTTAATGCTTGTATCTGATATGATGACCTTCTCAGGTGCTGTAAGGGCAGTTGGAAGGCAGGGAATATCTGGAAGAAAAAGCAGTGTACTTGCCAGGGCCGCATTTGAAATTACATCAAAGCATCTGCTTAAGGCGGGCCTTCTTGGAGAAATTGACCCATTAAGTGGTGTGGCGGAAAACATTATTGTTGGACAGCCCATAACACTTGGTACCGGTGCAATAGATCTTGTCTATAAGGGGCAGAAAAAATAAATGGTAGGGTAATTTATATGAATGAAATAACTCTTGATAATACAACGCTTGGTTATATTAAGCTATTTGAAAGCTACACAAAAACAAATGTTTATGAATGCCTTGAAAATGAGGAGATGGTATTATTCGTAGTTGGGGAGCGAAAGCTGGCAGAGATATTTAAAAAACATGAAAAAATTATAACAGACCTAAAGGATAAAATAAATAAAAGAATACTCATGGCCGAATATTCTCCAGACCTTCTTACATTTGTGCATAACCTGTTTTTTAGGTACGATGTCAAGGAAATAGATCTGATCTGGAAGGATAATGCAACCAATGTATTTGTGTCAATTGCACCTGAAAATATCGGAAGGGCTATAGGAAAGGAGAGCAGAAATGTAAAATTAATGAGAGATGCCATTGCCAGATATTTTAAGATTAAAAATGTGATTATAAAGCAAAGATAAATATATATTTTAATATATTTTGATTAATTATTCTAAAAATTAAAAAATAATAAAAATTATCCGTTGGTTTCAATGATTTATTTTTTCAATAATATTAATCATGAATATTAAGGTATAAAATTATCATAAAAATAAAGTTGCTACTATTTTATATTAAAATTAATTATAAAATAATAAAAAATTTATTTTGCTCCGCCTGATGTTGTTTCCTCCTCTTCCTGTATGTACTGTGTGCCTGATTCTATTATGTCTGAAATTTCCTCGGTCTTATATCCAGAATGTACTGATAGCAGATAGAATATTATTGCAACAAGTATCACTATAATAAAGTCATATGGATACGGGAATGTGTTGGTCCCTCCATAATCAGCCTCGCCAAGGTATGACAGTGCGTCAAGTACAAGTATGTATAATGGTACCCAGTATCCTGCCTTTATATTCTCTTTTGTGAATACATTTACAACCTTTTTCGTTGCCAGCATAACCAGATAAACAGCTATGCCAAGGAATATTCCTATGGAAAGTATTCCAACCGTTGGCCAGCCAGACCAGTAAACTATAAGTGTTGCACCTATGAAGGCTATTGGTGCCAGAACCTTTGCATATGGTAATTTAAATGGCCTTTTAAGTTCATCTGCCTCCCTTCTAAATACCATCAGTGCCGATCCGCCCACTATGTATGTAAATGCTGTGGCACCTGTGATTAAACCAACAAGGGCATACCAGCTGGGGAAAGGTGCTAAAAATATTAACCCTATTATTACTGAAACTATAATTGGTATTATTGGCACCCTTGTTTTTTTGCTTACCCTTGATAATGCGGCTGGAAAGTATCCGTTTTCAGCAAGGCCAAATAATGTTCTTGTGGATGTGCCGGCGTAAACGTTTAATGTTCCTGCAGGTGAAACGTAAGCATCAGCATAAAGTATGTATGTAAGTATTACAAGTGCAAGTATTCCACTTGATTTTGCAAGGAATGCAAATGGTGCTGCAGATACGGCCTTGGCATATGCAGTCGGGTGATTGGCCACAAGTCCAAACCATCCACCGGCATTTGCCAGATCTGATGGGTTAATCGCACCTATAAATACGACCTGTAAAAGCACATATACAAGTATCCCTGTTAAAACTGAGAATACTGTGGCTATTGGTATTGACCTCTGTGGTGTTTTTGCCTCACCGCCATAGTCAAGGGCCTGCCTGAAACCAAGGAATGAGAAAACTATACCATCAGTTGAAACTGCCTCAAATATTAATGATGTGTTCCCTGTTGGTAAAAATCCACCCAGTGCAGGATTGGTGAAATTGGAGGAATGGAATACCAGAAATCCAAGCATAATTATGGTTACTGTTGGTATTATTAATTTCCACCATGTCATTCCTGTATTTGTCTTTCCCATTAATTTTACCCCTGCATAATTAAGACCAAAGAAACCAATTATCAATATTGCGGCAAGAACTATGCCAAGGCCACTTAATAATGTAACCGTTGCGGATGGATTAAGTGGGTTTGGGGCGCTGTATGCTAGGCTTGGTATATAGGAACTTGCATATGTTATTACTGCCTCAGCCTCTATGGTTGGAACTGATACTGCAGACAGAAAATAGGTCCATCCAAAGAACAAACCAGCAACGCCTCCACGGGAATAATGGCCATACCTGCTAATTGCACCTGTACGCGGTATCATTGAACCAAGTTCTGCATAAACCAGTGCAATAAATAAGACAAGTATTCCACCTATCAGCCATGATAATGTTGCTGCAGGGCCTGTGGTACCTGCAGAGGCGGCGGCTGCAAACAACCATCCGGAACCTATAATACCACCCAGACTAAGAAAATACAAATCCCATGTATTTAAAGCTTTCCTTAATCTTTTATCCTGCTTCATACTATTTGCTATGACATTTTCTTCAGCTTTTGACTCAGCCATATGAGAACATATAGCAGTTATATATAAATTTTTCTTAATGCATATCGATTATTTGCCTAAATTTTTTAAAAATGAATAAAAATTATGCAATTAAAATAGATTACTATAAATACAAAATTCTGGTTTCTACCATTGTTAAAATTGATTATATTTATATTGATGTAACCAATTATGTATTTATATATGAATGATGAAGAGAATAATGATGAAAATATAACAAGGGTAATTACACCGAATAAGAAAAAAGGGGAAATATACGGAATTGTTGAGAAACTTTCAGGGGCATCAAGATTAACAGTAATGTGCGAGGATGGGCTTTCAAGAAATTGCAGAATACCTGGAAAAATGAAGAAAAGGATGTGGATTCGTGAGGGAGATCTTGTTATTGTAAAACCCTGGGATTTCCAAAACGAAAAGGGGGACATAGTTTATAGATATACAAGAACACAGGCTGCATATTTAAGCAGAAATAGGATGCTTCCTGAAATAATAGATGTATTCAATGAGCGATAAATCTGCACTTGAACAGTTAATAGATAACGACGAGTTTTCTAACAGGTTAAACCTGGATAGAAAAACATACGGATTGGTATTTGATAGAAGAACATTAAATGCTGTATACTATCTTATTAAGAAATATTCCATAGATTATGTTGATTTCCCGATATCCAGCGGCAAGGAATCTTTAATATTTAAGGTGGTTGGCATGAATAAAAAATCATATGCATTAAAAATATACAAAATGTCAACATTAAAGTTTTCAAATACCATGGATTATATAAAAGGGGATTATAGATTTGAAAAAGAGCGAATAAACAGAACCAATTTAGTATATATATGGGCACAAAAGGAGTATACAAATTTAAAGGATATGAAAAAATCAGGGATAAAAGTGCCTATTCCATATGGCTATTATAAAAACGCACTACTTATATCATATATAGGTACAAGAACAGAACCTGCAAAGCAAATAAAAAATATAGAAACAGATTTTAATGCACTTTATGAAAAAATAAAAACATTCATGCGGAAAATGTATAAAGATGCGCATCTTGTGCACGCAGATTTAAGCGAGTATAACATTCTATTTTACAGAAACAATCCTTACATCATTGATGTTGGGCAGTCAGTATCTGTGAAGCACCCAATGGCCCTGGAATTTTTGAGAAGGGATATAAAGAATATAAATAACTTTTTTTCAAGGAAAAATGTTAAATGTGATGATGAATATTTATTTAATTACATAACAGGTGATGTTAATGATTGAGGCAGGGAGTATAAAAGTCCCTGAAAATAGAGTTGCCGTCATAATTGGCAAGAATGGTTCGGTAAGAAATCAAATAGAACAAATGGGAGATGTGAAAATATTTATAGACAGCGAAAATAATACTGTAACTGTATATCAAAAAAAGGACCCGCTTAAGGCACTTCTGGCATTTAATGTTGTTCAGGCCATAGCCCGCGGATTTAATCCAGAAAAGGCAATGATACTCTTTGAGGAAAATATGCAGTTCATGGTTATTTCAATAAAAGAGTTTACAAATGGAAATACAAAAAGGGCAACAGAACTTAAGGGGAGAATTATAGGCAGGGAGGGCAGAACCAGGGATATAATAGAAACCCTCACAGGAACCTATATTTCTGTAATGGGCAACACTGTTTCAATAATAGGTGATTACATATCAATTCAGTACAGCAGGGAAGCAATAAATATGCTCCTTCAGGGTAGAAAGCACAAAACTGTTTACTCATATCTTGAAAAAAATGCGGGTGAATTAAAATTCAGAAAGATGGAAGAATCATTTTAATTAAAATTATTAAAGTTTATATTCCTTGCTGAAATAATGTAACAAAGCGGGGTGGGGTAGTCAGGAGATCCCGACGGGCTCATAACCCGTAGATCAATGGTTCAAATCCATTCCCCGCTATTCTATTCCAGTTTTTTTGAGTCTATGTAATTTATTATTTCCTTTATATCTGATTCAATTCCAGTTGTGCATGTTTTTATTCCATGTTTTTTTAATGTATCATCCGTTACCTTTCCTATTGGATAAATTTTAATTTTTGGGTTCGGGCAAACTTTTAAAAAAATTTCTGCCTCTAGCGATGAGGTTAATACTATGCCATCACAGTTTTCCATCCCGCAGTAGGAAGCAATATTATTCTCAATTATTCTCAGTGAATATATAAAAAATTCGGAGAAATTATAATGGTTTTCTCTTAAGAAATTGTAAATTATTTTATTTGATGCCGTGCTTCTAAAGAGGCCTATATATTTGTCCCTGTAATTTTTTAAAAGATTAATAATACCATATGAATCCCTTTCTTCAGGAATAATGGGATTGAAACCTTTATTTCTTATTTCCGCTGCGGTGCTGTTACCAATGGCAATGAATACTGGATCAATCTTGAAATAGATCATATAATATTTAAAAAAAACATCCGCCCCAAAGGAGCTTGTTAATACCACCACATCTGGGGGCATCTTTTTTATCCTCTCAGCAGTACTATAATCAGGTAAAATTGGATGCATTTCAGTTAAGGGTATATTAATTACATCAATGTTTTTTGTATTATAATTAACAACCTTGTTCTCCGGGCGTGTCGTAATTATGAATTTACGCGTAACCATATTCTTTTAGCACCTCCCTGATTTCATTATATCCTATGTTATTGTTAATGTAAAAAAAATCCCTGTAATCAGAATTTCTTAATGAATAGAACCTCATAAATATCTTGCCATTCTTTGATAGGATTCCTGCCGGTATTGAGCACCCCAAATTTAAATTCCTGACTATATCCCTTTCTATTAAAAAATTATTATATGTTTCCCCATCGTTTATTTCCCTGATTATATCAGAAAATACAGAGTCCTTCTTTGATACAACTGCTATAATTCCCTGATTTGCAGCAGGCACAAATTTATCCTCACTTAGCATAAAATAATTCTCATTAAGTCCTAGGCGATCATAGGCGGCCTTTGCAATAATAATGCCATCATAATCACCGTTTCTGTACTTTTTAATCCTTGTATCTATATTGCCTCTTATGTCTTTTATTGATAAACAGCCCTTAACTGCCTGTATTTCCTTTATTCTCCGCATACTTGATGTTCCGATAACTGATCCACATGGCATGGATTCCAGCGGTAGTTTTGATATGAATATATCATGATAGTCATCTCTTCTTAGGACACCACTTATTTCAAGATTTGGGTCTATTATGGATGGTATATCCTTGGCGCTGTGAACCGCAATATCGATTTTACCATCAAGTATTAAATTGTTAAGCTCATCAACGAAAACACCTGTAGTTGAGCTTCTATAGAGCGGTGTATCTGTATTTAGGTCACCCTTTGATGTGTAACCAAAAATTTCAACATCATGCCCTAGAGCCTCAAGCTGATTTTTCACCATTTCAGCCTGAATCATTGCAAGTTTACTTTTTCTTGTGCCCAGTCTTATGTTCATTTATATCCCTTTTTTATATCTTACAATATAATTTACAATTACTGTATTATTAATCATAATGACAATCTGTTAACAAGATAAGGTAATGATTTTTCATACCTCTTGCTGTTTCCAAAATGTCCTCCATTAAATTCTTCAAAGATATGATTTACACCATATTTCTCCATTTTTTTATGCAGAACATTCATACCTATAAATAGGCTGTACTCATCCTTGATTCCAACGTCCAGATAAATCGCATCCAGCTTTTTTAACTCTGATATATAATTATCAACATTCTTGGATGGATCGAATTTTAGCCACCTCTGCCATACATCATTGTTAAATCCTCCAGTTTCCAGATCAAATGGTAGTTCAAGTTTTAAATCTGTATTTTCATTATATGAATAAAATGCCGACATTCCAATAATATTTAATGTTCTAATATCATTATCGGTTAAATCATCTTTTAAACTTACCTCTTTTATGTATTCATTAAGTTTTTTATTTCTTAATTCCTTAAATGCAATTGGCATATCTGGAATGTAAACATATTCAAAACAGCTGTCACCAAAATGATTCGCAAATCCGCTTATTATGTCAGGATGCCTCACAGCAAGTGTATATGCACCAAAACCACCTGATGATTTTCCAAAAAGTGCCACCTTCCCTGTGTGAAACATATCAGAAATCTGTGGTATAAGGTCATTAATTATAAAATCCTCGTAATTACCAACTGCAGGTGAATTTATATACTGATTTACATGATATTTTGTTGAAAAATTTGGGTTAATTATTATTGAATTTCCAAGCAAATTTTTTTTATATAGTGAGTTTAATATTTCTGCAAAACGGTTGTGTAGTTTAGGCGTGCCGTTTAACCCTGCAAGCTCTATTAAAAGTGGTGCGCCATCAACAATTTTATCCGGATAAAATACCAGAACATCTCTATCGATATCATCATTTAGGTAATTGCCCTTCAGTGAGTCTCCATGCACCGTAACCATTTTTTGATTAAGCAACATATTTTCAATATTACTAAAAAATATTAGAACTATGTGATTTCAATGTAATAGTATTTTATTTCAAATATAATACTGTTTTTAATGAAAGAATGGTGTATAAAAGTTGATAAAAACAGCGCTGGCAAAATTATAAAAAAATTAAGGTCTGTTAGTCTCATTTTAGAGGAATGCATTATAGATCATGATGGGCAGTTTGTTTATATACCAGTAAAGAAGGATACAGGCAATTGCATTAAGCACGATTTTAAATTAAAGAATACACCTGAGAATATTATAAGGTCAAACCTGGGTTTAAGGGTTAACAATACCCCTAAATTTATAAAACTTGGTGATTCAATTATTTTTAATAAAAATCAACGTGTGAATAAAAGAATTGCAGAGGTATACTGCAATGCATATCATGCAAAAAACGCCTATATTTTTACCGGTAAGATTAAGGGGAAAATGCGAATACCCTCAATTAAATTTTTATGCGGGAAGAATGAGGATACCATTATAGTTGAAAATGGTGTTAAATATGCATTAAACCCGGCAAAAGTAATGTTTTCACCTGGGAACATAAATATAAGAACAGAGATGGGCAAAATTGATTTTAAAGATAAAACTGTTATTGATATGTTCTGTGGCATTGGTTATTTTTCAATGCCTGTACTCAAATATGGCAATCCAAAGAGATTGATTGCATGTGATATTAATCCCGATTCAATAGAATATTTTAAGAGAAATCTAAAACTGAATCGTATTATTTATGAACCTGAAATATTTTTAGGTGATTCCCGGGCAAAATGTCCTGATGTGAGTGCCGATTATATAATAATGGGAAATTTTGAATCACCAAAATTTTTAGCGCAGGCTTTAATCCATAGCCATAGGGGCACTTTACTATCCATGCATTTTTTGGAAAGGAGAGGAAAAATAAAAAGGCCAGAAGAAATAATTAAAAATGCAAGAAGGCTAGGATATATAATATCCGTGAAAAATATAAAAATAGTTAAATCTGTTTCTCACGAACTTGTGCATGTTAATTCATTATTTCAGGTATATAATTGTTTATGATTTTTTATAATCTAAGCAGGTATAAATACAAATCATCACTTAAAGTTTTGATAGAATGAATTCTAATGAATATCTATACCGCTTCCGGCCATTAATGATATGTTAAAATTAAGAAATAATAACATAAAAGACTGAATAAATTTTTTTGTTAAACATTATGGCATATACTTCATCAAAACCTATTTATATACTTATTAAATTCTATATATGGGCTTGGTGAACCAATGCTAAATATAGATATTTAAAAATGTTTAGCCAATATCTATTCATGGTCATTTAAGAAGCAACTTAAGCCTAACATATAAAATATAAAATAAATATAAGCTGGAGGAATGAATAATGGTTGATTCAGATATAGCACTTCCCGGAGACATCATAGCTAAAGAGGAGGAATACCTCCCCGGGAAGAACACAGAACCATACGATGGCAACATTGTTGCTACCAAGCTGGGGAGAATAGTTAGGGATGACAAAAACCTTACAATATCGGTTGTTGGCAGTAATAAAAAGACACCCATTGGCGTTGGAAGCATTGTGTATGGCAAGGTTATAAAAATAAATGGTAAGGACGCAATTATACAGCTTTACGCTATTAACGAGGGGGGGAAATTGCACCCAGTGGATCATGAGGCAAAATTAATGCTTCCTGTGCAGGGCAAATCCGGATATACACATATAATCTCCCTTGGAGACATAGTTAGGGCAAAGGTAACATCTGTTAAACCCATTTATGTTACAATTTTTAATACCGATCTTGGAGTTTTAAAAACAAGATGCCTGATATGTCGCAATGAACTTATATTGAAAAATAATGTGCTTTACTGTACCAACTGCCAGAGAATAGAAACAAGAAAGATAGCCAGTGATTATGGAAATATAAATATAAGTGGTGATAATTGTGAAAGAAGTTGAGAAGGTAAAAAATATGCAGGAGTTAACGAAAGAGGTCACTGACATGAGGAAGGAGCTTGAAAGCTTAAAGGAGGTCCTTAGCGGACTGATACAGGTTATGATGGATCATAATGATCAATTTAATGATGAAGATGAGTATAATTGAGGTGAAAAATTATGGCACTATTACCAATGAAAATGCTTGAGGAGAGTCTGAACAAAAAGGTATCGCTATTGCTAAAAGACAACAGAACACTTGAGGGTATTCTGACAGGTTATGATGAATACATGAACATGACACTGGACGACGCTGAAGAAAATGGAGAGACCCAGAGAAAAATTGGAAAGGTTGTTATCCGAGGCAGCAATGTTGTAAGGATAACAACAAAATAATTTTTTAAAAAGATTATATAATTTATTTTAATAGGTGTGCATGCCTAAAAAAATAGAGGATAATCATTATATTTTCGGATTTGCACATGCAGGATTTTACAAAGATATTAAATTTCCTGCACTTATTGAAACCACATCTGATGAATTTAAATCCAATTCAGATTACATTGAGGTTCTCGGGGAAAGAATAGACAAAAAAATATATTATCCTGCATTTCTTGAAAGATCTTCTGAAATAGTTACCGGCAATATAATAACAGTCATAAACGGAATAGAACTTCTTCAGAGGCCTTCGAAGTTTGCTGATTATATAATCAATTTAAGGGAGAAATATGGTTACAGCAAATTAATATACCTTCAGGGTGTGTCAGACCCATATTTAATACCTGTTTTGGTTTACATGGGAATTAATATTTTTGACGACATCTACATTAGAGTGGAGAGTCTTGATGGAATAAAATATTCAATGACAGGAAAGTCCAGGGTTGATTATGATCCTTTGAAAGATAACATTGTATTTGTTAAAAGTATGCTTGAATCATTATTTGATTCAATACGGGATGGAACATTAAGGGAGGTTGTTGAAAAAATTCAAATATCAAGTCTTGCCCTTGAATTGCTAAGGATAATGGACGAAAAATATTATAAAAATATGGAAAATATATTTCCCACGATAACACCATATATTAAGGCCAACAGTATTGAATCACTGACAAGGCCAGATATAGTTAGATACAGGAATAATATAGAAAATTATGAAAAACCTGCTGGTAGAAATATAGCATTAATATTGCCATGCTCTGCAAAAAAACCATACTCATTATCAAAAACCCATCAAAAAATCATACAGAAAATATCAAAATTTAGAAAATATTTGCACGAATTAATTGTAACCTCACCGGTTGGGCTTGTCCCAAGAGAACTTGAAAACAGTTATCCTGCAAGGTTTTATGATATACCTGTTATAGGTTTATGGTATGAGGATGAGAAATTAATGATGAAAAACCTATTAAAAAATTATCTTAAAAAAAATCAATATGATTACATAATTGGATATTACCCTGATGACCTTAATTTTATCTCAGACATTCTGCCAGAAAATTCAACTGTAATAAATGGAAGGGTAACAGATGATTCTAATCTCGATAGACTTTATATTGAACTGGAAAAAATAACAAAGACATCAGAAACAAGGGGAAATGTATTCAATGATTATATCTCTGTATTAAAATATCAGTTTGGTGGCTGGATATATGATTATGTTAAAAATCTTAAACTTGTCAATAATTTTCACCAGGATATGCTTGTAAACAACGGTAAGGTTTATTTTGTTTTTAATCAGCAGTCAGGTAAATTCACAATTACAAAAAATTCTGCACCATTTTTTTTAAATGCCAATAAGTTCATTGTAAGCATAGAAGATTTTAAACCCACATCATACGTTTATTCTATGGGGATAAATAATGCAACCGATGATATAAAACCATATGATGAGGTTGTCCTTGTTCATAACAATGAAATACGTGGTGTGGGAACGGCATTAATGCCATCAAGCGCCATGATTAATCTTAATGAGGGTATGGCAGTAAAGGTTAGAGGCTAAAAATTATAATATATTTTAATATAGACTGTCATGGATATACTCATTAAAAATGGTATAATAATAACACAGGACGACGAACGAAAAATATTCAAAGGAAATATAGCAATAAATGGAAATTTAATAACATATGTTGGAAAAGAAATGCCCAGTGGGAATTTCGATAGTATTATAGATGCAACAGATAAACTGGTTTTGCCGGGGTTTATTAATACCCATACACATGTAGCCATGACAGGATTTAAGGGGCTACTTGATGATATGGAACTTAATGAGTTTCTAAATAAAACATCGGAACTTGATTCAAAAAGGACAGACGATGGGATATTTAACTCATCATTGCTTGGAATATATGAAATGATTAATGGTGGCATAACCTCATTCCTTGATTTATATTACTCAGAGGACATCATAGAAAGTGCTGTTAAAAAAACAGGAATAAGGGCCTATCTTGCATGGGCAACACTCGACAGGGAATTTACAACGCAGAAGGGGGAACCTGTAAATAATGCAGAAAATTTTATTAAGCAAACCCACGCAGACACCGTAAAACCACTAATAGGCGTTCAGGGGATTTATGTATCATCTGATGAAAATTATTACCGCGTAAAGGACATATCAAAAAAATATGGGGTAAAAATTCATACACATCTTTCAGAAACCCGGCAGGAAGTTTATGATTTTGTTAAAAAAAATGGGGAAAGGCCTGTGGAGCATCTTTATAAAATAAACTTTCTTGACGATAATGTTATAGCAGCCCACACGGTTTGGGTAACATTAAATGAAATTAAAATGCTGGCAAAAAGTGGAACAAAGGTATCATGGAATGCAGTAAGCAATGCAAAGCTCGCATCCGGTGGTACAATGCCTGTACCTGAAATGATTGCCAATAATGTAAATATATCCCTTGGAACAGACAGTTCAGGAAGCAATAATTCATTGAATATGTTTGAGGAAATGAAATTTTCATCTCTGATGATTAATAATGATAGATGGAATGCAGACACTGTTAAATCCCAACAGATACTCGATATGGCTACCAGAAATGCTGGTAAGGCCCTTGGTGAAAATATAGGCATATTAAAGCCAGGATATCTTGCAGATTTAATAATAATCGATGGGCGTGCAGTTAATATGATCCCATCCAATGAAAATAACGCAATTAATAATATCATATTTTCTGCGACACCTGAAAATGTTAGGTTTGTCATTGTCAATGGCAGGATTTTAAAACATGATGGGAATATACCCGGATTTGATCCAGAAAAATTTGCAAGGCTTAATTATTTATAAATTTTTTATGGGCTTTAAATATAACAAAAATCAGTTTTTATATTCAAAAGTAAAATATAAAAATATATAAAGGCTTAAAATATTAACCTGTGATTAATTATGAGTTGGACTGAAGCTGAAGTACGTGAATTAAAAGTAGGAAGATACATGTTAATTGATGATTCACCCTGCAGAATAGTTGATATTACAATGTCTAAGCCAGGAAAGCATGGTGAGGCTAAAGGGCGAATTGTTGCAATTGGCGTTTTTGATGGACAAAAACACAGTGTAGTTTATCCGGTTAAGCATAAGGTAAAGGTTCCAATAATTGTCAAGAAGAACGCGCAGGTGCTATCGATAACAAATAATGAGGCACAGCTTATGGACACAGAAACATTCGAGACCTTTATTATACCGCTTGATCCTGAGGACATTGATAAGGTAAAACCAGGAATGGAGGTGCCATATTGGGAGGCAATGGGAAAGAGAAAAATCATGCTGCAGAATTGAGCAACCATTTTTCTCATCTTAAAATTGCAGATGCAATAGAAAATTACGAGGATTCAAAATATGTTATTTTTGGGGTTCCCTTTGATAATACATCAAGCTACAGACGTGGTTCTAGACTTGCACCGAATTCCATAAGAATTGCATATGATAACCTTGAATCGTTTGAGCCAAATTATGGTATAGATTTAACACAGTGTAAAATCTCTGACCTTGGGGACCTTCCTGTTTACGAGGATGTTTCCTATGTACTTAGTGAGGTTGAGGATGTAACAAGAATTATTTTTAATGATAGAAAAATACCTGTAATGATTGGCGGTGAACATTCAATTACCGTTGGTGCACTAAGGAATCTTAAGGATGTATCAATGGTAATAATTGATGCGCATTCAGATTTTCGTGACTCCTATTTTGATAATAAATATAATCATGCATGTGTAACAAGGCGTGCCCTTGAAATACTGGGCCCAAATAAAATAATTTCTGTCGGTACAAGATCCACCTCGCTTGAGGAAATCACATCGCCTGACTATAAAAATGTAAGATTTATAACAGCAAATGAGGTGCGCGAATCTGGAATATCAAATGTTATAAGCGAAATTAAAAACAGCATATCTGATAGTGTTTATTTCTCAATAGATATGGATGGCATAGACCCTGCATATGCACCAGGCGTGGGAACACCTGAACCATACGGTCTTTCCTCAGTGGATGTGAGGTCGATATTAACATCAATTTCAGATAAAATTATAGGTTTTGATATTAATGAAATGACACCACTGTATGACAATGGAAACACCTCAATGCTTGCCGCCAAGCTTATACAGGATTTTATTGCAAGCAGGGAAAAAGCAATTCTAAATAAAAATATTAAATAAAATTTTTACACAATGCCTATCCTTGGCCATTGAAATAAAAATATGATTTTATCTTTATAATGTAAATTATTATAAAAATTAATGCCAAAAATTTTGAATTATTTATATGCCAAGTTTACCTGAGAGTTCCTTGCCCTTGGTAATAACAACATGGCATGGTGTGGGCAGCTTTATGGAAGCCTTTTTTAAAGCCTCCTTTAATAATTTTGCATTTGCAGCATCAACCCTTGCAACCATAATTATCTCTCCAGGATGAACCCTTGCGGCAGTACCAACTGGCCTTCCAAAGGCAAGCCTCATACCGCTTGATATCCTATCTGCACCAGCACCTGTGGCCATTTTATGCTCTCTTATGACCTGATGTGGGTATGGTCTTATATGGAGGAAATATCCGGATGCACCAACCGCATCCAAAAGCTTTCTGTTTACCGATATCCTCGCAGCCTCAAGGGCTGTATGCCTTATCTGGCATGCCTCATCTGCAATTAGCTGCATTTCTATATCAAAGTCCTTTTTCTGGTTTCCCTGCACAAATGTTGTTATCTTGGGATATGGAACCCCACCCATAAACTCTTTTCTCGTGTATGCTGGACCGGAAATTTTTGAATACATTCTTGCTGGTTTAGTTACCATAATAATCCATTCATAAATTCAAATAAATATAAAAACATTTATAGTATTTAAAAAAGTTATCTTTTGACATTTCCGTACTGATTTATCACTATATTATATGGACCATCCGCATCAGCAGGAATTACATTGCCGCATTTAACACATTCAAGTGAAAAATCATCATTTATTTTAAATTCAACACCGCCACAGTTGCTGCACGCACTCCTTACCCATAGTTTTTCAGGATTCACTGAATTAAGCCTTCTTAATATTTCCGCATTCTGCGGATTTTCATTAATATTATTGATGGTGTTATTTTCCGCATCAATATTCTTATCATTACCGTTCCTGGAATTTTCCTCTGCCATTTTTTTATTCCTTTCCTCAATGGTTTTTGCATACAGCATGGTTATGCTATACAGACCAAGAAATGCCCATATCAGGAGGAAAAAGGCAATTATATAAGAAACCACATGGTTGGACCCAAAAAACGATTCTGCCAGTTCCAGTCCTGATGAGGTAAAGCTTACCAGCAATGCCCTGAGCATGCCAAATCTCAAATAAATATAGGTAAGTATGAGTGTATTAATATATATTAGAGTTGTTTCATATATATTATAATTGGTAATAAATACCGAAATACCTGCAGCAATTATCATGATTACAGGAATTAAGGGTTTCACGTTTTTATACGGAAATAAAAATGAATTAACACTTAATTTTTTTGATATTATCATATAAATAATTAAAATAATGGAAACCGGTATTATTTCAAGAAATATGATTTGAAAAACAGAGCTTACTGAAAATATAAAATTCTGGACTCCAAAACTGTATTTATAAACTGCAGAACTTGAAATTTTTGGGTATATGGTTTCTATTATAAGCGAAGAAAACATTAAAATCATGATGTAAACTGAAAAAAATATGTAGAAATTTTTATTAATGTCTGCATCAAAGCTCGATGATATATTTAACTTTAAAAAAATCGTGGAGAGAGATGCAAATATGAGTATAATGGATATTATAAGAATAATATAAACATCTATTGTGCTCACCCTTCCATAGAGGTAATAGTAAGCAGGTGATATGTGGCTTATTGAATGTGCACTTAAAAATGTTTGAGGCATAAGAAAAAGAAAGAATCCAAAGGCTATCACTATGCCTATCCAGGCAAAGGCCCTGTTAATTCTGTCTATTATTGTTATTTCATCCATTTATATCCAAATAAATATAATTAATAATTATTTCAATGTTATTGTGAGCCTTTTGTCAAGTTTTCCCTTAACCATTGAAGTCTTAAATTCCACGGTCCCTATTTCTCCAGTTGACTTGACATGCAGGCCATAATCAGCCTGCAATGGAAGCCCGGATATATTAACCACACGCAACTTTTCATCCTGAGGAATACTTCCTGTTGAGAATCCAAACATTTGTTTATCTATTGAAAACTCATTATTGTCTGCATACTTAATTTCAACCGGAAGATTTTGCTTAATTATCCTATTTGTTTCATCAATAAGCCTGTCAATTATGTCCTGCTTTATATTATCTATGTATATATCTATCCATGCATAGTTTTCATAGGTCTGGCTGATGCGTGATTTTGCATTATAAAATTTAAAGGCCAGGCCACCTATAATAAATAATGCAGTTCTGTACCTCATGTGGTTATATCTTATATTCCAGTCTATGCTTTGATGTATATTTACTCCATCAAGATTTTGTGGATATGTATCAAGTGAAATAAGGTGCACCAGCTGTCCATCCTCCCAGACATCCACTATGGAATATTTCTTTCCCTCTATTTCTATTTCTCCCTTGTCATTCTGCTGGCCATATGATGTGGGATAAAAAACTGTTTTATCCACTGTCAGATCAGTAAACTCAACAGTAACGGCCTTACTGTCGCATTCTTTTAAGTATGAATCTTTTAAAAATAATTTCTCAGTTTCCATTATTACTTAAGGGCATTTTTATATATAATATTATTTTTCATTTTCTTTATTGGAATTTATAAAGAATTCTGGAATATATCACTCTATTTACGTTTATATCTGTTAACTTTTTCCTAATCTTTCCATCCAGATAGGATGAATTGAAATCACTAAATGTTATATTTTCATAAAATATGTCCATTAAAATTAATCTTTCAGGGCTTGCGAGAAAAACGCTGTTGATTTTAAATGCAAATGGATCCAAATCCATTTCATAGTATCTCATCGCAAAACCCATTATCGCCCTGATCTGGTGCCATATAAAACTCCTGGCATAAAAATTAATAATAAAAAAACCATTGTGCTGGTAGTAATCTATGTTTTTTATTGTTCTTACAGTGTTTCTGTAGTCTTTTCTGGAGAAATTTCTAAAATCATGTGTGCCCTCAAATTTTCTTAGCATTACCATAAATTTTTCAATATCATAGTCCCCATCCAATACGTATGAATATTTTTTTAATGTGCAGTATCTGGGATTAAAATATTCACTGAGCCCGGCATACTGGTAAAAATACATGTCTTTTATCTGCGAATTTAAAATTTTTAAAATTTTAATTATATCAATTTTGGATTCTATGAGAAAAACATTGCCCGCCGCGGATACATATTTGTCTGTTCTTGCCGCACTTTCCATGTTATCCGAAATATTATGCGATTTTAATACGTTAATTATGGTGTTTTCCACGCTATTTTCCCCATTATTTCTCTGAAAGCCGCAAAATTTTTTTCCATCATATCCATATTTTATTAAATAATACATTGTATGATAATTATTTTTATTTAATTATATTTTTTAATTTTTAATTATTAAAAAATTATTGTGAAAATTAAATTAACATTTTAAGAATCCATTCATGGAATTAGGAAAACTTTATATTATGGCTTAATTTAATCTACACAATGGATGTTCCTTACAGAATCACAATTAGGGTTTCCGAAGATCTGGTAAAAAAACTTCAGGATATAGTTAACCGTGGTAAATATGACACAATTTCAGATGCCATTAGGGAGGCTATAAATGACTTCATAAAAAAGAATGAAGAAAATCCTGTAAGTGATGTGGATGTAAAATTACCTGGAAAAATCTATTCAATTTTAGAGGAAGAGGTTAAAAGTGGAAATGCAGTTTCAGTTGAGGATTTAATAAGATTTATTTTAAGGGAATATGCAAAAAGTAAAACCAAAAATTAAATAAAATATTAGTATTCCAAAGCAGTATGGTTGTAATAAGGGAATCAGAAAATGAACTTTTAAGCATTCTTGGGGAGACTTATAAAAATAAGCTTTTTGATTATGCAAATATTATTGGCTATTCTATAGAGGAAGATAGTAATGAGATCAGAATAGAATTTAATCCAGACCGCCCTGATCTATTCTCCTTTTTTGCACTTAAGGAAAATATGAAAATTTATTATGATAATAATTTTAGGATAAAGGGGATACTTGGCCAATCCGACATAAAATTAATACCAGACAATAATGTATTAAAGGTTAGGCCATACGTTCTTGCCTTTGTGGCCTCGGGTGGTAAAATTGGTAAAAATGTCAGCCATATTATAGAATATCAGGAGAGGCTTCATGAGATCATAGGCAAATCAAGGAAAAAGGTGGCCATAGGCATACATGATCTTAATAAAATAAAACCCAATTTTAAATATACTATTATTGATTCTAATAAAATTAAGTTTACAACATACGATGGTTTTACCGGTACTGCGGAGGAAATAATAAAAAATCATGAAAAGGGAACAGAATTCTCAGGCCTGCTTCCGGATAAATCAAAGGTTCCTTTAATATTGGATTCTGAAAATGACGTAATGTCAATGCCACCTATAATTAACGGCATAAAATCAAAAATAACAGAGGATACTGAAAGGTTCTTTTTTGATATAACAGGAACCGATTATAATGCTGTTAGAAATGCATTCTTCCTTTTAGCCTATGAAATGTCATACCTTGGTTACCGCATTTATAGCTGTGATTCAGGCATGGGAACTAAAAAAATGCAGGAGCTTCATAATTTTGATTTCAGGGAAATAAAAATAAAAAGTAAGGACATCAAAAATGTAATGGGTTTTATACCAGAAGACCCAATAATACTGCTGAGGAAAATGGGCTATCGCTGTGAAATCTCATCAGATGGTTATAAAATAAATGTTCCAGGCAACAGAATTGATGTGATGGGGCCTGCCGATATTGTTGAGGATATTGCAAAGTCATATGGATATGATAACATTAAGGAAACAAAACTAAAAACATGCGGTATTGGAAATCCATATGCTGAAAACGAAAATCTTGATCTCATCAGGGAAATAATGACATCCATTAATTATCAGGAAATAAAAACATTTGTCATTAATTCAAAATCGTTCTATGAATCCTTTGGATACCATGGCGGTGTCTATGTCCAGAACCCAAAAAGCCTGGATTTTTCTGTAGTAAGGGACAGGCTGCTTCCTGGGATAATGGATTTTTTGGTAATTAACAAGAGGAGAAAGCTGCCATTTAAGATTTTTGAAATAGGTGAGGTTATTGATAATACCTTTCAGCACACGCATTTATGCACTGTTTATGTTAACACCACGGCATCATACTCTGATATTTTTCAGGTTATAAATTATTTAAACAAACGTGTAAATAATTATAAATTAACAGTAAAACAGTACAGCACAGGAGAAATAATACCGGGACGCGGGGGGCAGGTTTTTATAAACAATGAATATGTTGGACTTATTGGGGAATTAAATCCGGATATAATTACAAGATTTGGTTTGAGTGTACCAGTATCATTTTTTGAAATAGATATTGGAAAAATGCTTAGTTTGTGATCACATCATTTTGAAAATTTTTTTTATTTTTTCTTCCGACAATAAAATTCCCATGCTGTTTGCATAATCCTTTAACTGGTCTATGCCAAATTTTATGCTGTAATTATATCTATGAATGGATTTTATTACATTATCATAGTCTATTGATGTTTCCCTGCTTATAATTTTAACTGCACGCCCATCTATATTTTCATTGGATTTATAGGCATTCATTATGGATTCTAAAATTTGATTATTTTTGGAATAAAATTCTTTGCCTGCTGAAATAAGGCAGCATGGCCTGTCGTCCAGCAGATCATGGTAATCTTTTTCCCTTTTTCTGCCTTTATATTCTATAAAACTGGCAAATGGTTCCCATATAGCAATATACCTGAATTTAAATTTCAAAAAATCTAACATTCCAGTTTTAGGATTTTTATAAAATGATATATTATTATATTTATTCATCATCATGAAATTTCTGGATAATAGCATCATAGAAGATATGTCAGAGGTTTTTATCTGGTCAGAATCAAATTTATCATTTGAGAATATGCATGAACCACCTGATGCAACAGGGCCTATTATAAAATAATTATCCTTTGTTATGGCATATATTATCTGGGAAACTGCTGGAGATAGCGATATTTCAAGCGCATTATTCTCCATAGCATTCATCATATCGACAGTGTTGTTAAAGGAGATAACCTGTATATTTAAGTTAAGGGTATCAGCAACTGAAAAAGCCGCAGAGAGGAATTTTACATACTCTGAGGATTTTAAAATACCAATTCTTATATAATTCTCTATATGCCCGGGATAATATACCTTTAACCAGATTTTTTTAATCAGTTTTCCACAATTTTTTTTGATGATTATATTTTTTGAAATCATCTCTGACAGTGTTTCGGAGATATGTGATTTTGAAAAATTAAAAAGGGTTTCCATCTCATACTGAGCCATACCGTTGTATTTTCTTTTTTTAAGTTCGGATATTATGATTTTTTTGAGACCTTTATCCATTAATAAAAATTATTTTTTTAAATTTAAATTTATTGAAACTTTATGTATAAAAAATCAATATGGTGCCATGGGAGATATTAATTTGCCAGAGGCTGTAATGCAATCATTTACATCAATAGGGCCCATGCTGGATTTTATAGCATTATTTTCTGTTATTGCAGTGTATTCAGGAACCCTACTTCCATTTGTTATATTATTCTCATTCCTTTTATCATATTTTACATTATATACGGTATATTCATTATCAAGGTTATTTATAACCAACGGAGGTTATTATTCCTATGTAGGTCATATACTTGGCAAGGATTGGGGAATTTTTATTTTCCTGATTTATTTTGGTTACTCTGTTTTGACGGTTCCCAACATAGCAAACTTTATATCTGGTTTTGCCTCAAATATACTGTCAATATATAATTTCAATAACAATCATTTTATTTATATATTAATTTTAATATTTATATTACTGGTTTACATAACTGTTGGAAGCGGTATAAAAAAATCGATAAAATATACATTTATTGCCGGCATTCTGGAAATATCATTTATAATACTTTTAAGCATCATATTTATATTAACAGGAAGAAACAGTATAGGCGATTATAAAATTAATTTCCATTTAAACCAGTTTTTCTTTGGAATAATTTTCGGAATTCTGGCATTTTCAGGTGGTGGTTCAAGCATATTTTTATCTGAAAAAACAAACAATGCAAGGAGAAACACACCAAAATCACTTTTTATCTCATTTACAATTTCAGGGATTATTATGACAATATCCGCATTTTCTCTTTTATATGCCATTGGGGATCATGGTATTTTGGAATATTCTATAAATTCCTTTTATATTGTATCGTTTATTAAGGCAAGATATGGGCCTATTTTTTTAATGATATTCTCATTTTTTGGTATTTTAAGCGGTTTCAATTTAAGCGTTTCCTATCTTAATGCATTTGTCCACATGTTCCCTAGATTTCAGTCGGATTTTGGCTTTAATAAATATATGGGTGAAAAAAAATTATTATTTATTATGTTTATTATAACATCAGTAATATCAACATCAACAACATACATTGCTGGGCCATTTACCTCATTTGTAATAATAGCAGGAGTTATAAGCTTTTTTTATATAATTATTCATATAATATCAAATATATCGCTTTATAAGGCCAGAAGAAAAAATATGATAATTCCAATGATTTCTTCAATATTGCTAACAATTGCATTCATAATAAGCTTTATAAGCAACACGGGTTTCTTCATTGTAATAAATTATGCTGTTTTGGTTTATCTATTAATTTCTGTAATTTCAATAATATATATTAAGCGTATGAAAAATACAATTTACAAGAAAATAAAGTTTGAACATCTTAAGGTATAAAGTGTATAAGTAAATTTTTATATAAAGATTTGATTGGAGGATACTGATTATGGCTATTAAAAATAAAATTAAACAGAAGATTATAGAGCATCCCGAGTTTCCAGTTCTAGCTATACTGCTTGCCATCTACCTGTTTATGGCAAATTATTTTGCCTATCCGGTTGCATTTGATTATCCATTCTTAAACACTTCAGGTGGTAGCGACCCGTACTTTAATTATTATGTTATTAATTATATATTAACCTACCATAAGCAATTAATTTATACAAAAATTATAAACTATCCGGTAGGTACATACAATTACAGGCCTCCATTTTATATGTGGAGCGTTGTATTTGCATCATATATATTCTCTCCATTTGTGGGTCTCAGTAAGGCCGCATATTTTGCATTTTCAGAATCCGATGCCTTCTATGCAGCCTTATTAATAATTCCGGTATATTTAATCACCAAGGAAATATTTGGGAAAAAGGCCGGTTTAATAGCCGCATTCCTTTACACAATAATGCCAAGCAATCTTACAGCCGGCATACTTACTGATGACAGGGCACATACACCAGAACTCATATTTGCATTCCTTGCAATTTACTTTTTTGAGATGGCTGTGAAAACTGCTGGAAAATATAATATTATAAATAGACTGACAGATTTTAGGTCATATATCCCGTCGATTAAAAAATATTTTATGGAAAATCAGCTTGCAACAGTTTATTCATTACTGGCTGCCGTATCACTCGGTGCATTAATAAACTTCTGGCAGGGTTTTCCATATATAGAGGTTATAATACTTATTTATGTGGCAGTACAGTTAATATTTAATTTATTTACCAAAAGGCCAACAGGATATTTAACATATCTGACAATATTTTTCATAGCATTTTCATTCCCGTTTGGATATTATTACTATGATGTAACTCACATGCTTATGCCATGGTTTTATCCGCCACTTATTATGGGCATACTTATAATAGGTTTTGGTTTTGTAATTAATATTATTGGTAGAAAACCATGGATAATCACAATACCATCAATTATTATTGCAAGTGCCCTTGGCCTTCTTCTTTTAGCCAAGGTTAATCCTGTTGTTCTAAAGGAATTAATTACCGGTGATGGTTATTTTGTCAAATCAAGGCTGTACTCAACGATAGCTGAGGCTGCCGCACCTCCACTTGGATTCTACATAGCAGGCTTTGGACCAGGTGTATTCCTCCTTGGCATAGCAGGAATACCGTATATTTTATATAAATTTATTAAGACCAAAAGCGATGCTATGCTTTCAATTATAATATTTTCTATATTCTCAATTTTCATGAGTTTTGAGGCTGCTAGATTTAATATAACCGCAGCGCCCGCATATGCCATTCTTGGCGGTGGGGCATTAATTTATTTTGAGGGCCTTTTAAAGGCAGGGGAAAACCAGGCAAAGGCCAGACACAATTCAATGAGAAAGAGGATAAAAACAAATATAACATGGTTGCAGGCCTCATTTGTGGTTATAGTTATACTTGTTTTAATAATACCTTCTGGAATGGGTGCAGTTTCAGCAGCAGTGCCTGACAATACAGCGTCACAGTATAACAGTGATATAAACTCATCCATCCCGGCATTTCTCAGGCCAAATTCAACTGATTATTTTGGTAACTATGGTTTTGGCGTTGTTAATTCAACGTCTCCATTATCAGAGTCATTTATCTGGCTTGCATCACAGGATTCCAATTTACCGGCAAATGAGAGGCCGGCATATTTATCATGGTGGGATTATGGTTTCCAGGAGGCCCTTCAGGGAAAACATCCTGCTGTGGCAGATGATTTTCAGCAGGGATATGTTTCTGCAGGGCAGGTCCTTTTAGCACAGAATCAGAGTGATATAGTGGCATTATTTATAGCACGCGATCTGGAAACTCCAGGTGCATTTACCAGCGGGCATTTTAATAGTACTGTTTATTCAACATTAAAATCATATTTTGGCACATCTGAGGCCAATAATATAACATACATTTATAAAACTGTAAGGATAGATAATAAAATACCATCAAATTATACCAAGCTACTTTCAGAGCCTGCATATGGAGGGCATCAGGTAAATGTTACAAATCCTGACAACGCTTATCATGCATTGATTATGGGTGAGCTGGCAAGCAAATATTCATTAAATAAACTTGTTAATGCATATGCGACACTTGAATTGGATACCGGATCCAAAATATCATATATACAGATAGACCACGGTTTATTCCCATTTAGTGGTTCTGATCCCGGCGTATTCTATGCGCCTGCGTATCTTACAGACACCCCAACATATGATGCCCTTGGAGAAATAGTGCCAACAAATTACTATAATATATTTGCAGTTACAAGCAGCGGTACATATCCACTTAATAAACTGCCACAGGGTGCATCAGTAATAACATACGATATTTCATACGCACCTGCATTTTACAATTCCACAATATACCGTGCCTTTATAGGATACTCACCATCAGATGTGGGTGAGGTAAATGGCATACCAGGTATAAATTATGGTACGGGTGCCAGTGCTAAACCTGCATTTAATATGAGTCATTTTGAACTTGTTTATTATGCCTCATTATGGAGCCCGTATAAAAATTCAACAAAGGACCTTCAGTTCATACCAATACAGGAGGCATACCAGTACAAGCAGGAACATAAGGGTACCGTTTACCTGCTTCCACCTATTAGCGATGTTTATAATGTGGAGGACCCAATAATAGAGTACTTCCCCGGGGCAAATATAACAGGTAATATTCTTGGATACTCCGGGTCAGCCTCCGGGATACATGTAACACTTCTGGATCAGTATGGAATACCACATGAGGTTGTTACAACAAACAGTTCAGGGACATATAATCTTGTTGGCCTGCCGGGAAATGATACCCTGGTCTTCAGTACAGGGTCAATAAACAATTATACACTTGAGGGTTCAAACATAATTGCGGAAAAAACTGTAAATGTTACAATGCAGGAGGCTGAAGACCCATATACAATAAATCTGGGCAGTTTTAATATAACGCATAATGATATAAGTGGAAGTGTATCTGTTAAAAATGTAACAGGAACACAGAAAATAACAAGTGGCGTACTTTATTTCAATAATTCAGCACATAAATACTCACAAAAGGTATACATATCAAATGGGAAATACAATGTTACAGATTTAAGGAATTATACATACAATGTAAGCGTAACTAATAATTCCACAAAAATTACATATACGAACTTTACATCGTTTACACCCCAAGTGGCCAAAAACATTACAAAGGATTTTACTGTGAATATGGACAATCTCACTGTTTTTGTAAATTCTGGTGGTTATGGTCTTTCCAATTTTACCATAGATGTTTATAATAAAACTGGAAATAAAATTTATACCAATTATACGGATAAAAATGGAGAGTTGAGTATAGGCTTAATGCCAGGTAATTATACAGTTAAGGCAAGTGAAAAAGAGAATGGAATATATGCCAATAACACCAGTTATTATAATACCACATCATGGGATAATTCCAAAATCTTAAACATGGTTCCTGAAATAAATAATATGGTTAAGGGTAATTACACTGCAAATATTAATCTAATTGGAAATCTGAGTAGCTTAAACAATGTTAACGTCACACTGGAAGGGTCCAATGGCAGGTATTATAATTTAACCTCCAATAATGAAGTAAATATAACATTACCGTCAGGTATATACCGTATATCAGCATATTCATCAGGCTATTATATAAACCCTTATAATAATACAATAATATTAAATGGCACATCAGAATTCAACATTACCTATACAGACATTAAAAAGATTTATAATTATACATTATACCCTGTAAATGGAACTGATTATGCCATGATAAATGGATCATATTACGTTGTTCCATTTTATCTCAACAATACAGGAAATACAAATATAACTGTAAATGTAAATATTTCAAACAGTAATGTGCTTAATAAAACAGATAAAATAATGGCAACATTTGCAAACGGCAAAAATTATACAACTATAAACATACCAGAAAAAACAAATATGACATTATATGTGTATTTAAAACCCGCATCGGGAATTAAAATACAAACATACGATAAAATAGATATAAACAGTTATTATGATGATAAAATAATGCATAATGCAACCGTATCGCCTGAAGTCCAGAACATTACGGCCAGCGGTGTTGGTTCATCTGGCCATGGTGTTTTAAATAACTATACAAAAAACCCTGTTGACACATTGTATATTGGAATTGGGATTATACTTGGGGCCATGCTTATAGGTCTAATTGGATCAACAGTAAGATCTAGAAGGGGGAAGAAATAATGAAATTCAAAATTTTGGCCATTGCAATAGTTATTATTTTGATTGTCTCCGGACTGTTAGTTGCCCCATATGGAAATAATAATAACCAGAAATCACAAAGCCCATCATCCCTATCATTTAAAAATATTAGTTACCCAACATATGTTTACCAAAGCCAGAATTTTAACATATATATAAATGAAACATCAGGTTTTACAAATTATTCAGTTAATGCATTTTTTGGCGTGCAAAATAATAGCGATAATACTGTACCGTCAGACTATTATAAAAACTCATCAAATCCTGACTTTGTAATACCAATAGTGGCGCCAAATACAACTGAAAACATATATGTTTATGTTGAGGCCACAGCATTTAATGGTAATTCTAAGGAAAGTGCATATACAAACTTTTCAATTAACGTTAGCCAGCCCGTGCATCTAAATGCAACGCTTACAAATACTGCTTCTGCACCTGCATATAATATAACCGTTAATTTTCTGGTAAATGGCATAACTGTTCAAACATCCATGATAGGTAAAATTAATGCAAAGTCTAATTACACTGCATCCGTTATTGTCCCTAGAGCGGAATTGCCACCAGGCAGGGATTTACTTACCATAAGCACAAATAATCCCAATATAGGTATTCCAAAGGGCGTATATTTCTATAATGGCCACCCACCAAACTATAACTGGATATACTATATAGCTGCTGTAACAGTGGCATTTGCAATATTTCTAATAGTCATATCTGGCAGAAGGAATACTGTCAAGGTTCCAAAATGGAAACATGCGGGCAAAAAAACATCAAAATCCACGAAAAACACAAAATAAAGGTATTACGAAATTAATGATTTTAATGTAATAAATTCCTTTTCATAAACATTTTTCCTTGAGAATTTTTCTGGGACCCTCGTAACATCATATTTATCCTCGATTAATGATATTCTGGCCGCAGAAAGGGCATTGTCATGGATCTTATGTGGTGTGCTTGTATTTTCCTCATTAACTATCATCAACGGTGCTATGTTCTTTAATTCCTTTATTATCATATCACGGTTTGGTCTATCGCCATTTCCAATTTTTATTGTTATATACTTATATATATAACTTTTGGATATATTCAAAACCTCTGTTTTTATTATCTGAATATTCGGGCACTCGTAAGCCTCCATTAGAACATTATCGGCCATCACCGCTATACCTGGTCTGGGGCCTGGATCTATTCCTATGATAACATTTTCAAACTTATCCTTAAATAAAAGGGTCGCAAGGCTCATCCTAATGGCTTCAATGGATGAATCGGCCTTTATCTGATTCGGGAGTTTAAATGTATCCCTGCTGGAACTAAGTATAACCTTTATATCCTTTGGGACGTTGTATAAATCAGTTATACTAAAAAAGGGTATATGCCATTTTTTTAAATCTCTTATAATGTCATGGTAAAATCTAAAATCATGAGTATAAATTCCTACCCTGCTCATCTGCTTTAATAATAATATCATTATTTATAAATTTTTATATTAAATTTATCACTATTTTTCTTTCGCTAACAAATAAAAAAAATAAATATAAAAACGCAATAGGGTAATACTGGATAGGTGGCAGAGAGGTCATGCGTGGGACTGCAGATCCCATTTACTTGGGTTCAAATCCCAACCTATCCTTACCGTCCAAATCATTTTGCTTTTGGCCATTTTCAAATAATTTTATTTTAGAAACTTCGTAAATTGCATCCTCCTGCGATGCATGGAGGTAGATCTGGGTCGATGATAAATCCTCGTGGCCAAGCAATCTGGCAACGTAGAAAACAGATAATCCCTTTTTTAACAATTCAGTTGCATATGTGTGCCTTGCCATGTGCGGATGGAACTTTACTCCGGAATTCATTGAGACCCTCTTGCATATCTTCCTGAAATAATTATATGACATTTTTTTACCGATTTTGGTTGTGAATAAATAATCCTTGTCGGATGATGTTTTCCCCGGAACCCTTTCAATTAAATAATCGTCTATTGCATTTTTAACCTCGCTAGGTAAATATATCTCCCTTTCTTTTTGTCCCTTTCCCGTCACAAATATCCTGTCATTTTTTACATCCTTTAATTTTAGGTTTACAGCCTCCCCGAGCCTTATTCCGGTTCCAAATAAAAGGTAGAATATGGCCCTCTCCCTGGAACCTTCCCTGGATGCCTCCATTAATAATTTGTTCTTTTCCTCCTCTGTGCATGTCTTAACAGTGTATGTCTCATATTCCTTAAAATATTTCAACGGTTTTTCATTTTTGTATAATAACCACCTGTTTATTATTTTAATATACTCATTTGCAGTTTTATTGCTCCTTGTATTCCATATATTCCTAACAAGTTCCTGAAGGTCCTCCCTATCCATGGATTTGGATTTATTTTCTATATATGGCATCCTCCTTAATGTATCATTTACCGTTGATGGCGAGAGCCTTAATTCATCTATTAAATAATTTTTAAAATCCCTGTAATCCATTTATAACACCTAATAATCCCTTAATTTGATTATCTCCAGAACTATAATGTCGCCCTTTTCTATTCCGAATCTTCTTCTTATTATAACCGGAATCACTATTCTGCCTATATCCTGGACTTTTGCCTGAAATATTGCTGTTGTATAATGATCATTAAATAAAACTAAAAGAATCTATTAAGCTTATATTATAATTATTATTTCAAGTGAAAGCTTTATTTTACGAATTTTTTTGATTTGTATAACCAGCAATATTTTTATATTATCCCTATCTTTATTCAAATTTATATTTAAGGGATAAAAAATTTTTAGAAAATGAATTTTTAAATTTTATATTAAACTGAATATTTAATTTAAAAGAACCTTAAATAAACATTTGATTAAATACAATAATTATCTATATTTATATTTTATATGCATTCTTTATATATATTTAAGTTTGTTTTAACATAAAATGACCATAACCATAAGAAATTCATTAAAATCAAATAATGAGGTAGAAAAAATGAATAAACAAGAAGGATGGTAAAAGTAATATCATCATTCCCTGATTATGACTCACAATGAATATATTCTATTTAAAATCATTAGATTTCAATTCAAAACACGCATTCAGAAAGATGAACGGATACTATAAATGCAATAATGATGAGATTAAAGAGATGTTCAATAAGAGGTACGCTTTATAAATATACAGAATATGGTACACAACAGAAAACTCTGGGAATTATATAAAATATATGCCATTATATTGGATTTTATATATTATATGGATTTCAATTAAATATCCATAAAATATATTTAAATATGGCTTATAATGCTTTAGATAATGCAAAAATGAACTCACTGCATAGAAAAATAACTGCGCTTTCTGTTGGTGGTACATTTTTAGATGGATATGATATTTCAATTATATCTGTTGCGTTAATAGTAATGTCCAAAACAGCCTTTGATCTTGATACCGATTTTGGAAAGGCAATGATTGCCGCGTCAACTACCATTGGTATGTTTCTTGGGGCAATTATTTTTGGATACATTACAGATCTTTATGGTAGAAGAACAATGTACATGTACGACATGGCATTATTTATCGTTTTAACAGCAATGTCTGCTTTTTCATGGAATTTTATATCTTTGTTTTCAATAAGATTTATACTCGGCCTTGGTCTCGGGGCAGATTATGCAATTGGTACCACAATTATCAGTGAGTTTTCTCCAGTTAAATACCGTGGCAAGCTCCTGGTTACAAATGTGCTTTCATGGTTCCTGGGAGCCGCTGTTGCTGCTCTTACCGGTTATTTCCTACTTTATCTTGGAAACCAGTCATGGAGATATATGTTTTTAATTGGTATTATCCCTGCTGCAATTATACTTGTTCTCAGGAGGGATGTTCCAGAATCCCCAAGATGGCTTAACAATAAGGGTAAAACTGAGGAAGCATCTGCAATTGAAAAAAAATTAACTGGAACATCTGATAATCTGGAAAAAATATCAAAAGATAGGACAAATCCCTTAAAAGAGCTGCTAAGCAAAAAATACATCAAAAGTTTAGCATTTATTGGGATATTCTGGTTTACCTTCGATGCCTCATTCTATGGCATAAGTATATTCAGCCCAACAATACTTGAACTGCTTGGATTAAAAGCCAGACTTGCTGTGCTTGGATCTGCTGTGTTTGATACCTTTGCCATTCTTGGAAGTCTAATAGCAATATTATTAATAGATAAAATTGGAAGAAAGGGTATAACAATAATAGGTTTCTCGGGCATGGCTATCTCACTGGGATTGCTGGGAATTATAACATTTTACATGCCAAATAAATCGGCATTCATAAGTGCTGGAATACCAATATTTGTTCTGTTCCTGGTATTTTATATCACAGAGGCAATAGGGCCTGGATCAACCGATTTTGTTTATCCAGTGGAACTTTTTCCAACAGAGGATAGGGCAACAGCCCAGGGGTTTGGAACATCTGTAAGCAGGATAGGTGCTATACTTGGTATAACTACATTTCCATTTATAGTGACAGCATATGGTTTCAGTGCAAGTCTTTTCTTCTTTACCAGTTTATCAATTATAGGATTAATGGCAACGATATTTCTTGGAACAGAAACCATGGGGAAATCCCTGGAGGAAATCAATAAAGAGGAGGTTAAGGAATCCATACTTGAGGCGGGGGCAAAATAAACTCATTTTTATAATAATAAATATTATATCAAATTTTATTCCTCTATTTTTAAAATTAACTATAAAAATTTCCTCATTAAAAATGTAATTTAAATTTTTCAACTCCCGGCAATTATGTACAATCACCAAAAAAAGATTTTACCGACCTATTATATGTAATAAACTATTTTTTATTTTAGTTTTTCAATAAAAAATTAGAATTTAACGTTATTAATAAAACACACATAAGTTTATTTTATTTAAATTAATAAAATATACATATCATCATTGCCCTGATAAAATAATATCATCGAATGGCATGATCATCTTTTCATCCCTTTTTTCATTAAGCAACGACAATGTACCATCTGTTAGATGCACAGGCACCAGTTTTTTAGCGCCACTTTCATTAAAAGCCCTCATTACCGAGGAATATGTTGAGTGCTTCCAGAAGCTTGCCGTTTCAGATTCAGAATCAGTATATGTCATTTCATGTAATAATAAATCGGCGCCCTCTGCTGCCAGTGATATTTGATCATTATACGCTGTATCACCTGTATATGTTATTATATTACCCTGATACTCTATTCTGTACATATTGTCCGGTATAACATGATTGCCTTGAAAAGCAACTATATAATCATATTCTGATTTTTCTATAAATCTTGATTTTATTTCATAAACCTCCTTACCATTATTTATCTCAACGTATTTTGATGTAATCCTAAATCGTTCATTATCTGGTGTGTTGTATATCTGCAGAATCCTCTCAGTATTTTTTTTAATACCGGGAGGCCCCATGATTATTAGCTCATCCTTAACATTTAAAGCACCACGGTACCAGAGTATTTCGGCCAGACCACCAAAATGATCCAGATGCATGTGGCTAATTAAAATCTTATCTATATTGGCCGGATTAATGCCATTTTCAAGCATGGACTCAATTGTATGGGGACCACATTCTATTAAAATATGATTATCTATTATCATTGAAACATTGCGTTTTCCAAATTCTATATGTGAGGACCAGTTTCCAAGAAATTTCAATCTCATCGTTTCACCACTATAAACTTTAATTCAAAGTTTATTTTCTATAATTTTAAAATAATTAATTATTTGCCATATATTTAAAATATATCTATATATTTTACATAAAAAATTTGCTTATTATTCGATTATTTTTTAAATCCCGTGACATTTGCTGCATAATCACCTATATAAGGTATAAAAATATCCTTGTTTATCGACGCCTCGTACCCTACATAGATGCCATAGAGCCAGACAATAGCTATCAGCAGATCAAATATATATAATAGTGGTAAAAATAAAGGCACCAAAAAATATGAAATAATATCAATTATGAATATCGCAATGCCGAGGAGTATTGCCTGCACACCGTGGAATTTCATCCTGTTATCATTTCCATACATAACATAAATGAGCACACCTGTTAAAACCGGAACCAGATATGCTATCAGGTACATTATTGAATTTTTATTTTCGTCTGACATTGTACGTTATTATAAGTCATATATATAAATTTTTATCCAAATTGACATCCACATGAATAATATTAATAATTAATTTATATTATATCATAGGTCAATTAACATGTATCAGCAACAAAGGAATAAAAACGAGGATTTTTTGAGAAAATCCAATGCTATATCAACAGTTTCACTTTTTATTCTATTTCTTGTTTACATCATATTATCAGAATTTAAATTTTCAGTATACACTGTAATAATAATGGTAGTTATAACAGCAATAAATATCATATTATTTACCTATTTTAAGTATAAAATACACATAGGATATAAGGAGGAAAATATAAATATAATGGATTATGTATCAAGTGATTTAAGCTGGAGATATTTAATATATTTATCACTTTTCTTTGTTGGTATGGTTCTGGTTGAAAATTTTGTTCTTATAATAAGGGAATACTCGTATATGATTGTTTTAAATGCCTTTATATTTTTCATATGGGCTTTATCATTAAACAATCCAATGGTTACATTATTAATTAAAAAATCGGTTCAGTTAAAAGATATTTTTATAGTGCATGAGGTCTCAGAATTATCACTCGAAATGGGTATAGAAACACCATCAATATATATTCTAAATACAGGCAACAGGATAGCAAATGCATTTGAAATTAACAGCAGGGAGGCATATGTTTTTATAACCAGTTATTTAATGAATATACTTGATTATAATGAGATAATAGCCGTACTTGCCCATGAATTATCCCATATAAAACTAAAGCATAACAGAAAAACAGCACTGATTAATTTCGGTGTATATATTATAGTAATAAATGTTGCGGCACTTGGATTTGTATTTAATATAGGAATACTTCTTGCACTTTCTCCATTCTTTTTTATATCCCTTATTGTATTCCTTTTTCTGATCATTCCTGCAATTAAAAGGAGAAATGAGGTGGCTGCAGATTTAAACGCAGTAAGGTATGTTAAAAAGGAATACCTTGAAAGTGCATTGATTAAAATATCAAACATTGAAAACATACCAGAAAATGTGATGAAATCATTAAGTCTGGATCATCCGGCCACATCAAAAAGAATTGAAATTATAGAAAAAAGTAAATCTTAATCGGCAATTATCCAGTTATGTTAAATCTTGTTGTTGCAGATGCGGAACTGCAGTTAATACCCGAACAAATGTTGGATGATCCAGCAATAAAGAAAATTGCAGCCAAAAACCATAAAAAACCATCAGAAATGTTACTTGACTCAAATTACATGCATACCTCCATAGATAAATATTTTCCGGGCAGGTCCACCAGAATGGGGCGCCCTGATATAATATATATATTTCTGGAGGTAGCCATGGAATCAATACTTAATAAAAGGGGGCTCCTAAGAATTTACATACATACAAAGGAAAATAAAATTATAGTAATAAATCCTGACGTGAGTCTTCCAAAATCATACAATAGGTTTACAGGCTTAATTGAGGATTTATTCAGGAAAAAGGAAATAAAGGTGGGCGGAAAGACATTATTATCCATGGAAAATGAGGATATAATAAGTTTCTTAAATAACACAGGAAAAAATACTGTGGTGCTCTCACCGCATGGTAAGTTTTCCAATCCATCTGATATAATAAACATGGATAATATCAATGTTGTTATAGGGGGATTTTCAGAAGGTGATTATGTTACAAATTTATATGACCATTTTAATTCATATTCCATATTTAAGGATGAATTAACCATATGGTCAGTGGGTATGGAGATAATTGCACAGTTTGAAAGATTTATCAAAGTTCTATAATAAATTTTATATGTAAAAATTAAAAAATATATCAGTTAGTTTATTATAAAAAACAAAAAAGATAAATTTATAGTTATAATACCGTTACAGATTATTATGGCACGAATGCATACACGTAAGAGAGGAAAATCCGGATCAAAAAGATTACAGCTTACCGAAAGGCCATCATGGCTGGTAACGGACGATGAAATTAAGGATCAAGTTTTGAAGATGAAAAAGGACGGGCTTTCAAAGTCAATGATAGGAATCAGGTTAAGAGATCAGTATGCAGTACCCGGTGTAAGACCTGTAATGCATAAGAAGATGTCCCAGATACTGGCAGAGAACGGTATTAAGGAGGATATACCTGAGGATTTATCATTCCTTATAAAGCGTTATAAAAATGTATCAAAGCACCTGCTTTTAAACAAAAAGGATATAAGCAACAGGCGTGGCAGGGATCTTATCATGTCCAAAATGCTTAGGCTTATAAGGTACTATAAAAGGACAGGAAGGCTTTCAAAGGACTGGTCTCTTGATAGAGTTCTGTGATGATAGAGGAAATCCTGGATAAAAAATTATACGATAATATCAATAAAGCGTGTGAAAAGGTTAGGGGCGAATCATATGTACGGGTGCTTGCACATAATGATGGGGATGGTGTAAGCTCCGCAATTATATTATTAAACGCACTTAAGAAATTAAATATAAAGTTTCATTTAAGTTTTGTTAAGAGCCTTGATAATGAGGGCTTCAGGCAGCTTTTTGAAGAGGAAAAGAACCCATTAACAATTGTTGTTGATGCAGGGTCATCACAGATTCCTGGTATAATAGATTATGATAATTATATCATCCTTGATCATCATTTTTATAATCCTGTGGATGGTATAAGGGGAATTAACATAAATATAAGGGATTACGGCATAAATGGCACAAGGGAGGCATGCGGTTCAACCATGGCATATATATTTTCACTTGTACTGGACGAATCCAACAGAAATCTATTCCCTTTTTTCCTTTCAGGTGTAACATCAGATAAACAGGATATAGGTGGTTTATCCGGCCTCAATAAAACAATTTACGATGCATATAATACATATAGCATTAAGCACACATTAAACCTTGAGGGAAATCTTGGAGATGCAATTACATACTCACTTGACCCCTTTTTTAATGGGCTCACAGGAAATCCAGATGCAGTAAGGGGTTTTTTGCAGTCACTTAATATTAATTTTGATAAGAATATTCTGGATCTTAACGATGATGAAAATAAGGTCCTTGCAAATGCACTGGCGTTAAAATTACTTGAGAATAATATTGGTTCTGACGGAATCAGGTATATTGAGGGTGACACACTCTATTATTCAGATCTTAATTTTACATCAAAGGAACTTGTTTCAATTATAGACGGAAACAGCAGGGTTGGTGAAAATTCACTTCCTGTCCAGTATTTTTTGGGTGATAATTCAGTAAGGTTAGAGATGCTAAATAATATAAAA
The DNA here is from genome assembly GCF_000949015.1 of Acidiplasma sp. MBA-1. NCBI lineage: Archaea > Methanobacteriati > Thermoplasmatota > Thermoplasmata > Thermoplasmatales > Ferroplasmaceae > Acidiplasma > Acidiplasma sp. MBA-1. The sequence continues at coordinate 360,993 of NZ_JYHS01000002.1, read as the reverse complement.
ATTTATAAAACCAAGTTAATAGATTACATATACCGTGCAAATTCAGAAATAACAGAAGAAAAGTATTTAAGGTATTTTTACGCCCCAGAATCCGAAATGGCAGGGCCAATTGCCGGCGCAATTGCACTCTACCTGATGAGGCCTGATAAGCCTGTAATAGGCTTTAATTCTGGAAATGATGATATCAAAATATCTTCCAGAGGGACCAGGGCCTTAATTGCCCGGGGATTAAACCTATCTGAGGTTATGTCCATTGCATGCAAAAAGGCAGGCGGTTCCGGCGGCGGTCATGATATAGCCGCAGGCGGTGTTATACCACCCGGAAGGGAAAAAATATTTATTGAGGCCGCCAGCGAGATAATAAAATCGCAGATACACCCATTGTAATTATAAATTTATTTAAGTATAATTGGCATTAACTGTTATGTATGATGATAATTTTAGGGAACTCATCCTGGATGTATCCAGTAAAATATACAATTTTGCAGAAATTGGCAGCCAGGAATATAAATCATCCAAACTTTTAATGGAAATTCTTCAATCAAAGGGATTTGTAATAACAAACCCATACCTTGGCATGGATACCGCATTCAGGGCAGAATATGGTATAGGTCATCCATCTGTTGGAATACTTGCAGAATTTGATGCACTTCCCAACGGCCATTCATGCGGCCATAATCTTATTTCTGCATGGGCCCTTGGCACGGCGATCAAGGTTGCACAATCTTTAAAGTCAGGCAGAATCGTGGTATTTGGCACACCCTCTGAGGAGGGCATAGGTCCATATGCTGGAAGCAAGGCCATAATGGCGGAAAAGGGTGCATTTAAGGATATAGATTTTGTAATGGGCATGCATCCGGATGACAGATGGGCTGTTGGATCAAAGGCACTTGCTGACGCCGAGATGGAATTTACATTTCTTGGAAAATCTGCCCATATGGCTGCCTCACCATGCTATGGAATAAACGCACTTGATGCCCTTGTTACCAGCTATACAGCAATTAATAATATGAGGGACTGGATAAAAAATGATAAGCATTCTGTCATAGGCATGATAATAAAGGAGGGTGGCAGGGCATCAAACGTTGTGCCTGACCGGGCCGTGCTTGAGGTGGATGTAAGGTCAAGCTCATCAGATTTCCTTAAAAAACTTGTTTTAAAAATAAAGAGGCTTGTCAGTTCTGTTTCAGAGGGTTTTGGAACGCAATTAATTATTAAGGACCTCATGCCGATGTATACAGAATATAAGCCTAACAAAACCATAGATTCCATACTGCTTAAAAATCTTAATAAATTTAATATAAACGCCTATAATATAGATAACGAAGAGGGATATGGCTGCGGCAGTACAGACGAGGCCAATGTGAGTTTAAGTGTGCCGACAGGGCATATTGATATGAAAATAGGAACAAACATACCCGGGCATTCCGATGAATTCAGGAATGCAGCAAATCCAAAGCGCGCAGCTAATAATCTATTTACGACAATAAATGTTGCATATAATTCTATTATGGAAATTTTGGAGAATCAGGAAACCTTGGTTAAAATAAAAAATGAATTTGGTGGTGATCATGGAGAGAATTAAGCCTCCGAAATTAAGGCCGGGGGATGAAATAAGGATAATAGCACCGGCCAGTGCACCTGATATGATCAGGCTGTCCAAGGGTATATCTAGGTTAAAGAAACTTGGCTACAGGGTAACAGTGGGAAAAAATATAAAGAAGCTTAACCAGAGAAATGATCTTGCAGCACCCGCAAAGGACCGTGCTGAGGAGTTAATGTCAGCCTTTAAGGATGATAATGTTAAGGCAATTTTCTGTGCAAGGGGCGGTTATGGGAGCATACATATACTATCACTACTTGATTATGATATAATACGTGATCATCCCAAAATATTTATGGGATACAGTGATATAACCGCACTGCATCTGGCAATAAACAGGAATGCAAATCTTATAACATTTCATGGCCCAATGGTTGCATCAGATATAGAGGATTTTGCAAAACCCAGTATAAAGGATTTTATGGATATACTAACAGGCAATTCCACAAAGATAAATATATACGAGGACCGGCTTATAAAATACATTATACCGGGAAATACGGAGGGCCTTTCAATGGGTACAAATATATCCCTTGTTGCATCACTTCTTGGTACAAATTATATACCGGATACAACCGGAAGAATATTCTTCATAGAGGATACCGATGTAACATCAGGTGACATAGACAGGTATTTCTTCAGCATGAAGCTTGCAGATATTGTGGATAAATTCAATGGTTTTGTCTTTGGTGATTTTAAGGCCATATTTGATAAGGAAGAGCCAATGCCGTCAATAGAGGATGTAATACAAAAATTTATGAACGAAATAAATAAGCCATCACTTTATGGTGCACCATTTGGGCATGGTGAGGAACAGATGATAATACCTTTAAATGCAATGGTCAGAATATCAGATGAGGAACCCTACATAAGCCTTTCTGAAAACGTTGTTGACTAATAAAATTATTACCAGGAATCATAAAAAAATCAAAAACATTTTTTAAACAATATAAAATAAGCGTTTGATAAAATGAAAATAAATACCCTTGTTTATGGCATTTATCCAAAAACAAATGAATTGCGATTAAGCATCAGCAGATGGGAAAAAGGTCTTCTTCCGGACGCGGCACTTAATGATCGCATTGACGATGAAAAGCATGAGTTCTATGACCGGTTAAATAATAATGGAATTTTATATACAGACCCATTATTTAACTGGTATGATATTTTTAGGCCCCTGGTTCTTATTACCGATGGCATGCAGCCAGGTCCCCTTACAAGATATAAGGAAACAAATACATTTTACCGCATGCCAGAGGTATCTGAAATTGGTGGTATAAAGTATTCCCCTGATAAATTCACACCATTAAATGAAAACCCTCCACTCCCCCTATATGCCGAGTATGGTAAAGATTTTAATGCATTTTTGCCATCACCCTATACATTTTTTAGAATGTCCAGGGTGGAAATGGCATATAATGACTTTGAAAAACAGCTGTTAAATAATTATGTACAGATACTTAAGAAATTTAGGACCAAAAATGTGGTCCTGTTTGACTCAATGCCATATGAAAAAAACAGTGTATTGAATCTGGAGGATTTTGTTAAGGAATACAATGTAAGGTTAATAACAGCTGGAAATATATATAAGGAGAATATTAGGGGAAGACCAAAATCTATAATATGCGATAATAATGAAAACAACGTAAAAATTGCATCAGAAATTTCTGATGAACCAGGAATAAAATTAATAGACGGATACAACACAAAACTGGAAAAACCTGAGGATATAAAGAATGAGGCCCTAAAATACGATCTTGATTCCATTATTATTACGCACACAGAATATTTTGATTTTCTCCCCAGGATGATTGCAGATAAAAAAATAGAAATTATGTCAAAAATAGGTGATTAAAAATGTCAGAAAAATATTTGATATCACAGGAAATTGGTAGTTTTAGAAAACCAACGTATCTTAGTTCTGTTTTTCATAAAATTCAGGGAACTGAGGAATTTAACGTACTTGCAGGAAGGGCCACCATTGAAACCATAGACCTTTTTAAAAAGGCCGGCCTGGATAATATAGGTGTTGGCGGAGAAATGTTCAGATGGGAAATGTATGAGCATCAGGCAAACAGGATAAACGGAATAACATTCTATGGCCCGGTCAGGTCTTTTGATAACAGATATTACAAGAAAGGTAGCATAACTGATAGGATAGAAAGAAAGGAACCATACCATCTGGATGAGTTAGAATTTCTTCTTGAAAATAATATATCAAATATAAAAATTCCTGTTACAGGCCCTTATACAATGATGGACTGGTCATTTAATGAACACTACAGGGATAGATATGAAACTGCCATGGAATTTGCCAAGCTTCTTAATGAGGATATGAGGGAGCTGAAAAGGGAATGGGATAGAAAATATCCGGGCAAAAAGCTTGAAATTCAGATAGATGAGCCAGCCACCACAACACATCCGGATGAGATGAATATTGTCGTTGATTCAATAAATAAATCCGTTGATGGAATAGATAATGTTGAATTTTCGATGCACGTTTGTTATAGCATTGATTATAGACTTCTTTATGATGTTATGGATGACATAAAAATAGATGGTTTTAACCTTGAATTTGCAAATCGTGATACACTCGAACGTGGTACTGATGATTCCTCCAGACCCGGTTACACTGATTTAAAGTATTTTAATGAACATAATGATAAGAAAAAATTTATGGGTCTAGGTGTAACAGATGTACATATAGATTATATTGAGCCGGTGGAGCTAATAAAGGATAGAATTAATTATGCCTTAAAAATACTCCCGCCCGAATTAATACGCCTGAATCCTGACTGTGGACTTAGAACAAGAACCAGGGAGATCGGATATGAAAAATTAAAAAACATGGATATTGCAAGGCAGGAAATTCTTAAGGAAATTCGTTAAATATATCCCAATCCTCCTCATTTTTCCTTTTTCTAAAGAATATTTTTATCATTATTAAAATGTATGCAATAATGCCACCTATTATTAGTGCATTGATGCCGTAGTTTATCAGGTTATATGTTACCTTAACCTCTGATGTGGAAATAAATGCTCCCTGGGCCGTGTATGCTGATATAATTATATAATATGTTTTCCCCGGCTCTATATTGGTTAGCACCGTAAAATCGACACCCTGTGTAAAAATAGTTTTATCATGATATCCAACCATATTGGGATTTGTTGAATAAAATATTTCATATAGGCCAAAATCAGGACCAGAATATTGATTCCATGACAGGTAAAGAAAATAAAACATGAATGGGAACAAATATGTGATTTTAAATGGTATATATACCAGGTTTATGTTTGCCGGTGCCAATGAAACGTTCTGATTACTCATGTTTTTATTTGCATTAATGTTTAATGTACTGTTTTTATAATATTCCAGTGAAAATTTTAATGTATTTTTCCCTGCCGGTAAAAAGACAATGTAATGTCCCTGTGGGCTTGAATATCCCGATATTCTTCCATTGCTGTACACTGCCACATGCGCCAGTGCATAATTAAACTCTATATTTGTGATATAACCTGTAACTTTATACAATGAAGATTTTGGCAGCAATAAAAATTCCCTGAATACATTTTCTGAGGGATAAAGATTCATGGTAAAGTTTTTTCCGATAAATCCGGGTGAGGTAATATTTACAGCTATGTGTTCTGGCCTAATTGATTCCTTAAAAATACCATAACTTCCAGGAATGTTACGTCCATTAACAATTACGGTTGTGTTGGCATTATAGACAAAAAATGTTATTGTTATATTTTTTGGATTTAGTGTAAATGTTTTAGTCGAATTAAAATGGCCGTAAATGGTATTATAGCCATCAGAATATATTATTATACTGTTATTTCCATTAATTCCATATATACTGAAATTATTGGTATTTCCTGAATATTTAAAATAGTAATCATCAATGATATACTTTGATTCATTAAAGTAAACCGGTTCAGGAATTGTATTTATATTATATATTGATATTTTGGGTATGTATATGGTTCTTGAAACATTAATTCCAGAAATGGTTGCATTGACATTATAAACCCCAGGGTCAAGTTTATCGCTGTTACCTTTTAATCTCAAACCGTTAACATAGAAAACTGTTTTCTGGCCATTATTTGCATAAAGGAACAGCCCCGATGTGCTACTGTATGATAAATTATACAGTATTTCAGGTTTATAGCCATTCTTATACAGATATCCAGGTGTGATATTATATGAAAATGCTGCTGTAAAATTCTTATTATTATATGTTATTCCCAGATCACCGTGGTTCTCAAGGCCGGATACATGGGATTCATAGTATGCATAGGGTATTAAACTGTAACTGTTATTTTTAATTATTAAATTTGAAAAGGTTCCATGCGGTATATATGCATTGTAAATACCCGAATTTTCCTGCAGAACGCCTATGGCCCCTTTATAAAAACCGGCATCATTCAATAATATACCGTTTATTTCATTAACTTTTGAATTATTTGCCTTAAATATTATATTATAATTATTATATAGAATTGTAAGATTCGCTTCCCCGCCTCCATTGAATGTGCCATTAAATTCCACGCCCGCGTCATCTATGATATAATGATAATAATATCCGGAAAGATTTGCAAGTATTCCAAATTCAACGTAATTATTATAAGAACCATACATTGATATGAAATAATATGTGCTTCCATTGAAACCCTCAAGGTTATTATGACCAGCATCTATACTTGCTGAGATTTCAGTGAGATTTTCAGTTCCATTGAGGTAAACAATTGATCCATAACCCTTTAGTATTACCCTGGAATCATTAATCAGATTGCTTACCATGGGAGTTCCAAGGCCATCGACCGGATTCCATCCTGAATGTGCCGAGTAGCCATTATTACTGCCTGATGTAATTTGAGTGAAATCCTTTGAATAAAAATGTGTCCGTGCTATCTGATATAATAATGGATTAACCAATCCTAAAGACCTGTTATTATACTGATCCATTAATGCAATTATTCCTGCCCAGATCGGTGTGCCCACACTTGTACCACCTATTTTGTATGTGGTTCCCGACACAACAATAAGAACCCCTGTGTTGGGGTTTGCCACCATGGATACATCTGGAACACCGCGTTGAGTAGAATTATAGCCTGTTGCGTTCTGATAGTATGGTGTGGAGAAATACGATGAATAGCCACCCCCACTGCCAGACCATGCTGTCTGTGAGTATGTCCCATCATGGCAGTAAAGGCTTGTTCCACCCACTGAAAGAACATAGGGGTCTGCGGCAGGGAAGTTCACAGTTTTTGCTGATGTACCATCATCGGCACCATTATCACCTGACGCAGCAACCACTGTAATATTTTTATCAGCTGCCTCCATATATATGCTGTTAAATACCTTTAATTCGCTTGCATTTAATGAGGATTCGGCAGAACCCCAGCTAAGGGATATCACATTTTCAGACAGGTTGCCAACTGCCCATGCCACAGCCTGAACAAGAGTACTATTTGAATTTGGTGCAAGCACGAGATTTATTTTTGCATCGGGTGCTATGGCATGGCTCCACTCAACATCCACTGCAGTTTCAATGGCCCAGCCAGAATTTTCAGATGTTATTGGGCCTACAGGGGTATATATGCTTAAATTTACAGGGGGTAAATCAGTTATATTATCAAATGATTCAACGTCATACATTATATTTGGATCACCATAGGCATCAACTATCGTTATTGTTGTATTTTGACCTCTGAATCCACTATTTTCAATATAGCCAATGTCATAGGCATTGTATATATCATATGGCGTGTATGCACCACCGTCGAATCTGGATGTATTTACAATTAAATACGGTACAAATCCATTGGAATCATTTGATTTAAATGAGCTTATACCTATATTATTCAATGATGCGAATATGCTTTTTTCATTATAATAATTATATAAATTATATGTTGCAGTTAAAATATTTCCATAATATGTGTAATTAATATTATTATACCTTAAAATTTTATTAACAACAGGATGCAGGTAGGATGGAACGTATGCCATATACTGGCCTGTTTGGCTGGATACGGGCTCCACTGTAATTTGATTTTCATTGAGGCCTGAACTAGCATATGATATAAATGATAGAATCAATATGAATATGAATATGCCGGCGACAATCTTTTTGAGCATATACAGCTAAAAACAATCTTTATTTAAATACTTAATTGTGGTAATTTGGTTTTAAATAAAAAAAGATTTAAATCATATTTTACATACAGTATTAAATGTACAAAATACTGGTAGCAATATTACTATCCATGTTCTTAATCGCCGCACCGGCTGTTGCCAATTCATCCCAGAATTTGCCAGCACCACCAAGCGTGCTTCCGACCATTACGTATTATTATAATGGTACAGAATATAATATATCAAATTCAGTATGGGTTAATTTTTTTTCTAATGTTATTGACAATAAAAAGTATGTAACATATAACTGGTCAGCAGTGGATACGCAGTATCTTATTGTGTTTGATCTTTCATATACATCAATGAATCCATACGGCGCATACTTTCTTTTAAAACTTTCTGAAACAGGCAGTCCAACAATGGCAAACATGACAAAGGCATTTCTTGATACAGAAAATGTGTCCTCTCATGTTAAGGGGTATACAAACATACAGGCACTTGATGCAGGTGCATATCCTGGATTTTCATTTTCAAAACCCGTGGTGGCACGCAAAACAGTTCAGTACGAGGAGGCAGGGGCAATAATAGCCATCATAGCAGGGATGTTTGTTCTTTATTTTATCTTTAATAGAAAAAAATGAATTAAATACAATTTAAGCATTATATAATAATGAAAAAAATTGTTATTGGATTATCCGGTGCATCAGGTTCAATTTATGGCATACGCCTTCTTGAAAAAATAAAAGAGGCTGAAATACATTTAATAATATCTGAAAGTGCAAAAAAGGTAATAGAACTGGAAACTGATTATGATTTAAATTATATAAAAAATCTGGCTGATTATGTTTATGATGATTCCAATATAGCTGCCACAGTAAGTTCCGGGAGTTTTATCTTTGATTCTTATATAATAATACCATGTTCATCATCCACAATGGCCAAAATAGCCGTTGGCATATCTGATACCTTAATATCCAGGGTGGCCCTTGTTGCCATGAAGGAAAGAAGGAGGATTATAATAGTTCCAAGAGAAACACCACTGAGCACAATCATGATAAAAAATATGCTTGCACTTTCAGAAAGTGGTGTGATAATAGCGCCGGCAATGCCGGGATTTTACAGCAGGCCAAAAACAGTTGACGATATGGTTAATTCCATGGTTGGAAGGGTAATGGATTTAGCGGGAATTGAAAATGAAATTTCTAAAAGATGGAGTCACCCATAAATTTATGGCAGACCATATGGCAAAAAGGGCCTGCGAATGGCTCCGCTTTATGGGTTATGATGTTGAATATCCGGATGTACATTATGATAATGAAATACTCAAGATTTGTATTGAAAATAATTTAATACTATTAACAAGGGATATAGAGTTCTATAAAAGGTACTCGCTTTCAATATTTCTGGATAGCACCGATTATAAAGATCAGGTAAGTGAAATAATAAGCCTCTTTCCACCGGATAAAAAACTTTTTTTTACAAGATGCCCGGTGTGCAATTCAATTCTTGTGGATGTTAGCACTGATACGCTGGATCCTTTAAAATATACAATGGTCAGGCAAAAATTTAAAACAGTTAAATACTGTAAGAAATGCAATAAATATTACTGGGAAGGTTCTCATTATAAAAAAATTCTTAATGAAATTAATAAAATTTTAAAATTTAAAAGTATTTAACCGATCTTTTAATTATCATTCATTGAAAATACTGGAAAATAATATTGGAAATGATGAGTTAAAAATACGGATAGAAACACTTGACGATCTCTGGTATATAAAAAATTTACTTGAACCCGGGGATCTAATAGTATCTGATGTTTTTAGAAGGGTTGAGCTTAATGACGACATGGACAGGGCAAAATCAACAGAAAGAAAGAAAATTAAGGTAAAATTAAAGGTTGAAAAAGTAGATTTTCAGCCTTATACCGATAAGATTAAAATTCTTGGCGAGATAATAGAGGGTGATGAAGCCGGTAGCCATCAATCAATCTTTCTTGGTACCGATGATGAATTCCTCCTTATTAAAGAATTTACAGATGAGGATTTAAACCTACTCAGGGAGGCAACCGATACCTCTCAGAGTACTGGAATTTATTTTATTTCCATGGATGATGAGGAGGCAACAGTATGCGCATTAAGACCATATGGAATACAGGAACTTGCAAGCATAAAATCTGGAAAGTCTGGAAAATATTTTGATGTCAAGCAGCAATCATCAGGTTATTACCAGGAAATTGAATATGTTTTAAAAAATATAAGGGATATTATTATTTTAATCATTCTAGGACCTGGATTTGAACACTCTAAGTTTTATAATTTCATTAACCAGAATCCGTATTTTAAAAATTTTAAAAAATATGATTTTGCCGTTGAGGATACGGGCAAAAGAGGAATTTATGAATTCCTGGGGAGTGAAAAAAGTGAAAATATTCTAAAAAATTCAAGGCTCATGAGGGATGAAAAAATTATAAATAAGTTTCTTGAAGGGCTAAATAAAAGCGCCACAAGCATATATGGTTATGGGGATATATTAAAATATGCACAGATGGGTATAATTCAGGATTTAATTATTTCAGAGGAAAAATTTCATGCCCCGGAAACAAGGGAGCTTCTTTCGATTTTAAATGGATCAGCAAACATACATGTTATAAGCCGTTACTCTGATTCCGGTGAAATTATAAAAAAATTTGGGGGATACTGTGCCATATTAAGATATTCAATCAAATAATGTCCAACTTAACAGGAGTTCCTGCTCTGTTATATGCGGAATAATTTTTTAAATCATATGGGTATCCAACAATAATATGAATCTGCCCGGTATTTGAGAACATATGCAGATCAGCATCAGACGGCCTTGTATTTCCGGATGGATGTGAATGCACAGATCCAACATATGAAAAATCAATGGGTATGGAATACATTGGGAAGATAACATGGACATTTCCATTTACAGTGCCCGGAAGTATGGCTATTTCATAAATTATATTTCCCTCAGCCCTGAGCATTGCACCAAACTCATTTGGATATGAATCCTTCGATGCCTCCATTATCATTTCCATTGTCTTCTTTCTAATTAACCACATCCTTAATCAGCTTTGTTCTTAACCTTTCAAAGAAGGAATCCTTCATCTCAATAAATGTTAAATGTTCCCTGGATACCCTGATTTCAACCATGTCATTTTCATTTATCTTTCTTTCCTTCTGGCCGTCCAATATAACTATGGAATCATATTTTCCTATTGATTTAATTTTTACTGAACTGGTTTCAGGACAGACAATTGGCCGGAGCCTTGAACCAAAAGGTGCTATATAGGATATTACCATTGCCCTTAATGATGGTATCAATATTGGGCCTCCAGCACTGTAGGAATAGGATGTCGATCCTATTGGTGTTGCCACAATGACACCATCGGCGCTTGTATTTTCCATAAACTTATCATCTATATACACGCTAAATTTTCTTATTTTAGAAATTTTACCTGTATGTATGACCACATCATTAATGCATTTCCCAAATAACCTATTATTTATAAATACATCAAGTTTCATTACGCTGTACTCCCTGTAATTACCCCTAATTAAATTATAAATTGATTCCTCAATGCTGCCTATTTCAACCTCAGATAAAAATCCAAGACCGCCAACATTTATGCCGAGTATCTTTCCTTTAGAAAACTGGGCTGTTCTCAGTATTGTTCCATCACCACCAATGACTATTAAAATATCAGCTTTAATATTGCTAAAATTATAACCCTTTTTATGAAGGGCCATGGCAAGTTTCATTTCAAGAAAAACCTCCCAGTCCTCAGGAATTATTTCAAGAATCCTCTTTGCTATTTTTATACACGAAGCGCAGTTTACCCTGGTTATTATACCTATCTTCATACCAATTCCCCACGTGGACGGCACCTTAAATATTGGTTTTTCCAAATTCAGGTATAGCAATATAAAAGATATTTATTTAAGATTTTGTAGCAAAATATTATTTAATTATATGTTGTATATAAAATAAGTAAAGTATTATAAATATAGATATAATTCATAAATATGTATTTTATAGAATATTTTCAATAGCAATGAATTTATATTATAAAATAATAAACAATCATGACAAAAATATCAGACGCAGTAAAAGTTATTGTGAATAACAATTTAATTTTTTCCATGGCAATTTCAAGCGGGTTATGCAATTACACTAAAATTGCAGAAAATATTAAGGATAAGGTTGAGGCCATGACCGGAAAGCCTGTAAAATTTAATACCATTGTCAAGGTCCTTGCAAATATGAAGACGCAAAAGCCAGAATACATAGATGATCTTGACATACTTAAAAGGTCGTCATTAACAATAGAATATGAATACAGTGTTATATATTTTGATGACATTAAAAAAATTCCAGATAATGCAATACTTGTAATGAAGGAGTCTAATTATTATGTGTGCATAGCAAGCAACAAGGGCAGCGAGAGCAAAATTGCGCTTATTAAGATAATACTTCCAAAGGAATCCTCATTTACACCAGGGTTAACATTGCTGATAACGGATTATCTTATGACCTATGGAATAAAGTTTACCAACATTTACAGATTGGATACAGAAATATGGATAATAATCGATAACTCCAATGCTGGGAAGGCCCTATATCACCTAAGCACGTTATTGCATGAAAATTAATCATAATAATGTATAAAATTAATATTTTTTCATAAATATGAATAATTAATGTATAAACATGAAAAACATATATATAGTAATTAGTTATATACCCTTAGATAAAAATGATAATAACAATCATTCAGTATTTATTTGCCCTAATATCCGGTATAGCAGTCGGTTTTAGTTTAGGCTTAATAGGTGGTGGTGGATCAATACTTGCAGTCCCTTTGTTTATATATTTTGTTGGTATTAATCATCCACATCTTGCAATAGGTACCACTGCACTTGCTGTTGGCCTGACAGCATTTATTAATTTCTATCAGCATCTCAGAAAGAAAAACGTAAATTTAAAAATAGCACCTATTTTTGCCCTTGTTGGTGTGATAGGAGTTTTACTTGGTGCATATGTTGGGCTTAAGATAAAGGGCGGCCAGCTGCTTTTCTTTTTCTCCATGCTCATGATAGTCATTGGTATATATATGTATATCAGCAAATGCCGTAGCCTGCCAACAGAGGATTGCAAGGAATTAACAAAACAAACAAGATATGACAAGGTATCTGCATTCTCACTTGCAGTGGGCTTTGCCTCAGGTTTCTTTGGTATTGGCGGTGGCTTCTTAATAGTGCCTGCATTACTATCATCCACAAAGATTAAGATAAGTATGGCAATAGGCACATCGCTATTTGCTGTTGGTACCTTCGGGATAGTTACAGCAGCAGAGTACGGATTCCATGGAGAGGTTCTGTATCTTGTTGCCATTGTATATGTGATTGGTGGCATTCTTGGTGGCTTCTTTGGAACAAAAATATCAGTTGGCATGAATAAAAAGCTGCTTAGAAAGATATTCGCAATTATTATAGTTCTGGTCGGAATATATGTTGCATACAGTTCATATCCAGCACTAATACATATTTTATAAAATTTATAAATTAAAATTATTTTTAAAATTATTGTAAAATTATTGACTTGCTGCAATTCTGTATCCAAGGACATTGGTAAATTGCATATCCTCCACGGGAACCTTAACCATGTGCCCGGGTGCAAGTTCATCCAGCTTCTGCCCAACCAGTATTGATCCACCGCCCACAGGAATTAAAGCAGTTATCCTATCAAGGTCTTCACGCATGTTTTCCCTCATATCGTCTATCACCTTCTGTGCAAGTGCGTCTAATAATGGTTGTGAAACAATTGGACCACCAACCTCCTTCTGACTGTAGACAACCTTTGACGATATTGCATCCCTGGCCACATCAGCTGGAACTATAAATCCTGTTTCCTTGGCTATTACCTTGCTTATTCCAGAAACAACATCCCCCACTCCTGCCTGTATTGTAAATGAAAGCTCAACTATTGGTTCCATGTTCTCCATATTTATTGTTAATACATCAGTTGTTCTAAACCCAATGTCTATAATCACCGCATTACCGTATTGTTTCCTAATTAATCCACGGTTTAATAAATATATTGCCGCACCGACACCCTGAGGTCTCATCACAAGTTTGGATATGGTGAATTTTTGTTCCTCACCAGCCGAGGATTTTATTTTTATGGTTTTCCCCTCAAGAAGATTCCTTGCCTTCTCCACCTCCTTTTCAAAGGACCCAAGCTGTGTACCACTGGCCAGTGTTACTTCTGTATTTTCCTTACCAAGATTTGTTACCCATAAGGCCGCTGCGAGCAATGGATATGAATTTGGATCAGAAAGTCTGCTGTCCTCCTGTGGCTGCCTAACACCTGAACCTATGGCATCCTTTCCAAATACAAATGAGTCTCCGTCATCAACAGAAATTACAGGTATATTACCACCAATACCCCAATTTCTTGACTCGGCCTTTGCCCAGCGGGAAGGGAATATATACCTTTGCTCATTTTCAGATATTACCTTGGTATCGCCGTAACCTAAATCCAAACCTATGGTAATCATTTTATTCATCCCCAAAAATATAATAAGAGATTTATATTTAAATATTTGCCTATTATTTAACATTTTTATCAAATTTAGCCATTTTTTTGTCGTACCATGTCTTACATTAACAAAATTTAAATTTTTATTAAATAATTTTCTATACTGATATTTTAACCTATAAAAATAATAAAAATTAACAATTTTCAAAATTGAAAGAGCCGCCGACGGGATTCGGTCCCGCGACCTCGTGCTTACCAAGCACGCGCTCTACCAGGCTGAGCTACGACGGCAGTACTGGTTAATCCCAAATCAATATAAATTATTTTTCAATTATCACATCTGGTTAAAAAAATCATTAAATACTTATAAATAATATTTATCTTTGTGATAAACCCTGATATAGAAACAGATAAAATAAAGAGATACTGGCAGGATTTCTTTGACCAGTATGATTATAATGACCAAATAAATAACCTAAGGTCAATATATCCAGATGAAAAATCACTTTACATTTCATATAATGATATAACCGGCTTTGATGAAACCTTCGCCCAAAGCCTGATGGAGGATCCCACACTTTATTTTTCAATTGGTGAGGAATACATAAGAGATACCATAGGGTTGTATAACAACAGAATTAAAAGAATAGATATACGGTTAACAGACGTTCCTGATATAACCGGCATTAAATATGAAATAAGGAACGTAAGAAGCTGCAATGTAGGTACATTTATTTCAATAAGTGGCATAATAAGAAAAAACACAGAGGTTCTTCCCAGGCTTGAAAGGGCAGCATTCAAATGCCCGGCATGTGGCGAACTTACCTATGTTAATGAGGACTATCAGAGACTGGTTGAACCATCCTCATGCCAGCATTGCGGATACAACAAGGGCAAGTTAAAGTTAATTCCTGAGGAATCAGAATTTGTTGATACACAAAAACTTGAGATACAGGAGAATCCAGATAACATTGATGGTACATCCCAGCCCCAAAGAATAACTGTAATAATGGAGGACGATATTGCAGGCAAGGTATTTCCAGGAGACCGGGTTACAATATATGGTATACTCAAGGCCGATCAAAAACATATAGGAACAATAATGCTAACAGAGTTCAATATATATTTATATGCAAACAATTATAAAAAAGAAACGAAGGATTTTGAGGATATAAAAATTAATGAGGATGATGAAAAACAGATAAGGGAACTTGCAAAGGACCCAAACATAATAAAAAGGTTATCAAAATCCATTGCCCCCTCAATTTATGGTCTTGAAATAATTAAAACTGCACTGGTGCTTCAGCTTTTTGGTGGGGAAAGAAAGATTATGAAGGACGGGACCAAAATCAGGGGTGATATACATATATTAATGGTTGGGGACCCTGGAACTGCAAAATCGCAGCTATTGAGATATATGACAATGATCTCACCAAGAAGTGTATTTGCATTTGGAAAAGGTTCAAGTGCTGCAGGTTTAACTGCGGCTGCCGTCAGGGACGATTTTGGTGAGGGTAGATGGACTCTTGAGGCTGGCGCTCTTGTTCTGGCTGATAATGGTTTTGTCGCCATAGATGAACTGGATAAGATGGATGACAGGGATACAGCATCAATGCATGAGGCAATGGAACAGCAGTCAGTGACCATATCAAAGGCAGGTATTATGGCAACGCTAAAATCAAGGTGTTCTATTCTTGCAGCTGCAAATCCAAAGTTCGGACGTTATGACCCCCTAAAAAGTATTACTGAACAGATTGACTTTCCACCGCCATTATTATCCAGATTTGATATAATTTTTAAGTTAATAGATACACC
This sequence comes from Acidiplasma sp. MBA-1, assembly GCF_000949015.1. Taxonomy (NCBI): domain Archaea; kingdom Methanobacteriati; phylum Thermoplasmatota; class Thermoplasmata; order Thermoplasmatales; family Ferroplasmaceae; genus Acidiplasma; species Acidiplasma sp. MBA-1. The sequence continues at coordinate 344,875 of NZ_JYHS01000002.1, read as the reverse complement.
AAATAGGGAAATGGATGGAAAACTGGCAGAACATATACTCATGACACACAGACTTGGTGAGATATATAAGGGCCTTGAAAACAATAATGTGGATATAAAAATACCTGACGAGGAAAATTTTATACCCGAAATAGACAAGGATCTTATAAGAAAATATGTTTCATATGCAAAAAATCACGTTTTCCCCAGATTAAGCAATGAGGCAATTGATATACTTAGGGAAGAATATATTAAAACCAGAAGCTCTGGTGGTGATTCAATACCGATTACAGCAAGGCAGCTGGAATCCACAATTAGACTGGCAGAGGCCGCTGCCAAGGCAAGATTATCTCCAATTGTAACAGCAGAAGATGCATTACTGGCGAAAAGCATAGTGGATTATTACCTTAGGGAGGTATCTTCCATGAATGGCAAGGTGGACATAGATATATTGAACAGCGGTATAAGTTCCAGGCAGAGAAGTGAGCTTGAAATAGTTCTTGGTGTAATTAAAGAATTAAAGGAGGCAAAAAATCGTGCCCCTGAAGTTAAGGAGGTTCTTGATGAGCTTCAGGCTAGGGGCATAAGCCGGGAGCGTGCAGAATCAGATATAGAAAAATTAAATTCCATGGGTGAAATATACCGCCCATCAGATAAAAGAATAGATGTGTTGAAATGAATAATATTAATATGAAAATAGTTAATATTAATGGAGAGGTCGTTCTGGCAGCTGCGGATAGCGAATTAATAAACAGGGATCTAAGGGAAGGAAAGCTTCATTTAAAGGTAAAGCAGGATTTCTATGGTGATATGCGGGTTTCTGAGGATACTTTTTTATCATCCCTCTCCATATGCACGATTGCAAACTTGGTCGGAGAAAGGGTTGTGAGTGCAGCAATTAATGCAAATTACATAGACCCCGAGAACGTTATACGTATTAATGGCGTGCCACATGCACAGCTTGCCAAAATAGATTAATAATGATAAAGAATATATATACTGAAATAATAAGGAATAACTTACGTTAAACAGGATGATAAAATGGCAGAAGATAACAATAATGAGAATTTTCAGTATATAGTTAGGATCGCTAACCGTGATATTAAAGGAGAGAGAAAATTTGAGCTTGCACTTGCAGATATTAAGGGAATAGGATACAGGCAGGCAAAAATTATAGCAGCAAAATTTAATATAGACCCATCTGTAAGAATAGGCGATTTATCAGAGGATAAAATTCTTGAAATAAGGAAATATGTTGAAAATAAAGAATATGCAGATATGCCTGTATGGCTTTTAAACCATAGAAAGGATATAACCACGGGCAAGGATTTTAACCTGCTATCCAATGACCTTGACCTCCAGGTTAATGATGATATCAATTTAATGAAGAAAATGAGGTCATACCGTGGTATAAGACATGAGCAGGGTCATAAGGTCAGGGGACAGAGAACAAGATCAAATGGTAGAAAGGGTTTATCAATAGGAGTGGTTAGAAAGAAGGAGGAACCAGGAAAGAAATAAGGTGTTATTTATGGGAGATCAGAAATTTCAGAGGAAAAGTTATTCAACCCCGAGACATCCATGGGAGAAGGAAAGAATTGATTATGAACGTGAGCTTCTGATTAAATATGGCTTGAAAAATAAACGTGAGTTATGGAAGGCTGAGGCCATACTTAATAATTTTAGAACACAGGCAAGGAGCCTTCAGGCAAAAATAAGGTACAGCGACCCACTGGCCCAGAAACAGTTACAGCAGCTGCTTGCGAAATTAAGCCGGTTAAATATATTAACAGAAAACGCAACACTGGATGATATTCTGGCACTCTCGCTTGAGGACATTTTAGATAGAAGGCTTCAGACAATAGTTTATCAGAAAAATTTTGCATCAACAATGAAGCAGGCAAGGCAGTTAATAGTTCATGGGCATATAACTGTAAATGGTCGTGTCACAACAATTCCAAGCATGTTTGTTCAAAAAGGTTTTGAGGATAATATAGCATACAGTGAGAAATCACCATTTGCGGATGAAAACCATCCCATAAGGCTTGCCATTGCAGGGGCCGTTAAAGAGGAACAGGAAGAAGATAAAAAGGAAAATGTAAAGGAGGAAGAAGATGAATAAGACTGGAATAGCCCATATTTATGCATCACAAAATAATACATTAATACTTGTAACAGATCAGACAGGATCAGAAACAATAGCAAAATCAACCGGTGGAATGGTGGTTAAAAATGACAGGGATGAATCAAGTCCTTACGCTGCCATGAAGGCGGCAGATATTATATCTGAAAAGCTCCGTGAAAAGGAGATAACTGATTTAATTATAAGGGTTAGAGCTCCGGGCGGCAGCAAATCTAGAATTCCTGGCCCAGGAGCACAGTCTGCCATAAGGGCATTGTCCAGGGCAGGTTTTAAAATTTTAAGAATTGAGGAGGTTACACCCATACCCCATGATGGCACCAAAAAGAAAGGGGGCAAGAGAGGAAGGAGAGTATAAAATGCTTAAAATTATTGAATTAAAAGATAATTTTATCCGTTTTGAGATTGATGGTATTACTCCGGGAATAGCCAATTCTTTAAGAAGAACATTGATTAATGATATACCAAAACTTGCAATAGAAAATGTTGTTTTTCATCATGGAGAGATAAGGGATAAGGACGGAAACGTTTATGATTCCTCATTACCATTATTCGATGAGATGATTGCGTCCCGGCTTGGCTTAATTCCATTAAAAACAGATCTAAAACTTAATTTCAGGGACGAATGTTCATGCGGTGGGACTGGTTGCGATTTATGCACAGTTACATATTCCATTAATAAACTCGGCCCCGGGGATGTTTATTCATCAGATATTATGCCTGTAAACCGCCCGGACCTCACACCAACTGATCCCATGATCCCCATTGTAAAATTAAAAAAGGACCAGGCAATTTTGGTAACATGTGAGGCCATACTGGGACGTGGTAAGGAACATGCAAAATGGCAGGTAACCTCAGGGGTTTCATATAAATATCACAGAACATTCACCATCAATAAATCCGAATTTAATAAATGGACATATTATAAAGAAAAATGCCCAAAATCCGTGGTCAGCGAGACTGATGATCAAATTGTATTTAGCGATGACACTCCATGCAGATTTCTTTCACAGTTATTTGAGGAAGACCATGTGAAGATTGATGAGGATGATACCAGATTTATCTTCAAATTTGAAACAGATGGGTCATTAAAGGCCATAGATGTCCTTGATTATGCAATTAAAAGGCTGGAGGATCGCTTTAACACCCTAATGGAAAGCCTTTCAGATTAATTGATCATACTGCATTTTCCTGAATAAAGGAAGTATTAACCTTAATATTTCATTGCCCCTGTCTGTAAGCTCGTATGTTATATTCCCATAACTTTTTCTTTCTATAATACCAAATTTTGTAAGCTGTTTAATTCTCAGTGATATTAATGTTTTATCGGACCCTGGCAGATCATTAACAATTTTATTGAAATTTTGATTTTTTAATTTATTATTGGCAAGGAGCGTCATGATCATAATGGTATATTTTTTCCCGAGAAGCCTGAAAAGCTCTATTGAATTGTCTATGCATACCAACTCATCATTAAATTTTACCATGCAGTATTTTTGCCTCCCATCCATAGTTATACAATATCAATATTTATATAAACATATTGCTATGGAAGCCAGATCAGGACCATTTTCCAGCGCCTGATAAATTTTAACATCCCGTTTTAATGATTTCATCTCCTCATCAACGGCCATCTTTAATGGGGTGAAAAGGTCCTCACCCTCCTTGCTTATGCCCCCTCCAATGAATATTGCCTCTGGATCAAGAATATTTATAATATTTACAATACCCACAGCCAGATAATATATTGTTTCCTCAACTATTAGCTGTGCAAGCATATCGCCCTCTTTCTTTGCGTCAAACACAGCCTTTGCATTAATAAATTCAGGTCTGAGTTTTGATAGTATTGTGGAGTCATTTAATCCATGAACATCCTCCAGCACCCTTGCCCTTATACCATTCCCACCTGCCAGTGTTTCAAAGCAGCCGCGCCGGCCGCATCCACATATTGGGCCGTTTGCCACCATAACCATATGTCCAATTTCGCCTGCCATGCCATGGGACCCGCGGTAGAGTTTACCATTAATAAATATCCCACCTCCAATACCTGTGCTTAATGTTATATAAACAAAATTATTGTATTTTTTTGCCCCGCCAAATATTTTCTCAGCTATTGTGCTGGCCGATGCATCATTTTCAAGCCTTACTGTAACACCAAAGTGCTTTTCAAGCCCCTCTGTAATATTATAATTTTTTAGGCCAAGGATATTCGGGGATGATACAATTAAACCACTTTTTGAATCAACAATACCTGCAAAAATTATTCCAATCATATCCGGTTTATTCAATTTATTTCTTGATAGAAGCTCCTCGCCCATATCTATAAGCTGCTGCGAAAGTCCGTTTTTACCATACTGTTTTGTTGTTTTTCTCTTTATGGAATCTATTATTTCACCATTTTCATTGCCAATAATGGCTGAAACCTTCGTACCACCAACATCATAGCCAAGTATAATCATAATATCATAAGATTATTTTAAAAATAAATATAAATCTAATTGAAACACTGGAAAAAGTTAAAAATTTAATAAATAGATAAATATAAACCTCTAATGAGAACGTACATTAATAATATAAATAATCTAGAAGATGGTTCTATAATAGAAATCGATGGATGGGTTCAGGAAATACGGAAAATAAAAAAGCTTCTTTTCCTAATAGTTAGGGATAATACAGAGTCTGTCCAGGTGACAGTTAAGGATAATATGGTAAAAAATTATGATTCCATTTATAATATTTCCAGGGAGTCTGTTATTAAAGTATCTGGTAAATTAAACAAAAAAAGCATTAGCAAATCGGGTGTGGAAATTCTTGCAAATGAAATTATAATATTAAATACGGCAGAGACCCCACTTCCAATGGGCGTTATTGATCTTGTTGATGTTGATTTCGATACAAGACTAAATAATAGATTCATTGATTTAAGAAAGCCTGAAAATCTTATTATATTCAAATTTGAAAGCGAGCTTCTTTTTGGCATCAGAGAATATATGAACAAAAATAATTTTATTGAGGTTCACACACCCAAAATTGTTGCGGCTGCAACAGAGGGTGGTGCTGACCTGTTCCCTGTTCAGTATTTTGAAAAACGTGCATATTTAAATCAGTCGCCACAGTTATATAAGGAAATATTAATGAGTTCTGGTTTTGACCGTGTTTTTGAGGTTGGTCCAGCCTTCAGGGCAGAAAAAGAGAACACTGTAAGGCACCTAAATGAGTTTACATCCATAGATATTGAAATGAGCTTTTCTGATGATGAAACAGTCATGAGGATGCTGGAAAACGCCATAGCATATTCCGTTAACCGTGCCGACTCCATTCTTGGCAAGGAATTAAAAGGTCTTGGTTATTCCATTGAGGAGGTAAGGCCACCATTTCCACGTATAGAATACTCAGAGCTTATTAATTATCTGAATGACAATGGCTTTAAATTAAACTTTGGTGATGATTTTTCCCCGGAGGCCATGAAATTTGTCTCTAAAAAATATAATGGTTTCTATTTTATAACAAAATGGCCAAAGGATTTAAGGCCTTTTTATACTATGCCTGATGATACCAATAGAAATGTTACAAGATCCTTCGATTTACAGTTACGTGATATTGAGGTATGCTCAGGTGCACAAAGAATTCATGATTATAACATGCTTGAGAACAGTTTTAATGAAAAAGGATTAAACAAAAATAATTTCGAATTTTACATAAAAGCTTTTAAATATGGCATGCCACCACACGCTGGATGGGGCCTTGGCCTTGAAAGGCTTGTAATGAACCTCTTAAATTTAAGCAATGTGCGTGAATCAACCTTATTTCCTAGGGATAGATCTAGACTTTCTCCCTGATTTTTTGTTATCACTCCATATTGTTTTTTCTAATTCATCATAGCTGGCTGTTTCGTCTTCTAGTTCTTCTTCAAATTTCTTCTTATATAAAGCCATATTGAAGACCAAATAATATATTTACAAACTAGAATATAAAGTTTTCCATTAATTTATAATTAATAAAACAAAAAATTATTTTTTATAAATTTAAGCTGTCTAAATTTTCCTAAAATTTTGATTAACTATTTTTGTAACGCACCTCTCTGTTTATTGAGTATCACTATGGTTGGAGTTATTCTGTATTTTAATTTTGATATCCTCGTTATTGATATTAATGCGGATTTCTTGTTTGAGTGCATAAAGAATTTTCTGATTTCATTTGCAAGAGACTTATTTAAGATGAGCTCAACGTAGATTGGGTTGCCCATGTTATAATAGGTGGCAATTATTGAACCCTCCCTGACGTTCTCTATATCCGACCTCTCTATTTCGAAATCATATTTTTCTCCTATCTCTATTTTCACTTTCCTTACCTTATTATGATATAAAAAACAATGTTATATAAGCTTTTCCAATTGCACATGAAATGGCATTAAATATATTATTAAAATTAAAAAATCATTTATTCAATATTTTATAATTTTAAGATATGAATAATTTCTATCATTGATATTTTTAAAAATTTTCATGATATTTATCCAAAATTTGTGTTATTTTATTATTTATTATAAAATAAATAAAAATGCCACCCATGTTAATGTCTCACCATTGATAAAAGGAAGTTGCCAGAATCAAATGGGCGTAAATCAATTATCTCCATTATTTTAAAATTTTTTATATTTCTAATGGCATTATTTAGAATAAATCTCTCATTTTTCCTTGAAGAAATCGATTTTAGTTTCAAAATCAGCATTGCATATTTTGCGCAAGTAAATAAATCAGCGTTTTTATTAAAAATATCAACCTGATTCCTCTGGGCAATATCCTGATATATAAAGTTAACCTTATCCACAAAAAATCTGTATTTCTCAGGCATATTTGCATCATCAAGAATTGGAAAAATATTACTTCTAATTTTTGCAAGGTTATAAAGTTTTACAAATGGGTCGTAGGCAAATTCTACTGCAAATATCCTTCCATTATAACAAATATCTGATATATGACTAACGGTTGTTCCTGTTGATGCCCCCAAATATAGCACATTTGTGTTTTTATTCAATGGAATTTCCTTAAGCCCCTTTATGATTGCAGCTGCAAGTTTGCTCCTCTTTGGATTCCACTCACGTAAATATTTTCCAGAATAATTTCTAATTTTTTCACCGTACACTGATTTATTATACTCAGATACTGTGAAAATTCTGTTTTTTTCCATAATTATATTTTTGTTTATTTCCTTCACATTTTAATATTAAAGCAATGTAAATAAATATTTACGAGTGCAATAAAATTATATTGTAATTAATAATATATAACCATGAACTGTGATATGTGTGGAAAACAAACAAATAAATTAATTAAGATAAAAATAGATGGTGCAATTCTCAATGTATGCGAGGATTGTGCAAGATTCGGTGAACCTGTGGAGGAAAAAAAATATAACAGTTTAAGCGAAACACTGACAATAAAATTCCCCGAAAAAAAAATTATAGTTCCACAGCATAAAAAACCATTTAAAAAGCCTTTAAACAGGGATAATCCTAAAAAAATTTACAGGAAGCCTGAAAATATTGAAAATCTTGATATAGTGGAGGATTATGCCAGGTTAATAAAAAGCAAAAGGGAGCAGATGGGCATGACGCAGGAGGAGCTTGCGCAAAAGATATTGGAGCGGAAAAATGTATTATCAAACATAGAACGCGGGGAACTCCTGCCGGATATAAATACGGCAAAGAAACTTGAGAAGGTTTTAAATATTAAGCTAATAGAGAAGGATTAACTTTTATCTTAAATTTATAATATCTATTAAAATTTCCCTCACATCTTTATACTCCACATTATACCTTGCTGATGTTTTTCCAGAACCAACCTTTATTGTTATTGCATCTTTATTATTTTCAAAAGCCTCTTCGTCTGTAATATCATCCCCGATTATTATGGCCGGCCTATTCTTATTCCTTATCTTTTTTATTGCAGTTCCCTTATTTATGCCCGGCATTCTTAGCTCAACGATATTCTTACCCCTGTATACATCCATGCTGACCTCCCTGCTGATTTTTTTAACCTCACCTATTATCTCATTAATTTCATTGCCATCATGCACATTACCCATATGAAATAACAGGCCACCTGTTTTATTAAAAATTTTTAAATTTTTATACTTTTTTGTGAAAAAATGTCTGTTTTCATATAATTTATTGCATATTCTTACATATCTCTGGAACTCACATGTTTCAATAACCTCACCATTAATATAATATATATCACCATGGAGTGCAACAATGTTATAATTGCCTATAAATTTTATAAGGTCATCAAGTGACCTTCCGGTCACAATAAAAAGTTCATAATATTTATCCAAATATTTTAAAATAAAATCCAGCTCGCTGTCTGCATAGCAGTTTGAGGGATCATTTCTTATGGGAACAAGCGTGCCGTCATAATCTAGAAATATTTGTGGTTCCAGATCTATTATGCTTTTAACGTCCCCCAAAATTTTGTTAATTTCATTCATGGTGGGATTATGCAACCTTGCTTATTATTTTTTTATACCACCATGTGCTATCCTTTTTTTGCACCTCCATTTTTAGCTTCTGGAGTCTGTCATATTTCTCACCCTCGTCCATATTTATTGCTGTTACTATTGCATCTGCAATCTCATCAAGGTTATATGGATTAACATGCAGTGCATCATTTAAATAACATGCTGAACCAGCAAATTTGGATATTATTAAAACACCCTTTCTTGTAACTGATATAAATTCCTTGCTTACAAGGTTAAGACCATCAATTAATGGGGTAATTAATGCCATATCAGCTATTTTGTAATACGATAGTAACGTGCTATCCTTTATTTTTCTATACATGTATATTATTGGTGTCCATGACATGGTGCTGAATTCACCATTGACCCTGCCAACCGTCATTTCTATTTCCTTTTTCATTTTTATATACTCTGGAACATTGGTTCTGCTTGGTGTAACATTCATTACATAAACAAACTTACCTGCAAGTTCAGGGAATTTTTTGAGCATTCTTTCTATGGCCAGCACACGATTTATCAATCCTTTGGTGTAATCGAGCCGGTCAATGGAAAATATGATCTTTTTGTTTGCGATGCCATCATATTTTATTTTCCTTGCCCTTTCATATGAGAAAAATGACGCATCTATCCCAAGTGGTATTGAATAAACTTTGCTATGCGGTTTTTCATTGAAAAGGAATCTGTATGTTTCAGTAAAATTATTGGTATATAATTTTGTATGAAATGTTAAAACATCGCTCATAGAAAGACTTTGAATAATATCCCTCCCCTCTGGAAGTATAGAATAAAATTCCTTAGATACCCATGGTATATGCCATGTAAATATTATTTTATTTTTTATACCCATCTGCCTGAGATGAAATGGAACCATTGTAAGCTGGTAATCGTTTATCCATATTACTGAATTATTTTCAATATTCTGAGATATTTCCTTTGCAAATTTTTTGTTAACCTCATTATATATTTTATATGAAACAGGCATAAATTTTATTTTATCCCGGAAATAGTGAAAAAGTGGCCATAAAACACCATTTGAATACTCTTCATAAAACCCCTGCCTCTCTCGCCTTGTTAACATAATTCTTTTTAACGTATAATTGTTATACTTTTCCTCACAGAAATTCTCATCTGCGGACCCCCTTCCCCAGCAAATCCATGTGCCACCAAATTTTTCGAGCATGGACTTTAGGGCCGTTGCAACACCCCCAACATTACTGGTTGTAACAATTTTATTGCCCTGTTTATCATGTGAAAACGGACAGCTGTTTGTTACTATTAAATAATTCATAAATATATATGTTTTTATACCTTAAATTACTTTTTAAAAAGATATTTACAAATGTGATTAATTTAATATAATTTATTAGAATAATGCCAGAATGTTTTACCTTAATTTACCGCCGGTGGAGAAAATCGGCCTAACAATTATATTATTTATACACGTTTTATCCGCCATAATATTTGTCGGGGGCTCAATTTTTATCTGGCTTATACTGTGGCCGGAGTCATATAAACTTAATGATGAGAAAATAAGAACCAGATTGCTGGGGTTTGTTGGAAAAAAGTTTGCATTATATACTAATATTAGCTTAATACTCCTTATAGCAACAGGGCTAACGATGACATATAAGTATCTGGAAAATTTCTCACTTTATTTTACCAGCACAGAGGGGCATATCCTTTTTATTGCTGAGGTTCTTATTATAATAATGATTGTCATAATGTATGGAAATAATATTTATCATGGTAGGTTAATAGTTAAATTAAACGAACAGAACAAATTTGATGAGATAAAAAAGATAAGGAAAAAAACACACGTTTTCTCATTTATAACAATGATTCTGATGGTTATTATAGTGCTTCTTATGGTTGCACTGAGGGTTTATTATTAGGTAAAACTGCATGTATAAACATTTTATAAAATTATAGAATCAATACACACTAAAAACCGAATAAATATACTTTATTTATAAATTTTAAAAATAAAAAAATACTTATCTGGCAGAAGCTGCAACTCTTTCTATTTCTTCCTTTTTGGATATTGCATATGAGTTTCCATCGTTTCTTGATGCAAGTATAATTTCGTTTGCAAGGCATTCCTCTATGTGTATTTTATGTTTAAATGAGGCTTTAGTTGCACCTATGCATATATTTCTTAATGCCTCATCAAGCCTTCTGGATGGTGATACATCTACTGATTTCGGGACTGCAATACCACCATATTTTAACCTGGTTACCTCCTCTCTTGGAGCGCTGTTTTCTATGGCTGTAACAAGTACCTGCACAGGATTTTGTTTTGTTTTTTTATTTATTATGTCAAAAGCCTCACTTAAAACTTTATATGCAGAATATTTTTTTCCTGTCCATTTTTCTGTTCTCATAAGCTTATTTAAAAGCCTCTCGATGGTGTTCATGTTCTTCTTACCCGAAAGATAGTTTGAAAACCTTCCTCCGGTATGCAGATTAATGTAAGATGTTAAATTTATATAATTTGCAAGACCCTGATCGTGAATCTGTATCCCACTTACATCATATTTATTCATTAAAAGCTGATCCATGAAATCACCTTACTGTTTTCTCCTTCCTTCCACGAACAAGCTCAAGCAGTGATATTCCATTAACCTTTATTACCTTATATCTAACACCAGGAATATCTCCCTTACTCCTGCCCATTCTACCTCCAATACCCTCGACAACAACCTCATCATGCTCATCTATATAGTTTATTGCACCATCGCCAGGGGCAAAGGCTGATAACTGCCTTCCATTTTTTATAAGCTGTATCTTGACACACTTCCTGATGCCTGAGTTTGGCTGTTTTGCCTCAATACCAACCTTTTCTATGACTATACCCTTTGCCTGTGGTGACCCCTCAAGAGGATCACTCTTCTCTCTAAGATTAAGCATTCTTCTTTTATAATCACGATCTGACCATGCGTAATGTTTTCTAACTTTTTTTAATTTTCTGCCTGCATTCATACCATTGGGCATTATATCACCTTAAATTGGAAACAATTCTGACCACATCATTATTTAATAATTTATAATCTTTTCCTATTACTCTCTTGGTTTTTCCGTTTATGGCCCTTATAAAGTTCTTTCCAATATCTGTATGCACCAGAAAGGCGAGGTCAAGTGCAGTTGTACCATCCTTAACTATGTAGGCATCCGGAAGTATGTTACCATTTTTATCAGTCCACTTATTTTCATCTGCAACCGGATATACAACTATATAACCCAAGCCTTTTATAATATCTGTTATAATATCAGTAAATGTTCGAATGCCATTATTTTTATAAAACATTCTTATTTTTTCAAGGGCAATTTTTTGTTCCTCGCCAGATTTATTTGTATAGTTAAAATCTATTGAATTATTATTTATATAACCATTTTTGAACGCCTTGGCGAGAATAAATTCGTATTCTGCGGATATTAAAAAATTGTTATTTAAGTCCTTTTTTATTTTTTCAATTGAGTCTGAATCCAGAAGGTCTATCTTATTTCCAATATTAAAGATGGGCTTTACATATGTTAGAATATCATTGCAGAATCTCTCTACATCCACCGGTTTCCAGTCTATTAACCTTTCTGGAAATGAGTCTTTGGACATAATGTAAAATAGATCCTTCTCCTTAATCCCAAATGAGGCCACCTTTTTTAAAATCTTCTCAATTAATCTTTCTGAGGTATCAGCATCCTCCTTTCTGGCAAATTTTTGCCAGTCTCTATATATTCTCTCCTTTAGCCATAGCATTATTTCGTTCCTTACCATATTAATGTTTATTTTGTAGTCACCTGAATCCTCATCGCCATTTACATCATAAAGATTTATTATTATATCTGCATCACGTATATTATCCAGAAATTCATTGCCCATGCCCTTGCCCTCACTGGCACCCTCTATAAGTCCGGGGACATCAATGATTTCCACTGGAATGTATCTTATGCCATTAATACATTTGCCTTCGCGTGGATTGCATTTTGCACCGATATACCTTTCTGGGCATTCATCGGTAATATATGATATACCAACATTTGGTTTGATTGTGGTAAATGGATAATTTGCTATATCAACGTCAGATAGCGTTATTGCAGAAAAAAGTGTGGATTTTCCAGCGTTAGGCTTTCCAATCAACCCAATTTTAAGCATTTAATATTCCACTTCCCTCATATCATATCCCTTTGGGCATTTAATCTTGCCCAAAACCTTCCTGACAACAATTTTTTTGCTGCCCTTATAATTAATCAGATTGCATTTTTCTATGAAAGGGCATGTTATATAATCACATTTCATGGATTTTAGCTCCAGTGAAATTCCATCAATAAGGTGGCGGCTGTACTGTACATTAAATGTATTTGGCATCTCCTCAACCTCCACCGTGGAAACTTTATTTTTATTAAAAATAAAGCATGGATTTATCTGCTCCTTTACATTGACGATTTTATATCTTTTACCCTCTTCCAGGTTAAAACATACATTTCTTATCCTGCATTCATCGCATTTTCCAGTAAGAGGGCCAACAAAAGTAAAAACATCACCCTTTCTCGCTAAATCAACACCAATTAATGTAATTTTACCCATATAATCACATAGTGTAAAAATAAATACCTTATTAAAGTTATCATTACATTATATAATTCCTGTAATTTTAAGTGCCTTTTCGGCCACCCTCGTGCTAAGATCTGTTTCTCCAAGAATTGTGTACCTTTCAGGCCTCAATCTATGGGCAATTGAAAGGGCCTTTATTGCAATATCATCAGAAATTCCATATTCTGATGCTTTTGTTTGCACACCTATCTTTTTATATGTTTCCTTCAGTTTAATCCAGTCCCCTCCCTGAAGGTACATGCTTACCAGGGACCCCATTGCCACCTGCTCTCCATGCATTGAGGTGCCCCTGCCAAGAACCTCCAGTGCATGGGCAAATAAGTGTTCGCTCCCACTTGCTGGTCTGGAAGTTCCCGCTATGGCCATAGCTGTTCCTGAGGCAAGTATTTCCTTTGTTATGAGCCATATGCTTTCCTCCATTCCCGGCTGTATCATATTTGCGTTCTCCATTAGCTCCTTGGATGTATACTCTGATATGATTGCAGCAGTGCTGCTAAACTCCTCCCCCTTTAATCTGTATGCAAGACGCCAATCCTCAACAGCAGTAATGTTTGCTATAACATCTGCTGCACCGGCTGCAGCAAATCTGTACGGTGCCTTTAACATTATTGATGTATCCGCAACTATTGCAGATGGCATAACTGCCTCCACTGAAAGTACAGATTTTCCATCTGATATTGATGCCCTTGGTGATGCAATGCCATCATGGCTTGGGGCGGTTGGTACGCTTATAAAAGGAACACCAATATCTGCCGCGGTTTTTTTGGCAAGATCAATTTTGGAACCACCACCAACGCCAATAACAACACCTATTTTTGAATTTTTAATTTCATTTTTAATGAAATTTAAGGTATCAATGGATGCCCCATCAACAATCAGGACATTATATTGTATATCATCCAGCAATTTTTCTATATATTTTCCTGCCAGTTCATATGTTTTATTTCCGGTAATTATTAATGCTTCTCCGGACCTCAAATTTTTTTTAACAACATCGTTTATATTAACTATTGCATTATGGCCAATAAAAACATCATTGGGAAAATGCATTGATCGTATTTTATTAAATATCATAATATTGACATATTTAATTTGAATATAAATTTAGCCATAAAGATACAGTAATTCATTTAATTTTTAAAAAAATATTATATATAATTAAATTGATTTACCTTACAGTTATGAAAATTGACGATGAAATACAAAAATTCCAGAAATTTTTATTATCAGAAAGGCGCAGCCCATATACAGTTAAGGAATATGCATCACTGGTCAATAATTTTCTTGGTTTTATAAATAAGGATATTAATTCTGTATCCGCTGAGGATATAGAGGAATATAAAAGCTATCTGGCCCTCACTAAAAATTATTCAAAAGCATCACAGTACCTATCAATAAAGGCTATAAAGGCATATTATTCATCCAAGAGATTGTCACCTCCATTTAATCTTGTACCACCAAGAAGGTCACAGAAAATGCCTGTTTACCTTAATGAGTCTGATGCGCGCAGGCTTCTTGAATCTGCTCATGATATCAGGCTCAGATCAATTATATCATTATTTTTATATACCGGGTTAAGGGTTGGCGAATTAACAAGACTGGAAATGGAGGATGTTGATCTTCAGGAGAATATAATATATGTACATTCAGGAAAGGGAGATAAGGATAGAATAGTGATAATTCCGGATGAATGCAGAAACGATCTTTTATCATATCTTAAGAGGAGAATAACTATAACAACAGCATCAAATAATTTTTTTATTTCCAACAAAAAAAATAGATTTGATACAAGTTCCATAGAGAGGCTGGTAAAAAATCTTGCCAAAAAAGCAGGAATACAGAAAAAGGTCACACCACATGTATTGCGGCATACGTTCGCAACGTCTGTGCTGAGGAACGGCGGAGATATAAGGTTCATTCAGCAGATACTTGGGCATTCAAGCATTGCAACAACACAGATTTACACCCATATAGATGATAATACATTAAAGGAAATGTATATGCTTCATAAACCAAAATATTAATTTTCTCTGTGAATTATATAATTGGATAGGAACTCCAGCATTTCAAGGGGCTCCTCACTGCCCCTTATTGATTTAAGATTTTGTTTTGCTATTTTTGTAAATTCATCGATTTTTTTAAGGGAATAATCGTACGAACCTGTGTCAATAATAATTTTCTTAAGTTTGTTAAAATCATCATCTGAGACGTTCCCTGATTTAATGCATTTCTCTATGAAACTTCTCTGAAGGTCATTGGAATTCTCATACGCCTTAATAATCAAAAGTGTTTTTTTGCCCTCATTCACATCGCTTTTTATTGATTTTCCAGTCTTTGCCTCGTCACCGAACATGCCGAGTATATCATCATAGAGCTGGAATGCTATACCCGCATTTTTTCCAAATTCCCTTATATTCTGAGTATAATCATAGTTTCCTGCCAGAAAAGACCCCATCACCATAGGTCCCTCTATTGTATATCTTGCTGTTTTAAAATAATGAAGTTTCAAAAGTTTTTCCTCGCTGTATGTTTCATTGATTGTTGAGAACAGGTCAAGTAATTGGCCCTTGCCAGTATCCTCTATCACCTTTGAAAATTCATAATCAGCATTTAATAAATCTTTTTCATTAAATCCTGATTTTAACAAAACCTCATGTGAGAATGTATCTATTAAATCCCCAGCACTTATTGCTATGTTTTCTGCTATTTTCCTATTTTTAATTTTATTTTCAAAATGTTTATGGAAACTGGGTTTACCACGCCTTATATCGCTTTCATCCATTATATCATCATGTATTAAAAGATATGACTGTGCAAGTTCAATAGATGTGGATGCGCGGATTATTTTATCGTCTATGTCCCTAAAAATATTATAGCCAAGGATCATTATTATTGGTCTTACACGCTTACCACCATTCATTGTAAAATCCTTTAATACATTGATTACCTGGCTAATCTCATCATCAGAGCATTCTTTAAGCTTTTTCTCAAAATAGGTATTCAATTCATTATTGACTGCTGATTTTAGGCTGTCGAATTTTTTAATATAATAGCTGTTATCGTTTATCAATTTATGGTTTATATATTAGCCCATTATTAATTTTTTTGTATTAAAACAAATAAGGTTATGGTTTCTGTTAACATTGTTAACAAACACCTTTGGAAGTTATTATACCAATTAATATTGGTATGCTTAAACTTCCTGGATACAACCTTGAATTCTTGCCATCATGGTTATTATTATAATATATCATTTTTATAAATAGTTGCTGGAATCACCTATAATATTATAACAGTAATTTGCTTTACTATAAACTTTATACTTTCATCTTATCCCTTAAGGAAAAAGACTCCAACCTTTTTGAGTTAAATAACTTAATCTTAATATATATGGTTTAAATATTATACACATGGCAGATGGTTATATCTATAATAAGGATGATGAGGCTGATGATTATAACGAACGTGGCATTTCATACTTTAATGTGATGCAGTATGCAGACGCTGTAAAAGAATTTACAAAGGCAATAAATATTATTAAAACAGACCCAGATTTTTATCTGAACCGGGCACTGGCCTATTATTCATTAAAAATGTACAATGAGGCAATAAAAGATTGTCAAAAGGCAATATCATTAAGCAGCGATAGGGGAGATTATCATAATACCCTTGGCTCAATATATGATGATATGAGAAAATATGATGAGGCCATAAATGAATTTAATGAGGCCATAAAAATAGAATCAGATGTCCCTGATTATTATTATAATAGGGGAAATGTGTACTGGAAAGTTGGTAAAACAGATTTGGCACTGCAGGATTATGATAAGGCGGTTTCATTAAATGATTCAGACCCAATTTTTCTTTATAAAAGGTCCCAGCTTCTCACTGAACTAAATAAATATGATGATGCATTAAAAGACCTGGATAAATGCATAAAAATATCAAGGAACCCTGCATATTTTGTTGACGAGGCAGGTATTTATGAAAAACAGGGGAATTACCAGAAATCCTTGGATATACTGAAAGAAGCATTAAATCTTTCACCGCAGGATATATCAATAAAATCCAAAATAGCATCAATTGAAAAATTAATAGAATCAGAAAAATAAATTAAATATGACCGAAAAATTTTAATTTTATTTTTATCCAATTATTTATTAATAATGCAATTTTTTTTATTTTTTCAATCCTGTTTATTATTATTTGAGAAATAAAATTGACAAAATTTTAAATTATTAAATAAATTTTGTAAAAATATAAAATAACACTTATATATATTGTCAATGTTATGTATTTCCATATCATAAAGAATAAATACAACTCAATGTTTAAATCATTATGGTTGATACAGCCGTTGAGGATCAAAATAAACACTCCTATAGAAAAGATTTGGGACTATGGAGTGTTGTTATGCTTGCTCTTGGTGGGATACTAGGTCCTGCTGTGGCATATGCACCCGTGTATACACTGGCCGATGCAGGCCCTGTAGGCATTCTTGCATGGCCCATAGCAATGATAATGATACTGCCAATAGGTCTTGTTTTTGCAGAACTTGGCACAACCTGGCCAAAGGCCGGTGGTGTTGCATACTATCCATCAAAAAGTAACGGCCCCCTGGTGGGTGCAATTAATGGGTGGTCATCCATGGTTGGATACCTTTTTGTCGGGCCCGTAATTGTTTTTGCTGTCGTTGAATATCTGAGCTTTTATTATCCGCCCCTTTATGTAAACGGTGTTTTATCGTATGCCGGCATTGCTGTGGCTGAGGTAATACTTGTGCTTGTTTTTCTTGTTAATGTGTTAAGGATTAAGCACATGGGTGGGATAAATCTGGTTCTCACCATAATAAGCATAATATTAATAGCAATTATAATAATATCACTATCATTTTATTTTAAGCCCTCAAATCTTGTCTCACCCAGCGTTGGAGGATTTGCACCTTATGGATTTACCGGTCTGTTTGGAGCCATAACAATAACAGTTTTTGGGTATGGTGGATTCAGGCAGCCAATTGATTATTCTGAGGAGGTTAAAAATCCGGGCAAAAGTATACCCGTCGCAATTATAGTGGCACTGCTTGCCTCAGGCCTGATATTCTCCCTTGAATCCCTGGCATTTGCCGGTGCAATAAATTTCTCAAAATTCGGCACAGCCAACGGTAACTGGGCCTCATTATTAAATTACAGTGCACCATATGCCACCATAGCACAGACCCTCGTCCTTCCTGCAATAGTTGTTATAGCCATAATAGCCGCATTAATAGCCACCTTCAAGGACGGTGTTATATACTATGGGAGTACAGCAAGGGTTGGTGAAATACTTTCAAGGGAGGATAAATATTTCCCCAGATTCCTTGGTAAAATGAACATACGCGGAATACCAATTTACTCAATTATCATGGTACTCATAATAACAATAGTCCTGGTTGCACTGGGAAGGTCACTGGCAACCATTATAAATATCATGGTTGATGGATTTTTATTATCCTATGCCCCGGGGGCAATTAGCCTTATGGTGTTTAGAAAGACGGAACCAAATATAAAAAGGCCGTTTAAGCTTCCATTTGCAAACGTCCTGGCTCCAATAGCTTTTGTTGTTTCAAATCTTCTTGTTTACTGGTCTGGATGGTCTGCCATTGAAATCATAGTACCGCTGGATTTTGCAGGCGTTGTTTTTGTGCTTGTATACAACCATTACAATAAACTGGATGCAAAATATGCAATGTACGGTATCTGGCTTCCTGTGTATTTAATACTTATAGTTGTATTATCGTACATAGGCAGCAGCTTCTTTGGAGGCCATAATTACATACCATTTCCATACGATACATTTGTGTTCATAATAATCACGCTAATATTTTATTATATAGGCACTGAAATGGGCATAAGGAGTGTTAATTACATAAGAAAGAAGAACGGTAAGGCTGCGGCCGGAAATTAAAAATTAATAAATTATAATTTAATCATTTAAAATTTTATATATTTTTATGTTATTTTATTATTTTCCATTTAACAATATTTAAATTTGGCATGATATTTAATTTTTGATATAAAATGGTGAAAATTATAAATAATATAGATATGGAGAAACTTGAGCAAACATCTAAAAAGGTGCATGAAAATGGTGGTCATTTCGGGTCGGAAAAACATATAAAAGGTGAATTCCATTTTGAAGGAAGTCCGATGTTTACAGCAGAATTATCATCAGAAAAGGCAAAATTTATACTGGGTGCTGATGAACCCGGCGTTCTTGGCGGTCAGGGCACACATGCAACGCCGCTTAATTATTTAATGATGGGTGTTATGTCATGTTTTGCATCCACCGTGGCAATACAGGCTGCAAAGAGGGGTGTCAGGCTAAATAAGTTAAATTTCACAGGTCATTTATATTATGACATAGGTCCAGTTGTTGAGGATTCAAATTTCCCAATAATAAAATCTATAAAAATAGATGTTGAATCAGATAAGGATATCAGGGATATTTTAATAGCATCAAGGAAGGCATGTCCGGCTCTGTATGCAATGATAAATCCTATACCCACAGAAATTGCCCAGATTTAAATCAATGTTAATGTCACATACCAAAATTTATTAGTTTTTTATTATTTATATATCATGAAGGCTGTAGTAATTAATAATTTTGGCACTGAAAACCTAGAGATAAGGGATGTGGATGAACCATCCGGCGGAATAAAGGTTATGGTTAAAAAGGCAGGGCTTAATCCACTTGATTACAACCTAATAGCCGGAAAGGTTGTTTATGGTGTGTCACCAATGCCTCATATACCTGGTTCAGAAATTATGGGAATTGCCATGGATGATGGAAAAAATATTAAAAAAGGAGACCGTGTAATAGTTTATAATCGAATATTTGACGGAAGCTGCGAAATGTGTATTTCTGGAAATGAACATTTATGCTATAATGGTGGAATATGGGGCGTTGTGACCAATGGCGGATATTCAGAATACATATCAGTGGATGAAAAAAATCTTTTTAAGGTTCCGGATGTAATAGATGATAACACTGCTGTTAGCATAGGTATAGGTGCATTAACAGCATACCGCGCAATTAAGACGGCCAGGCCTGCCCCGGGCTCCAAAATACTTGTTTATGGTGCTGGAAACACAGGAATTTTTACAGTCCAGATTGCAAGGATAATGGGCCTTGATGTGTATGTGTATTCAAGGAAAAATGAGCTTGGCAAATTCGGCATAACCGTATTTAATAAAATACCTGATGATTTTCAGGCAGATACTGTTATTAACCCTCTTGGCAATGGCCTTCTTTCAGAGTCATTGAAGCATGTAAAAAGGCGCGGTAAATTAATTACATACGGTGTTTTAACCGGAAGAAATTTTGAGGCCGATATAGCAGATATATATACAAATGAAAAGCAGATTATTGGGTCCACAGGTGGAACAAGACAGGACCTTTACGAATTACTAAAAATAATGAGTTTAAACAGGTTCTACCTTCCTGTGTACATGGAATACAGTTTGTGGAACATTAAAAAGGCGCTGGAGGATTTTACAAACAGGGAAACTGGAAGGATAATATTAAATCTATAAATTTTTTAATGTTTGAATGCTCTTATATATATCATTGTTAAAAATGTAGGATGCTGATACAAGGATATCAGCACCATTTTCAACGCACTGTTTTCCGGTTATATCATTAATTCCACCATCCACCTCTATTCTTGTTTTTAAATGTTCTGATTTAATAAAATCAGAGGCCTCCTTTATTTTGGAAATTATACTGTTTATAAATTTTTGACCCGAAAAGCCAGGATAAACAGACATTATTAATAAGATCTCAGATCCTGGAAGGTATTTTTTAACCTTTCTAAACTCTGTATCTGGGTTTATTACAATTCCGTACCTTATACCATCCCTTTCAAACTTATTTATAAGTTCTCCTATATCCACGGGAGATTCATAATGAATTAAAAGAACATCCGCACCGGCAGATAAAAAATCTCTGTAATATTTATCTGGGCGGTTTATCATTAAATGCGCATCAAGTCTAAGCTTTGTTGATTTCCTTACTGCCCTGATAAGATCAGGTCCCATTGTTATATTATCCACAAAATTTCCATCCATTACATCAAGATGAAATGAACCTGCACCTGCATCCTCACATTTTTTAATTTCACTCCTTAGATCTGATAAATCGGAAGAAATTATTGACGGTGATACCTCTATATTTCGCATATTTTGTAATTTATTACATTCATATATGCTTTTTGCAAGATTTTTTTTATATAAAAGTAAATCCTTAAATGGCAATACGGAAAGTTTAAGCATATTTTGATTATTTAAGATAGCATATTAATGCCTTATTAAATAATTTAATACAATGTTAATATAATTGTATGAATGCATTAAAAATAATATTAGGGGGATACATTTGCCGGATGAAATTAAGGATATAAGAAAACTGGAAATAAAATATATGATTAAACTGCTTCCTGTATTTAGACGGTTTCTTAGAGATAGAAAAAAATCAAAAAAAAGTGAGGAATATGATTATTTAATAGAAAAAAATGGAAGAAAGGCAGTGAATGTGTTTATTGAGCTTGGCCCCACATTTATAAAACTTGGGCAGGTTCTATCTGCAAGACCGGATCTGCTTCCCAAGGAATATCTAAAGGCCTTTGAGGATCTTCAGGATAATGTCCCACCAGATGACTTTACTCTGGCAAGGAAAATTATTGAAAAAAATGTTGGAAGGATCGAGGAGAATTTCGAGCAATTCAATGAAAATGCAATATCTGGTGCATCATTGGGCCAAGTGTATATTGCCAGATATAAAAACCGTGATGCCGTTGTTAAGGTTAACCGTTATAATATTACATTCATACTTCAAAGAGATTTAATAATCATTAAAAGGCTGCTCAGGCTATTCAAAAGATTTATTGATAACTACCTTTATATAAGCATATCCAGTGTTATTTCAGATTTTTCTGTTAGAATATATGATGAGGCCAATTATTTTATAGAGGCCGAAAATCTGAGAAGGATAAAATCAAATATTTCAAAATATGGAATAATTATACCGGAAATATTTTTTGTTTCACGTGAGGTTATAATCCTTGAATATTTGCCAGGAATTAAAATAACAGATGTCAAAGGCTTAAAAGAGGCAGGCGTTGATACAAAAAAACTGGCCTATAAACTTGACCTCACATTTATAAGAATGCTGTTAAGAAATGATATATTTCATGCTGACCCACACCCTGGAAATATTGCAGTGACATCACAGGGCAGCATAATACTGTATGATTTTGGCATGGTTGGAAAGCTTGATGATAAAACAAGATTTTCCCTTCTTAAACTATACGATGGACTTATAACAAAGGACCCTGATATTATAATAGACTCGCTTTTAGAATTAAACGCATTATCACCTGCCGCAAACCGGGGAATAATAAGGAAGGCAATAGAATTATCCATAGCAAATCTGTCAGGAAGGAATGTAAATGAGATGGATATATCAGAACTTCTTGAAATTGCAAATAATGTCATTTTTGAATTTCCATTTCATCTTCCAAGGGAGCTTGTACTTTACATGAGGATGTCCTCACTTCTGGAGGGCATATGTAAAACCCTGGACCCTAACTTTAAATTTGTGCTTGTTCTGCAGGAAATACTGTATAATGAGGGCATGCTCAACGAACTTTACAGAAAGGAGCTTTCGGATTTTATCTCAAAATCAGTCATATCAATCGAAAAGGGCCTTGATGTGCTTCCGCTTTTAAAAAGAAGGCTTGAAGAACAGACGGATGCGGTAAATCAAAAAAATAACAAAATACCGGTTACCATATTTTTATCAGCCATTTTAATATCGCTCTTTATATTCTCCCATAATTATCCTGTGGTTGCATATCCATTGATGGTTCTGGATATAATATTTTTTATAATATATATAAAAAAATAAATTATTCTATTTTAACCGTTTTAACATTTTTCACAGGTATCTTTACTGTTAACACACCATCCTGGTATTTAGCTGTAAAATCAGCCTCACTGTCTATCTCAACGGGAAGAGAAATGCGTTTAAAGACCTTCTCCGGCCTCTGATTTTCATACAGATTACCATCGGGTTTAATTTCCCTGTCAGCCCTTATTATAAGGGCATTTTTTTCTGCTGTTACCTTTATTTTATTCTTGTCAAAACCAGGTAGATCTGCCTCTACAGTTAATTCTCCCCCATCCTCATAAATGGTAACCGGTGGATAGGCATAGCTCATTATTTCCCTTATGCGGTCATTAATATTCTTCATAAATTCGTCTGAATAAAATTTAAGTGGCCTGTACATAATAAACCTATTATTTTGCTATACAAAAACTTTATGTTATTTTTCTAGATAACCAAATTTTTGACCAGCAACATTTTTCATTATTTTTTCAGCAGCGTAATACGGGTTTTCATTCTCAATATCAGCAGAGTCTATATTATTTATGTATTCTGAATATATTCTGTAAATTTTTTCCATTATTATCTGCTTTATTTTTCTTTCGTTTCTTCTATATTTATTTTGGTATTCCCAGTCATTTATATATTTAACAAACCTGTCATAATTTTCAAGTGTCAATGAATTCAGTCCAATAACAGGAATATCTGCCTTATTGCTCATATTTAACGTTTCCCTAATATCTTTAATTGCCATGTAGGAATCCTCCCTATCCATTTTATTAACAATAAAAATATTTCCTATCTCCATTAAGCCTGATTTCACTGCCTGTATTTCATCACCAAGTCCTGGTGCAAGTATTACACAGGTTATGTCAGCTATATTCATTATATCAAGATCAGACTGTCCAGAGCCAACTGTTTCCACTATAATATAATCACTGCCTGATGCCTCCATCACCTTAATTATATCCCATGAATATTCAGACAGGCCACCCTCATAAAGCCTATTTGACGTACTCCGCATATAAATGTTGTACCTGCTTAATGCCTCTTGCATTCTTATTCTATTGCCCAGTATTGACCCCCCTGAAAATGGACTTGCAGGATCAACAGCAAGTATTGATACCTTGCCGGTTTTTGCAAGCATTGGCGCCAGATTTCCTATTATTGTACTCTTTCCAACACCCGGAGGGCCTGTTATGCCTATAATTTTTGCACTACCGTGGCTGTATATCCTTTCTATTATTGCCTCCCTTGCATTTTCATCATTTTCAA
Source organism: Acidiplasma sp. MBA-1 (assembly GCF_000949015.1). Classification (NCBI taxonomy): domain Archaea; kingdom Methanobacteriati; phylum Thermoplasmatota; class Thermoplasmata; order Thermoplasmatales; family Ferroplasmaceae; genus Acidiplasma; species Acidiplasma sp. MBA-1. Next base: position 320,432 of record NZ_JYHS01000002.1, on the reverse strand, counting down.
TCAATGAAATTGACCTTGCAATCATCCTTTTATCCCCGGCAAGGATGCCGTTTACAATATCATTTATATTCATTTTTTCTCAGTTCCCTTACCTCTAATGCCCTTTTTGTTACATGGTCAATTATTACATCAAGCCTGGTGCCGGGGCCAAAATTTCCGGTAACACCCATTTTTTCAAGTTTTGGCTTATCCCCATCAGGTATGATTCCACCACCAACAACAGCTATATCATTTATTCCACGCTTTTTAAGTATGTCCATGACCTTTTTAAATGCAGTCATGTGGGCTCCATTTAAAAGGCTTAGGGCTATAACATCCACATCCTCATTAACTGCTGTGTCCACCACCTCCTCCGGCGTTGGAAGCAAACCAGCGTATATTACCTCCATTCCAGCGTCCCTAAAAGCCCTTGCCAGCACAAATATCCCACGGTCATGTCCATCTATGGCCGGCTTTGCAAGAAGGACTTTTATTGGTGGCTTAATAAATTTTTGGTTCTTTCCACTCTCCAAATATCTCCCTCCCTACATTTGATATTTCCTCAATGGTTGCATAGTTTCTAACACAGTCCATTATATATGGCATAAGATTAACATTTTCATCCTGCATCGCATCCCTTAATTTATCCAGTGATCTGGATACCATCTCATTATTCCTGTTTCTTTTTAATTCCTTAAGCCTCTTAACCTGATTTTTTTCTGCTATTTCATCAATTTTTAATATATTAATTGGCTTTTCATCCTCCTCAACATATTTATTCACACCAACCACTATGTCATCCATGTTTTCTATTCTAAGCTGCTTTCTATATGATGTCTCGGCTATTTCCTTCTGTATATAGCCCTTTTTAACTGCATTAAGTATTCCGCCCATTTTTTCTATCTCATCAAGATATTTATAAACTGCCTCCTCCATTTCGCTTGTAAGCCTTTCAACATAATACGATCCACCAAGTGGGTCTATAACGTCTGCAATGCCGGATTCCTCAGCTATTATCTGCTGTGTTCTTAATGCAACCTTCACGGCCTCATCCGTTGGCAGTGCCCAGGCCTCGTCATATGAATTTGTGTGGAGACTCTGGGTTCCACCAAGCACCGCAGCCATAGCCTCTATTGTCGTCCTTACAATATTATTTAATGGCTGCTGCCATGTAAGTGTATATCCTGAAGTTTGTGTATGGAATTTTAACTGCATGCTTCTTGGATTTTTTGCCCCATACTTTTCCTTTAATACAGTTGCCCATATTCTTCTGGCCGCCCTGAATTTTGCAATTTCCTCAAAGAAGTTAATAGAGGAATTAAAAAAGAACGACATCCTTGGTGCAAACTTATCAACATCAAGCCCCGCATCTATGCCTGTGTCAATATAATAAAATCCATCTGCCAGCGTGAATGCAAGCTCCTGAACTGCACTTGATCCAGCCTCCCTTATATGGTATCCTGAAACACTTATGTAATTCCATTTCGGAACATTTTCTGTGGAGTAGACAAGCATGTCCCTTATAAGTCTGATATGGGCCTCAGGGGGATACATCCACTCCTTCTGGGCAATGTATTCTTTAAGTATATCGGCCTGAACAGTTCCAGATATTCTGTCTAAATTCACACCCTTTTTCTGGGCAAGAACAAAATACATTGCGGTTAATATTGCGGCAGGTGCGTTTATTGTCATCGATGTACTAATTTTTGAAAGGTCTATGCCGTCGAATATCCTCTCCATATCAGCCAAAGAAGAAACATTAACACCGCATTTCCCGACCTCACCCTCTGCACGTGGGTTATCACAATCGTAGCCATAAAGTGTTGGCATATCAAAGGCTATGCTCAATCCAGTTTCACCATTGCTTATAAGATACTTTAACCTTTTATTGGTGTCCTCAGGTGTTCCAAACCCAGAAAACATCCTCATTGTCCATAATTTGCCACGGTACATGTTTGGATAAACGCCCCTTGTGTAAGGATATTCTCCAGGCATTCCCAGTACCTCATCAAGATTCTCTGGGAGGTCTCCCCTTGTGTAAAGCTCCTTTATTTTAAAATCAGATGAATTTGTGTAATTTTTTTCCCTGTATCCTGTTTTTTTATTCCAGTCAGCAAGTGTTGAATTTTTCCATCTTTCATATTTTTCATCTATTTTAAATGATTTCTGAATCTGGCTAACTTTTTCCTCATAAAATGAATTCTGCATACTTGCTTAAGTCATAAAAGAATTAATATTTTTCTTTTTTGAATTAATTAATATTTCATTAAAAATAATGTTGTTAATATGACTATTGGTCATGGTCTTATACCAAAATTTTTAACATTATATTTATTTTTCTTAAGGTAACCTTAAATTAAGTACTTATAAAATTTATAATGCAAATATAATTAAAATTATACAATTAAATTAAAAAAATTAAAAGGTTAAAATAAAAAATTAAAAAAATATTTTTACGGGTCTGATACAATATCCAGAGTTATTGTAAGCGAAAAGTCAGATCCCTGGTAATGGTTTACATCATGTCCTCCACTGTTGCCCAGGCCTATCCATATTTGCATTAATGCTGTGCCCTCTGGGCTAAGAGATGTGTTAAATCCGGATATCTGATTTACACTGTATATGTATCCAGTGCTTGTCTCAAGGTCGCCCATAAATGCCTGTTGAGTAACTCCCATTGCATTTATTGGTTTTGCAGGTGTGTTGTATTCAGGGTTTGATGATGTTGTAAAGGTTGGTGCTGGTGATGATACCATAAATCCTACTGTTCCATTGTTTGTTATTACAGCCTGAAGTTCAACATACTCACCGGGTGCAAGATTTGTCACATTCACAACGAATTCCTTTCCACTAGTGGCTGTCGTATAGAACTGGTTTCCAAGAGAAAGGTTATATATTCCACTGGTGTGATGGTATGGTTCTGCTGCCCCTATCTCGTATATATGTCCGTTTGGTCCCTCAACTGTTATTGGCGTGTTATTGGCATTTGTGCCAATAAGGCTCATATCATTTTCCCAGGTCAGATGACCTGCTGTGTTATTAATGGTAACAGTCGAATTCCCAGAGAATGCGGAGAACGCAAAGGTTCCCCCCAGTGCTATGAGAATCGGCACTACCAATAATACGGCTAACTTTTTATTCATTTAGTCACCAGAAATTAATTTTTTGATGGCTAATAAAAAATAAGAAAATAATAATAAGGCTAATATTTTAATAACTGTTATCACAATAAATCCTTAAAATAAGTTGGCAAAAAATATTATACATAGCTATTATACTAACAATTATTATTTATCATTACTAAGTATATTTAATAAATAAAAGTTAAAACATTCCCGGCCCTTAACATTTATGAACAAAAAACTATACATTACATTAATTGTAATTTTTGCATTACTCATTATTTTCTCATCAATAATAATTATGGAGCCAAGGGAGCACACAAAAAATATTAACGTTACAGATTTTGCATCAAATGCTAAGATTAATGTTAATGATTCTTTAAAAAATAACAGCCTTTATAGTGTTAGTACACTGTATAACCCATCAGTAATTTATAAGAATATATCAAAAAACATGACAGTATATGTAACCGGAAATTTCCTTGCATCCGAGGCACAATCGGTTTTAATTCAATATACTGTATATGCTGTCTCATCTGAACCCTCGTGGACAAGAATATTTATGCAAAATTCAAGCAGTTTTACCTTTTCCGGGAGCCATGAAATTAATGATATGGTTATTCCATTAAATATATCCGGCATTTACAATAAGGCTGCAAGCATAGATAATGAACTGGGTTATACGTCCAGCATGCCTGCAATTGATATAAACTTAACAATAATTGACGCAAATACCGGAACATCATCATCAACAGGGATAATAATAAACGGTGCAAATAAAGAATATACAATATCTTATGGAAAACCGGCTAGCATGACCTCTGATACTGACGTTAAGGATTCCTATGGTGGCAAACCGGTAATTCCAGAACCGCAACTTTATGGATACATTATAATGGCAGCATCCATTGCATCAATAGTTATAATATCACTGTCCTTTTTGGGCTTCCCAAAAAAGAGGAGTGAGATGGATAAAAACATCGATGAATACTCAGACAGAATTATTGAAATTAAATACATGCCCAGGGGAACATCTATTAAGGTTGATTCATTCTCGGATCTTGTTAAACTTTCTGACGCATATCATGAACCGTTATTTTACATAAAAGAAAAAAACCTATTTTTTGTATTTCACGATTTTAAGAATTATGTATACGGTGATAATATATGAAAAAAACATTTTTTCTTATTATTATTGGATACATTTTTTCATATCAAATGATTTTACATTATACCAAAAACGCATGGCTAGCTGTAATACTACCGGCTATTATATTTATACCATTGATACCCAAAATAAAAATAAAATTTAATAAAGATGTAATAAAACTGGGCATACTTGCATTGTTCATGGAATTTTTTTTAATAGAACCTAGCCTTGTATTTAAAAAAATTGTATTTCATTTTTATATAATCCCATTTTTAACAAGCGTTGTTTATTCCATCATAACTGCATTTATTTTTATACTGATTCTCATGGCAATTAAGGAAACCAAAATCAAGAGTTTCCTGCTTAGAGGTTTACTCTTTGGTTCATCTGTTTTACTTTATTATTATCCATACAGTGCCCTGATTAATACAAAAACAATCTTCTCATTTGCCGTTTTCAATATAATTTTTATATTTTTTCTGGGCATTACAATTATATTTATTTATAATAAAAGCGGTTATAATTTCCTTGCAACATTACTTTTTATTCTTATTTTCGCAATTTTTGCATCGTTCCCTATCATTATAGAAATCTCAAAATATTATTACCTTATCTGGCAGATGATTACTCTTTCACTTATAATATTTTTAACAGATCTTATGATTAAAAACTCCTTTGAATTTTTAAATATTTTCAGGAGTAATAAAATTAATTTTAAAAAATTGCTCAAAAATTCCAAATATATTATAATATTTCTGGTGGTTATTACCATTCTCTCAATTGCAATATCACCTGGAATAACTGAACACAGTTACTTTGTTATAGGAGACCCCACAGGAAGCATGTATCCTGTTATTAAACCAGGGTCTGTGCTTGTTGTTGGTCCTATTAACACAAAATCAATTAAGGTGGGCGACATAATAGTTTTCAATGCCCCCTGGGAAAATGGAACGCTTTTCGCACATCAGGTTATAAAAATATGTCACATCGGAGGGCATGAGTATTTTAGAACCAAGGGTGTTGCCAATCCAGCCCCTGACCCCAAACCGGTTCCACCATATGACGTTAAGGGACGCGTTTTGTTTGCAATTCCATATCTAGGTTATGCATTAATTTATTCAAAACTTGTCCTTGCCGTTGTATTTGTTGGAATAGCCGGAATTTTAATATACCCCGGAAAGCGGGGTTCATGGAAGAATACTAATATGAGGTGGTAGGAATGGAAAATTATAAAAAAATGAGGTGTGAACAATGAGTGATAATCTTACAGTTTTTTTCGACAGTTCTGAATGGGAAGAATCATTTAATGAATATCCTGGAAAATTAAGTAAAGATTACATCCCGGATATTATTATAAAGTCAAAATCTGGAGAGGAGCGGATACCGGTTCTTTTATTATCCGGGGAATCTAATAAAAAATTGAAAAAACTTCAGGAGTTCATTGATTATGTGCCTGGAAGCTCATTTAATAGGAGAATCTGCATATATTCTGGTAATATAACACCGGAAATAAGGATAATGTGCAGTAAGTACAATATTACCCTGTGCAGAAAAATAGTAATTAACCATGGAAGTTTTTATAAAACAATAGAGGCCACAGATATTAAAAAAAGCTCAGGTCCCAACGATGGCCATGGCATTGATAAAATCCAAAGAAGGGAAAAAAATCTTTATAATACGTGAGATGCTGGAGGCCATAAAATTAAGTGATGGAATGAACATAACAAAAATAATCTATAAATGCAATTTAAATTATCAATATGCAATAAAGCTTCTTGAGGATCTTGCCGGCAGGGGGGTAATTCAACTTATAGATTATAAGGGAGGTATAAAATATAAAATTACTGCAACTGGTATTAAATATCTTAATGATCTTAAATCAATCTGATTTAATCATTTAAATGCTTTTATTATACAAATGATCTATCATAATCATCATAACACAAACTTTATTAATACGATAATGTTTAATATTTATGAACAAAAATAATGAACTTCAGGTTTTTGATTTTGAACATTTATGTCTTGATAATTCAAATTTTTTGTTGGAAAACGCCAAAATCATACTAACAGAAAGGTGGAAAGTTTTGGTTTTGTTTCTTTCTGGAACCATAATTGAAAAGATAAATATTTTAAAAAATATTAAAATTCCGGAAGATATTCCATTATATGCAAAAATTGGTATATACGCTGGAATGGTAGATAGCAACATTAAAAAAATTGCCCATGAACATGATATTAAACTAGTTAAACAGCTCAGCTTCAGATCAAGTTTGTATAATATTATTATACGGACAAACGATAATAAAACAAAAATAAATTTTTTTGATAGGGAATCAAAAAGATCAAAGATTCAGATAGAAAAGGAAATACTTGAAATATTGAATTCTAGGGAAAAAATGCCAATAACAAAAATAGTTTATAAATGCAATTTAAATTACAAGTACTGTTCAGATTTACTTAACGATTTAATAAAAATTAATACCATTGAGGTTCTTGAAGAAAAGATGGGTATAAAATATAAAATCACACAGTTTGGTAGGGAATATTTATCCAATTTAAAAAAACTTGGAGAGATTTAAATTCAGGCGCCTTTTTGGATATCATTGGAAGATTTATTTTTACCGGTACCGATTAAAAACATCCTGTATAATTATATCTTGGATATTTAAGGTTTAGAACATTCATACATATGCATTTAATAAGGGGCTTTACAATATTAAAATAATGCTTTATGAATTCCTAACCCTGATAATATATTTCATACTTCTCTTTGTATTTTTATTATACATAAAAACCAGAATGGCAACGTTGCTTAACTTAATGGACAGAGAAAAAAATCTTACTGATTTACTTTTTTTAAAAAAGCTTCTTAAATTTATCTACAAAAATAATCTAATAAAAAATCTTGAAATAATTTTAGATAAATTAACCATATACAACGATTCAAGTGTTATGGAAATATTTAATGATATAATTCCTGAGGCAGAGAGTGATATAATTGATATATATCAGCCATTGAATAGATTTGGGGAACTTAAAAAAAAGTATGATATGATTAATGAAAACTATGTTTGGTTACTCTATTTTTCAATAACATATCCCGTTATTTTAATTATTATTTTTATAATAAATCTTTTTAGGTTAAAAATAATATTAAGCCTTTATTTTGGACTAATATTATTCTGGGCAATTTTAATTATGGCCGTAATAACATCAATAGCCATGGCAGTCCATACATTAAAACTCATAATGGGAACCTTAAATGAAATAGGGTCTGTATAAACATTTATTTAATTACCGGTCACTGGTAGAAAATCTAAATACAATAAATTCAAAAGATTATGGGCTCTAACAGATTTTATTAAAGTTTTAATCCAATACAATAATTCCAATAATCAGAGAGTAATATTCTTATATTTATGGTATATATTCTTATTTAGAATATATGGTGACTTTAAATTTTGGCATCTGTAAAAATTGCGGTCATGAAATTGTTTTCTTTGAAGGTCAATGGAAGCATCACATAACCCGGGCTAATCTATATCATGTCCCACACTGGCCTGCAGGTCATGTTATAACCATTGACTGCAAAAGGGATTCCTGTAAGTGTTTAATGCCAGAACTTGATGAATCAAAGGGGCAGAAATCAAGAATGGTTTTATTGGATAGACATATGGACAGATAGGGGAAGATCATGCTGCTATACACTGTAAACAGGATCATGACCGTCGCGATGTATATAGGTATACTTTCTCTTCTTATAGTATCGATTGGGTTATATTTATATTACTCTGGTGTGTACACAGATAGCACATCAAACATCTTCAATATTGGAAAGTCACTATTTTTATTGTCTCTAATTTTTCTCATTGTTGGCTGGATATACAAAGTCAAGAAAGGCAAAGCCAACAAAGGATAGGTTTAAGAATATAATAATTCAATGACATTGTTGAGGGCAAAAAATTGAGTTTTGGTGAATATATTTATCATATAATATTGGTCACAATTGTTTCCATGGTCTTGTTAGTCATGAATATTATGGCTTTTAGCAAAAGATGGGGCCAATTATCTCTTTATTTTTGACCTTGCATACGTAGTTGAAATAGGGTAGATTATGTTGCCCTATCCTTATATCCCGGTGTGGAAATTAAAAATGAAAAGGGATAATTATTCGATTAAAATAATAATTTACTGCCTGCCTATTCATTAAAAATAAGACTCAATGATAACTGTAAATGGGCCCGACCGGATTCGAACCGGTGACCTCCTCCGTGTCAGGGAGACATCATACCACTAGACTACGAGCCCAGTGAAGGTTTATTTTAAGATGATATATAATTTTTTACTTTTAATGAAAATTAGGATTATATGGTAAAAATAATAATATATATGTTATATAAATTAAAAGTTAAATAAGATGATATTGATAATTTTTTAAATTCCTATGCAGATTATAAAAGAAAATAAATGTTTTTTAAAAGGATAATTATAATATAGATCATTAACATGTTAATTTAATATGGAAAGCAGGGAACTATCACTTTATATTAGAGGTTTAATCCCCGGGGATAAAAAAGATGCAGATGCAAACAGACCTGTTTCAGTATGGAAGGAGCTTGACAGGTTACGGGGATTTCCTGAAAAAACAGTTGTCTGCATATTTAGAACAACTGGCTGTGCATGGTATAGGTTTAGTGCATGCTCAATGTGCGGGTACTTTAATGATACATCAGATAATATTATTGATGAGAATCTTTTTAAGCAGGTTGATGAACTTTATAATTCACTTGGGGATGCCAGGGTCGTTAAGATCTTTACCTCTGGAAGCTTTCTTGACCCCCGGGAGGTATCTCCATCTGTAAGGAACTACTTCTTTGAAAAAATGAAGGGAAAGGTTGACAAAATACTGGTTGAATCAAGAACAGAATACATAAGGAAGGACATACTTGAAGATATTAAGCGCCATAATATTCCTGTAAGAATTGCAATAGGTCTTGAGAGTGCCAATGATTATATTATGAAATATTCAATTAACAAGGGCAGCACGCTGAAAAAATATCTGGATGCAGCAAGGCTCATTAAGGAGGAGGGTTTTGAGCTGAGAACCTACCTGCTTTTTAAGCCACCGTTTATATCGGAGCTATCAGCAATAGCTGATGTTGAAAATTCTGTAAAAATATCTGCACAGTATTCAAACGATATATCAATAAACCCAATGAATATACAAAAAAATACACTTGTTGAAAAATTATGGAAGAAGGGTTTGTACAGGCCTCCAAGAATGATATCACTTGCAAGGATTTTAATAGAGATGTCAGGGCATAAATATCCTGTTCTTTCTTATCCCACAGGTGGTGGCAAGGAGCGTGGCGTTCACGATGATAAGTTTGATAAAAAACTTCTTGATTTAATAGTTAAATCATCTCTTGAACAGAATTTCTCGGAACTTAAGGAATACTACTCATCACTGGATCTTTCATTGTATAATTATGAACTTGATCTTGAGGATAAACTTTTACTGCAAACCGACTATAATACCCTTGTAAAAAGAATATCGAGATCATCCATTTTTTATTAAATTTTTGATGTAATCAAGGCCCCCCTGAATTTCGTCTATTACATTCTGAGTATATTTATTCATTAATATTGTATCATAAAGTATTTCCTTGCTTTCCTGTGAACTAATGCTGCACAGGTCAAGATATTTTTCATAGGAACTGGTTTTTATACTTCCATTCTGAGGTCTGGAAATCATGGAAATAATATATGGTTTTACCAGTATTTCAGACATTAATCTATCATGCTGGTCTGCACTCAGGCTGATTATATTGTAATCTGGAAAAATATTTTGAATTTTCCCCATGGAATCAGGTGGTGATATATCGTTTATAAATACTATATCCTTAATCTTACCGTAACTTCTTGGACCAAAAAGTGGATGTATGCTTATTATGCTGTTTTTAAATTTTAAAAATCTTAGCTTCACTGATGATAATTCTATAAATCCGGTAAAAAATTTGTATTTGTTTATTATATTTTCCTCCTGGTCAGGTGGTATTGCCAAAAATGCATAATCTGATTTCTTTAAATAATTAAAAAGCTTTTCCTCATTATCAACATCGACGCCGTATGAATCTGGAAATATTTTCATTAAAAGCGAACCCAGATTACCCTTACTTCCAACTACCGTAAACATACTATCTTATTATTACCCTGTATATATTTTCTCTATTCTCCAGAAAATTCTTTGAAATTAGCATTTGCCTGCCATTGATTATTATGTCACCGCCATAATTACCATTTACATCTACATACACGTCAGGGTCCTCAATTTTATGGTTTATAATATGTATACCAGGGCCGGATATCAAATTTTTATATTCTTTATTTTCAGAAAATACCACGGACCCTGGATTTAAAATAAATTTTAGCATTCCAAGCAGATTTTTGGTCTCTCCATTAAATTCCATGTAATTATTTCCATTAATATTTTTGTATACATACCCTGGTAAATTTAACTGGGAATTAGACTCATAATGTATGGAAAATTCAAAAAGTATATTTAATACAGACTGTGTAAATCTATCCCCGGAGATAAGCTTTATTATCTCCCTTTCACGGTTATAATCATGTATCTCCCCGCCGTTCATTTTTTTTATCTCCCCAATTTTCTGAGCCAGTTTAATTCTCTGTTTTAGCAGCCTTATTATTTCCCGTGAGTTTTCAAGCATTTCCCTTCTGAGATTTTCAAAGTCTGATATTAATTCCATCACCCATGACAATATTTATCACACATATATATAATTTTTTGAGGGAAAATATAATCCCTGATGTTTTTTATAAAGTAATAAAAAACGTTAAATCTCTCAAGGCAATAACTTTCTGTTGAAACTAAGTGATATAGGTGAAAGGCGAATAATAGATTTAATATCGAGGGATAGGGAACCCGATGATTGTGCAGTGCTTAACATGGGATCATTTGATTTGCTGTTATCCACAGATGTAATAACCAGAAAAACTCATATACCGGAGGGGGCAAGCCCTGAAATGGCTGGAAGCTTTTTTGCAGCCATAAACCTGAGCGATATAGCTGCAGATGCGGGAATACCTGTGGGGTTTCTGGTATCACTTTCAATATCCCCAGATTATGACATGGAATATTTAAAAAGATTTTATTCCGGAATATACAGTAAATTATCAGAATTTAACATAGGCATTATAGGCGGGGATACAAAGGAGGGTGATGATTTTACGGCCTCAGGAACAATAATTGGAAGGCAAAAACCCTCACTTATTCGCAGGAGATCAGACATAGCAGTAAACCATTATGTGCTTGTAACAAATTCTCTTGGGAGATCAGGTGCAGGCTATCTATTTTATAAAAATTCATATAAAACTGAATATGGAATAAAAAAAATGCTTGAAATTCATCCAAGGATAATGGAGGCACAGATTTTAAGCATGGCCGGTGCCCGGTTTATGATGGATTTATCGGATGGGATATACTCATCCATATATCAGATGAAGCACGATTATAATATAGGATTTAAAATAGATTATAACAAAATTAAGAAGGACCCTGATGTTTCCAGGGCAGCGCAAATTTCTGGTGTTTCAGAATCAGATATTGTAATGTCCTTCGGTGGTGATTATGAATTATTTTTTACAGTTGAAAAGAATAATTACGATTCATTTAAAAATAGGATAAATAAATACAAAATAGATGCATACATAATAGGAGAAACATATGATGGTCCAAATATGGTGTATTATGATAGCTGGGTTAATGTAAATGAAAGGGGATATGAACACTTCCTTAAGGACCCGCTGGATAAAAAGTAAATGTTTATATAAAAAATATTTATATAGAAGAACATATAGACTTATGATGAACCAAAACAAAGAATATATAGACCCCTTAGAATACGATATTGAAGAAGCCAGAAAGAGATTAAATATGTCAAAGAAAAACAATGAACTTGAAAAATATATGGAAATGTATAAACAGACCCTGGAAGATCTTAATGACTACAAGAATCTTTACATACGGCAGAGATCAGAGATGGAGAACTACGCAAAATACAAGGAACGTGAGATTGAAAACATCAGAAAAAATGCCGGCAGTGAGATAATTAAAAACCTTCTACCGGTGCTAGATACACTTGATGCTGGAATGATACACGATCCAAAACTTGAACCAGTGAGATCGCAAATAATAAAAATATTAAGCTCATACGGACTAAAGGAAATAGCAGGTAAGGGGGAAAAATTTGATCCTAACCTTGAGGAGGCCATAGGTGTATCAGATCAGGGTGAGGATGGAAAGGTGCTTGAGGTAGTTCAGAAGGGATATATGTTAAACGGAGAGGTTTTAAGAACCGCAAAGGTAATAGTTTCAAAAAGGTGAGTTAAAATGAGCAAGATTATAGGTATTGATTTAGGAACAAGCAATTCAGCAGCAGCAGTAGTTATTTCAGGCAAGCCAGAGGTCATTCCGGCAGCCGAGGGAGTCTCATTGGGTGGAAAATCCTTCCCAAGCTATGTTGCATTTACCAAGGATGGCCAGCTGCTTGTTGGTGAACCTGCAAGAAGGCAGGCTTTACTGAATCCAGAGGGTACAGTTTACGCAGCCAAAAGAAAGATGGGTACAGATTACAAATATAAAATATTCGGAAAGGAGTATACACCCCAGCAAATATCCGCATTTATTCTGCAAAAAATTAAGAAGGATGCAGAGACATTTCTTGGAGAGCCAGTGACAGATGCTGTTATTACCGTTCCTGCATATTTTGATGATAATCAGAGGCAGGCAACAAAGGATGCAGGTGCAATTGCCGGTCTAAATGTAAGGAGAATTATTAATGAGCCAACAGCAGCATGCATGGCTTACGGTATTGATAAACTTAATGAATCGCTTAAAATATTAATATATGATTTTGGTGGGGGTACACTTGATGTAACAGTTATGGACTTTGGTCAGGGAGTATTCCAGGTGCTTTCAACGTCTGGTGATACCCACCTTGGCGGCAGTGATATGGATGAGGCTATTGTAAACTTCCTTGCAGATGATTTTAAACAGAAGGAGGGCATAGATCTAAGAAAGGATAAATCTGCATACATAAGATTGAGGGATGCCGCGGAAAAGGCAAAAATAGAGTTATCAACAGTTCTTGAAACTGATATAAACCTTCCTTATATAACTGCCACGCAGGAGGGTCCAAAGCATCTTGAATACAAGCTTACAAGGGCAAAGCTTGAGGAGCTTGTGGCACCAATAGTTGAGAAATCAGCCGAATCATTAAATAAGGCCATAGAGGGTGCAAAGCTCAAGAAGGAGGATATAAATAAAATCATACTTATAGGTGGACCAACAAGGATGCCATATGTTCACTCATTTATAGAGAAATATTTTGGCAAAAAGCCTGAGGGTGGTGTTGATCCAATGCAGGCTGTGGCAATTGGTGCCGCAATTCAGGGTGCTGTACTTACCGGGGATATTAAGGACATAGTGCTTCTGGATGTCACACCATTAACACTTGGAATAGAAACACTTGGTGGTGTAATGACACCGTTAATACCTGCAAATACAACAATACCTGTTAAAAAATCCCAGGTATTTACAACAGCAGCGGATATGCAGACTGCTGTAACAATACACGTTGTTCAGGGGGAGAGGCCACTTGCCAAGGATGATGTATCCCTTGGAATGTTTAATCTTGAAGGTATTCCTCCAGCACCAAGGGGGGTTCCACAAATAGAGGTTACATTTGATATAGATGCCAATGGCATATTAAATGTTTCAGCAAGGGATAAGGGCACAGGAAAGGAACAGAGAATCACAATATCCGCATCAAACAAGCTTTCCAAGGAGGAAATAGAAAGAATGAAAAAGGAGGCTGAGGAATTCGCCGAGAAGGATAAGCAGGAGAAGGAAAATATAGAAACATTAAACAATGCGGAGAGCCTTGCATATACCGCTGAAAAAACAATCAATGATGCCGGTGATAAAATAGACAGCGCAACAAAAGATAATATAAAGGCCATAGTAAAGGACTTAAGGGATGCAATTTCACAGAAGGACATACCAAAGGTCAAGGAGATTACAGAAAAACTTACCAAGGAAATTCAGGAGGTTGGGGCAAAGATGTATGCCAGTGCCTCGGCCAATAACCAGAATAATACAGGTAATGCCGGCACTTCCGGTGAGAATCAGTCGGATAGTTCAAATGATAAGACATCCGGTGAAAACAGCGATACCGTAAACGCAGATTATAAGGAAAACAAATGATGGAACATGGCAGAGGACTACTATAAAATCCTGGGTGTCGACAAAAATGCAACGCAGGATGAAATAAGGGCAAAATTCAGGGAACTTGCAAAAAAATACCATCCTGATTTAAATCAGGGAAACCAGGAGGCCGAGGAAAAGTTTAAGCAGATTGCCGAGGCGTATGAGGTGCTGTCAGATCCACAAAAAAGACAGCAGTATGATGCCACCGGATCTGCCGAATTCAATGGCGGCGCATCCAACTTTAACTGGCAGGACTTTACGCACTTTGATGATATTAATGATATATTCAGCAAAATTTTTGGCGGTTTTGGCGGCTCATCCGGCGGCGATTTCTTCGGCGGCGGATATACAAACCAGCCAGATCTTGATATATACATCAGGGTTAATATAACACTGGAGGACGCATATTATGGCACATCAAAATCTGTCAAGTACAAGAGGGATGCAATGTGCGATGCCTGCAATGGTACAGGCGCCGTTGATGGCAAGCTTATGACATGCCCAACATGCCACGGCACAGGCCAGGAGAGAATAACACGCGGCCAGGGATTCTTCCAGATGGTTACAGTAACAACATGCAGAACATGCAACGGCAGGGGTAAAATACCTGTTAAACCATGCCCGGTATGTAAGGGTACAGGCACGGTACCAAAAATGGAGAATATATCTATAAATATACCCAAAGGTGCAGATACAAATATAAAGCTCAGGGTTGCAAAAAAGGGCAACTCATATGGTGGTGTTACAGGGGACCTCTATGCCGTAATATATGTCCAGAATAATTCAGAGATACGCAGTTCAGGGGATAATTTATATGTAAAGCATCACATAGACTTTCCAACAGCTGCCCTGGGCGGCGAGGTTGAGGTTTCATTGTTTAAAGAAAAATTTAAATTAAATATTCCGGCAGGTACACAGCCTGATGATGTTCTAAGAATAAAGGGTGCAGGAATGCCCAGAATAAACTCACATGGTTCCGGGGATCTTTTGGTTATCATTAAGCTTGATGTTCCAAAGCATCTAACAGCAAAGGAAAAGGAACTCATAGAGGAACTAAAGGGTGAACCCACCAAAAAATCATGGTTTCACATATAAATAAATTTTTAAATTTATAATAAATCTATATTTTTAAGCCTTTCCTTAAAATCATGTTCTGTTGTATCAAACAACGATGTTAATTTAATTAAATCCTCACCCTCAACCAGCTCCTTTGCCATGCTCCTGTATGGGTCAAGATCATTCTTATTTATTATGCCCTTTTCTGCAAGGTCAATTATTGTTTCCCATCCATTGAGCCTTATATACTGATTTGGTGATTTTAATACATTAAAAAGAAATTTTTTATATTCCTCATAATCGCCATCAACAATTACACCCCCGGACTTTAACAGCGGTAGCATATGCCATGTGTCACTTACAACACCTGCATTCTGGCTTTTAAGGCTCTCTATAAACACGTTCTTATAGGGTATAAGGTATGTTTTGTCAAGGTAATTTCCAAGAATCAGGTCTATGGCATTCCACCATGCGGTTAAATCCCCAGATTTTATATATGGAAGCAAATACTCCTTTCTGGAAACAATATCCTCCTTTGTTATGTACCCTGCATCAGCAAATCGCCTTGCAAGAACCCAGGCATGAACCTTAACCATTTCATCATCAGTTGTTAAAAGGCCCAGAAACTGATTTTTATTCTCTATCACATAGTCCTTTGTAAGTATCCCATTGTCTATTAGAAAATCAACCTTGTACCATGCATCAAGTCTTGAAAACTGGTCTTCAAGAGATAATGACTTTAAATAATATTCCTTATTTTTTTTAATAACATCCTCTGCCATATTAAAATAATGTTATTTTATTATAAAAAACTTTTTTTAATAAATTATCATGTATATTATTCAAATTCATGATATTTTATTCATAAAATCAGAAATTTATTTATATAATTCGTCAATATAAATGATAAAAATTCCTAAATAGGATTTTTCTTTAAAATATAAATTAAAATTATAATATTTTATCTCTCGTTGCATTATTTTCTTTAATAATTAAAAATAAGTAGATATATATAAAATATATGATTTATAAATATATTATGGTATAATTTTATATAATTATTTCATTTTTAGATATCTAATGATATTTTCATTAAAAGTTTGATTAATATTAAAAATATTCATAAACATGATTAAAAATGTTTAAATATGAATATTAAATTATACACATGGTGACAAAAAGTGCCAAAACCATATGTAGCAATAAACGAGGTAGAAATGTTAAATGATGAGACGACAATGAAAATGTTCCAGCAGGTTGGTCCAAAGGTTTGCCAGGTTACAGCCAGGCATCCCGGGTTTGTTGGATTCCAGAACCATATGCAGTTTGGTATAATACCGCTCGGAACAAGGTATGGTGGCGGATCAATGGACATGACCAAAATGAGCACAATGAACGTTTACCAGTACACAATGTGGAAAAACATAAAGGACCATGAGGATATGCACAGGGACAACTTCACATCAATATTCAGATTATGCTCTGCATGTTTATCACAGGTTGTATACGGACCATGGGAACCATTATATGAAATTGTTGATGCAAACATGCCTGTAAATACAGAAATGACGGACTTTACAGTAATGTTTGGCAAGAAATTTGCAGCAGGTGACCCATCTGGAGTACCACCAATATCAATGCCATATGGAAAAAGAACAATTGCCCTCTCAGAGCATACAGTAAAGAAGGATATGCAGAAGGAATTTGAGAGCAATATAATGGAGGTCATGAAGGATTTCGAGCATGCCCCCGGATTCCTTGGGTACATGATACTTAAGGAGATTGGAGTATCAGCAGTAGGTTCATTCCAGCTCAAGGCAAAGGGAATACATGAAACACTTGAATCAAACGGCGAGGTTCCAAAGGATCAGGAAGGTGCATTCAAGCCAGAGGAGGCAGTACCAACACCACCTGAATACAGGGTGCACATGGAATGGTCCTCACCAGAGGATGCAATGTTCGGAATAGGCAGGGTATTATTCGCACATCCCGCAAGGGAACTGCACGACAAGGTACTGGATACATTAATAAGGGGTCCATACATAAGACTATTAAACCCAATGATGGAAGGAACCACATGGAGAGAGTACCTTAACTCTCCATAAATTTTATTTTTAAATAATTTTTTAATTTTAATGCCTATTTTTATTTAAAATTTATAAAAAGAATAAATTATGTGACAAAATCAGATACACCTATGGCATTTGTAAATACTGCAACATACAATGGTACCTTATGCTCACCATTGCCTAATATAAAATGCTCATTGTTCATGGCAATTTCAAATTTATTTATTTTTATATTAATTATTTTTTCCTTCTCCTTAAATACATCAGGTATGGCCTCATTTAAGGGATTAAAATCTCTTAAATAATCTATTTTTAAGGGTTTTACCATTAATCCAGTTTTTCCATGAAGGCTTAATGGAAATCTGATAAGCCTGTGTATATCTGTTGTAACAGGCTCATCTATTTCAGCAAGGTTACCCTTTTTAAAGTTTTCAATGATGTATTTAAATATATCCCTGTTATATGTAATTTTGTTTTTCGCATCAAATGAATCCATGATCTTAAATTTATTTCCGGATTTATCGGTAAAAAAATCAATAATTTTTTTTCCGTTAAAATACTTTTGGAGATAATTTATATAGTTATTGTAATTTCTGCCAAGTATTGATTTTATAATATTCTCATCAATGTTTTCATAAAATTCTGAAATGTAGTTATTTAATTTTTTAAGTATACCGTAGTTAAAAAAATCATCGTCAAGGTTTTTAAGGTCATCAATATTAATACCCTCGATTCTTATATAATCACCTATTTCCCTTCTGGCATCAGAATCCAGCTGGTATACGGCATCACTCTCTATATGTACATGATACCCCCTGCCACCGGAAAAGTATAAATGAATGTTATCCTCGGTAAAACCAAAATCGTCCATGAGAACATTTATAAGTCTTAATGTATGCTTTTTTACCTCATCCAGTATCTGTGCATACGTCATCTTATTTGCACCCTCTATATGATCTGCATCAAGATCAAAAATCAGTTCTGCACCCAGCCATTCCTTTTCCTGCATTCTTGTAATTTCCGGATGCCTGTAATATGCCGATGAATAATAAAGATGCCTGGGCACAATTTTTTTCACAAATCTTTCTATTTCAATGTTGTTGTTATACATTCTGTGCCTTACCATGCTTCCATTAAATGGAATATACCCTATTTCCCTCTGGAATAGAAGATCCGGAGGTTTTATAGGATTTTTCACATAATAATCTCTAAAATAATCCCTGAGTTCTAATTTTTCCACCCAAACCAATTATTTTTTTTCTTATAATATTTTGCATAGCCTAAATAAATAAATTTATAACCATATGTAACATAATTATGCAATATGATTGGTGTAGGAATCAATGGATATGGTACTATTGGAAGGCGTGTCGCCCATGCTGTTTCAGCCCAGGATGATATGTTTGTTACCGGCATAGTTAAAAATTCCCCGGATTATGTTGCAAAGGAGGCATCAAAATATTTTAATGTTTATGTACCCTCTGAGGACAAAATTCCGGAGTTTGAGGAGAATGGCATAAGGGTTAAGGGAACACTGGATGATTTGTGTTCTGATTCTGACATAATCGTTGATGGAACCCCAGAAGGCATGGGTGAGAGGAATATAAAAAAATACCGGGAATACAATATAAAGGCCATACTTGAGGGTGGAGAAAAGGCATCTGCTGTTGAAACAAGCTTTAATGCCTATTCTAGTTTTGATGATGCATTAAATAAAAATTATGTGAGGGTTGTATCATGTAATACCACTGCACTTGCAAGGTCCCTGTACCCAATACATTCAAGTTATAAAATAAAAAATGTTAATGCGGTTATACTGAGGCGTGCCACTGATCCAAATGATTCAAAAAAGGGGCCTATAAATGCCATGGAACCATCAATGCAGTATCCTTCACATCATGCCCCTGATCTTCAGACAGTAATAAAGGGAATTAATATACTGACAACGGCTGTAAAGATTCCAACAACCCTGATGCATATACATGTTGTTGATGTCGATCTTGAGGATAATCTTAAAGAGGATGACATAATTGATATCTGGAAAAATTATGGCAGGCTCTTGCTTCTTAACAGCTCAGACGGCCTTAAATCCACAGCACAGATAATGGATCTTGCAAGGGAGCTATCAAGGAACAGGTCTGATTTATATGAAATAGCAATCTGGCGTGACAGCATAAAAATTAATAACAATAAACTGCATTACATACAGGCTGTACATCAGGAAAGTGATGTTATACCTGAAAATGTGGATGCTATAAGGGCTATGTTCAATTTGTTAGGTAAGGATGAATCAATTCGCAAAACCGATTCATCGCTTAAGATAAAAGGAGGGATATTTTAATGGCTAAAAAGGATGTTGAAAATGAGGAGAAGGTTGAGGAAAGCAAAAAGGAGATTACAATAGAGGATCTTCCAGGCGTGGGCGAGGCAACTGCTGAAAAATTAAGGGAAAGCGGATATGATGATATAATGACCATAGCCGTGGCATCCCCAAAGGACCTTGCAGATATAAGTGGAATAGCTGAAGGCGCCGCAATAAAAATCATTAATGCGGCAAGAAAATACGCTGATGTGGGTAATTTTGAAACAGGGGAGGAGATACTAAAAAGGAGGCAGGAGGTAATAAAATTATCAACAGGATCCAAAAATCTTGACACACTCCTGGGCGGTGGCCTGGAAACACAATCTATCACTGAATTTTTTGGCGAATTTGGGTCTGGTAAAACTCAGATAATGCTGCAGCTGGCGGTTAATGCCACACTTCCAAAGGAACAGGGCGGCCTTGAATCAGACGTGCTTATTATAGACACTGAAAATACATTCAGGCCTGAGAGGATTATACAGATGGCAAAGGCCAAAAATCTGGACCCTGATGAAACTTTAAAAAGAATACATGTTGCCAGGGCTTATAATGCTCATCACCAGATACTTCTTGCAGAAAAGGCTGCTGATGTTGCCAAGGAGTTTCCAATAAAACTCTTAATAGTGGATTCATTAACATCGCATTTTAGATCAGAATATGTTGGCAGGGGTTCTCTGGCAGAGAGGCAGCAGCTTTTAAATAAACACATGCATGATCTGCTTAAATTTGGAACCATATATAATGCTGTAATAGCCGTGACAAATCAGGTATCGGCAAATCCCGCCGTATTTTTTGGCGATCCAATGACACCAATAGGCGGTAACATTGTGGGGCATACTGCAACATTCAGAATTTATCTTAGAAAGGCCAAGGCTGGAAAAAGAATAGCAAGATTAATAGACTCACCATACCTGCCGGAGGGTGAGGCGGTTATAATGATAAGTGAGGATGGAATATCGGACGGTGTATAAATTTATTTAAAATATTTTAAAATAATTTGGTTATTATGATGTTTCCAAATGGTTCATTCTGTTCCATGCTAATCCTTCCCCTTTTTTCAAGAAAAAGCATGTAAAGGAGAAATTCTGATCTTTCCTCTGTAGTTTTACCCCAGTAATCCTCAAGGAAAAATGGATTTATATATTTTTTAATTTCCTCCTGGACGCGGTTTATTCCCTCCTCTATATCCTCCTTATTTGATTTCATTAATATGTCCTCATTTATATCCACCGATGTGTCCTTTATTGTTTTTTCTTCCCTGGATTTCTTATAAACCCTTTTTATTGAATCCAGCAATTCAATTAGCGTTACATTTCTTTTGTCCTCATGCATTACAGGCTCCTTAAGATCAATAAAATCTGAAACCTCGTCATCGTCCATGGAATCCTCTATTTCAGGATAATCATCAGTTAACTCATCGGATATTTTATTACTGTTATACCCTCTTATCATTGCAATGCTTTTTTCATAAAGAATATGCCATGCACTGGATATAAGAAGTCCGGCCACCTCAAAATTTGGCTCAGGCTCACTAAAAAAAAGGTCCTTAAACTGCAGTATATCGATTTTCCATGGGTCTATTTTGCCATCCATGGCCAGTTTAAATACCTTTGATACGGTTTCAGAAAAAATATCTGGATATACCAAATTTTCATTTGCCTCATTTAATATTTCCTCGTATTCTGATATATCCTCATTTTCACCTTGCCTTATTATCGCCCTGAGAATCTCGCTTTTCTCCATCGTCCTCCTCCATATATTTTTCCACAATTTTTGTATTCCCATGCCCATCGGTGGTTACACCTATTATGTTTGTTGCAAATTTTGACACAGCCTTTTTCAGGGATACCATTATAACCTGTGCCTTTTTAGAATTCTCCCTGAAAAGCTTTCCAACCTGTTCTGCATTATAACCATCAAGGAACATATCAACCTCATCCAGATAATATACCGGTGATGGTTTTTCATTCTGAAATGCCAGTATAAGGGCAAGAACAGCAACACTCTTCTCACCGCCACTCAGTGCATCTATTTTTATCATGTATTTCCCCTTGGGCATTGCCTTTATGTAAATTTCAGAATTTAATGGGTCATCCCTGCTGGTTATCTCCAGCGTGGCCTCACCACCAGTAAGCCTGTAATAAATCTCCTTAAAATTTTTATTAATGCCATCAAAAAGGTCAAGAAATGTTTTTTTCTCCTCCTCTATAATTTTATTCTGCATGTCTATAAGGCTTTCGCGTTCCCTTTTTAATGTGTCATATTTTTCTATATTTTCTGAATACTTTGAATACTCATCATCATATTCCTGTATTGCCTTCTGATTTATGGGGCCAAGTGATATTATTTCATTTTCATTATGGGCAATTTTTTCCCTAATTTCCCTTACAGTAAGCTTAAAATCAGGTATATCAGCATCAATAATCTCATTATGTATTTCATTAGATTTTTCAATCAGTGCATCTATTTTTGCGTTTAATGATGTTATAAGTATATTTTTTTTATTAATTCCATCCTCTGTATTTCTTATATCAATTAATATTCTGTCCAGTGCATCATTAAGTTCAACCTTTTTATTGTATAAATCCCTGGATTTTGAATCTATTTCATATTCTCTGCCCCTCAGTTCATTCAGTGCATTATTTTTTTTATCAAGATCATTTTTTAAATCCTGAAGTTCTTTACTTTTTTCTTCAAGGGATTTTTTGTAATTCCCTATTTTTTCATCAAGCTCTGTAATTCTCTGCTCAAAATGTTTAATATCATTATTTATTGTAATTAATGTATCGCTGTGCGACTTATATTCTGCATTGGCCCTATTCAATTCAGATTCTATCTGTTTTTCTATTTCCATGTTTTCAGGATTTATCTCCTTTAGCTGTTTAAAAATTTCTTCCTTTTCCCTGTTATTTTTATAAGCCTTTAGCCTTAATTCCCTAAGATCAACCTCAATATTTTTAAGGTTATCTGTAAGTTCTGCTATTTCCCTTTTTAAGGTTTCAATGGAATCATTATATGATTGCAGCGATTTTTCCGATTCACCTAAAAGATTTTTATTTGATTCAAGATTTGCAGTTTCAACATCCCTTTTTCTTGTTAAATCTGTCAACTGTGATGAAACATTTCCAAGCTCGGAGTTTGCATTTTTCAATTCGCCATCTATTATTATGTTTTCATTTTCAAGGCTGGCTATTTCCTTTGTTATTCTGTTATATAAAATCTCATCGTTTTTCAGGTATCCGCCGGTTATTGATCCGGAGGCCTCAAAAATTTCCCCATCCAGTGTAACAATCCTTACACCGCCCATATGCTTCCTTGCATTTTCAATATTATCAAATAGTAATGTATCGGCAAAGCAGTACATGACTGCCCTTTTAAATTTTTCATCATATCTTACAAAATCCCTTATAAACCCAATTGATATGCCATCCCTTACAAGTTTTTCACTTTTTTCATGATCCTTTGGGGCCATGATTTTATTTAATGGTATAAATGTAAGCCTTCCAAGTTTTTTTTCCTTTAAAATATTAATGCATCTTTCTGCGGCATAGTCATCATCAACAACTATTGCCCTCAGGCGTGCACCCCCAGAGACTATGACTGCATTTCCATATTTTTCATCGTATTCTATTAGATTTTTTAATTCACCATAAATCCCAGGTATGGTACCATGCTCCATTATATTATGTATCTCCTTAACTGCAGGAGACATTCCACCGCTGTAATTAAGCCCCCTTAACTGTTTTTCAAGTTCTCTTATCTTTTGATCATTATCTGATTTATTCCTTGATAATGATGAGACCTTATTCCTTAAATCAATGAAACGTGAGTTAATAAGATTTATTTCCTTTGAGTATTCATTTATGTTATCCTGTGACGCCTCTATTTTCCATTTTAAATCCTTTACCTTAAGCTGTAAATCCCTGTAACTATCCTCCTTTATGGAAATTTCCCTTTTTTTAACGGAAATTTTCTCACCAATATCATTTATTAACGCATTTTTTTCTTCAATTTCAGAATTTATTGAATTTATGGAATCATCAATAGATTTTAGTTTTTCATTTAAATCCCTCAATTTTTTGGAATTTGCATAATTCTCCTGACGAAATTTTTCAAGCTCTGCTGATATTTTATTTATGTTATTCTCATCTGTTTTTATATATGATTCATAATTCTTTTTCTCCCTGAGTTTATTCTGCAGCTCATTTTTCTGAAATTCCATGGAATCTTTGGAGGCCTTTATCTGCATTTCATAGCTGTCTATGTTTTCTCTATGGGTATTAATGCCTGCATTTATTGTTGCTATTTCCCTTGTTGTCTCCTCTATTTCCTTTCTGAGTTTTAAAACCTCTGATCCACCAAGGTCATTAAGCTTTTTCTCTATTTCCCTTATATTTTCCTGTGTTTTATTCTTATTATCATTAAGCTCTTTTAACCTTATATTAAGCTTATTTAATTCTGAATCAAGCCTTTTAACATCATTTTTATATAAATTTATCTCTCCCTCTATATTCTTAAGATCCTTTAGCTTTAAATATGCATTCATATCATCTATTTCCTTTTTTAAATTTGAATATTTTCTGGCATTTTCCCTATCAATATTTAATCTGTCAAGATTATGCTTAATTTCAGAGATCTTTGCATCCAGTATGTTTATGTTTTCATTGAGGCCATTAATATCGTTTTTGGCATTTTCAATTCTTTCTTTATAGCTCTCAATTCCTGCCATTGATTCTATTAATTTTCTTCTCTCGGCGCCGGACATTTTTATTATATTATTAATATCACCCTGAAGGACAAAACTGTAAGAATCGAGGTATATATGGAAGGAATCAATTAATTTTAAAACATCCAAATAACGTGCCCTTTTCCCATTAAGATAATAATTTGATTTTATTTCATTTCCATTGTTTACTATTTCCCTGGAAAGTGTGTACTTTTTATCTCCCTCTGAAATGGTCAGTGTGACCGAGCATCTTTTTAATGGTGGATCTGACTTATGTATGAAATCAGCAGCGCGATCCACCCTTATTGCCTTATTTGATTTTGCACCCAGAACAAATAGCATTGCATCCCCCAGGTTACTTTTACCGGAACCATTAGGGCCTATAATAACAGTGAATCCATCTTTAAGCCTTACAGTTACCTTTTTTCCGTATGACTTAAAGTTTTCCATTTCTATGGATTCAATAATCATATAATATGACAATGTCAGAAGGTATATTTATTTTATGTTATATATTATAGGCTTCATGCCTAAAAAGGTTAATAAAATAATATTATATAAACCATAAAATGGAAAATATAGAACTTTTAAAAAGAGATACATCAGAAATTATTACCGAGGATGAGGCTCTGGATGCACTCAAAAATTCCTGCAAGGGATACTGGGGCGTTGAACCCTCAGGGCTGCCCCACATAGCCACAGGCATACTGTTTACGAATAAAATAAATGATATGGTCAGGGCCGGGATTAAAATGAAGGTTCTTCTGGCCGACTGGCATGCCCGGGTAAATGATAAGCTCGGTGGTGATATTGAAAAAATAAGGGAGAGTGGTGAACTTTTAAAAAGAACCATGATCGCTGCAGGCCTTGATAGCAGTGTTGAATTCATCTGGGCCGGTGACCTCGTTTCAAGCAGGGATTACTGGGAGGAGCTTTTAAAAGTTTCAAAAAATTCATCACTTTTGAGAATAAGGAGGGCGCTTCCCATAATGGGCAGAACAGAGGAGGATGCCGACAGGGATTTTAGTAAATACATATATCCACTAATGCAGGTTACAGATATAATTTACATGGACCTTGACTTTGCCCTAGGAGGCATGGATCAGAGGCATGCCCACATGCTTCAGAGGGATGTTGCGGAGAAAATGGGGGTTAAAAAGGTAATCTCAGTGCATATGCCCCTCATATCAAGCCTTAAGGGATCAGGGAGAATGGATGACTTCAAAAAAATGTCCAAAAGCGACCCTGATTCGGCCATTTTTATTACAGATTCTGATGAAGATATAAAAAGAAAAATAAAACATGCATACTGCCCTGTGGGTGTTACAGAAAATAATCCTGTAATTGACATTTTAAAATACGTTGTTTTCCCGTACTATCAGGAAAGATTAACAATAAACAGGCCAGAAAGCAAGGGTGGCCCCGTGGAGGTGGATTTTCACGAACTTATTAATTTATATGAAAATCAAAAGATTCATCCAGTAGATTTAAAGAACGCGGCTGCAGAATCCATAATAAATATAATAGGTCCTGTGAGAGAAAAAATAGAAGGTGATTAAATGCCGTGGATTCCAAAAAAGGCTGTTGAAAAAACAGTTTACAGCAGTTTACTAAAAATGGATAATGGCCGGCTAATATCCCTAAAAACCAAAAAAAAGGACAGGTCAGTTACAATATATAAAGATAATAATTTATACAAAATAATAGAGGACGGATTTAAAAATGAATCATATGAAATAGGCGATGAAAAGGAATTAAAAAAAATGTTAAAAACACTTATAGAAATAGAGTTTCCAAGAAGCCATGAAATACTTGTAACCAGCCAGGAGGATAAAAATTAGGTAAATTTATCAAGGCTGGACTGGCTTGTGTCTGTAAAATTTCTGTCCATTATATCCAGCACATTTATTATTCTTGATTCAGAGAAATTGTGCTGGCCGCACAGGAAATCAATTATCCTGTTTCTATCCGGCCTTTTGAAGTTAAGGTTAATATTCTTCTCAACCGGTGGGTTTTTAAAAAAATCCTTTATTTCATCCAGATGATCTATGTTTTTGTTTTTTTCCTTTAGAACATTTTCTATAGTTCCAAATTTCTTTATGAGCTTTAATGCAGTTTTTGCACCAATCCCCGGTATACCTGAATTAAAATCGGTACCGACCAGAATCCCTATATCTATTAACTGTTCCTGTGTTATTCCATTGTTTTCAAGATTCTCCTCAAGGTTTATAATTTCCGGTGATACATTAATATATTTACCAGTGCCAGAAATCCTCCGCTTTCCATACACTGTAAAATTCCTTAATACACGCGGGGCACCAAATAGCAGGCAGTCATAATCCTGAGAGATAACAGAATCAACAATGCCGGCCCTTGCCGTGTATGATGCCTGCGCCTCACCCTCGGAAGGCGCCTGTATCCACGGTATCCCCATAAAATCAAGAAGCTTTTTGGATTCATTAATTATATCATCTGTAATATAATTTATTCTTGATGAAAGGGACCTTGCCCTTTCCATGTCGTTATTTTTTATTGCAGCATTAAGTTCCTCTATATTTTTTTCCCTTATCAGCCTTCTTTCCTTTAGTGTCTCATTTTTAAGATAAAATGGTTTTCCATCAAAACAGTAAACCGGTTTTATCTTATTTTCCAGCAGTGAGGATGTTCTATAAAATATACCTGAAAGATGTGATGTAATATTTCCCGCGCTATCCTTTAAAGGTTCACCATCCTCACCCCTTATGCTGCTTAAGAACTGGTATATAATGTTATAAGCATCAACAGTAACCATCTTACCTGCATTTTCCTTTAATGTTGTGGCATGCTTTATTAATATACTGGATATATCTACCCCCATGAATCACACCTGACACGATATGCCATTTTTTGTTATTTTAAATTCACTAAATAAATTTTCCTGGATTGACCTGTGCTTTATCACCGTTATTCTTCTGTTTCCATTATCCATTTTCTCAATATAATAAATGGCCTTCATGGCATGGTCTATAAAATAACCGCCAAATGGCTCAATTTTATGATTTTCAACATCTGCATATATCTGATTTGTAATAAGCACAGGAATTTCATATTTAATTGCAATACCGGACAGAATATTAAGCTGCCTTTCGTACCCCTCCATTCTTGCATTGGCATCGGTACCCGTTTCCATCCTGAAAAAATTTGTAAATGAATCAACAACCATTAAGCCTATACTTTTCCTTGAATCCCTTTTTTCTGCTATTAGCTTCTCCGCCTTTATCACAGCCAGATGCTGGTCATCAAGCGA
This sequence comes from Acidiplasma sp. MBA-1, assembly GCF_000949015.1. Taxonomy (NCBI): domain Archaea; kingdom Methanobacteriati; phylum Thermoplasmatota; class Thermoplasmata; order Thermoplasmatales; family Ferroplasmaceae; genus Acidiplasma; species Acidiplasma sp. MBA-1. Next base: position 292,388 of record NZ_JYHS01000002.1, on the reverse strand, counting down.
TTTAACCCTGTAAATATTAATATCGTTGTAGTTAAAATCATCACCACATATCTGTTTAAACCTTTCCACAGAAAATCCTTCAGTATCTATATAAATAACCTGCCTGCCAGATTTTACCATTGAGTATGAAAATATCATGGATAGATTTGTTTTGCCTGCCCCGCCCATTCCATAAAATTCGGTTATTATACCAGGTTCTATACCACCCTGCATTAAGTTATCTATGCAATCATATCCTGATGGTATCTTTTCAGGTACCTCTGTGAACTTAATTTTTTCCATTTATTGTTAAATCCATAATACTATAAAAAAATATATGATTGTTATTATGGACATTAACAACTTTTTTATAACCATATTCTATTATAATTAAAATGGCAGATGTTTATATTGTTATTGGTGTTGCGCTATTAATTGTAGGAATATTCTCAATATTTTCAAATGTCCTTGTAATAGGCATACCACTGATCATTGTTGCAGCCTTCTTTTTATTCCAGTATTACTACAGTTCAGGCAAGCATGTTAATAAAAAAGTATCCAAAATAACATATGATGGAATAATAGAAACGGGGCTTTCAAAAATAGAAAGGGGGACATTTTATGTTGATAAGGACAAATTCATTTCAGAAATGTCCAAAATTAAGGATATAGTCTCACTTCAGGGAAAAATGCCAGAATTTGGCCTTGATGCCATATATTTTGATTTTAATACCCAGGCCTCGGCAGAAAAGTTTTCAATGGCAATAAATAGCACTGGTGTTAAGGCCTCTGTTTTGCAGGAAAGAACACAATGGAAGGTTAAAATTGATTTTTAATGTTTTAACATGACCATGCAACACAGTGTTACACACTATATATAATTTATTAATATTTTTCTGATATTTATCTCTAAATTATTATTTTTTTTATATAAAATTTCTAATTATACGTTTTTATCATCAAAATATATATACTTTATTACAAAACTTTAATTCATATAAAGTAATTATAAATTTATGAAAACCTATGCTCATGCAACAATTTCATCTACAGGTGCATGGATGGGAAATATATATGATCTAACCCTGTTAACATATATTTATACAGAGCTGGAGAGATATTTCCATATAGATCTGCTTATGGTGTCACTGCTGTTCGCACTGGGATTAATAGGCAGATTCTTCGGCGGCATAATATTTGGCAGTCTAAATGATACAATGGGCAGCAAACCAGTAATGATTATAGGTACGGCCGGATATGCCATTTTTGCCGGAATAATGGCATTTTCCCCCACAGTGCTTATACTGTTTACCGCAAGATTTATTCAGGGGGTGTTCATGGGCGGTGAGTGGACTGCCGGTACGGTCATGAGCTATGAATTTGCCCCTCAAAATCTTAAAGGAACAATAGTTGGAATAGTGCAGAGTGGATACGGCATTGGCTACGCACTTACAGGCCTTGCCTATGTTTTATTCCTTCCAGTAATGGCGGCTGACTGGAGATTTTTCCTGCTGACAGGTATAATACCATTAATAATCGCCCCGTATACAATGTTTAAAATCCCCTCAGATAAAAGGCAGGGGGTGGTAAAGGAAAGGGCATCACTAAAGGGTTACATGAAGCCATTTATAAAATCATCCATTATGATGTCCGGATTTTTTGCAGCATATTTCTCGGTGTTTTCATTTTATCCAACAATTGCACCATCATTCGGTGTAAGCCATTCCATGGTGGGAATCATGATGATTGTGACAAGCCTGGTGCTGGCCATGTCATTTGTTCTTTTTGGCAGGCTATCGCTTAAGACTAGAAAAAAATACTTAATAATTGCAGGTTCAGCAGTATCAATGGTATCAGCATGGTTCGCCATTCCATTTTCATCCTCCCTGGATATACTGTCGGTACCTGCATTGATAGCCTTTACAGTGGGTGTGGGATCAATGCCTGTTGTGCCGCTGCTACTGATGGAGCGTGTAAATCCTGTTGTAAGGGGTATTATCTCCGGGATATCATACAACTTTGGTGCGTTATTTGGCGGGGTTATATCAATAATACTTGGATTTATTGGTGACATTGTTGGTTTCCATGGACTTTTATTAATAATAGATATAACAACACTGCTATGCCTTGCATCAGTAATCATAACCGGTGCATCAATAAAAAAATTAAAGGACTCATATGCTTACAGGCTGTACAGGAACATCGAGGACTAAAACAAAAATTAATAAATAAAAATCAATTAACTCTTACATGGACTTTATAGACGAATTAAAGAATTTAAAGGAGCAAATTAAATTTAATCAAAAATTTAACATAACTTCTGAATATGACAATATTGTAATCTCCGGTATGGGTGGGTCTGGCATTGTTGGCGATATATTTCAGGAAAAATTCTCAAAAAAACCTGTTATAACTGTTGGAGATTACGGCATACCAGAATTTGTCAATGAAAGAACTGTATTTATTGGCATAAGTTACTCTGGAAACACCGAGGAAACACTTAATAATGTGGATGAGGCAATGAAAAAAAATGCCCATGTTTATGCCATTACATCCGGTGGAAAGCTTGCCGACAGGGTAAAAAATTCAATAATAATACCATCAGGATTACAGCCAAGATCTGCTCTAGGTTACATGTTAATGCCACTCTTCAATACATTTGATCCAGTGGATGATGACATAATTAAAAAAACATATGATATTTTGGACAGCATGGATAAAAATCATGACGAAATGCGCAGGGAGGCATTAAAAATATATGAAAACAGCTATATACCAATAATATTTGGGTCAAGACCATTTAAATCAGTGGCATACAGATGGAAAACACAGTTTAATGAGAACTCAAAGACATTTGCATTTTATAATTATTTTCCTGAACTCAATCATAATGACACAATGCCATTAAAAAAGGCTTACAGAAGGGATGAATACAGGTATTACGTCTTTAATTCCGACAATCTTAGAATACAGAGAAGGATAGAAATCACACAGGAAATAACCGGGGAATCATTTAATATTATAACAGCACCAACCAATGAATATTTTGAGAAACTATTCTATCTAATACATTATGCAGACTATTTAACATATGAACTGGCTCTTGTGAGGGAGGTTGACCCCACAGATGTATCAACAATAGAGGAATTAAAAAGCAAATTATCCTAATTCCTTTATTTCCCTTGATGTTTCTATTATTACAGAACCACCCGGTGGAAGTATTGGCTCGATCTCATCCCTGGGCACATCAAGTATTTTCGATATTTTTTCAACAGCATTATTTCTTTTTTCATTTCCTGGTCTGATTTTAACCCATTTTTCTGATTCCACCCTTGTTGATGACGGGGATATCATTGGTATATCATATTCCTTATATTTAATCAATGATATTTTTAGTTCAAGCGGTAAATTAAAAACATAATTTCTCTTACCCCTTATTACCCAGGACCCCTTTGATATAAATTCTCCAGATTCTGGTGTTTTACTTACCTGATTTGGATACACCCAGTATGCCGTTCCGGAGGATATGCCTGCAGGCCATGCCCTTGACATGCATATTGCGAACTGGCATGCCTCATTTATGGTTTCCTCTGATATTTCAATGCCATCGTTTTTTATTACCGTGCTTGGGGCACCATAAAGATCGGCATGTACATATATATCATTATCCTCCATGTGCTTTTTGACAAGTTTCTCATTTGTCTTTGCATCCTTTCCTGAAAGGACCATATTGCCATTGGATGAAAAGAACCATCTGTATGTTTCAAACCAGTACCTTGGCCTTTTTTTCTGATTTACCTTTTCCCTTTCCTTTATTATTAATTTTTTTGTTTCCTCAATGGCCCTTTCAGCGCCCTCAATTTTATTTTTATAATCCTTTGCTGTATTAAATACATTGCTTATGTTATTTCCTGCAGATAATGTGTAGTTTAAATCTATATTTATATTATTATAGTCAATGGTAAATATTTTCTTTGCCGGATTTATGCCTAAAATTTTTAAATCCCCAAAATCAAACCCATTCAAATCCCCATTCTTCACCTTACCGTTAACAATTTTTATTAATTTCTCAATAGATGGTATATTCATCTTTAATTTATTCCCAAACTCTGTATAAATTTCCATCAATTTTTTAAACTCCTCAATTGATTTTTTCTGTGATTCTATCCTTTTTTCCACACTGCTTTTATTCTTTTCCTCCACCGGATAGTTATTTAAATAACTGACTATTCCATCATTGAAGTTTTCAAAGGTATCGTCTGGATTCCTTTTAAGGCTTTTTAGTATTATTGGGGACAGTATTTCCTCATCTTTATAATAATATGCCCTATTTTCCAGGGATTCCTTAAGGATGACATTTATCTCCTCATATACCTGATTTAATATTTTATCATCCATCTGATGTGGCATTAAATTTTTATCCATATTAAGACGGTAAAGAACCTCCTCTGCTATTTCCCCACCAAGATTTACCCTTGTTGCAAGGGTTTTAACCAGTGATGCGGTACTTTCATTAACAATCTTTTTAAACACGTCAAAATTTTCAATGGGATTTATAAGGGACGGTGGCACATAGGCCTCACCAATTTTTATTGTTCTTGTCCTGTATACATGCTGATCCATTGCAAATACTATTTTTCCATTTTCTGTTAAAATCAGGTTGCCGCCTCCAAACAGTTCCAGTATTATTTCCTGCCCTGTATGAAGTGTAATTTTTATAACCCTGTCAAAATTTATCTGTTCTATGCCTGTTATCCTTTTCTCCGATAACTGTTTTCTGAATATCATGGCCAGCTGGGACGCCTCATCAGGCCTGTCCGCGCTATAAAATGATATTCCCTTTGTAAGTGAAATAAAAAAATCTCTTTTTTTAACATCGGACCTGTATATCTGAAAAATAAACTCCTTTGAATTCACCTGGTATATTTTTTTTATAAATGAATTTTCTATATCATCCCTGAATATGTTTATAAATGCGTAAAAATCCAATGACGATTCCTTGAGTTTCATAATTTATTAGTAATTCCTGATATTTTAATCTTATTGGAAAGATTACATGCATGAAAAAATCAGAGCAACAGTTATAAAAACTAGTCTATGAATATGCAAATCAACATGGGATGTTTCCATGTTTACAAAATTTATAGGTTATTATAAAATTATTTTATTGATTTCTAATTATTTTTTAAAATTTTTATGGGTTAAAAATCAAATATAGTTATATAAATCAAAAATTTAAGGCATAAAAAAATTAACAATGGTTTTTAACAATTATTTAATACCATAAAATATGGAAGTTGAGCAAAATACAATGAATTTATCAGGAAAAAATGTTTTTTATCTTAGCTATGGCAGGGGCCTTCAGAGGAGCTTTATCTTGCTTCATGATTCCAAAAAGGATTCATCCTCATGGTCAGGCATTGATGCATTAAGGAAACTGGGGCAATGGGGATTTAATGTGTATGCCCCGGACTATCCGGGTTTTGGAAAGTCAGAGTATAATCCAAAATACAATTTTGGTTCAAATCCTGCAGCAGGTGCAAGATTCATTAAGGATTTTTCAGATGCCGTTTACGCCGGCTTAACATATATAATAGCACCATCTGTCTCGGCGGGCAGTGCATTAAAGGCTTTAATAGATTATCCTGAAAATATTGAAGCGGTAATAATAATTGGTGGCCTGGGCGTTGATCATATACTTAAGGAATTGAACAAAATAAATAAGCCTGTGCTTATCCTGTGGGGTGGCAATGACAGCGTGGTTCCAATAAATCATGGTATGAGATACCACGATCTTATCGCATCATCGCAGTTTATAAAGATTGATGGCGCCGGCCACTGTGTGCATCTTGATAAACCTGATATATTCTTTAACACATTAAAAAAATATTTATCAGAAATATAAAAAATTTAAATCACTCTTGGTATTATTATTATATAAAACAGAAGCATTATTATGAACAGCGCAAGACCATAATATATCTTTGTAAGTGTTTTTTCATTTTTAAGGAAGCTGAATCTCTCTCTTCTGGATGCTATCATTAAGGTATCCCTGAAAAATTGGCCACCATCAAACACTGCAACAGGCAGTGCATTCATTATTCCCAGAAGGAAATCTATCCAGAATAACCAGTAGAGAGAATTAACCAATCCAAAGTATATATAGTTATTAAATGGTGTTGAAAACAGGTGCGCAAGGTTATATGGTACCGGTGAAAGCCCAAGAACAGGAAGGCCAAGAACATCAAAAAATTGGGGCCCAAAGAGGGCTGAGCCAAATATAAGCCCACGCATTTCCTTTAATGGTATGTAATCAAGTCCGGAGTATGTTATGCCAACACCTATAAAACTCTCATTTTTATATATATTTTTATTTGCAGCAGGGTCATCCTTTTCATAGTAACTGTAAGTTGATACCGTTTTAAGTGTGTAATTATCTGTCTTTCCATTTAAAGTCATTATTTCCATTGTAATATTTGTTCCCGGCTTTATTTTATCAAGAACGTTTCCAAGTGTATTGATGTTATATATTGTTGAACCGTTAATGCTTAATATTACAGAATCAGATGGAACATGGGCCGCAGCAGCCGGAAACCCTGAAATTATCTGTGATATAAAAACTCCGGTAAGAACACTTTTATTTACCGTGGTGCCGTTGTAAAGTACAATATTCTCCATTCCCGGTTTTAAATATGAATCTGTTTCCAGGTTGTTTAGTGCAGAACCCGAAATATTCCCATATTTTATTATTTCATAACCATGGGGTATCTGTGCATTTTCTGATTCCTGGATATAAACGCCGCTGTGAACCGGGGGTGCGAGTGGCATCATAACAAAAATTAAAAGCATTAATGCTATAAATGCTATAACTATATTTATGCCCGGACCCGCAGCTATTATCCTCCTTCTTATAACGGGATCTGCATCCATTATCTCCTTTTCATCAGGCTCAACGAATGCACCAACAGGTATGACAAAGAATAAAGCGCCAACGCTGCTAACCTTTATTCCATGCTTTCTCGCAACTATTCCGTGGAATGTTTCATGGATTACCACTGCAAATACAAGTGATGCTGTGCCATAACCCAGCGGTATCAGGGGATTTATTAATGGAATTGCAAGATATTCATTTAATGGTGGGGCCTCACTGGTTGGCACATGAACTATGGTAAGCAGTATGGCCTCATATAAAAGCATTATGAATGCTGTTAAACCTCCAAGAACCACCAAAACATCAGATATTTTGCCAAATGTCTTTCCCGGGAAATGTTTGGATATGGCATCAAGTATACCACGGTTATGTGTGGATTTAATCATTAATGCAGGCCCCATTGTTGAAAAATGCCTGGTTTTATTTATGTGCGGGGAAAGGTATAGTATTATAAATATCCATGAAAATACGATTAATATAATTAAATAAATCTCATTATAAACCATAATTATCTACATAATTAAACATTAGTTATAATTTTTGCCATATGAATTAATTCTTTTAAAAAAAAGTATTGAATGAAAATCATTTAAATTATTCCACATTCTCCTGGATTTTTTTGAGGAATCTTATCATATTATACTTCTCCTCATCGTTAAAATCTCTTAATGTATTTTCAATGAATTTTATGTGTAATTCCTCAACACGCATGTATTCATCCTTTCCCTTATTTGTAATCTGTATCTTTATTATTCTTCTGTCCTCCGAACTTCTCTCCCTTCTTACATATCCCAGTTTTTCGAGCTTGTCAATAACACCTGTGATCCATCCCTGAGTCACCATATTTATATTTGCGAGCTCAATCATTGGCAACGGGCCGCGTTCAAGCAGGTTTTTTAGTATTCTATACTCTACAGTTGACATTCCAAGGGATAACAGATTTTTCTCAGATGCCCTGTACCATGTCTTCCATGTCCTAATGAATTCCCTCCAGACGTCGTAGGCCTTAATGCTTTCCATTTATATCATATTTTAATACGTAACTGGTATTTTATGCTTTCTATATAGTAAACTATTTGCCATTAAAGGATTTAGATATAAATGATTTACCCATTCCTTAAGATTTTTTATAGAAGCCATGTAATATTTTTATACTTAAAGTATATTCTTTATCCATGGGGCTAGGCAAGAGAGATTTAAACAGAAAAAAGAAAAGCATAGAGATGAAAATTCAGGAACTTGAGGAAAAGGCAAGAAAAAACCCACTGGATAAGGGCATACAGGAGGAAATAAACGAGCTGAAGAAAAAAATGGACAAATAATTTAATAGGGTGGCATTGGTTTTGTTAATTTACCATCCTTTATTGCAGGCGTATATGGTGGTACGTTAATCTCAACATATCTTACCGGCTTCGGTTCTATTCTTTTTAAAAGCATTTCTATTGAAATATCATTATCATTTGCCATGTTGCATATTGATTTTATTTCATCAGGTGTAAGCTGTCTTTCAGTATTGTCCATATATTTTATGTTTAGGCTTTTAATTTCCTCACAGTTATACATAATAATTAAATGTTAACTTATATAATTATTTTTTGAGCAGTTCATTTATTAGTTTTTTAACAGTGTCATATAATTCATTAATATCCATTCCTCTGGCATTAACAGTAAATATATGATTTTCTGGAAGCAGGTCCAGCGCCTCATAATATATTATATCGGACCTCTGTGCCTCAATGTTCTCGTTTATTTTTTCATTGCCATAACCACGCTGCTCCATTCTTTTTCTTAAAATATTTTCATCATCCTTAATTATAATCACATATTTGCAATGAATCATATGGGAATAGTGAGATTCAACAACATCATATTTAAGTTCAAGCCTTCTCAGCTGGTCTATGTCCACAATGCCATCACTAATTATCCCGGTGTTTTTTAATACCTCATTAAGGGATGCACATTGTATGCCACTGTAATTGAGCATCTTACATAACGTTGTTTTCCCGGTTGCCGGTATTCCAGTAATGCATATCGTTCAGACCACCCCGAAATGACCTGCAAGCTTTAATGGCATTGAAAGGTGCCTTCTGGCTATAACCGGTACCTCATAAAAACCCTCAGATATATTTCTTTTTATTTCAACTATCTCCGGATTTTTATACCTTTTTTTGCATCTTGGGCATCTGTAATCCATCTTCCCCTTGGATCTGGTTTTAATGCCGCAGTCAGGACATATGGGTGGTTCCTTAATATATTCCCTGGATAATTTTAATATCTTTATTTTTTCAAGCTTTAATGTGCCATTATCGAATGAACCATAGGCCCTTACAAGGTCTCCTGGTATAAGCGCATTAACAATTTTTCTAAATTCCTTTGTTGGTTCAAACGCTGCAAGATTTAATTCATAATCCCTGTATTTCATTTTTATGAAATAATGACCACCCTGGATTATATATGGATATGATGATATTATGCCTGATACTGAATAGGAACCAAGGTCAGATAGAAATTCAGGATCATAAATTATATGATCATCCGTACCCTGGTTTGTTTCATAAATTATGAAGCCCTCATCATTTATTTCAAAATTATTTTTTATTTCATCATATATGCCAAGCAAATCGCAGGGCTTTATTCCCCTTACACCGAATATAACCGGTGTTTTGAATTTTGGGAATATGGCAGGGTAATCGTTCTTATAATCTATATTATTAAAGGTTGAATCATATTTTTCCGGTATTTTTGCTATCTCCATTTTTATACTTTTATCCATAATTCCATAATGTGGATACTTATAATCCAGAAGCTCATAGGTCACACGTTTTTTATTCCAGCCAAGTGATGCTGTGGCACCTATTATTCCATGGCCGGTTCTTATTTTTTTGTAAGCTGCCCTTTTTTCGAGGAATGCCTCAATTGATGCTACTGAAATATCCTCCTGAAGGGCCCTCTCATATATCTGTGAATCGAATCTAATCTTTGATATGACTATTCCCGGATTTGTATTTTCACTATTTTTAACATAAAAATCCTCAACAATGCCCGATGCAAAATCCATAAGCTCCTCAGGTTCAGGTTCTGAAATGAGTTTTTCATATGCATATATATTATTACCGTTTATTCTGCCTATAATAATTTTTTTTCCAGCTCCTGTACCTATATTTATATTAAGGGCCCCATTGCCCCTTGTTTTATGGCTTATATTTGGATTAAGCCTGACAAGCTCTGGATATCCTATTATATCATAATTTGTTTTTCTGGCAATCTGCGATATTATATACGTTGTGCACATTTCGTTCTGGCTATCGGTATCATCCACAGCTATGTACATTTTTACCTACCAAACCTTCTTTTTCTTGACTGATATGACAATATCGCCCTTAAAAAATCCACCTTTTTTAATTCGGGCCAGTTCACATCGGCGAAGTAAAGTTCTGAATACGCTGCCTGCCAAAGGAGGAAATTTGAGATTCTTTCCTCACCGCTTGTCCTTAAAATTAGATCAGGATCTGGAAGTGTATTATCATAAAGATAATTTCTGAACATTTTTTCATCGATATCATCAACATTAATCTTACCCTTACATACATCATTGGCTATCATTTTAACAGCATTAATTATTTCCTGCCTTCCACCGTAACCTATTGCCAGATTAAACCTGAATCTTGAAAACTTCTTGGTGGTATTTTCAACATTAATAATGGTGTTTCTTAAGTATTCAGGAAGTGATGATAATTCACCTATTACATTAACCCTTATTTCGTTTTTGTATATTCTGTCATCCCTTAAAAGATCATTTAATGAATCGTTTATTAATTTAAAAAGAAAATTAACCTCATCATTTTTCCTCTTAAAATTCTCCGTTGAAAATGCATAAACCGTAACAACCTTTATGCCAACCTCCATGGCCCAGTCAAGCACCTCCTCAAGCTTGTCCTTTCCCCTTACATGCCCTTCATTTTCGGATAAACCGATGGATCTGGCGTACCTCCTGTTGCCATCTGTTATTATTCCAAGATGATTTGGTACCCTGTCCTTTTTAATTTCAGCCAGAAGGGCGTTTTCATAAAGATTTGAGGCTATATCACCAATCCTGTTAGCAATACTCATTTATTAATAATTATTATTTAGTATATATTTATAATTTTTTTAACTCTATTGAATACATATTCTTGAATTTGGAAAATCCATGCACTATTCTTTTATAGACTATCTCCAGGCCTGCTGATCTAAAGTATTCCATTCTGGATTCTAATGTTTCGTAATCACATATTTCATAGTAGTTTATTATTCCTCCAGCTGAAACACTGTTAATGGCATCATTTATAAAGTTAAATGCACCGTGGGGTAAATTCATTATTATTCTGTTGAAATCATGAAATGATTTTATTAAATTTCGGGAATCACCACAGTATGCCTCAATTTTACCCTTTAATGAATTTAGCCTTTTATTTTCATTCAAAAGTTCTATTGCATCACAGTTTATGTCAGATGCTATTATATCACATTTTATTCTGTGTGCTATTAGCACGGAAAACGGGCCAACACCGCAGAACATGTCAAAGATTTTCTCATTCTCATTTATCTCATTGGCAATTCTGGCCCTCTCTGTGGCCAGTCTCGGTGAAAAATATGCCCTTTTTATATCAACATGCAATCTTATGCCATTTTCCCTGTAAATTGTTCCTGTGTTATCCTCACCGTATAAAAGTTTTACATCCCTTGTTCTGTATTCTCCAGTAACACCTGAGTCGAGATAAATTGATTTTATTTCCTTTCTCATTTTTATTATATCGACCAGCTTTTGAGCCTCATCAAGTTTTTTGCCCTTTATTACGGCAATATCACCTATGATGTCATATGAAAATGAGTGGTTATAATCCTTAATACTATTATTTTCAATAGGATTTATATCAACTATTTTATATCCCTCCGGTGGCCTTATTACAGGAATATATACCATGGAGCCATCATGCTGTACTCTATATTTTTTGTTAAATAATCCCGAAGATTTGCAGTATTCTATGGCTGCCTGTGCATATTCCTTATCTACCGCTATATGAATCAAGGTTGTTCCCCTTATAATACTGCTTTGTTATTTTATCTGCATACTGTATAATTTCAAGGGCAAGCTTATTTGAGAAACCAAATATATTTCCAATATCCTCCATTTTTGCAGATGCAAGTTTTTCAATTGTGGTGTATCCATTGTCAAATAATCTCCTCGCCCTTACCCTGCCAACGCCCGGTATTTCTATAAGCTTTATAATATCCTCCTTAATGCCCTCCTTTATCCTTATGTTTAAATGGAATAACTGGCCTGAATATTCCTTTTTATTCATTGTTGATAATCTGTAAAGTGAATATGAAATCCAGTCAGCTGATGATACCTTTGCCTGTATATCGCCGGGGCCAATATCAAATGACTCTGCTATGGTATTAATTGGGACCTCATTTATCCATTCCTGCAGAATTATTGCTGTTTTGGCTGCCCGCATTGATTCCTCACTGAAATCGTTTATATTATATTTATCAAGGAAGTTTTCAACATATTCATAGTCATATTCCCTGAAATTAAAAGGTATCATATCTGGCGTTTTTGATATATAATAAAGATATAATGGCTCTGAATATTCATGATTTAAACACTCTGATAATATCAGCGCTGTAACAGGGTCTATGTAAAGTTCTGATGTTATTTTTCCAAATGGCTCCACTTTATAAATATCATTTTCCTCCGAAATAAAACCATTCTCCTTTAAAAAGTAAATGGCCCCGTCAAATGCCAGTGAATAATCCTCTATATCGTTTTGAATGGCAAGCAGTGTTTTTTTATAAAAATTTAGTATATCATCGTATTTCCTTGCCATTCCAGAGGATATTAGCGATAGTATGTTAAACCTGATCAGACTGTTTGAATCCATCTTGGATATCACAGGCTCCAGATCACCATTAAGATAGTTTTGTGCAACCTTTAGCATTGATTCACTTGATACAGTTATATATCCATAACCTATTTTATCGTATTTTGGCCTGCCAGCCCTACCAAGCATCTGCTGTACCTCTATATTAGAAATTGGCTTACTGTAACCATCGGAATACCTTGTAATATCCCGTATAATAACTGTTCTGGCAGGCAGGTTTACACCGGCGGCCAGTGTTGGGGTGGCCACAATTATCTTTATATGTCCCTTCTTAAATAGCTCCTCAATTGTTCCTCTCTGTTCATTTGAAAGTCCGGCATGATGGTATGCAATTCCATGCGATATTAGGTCTATCATTTTGTCATTTAAATTCTCAAGCGGCAGTTCAAGATCCTCAATATTCGTGCCAAAATCAAAATTATTCTTTAAAAGTTCAGCATATTTCTCAACATTCCTTCTGGAATTTCTGAAAACAATACACTGACCGCCATCATTGACGCTGTTTTCAATTAAAACAAGCTCGTCCTTATTTCCAAGGAATTCTTTTTTTCCGTCCCTTATCAGTGAGTGCCTGTAAACAATTCCAGTTTCCAACGGAACCGCCCTAAAATCTGATATTACGGTTTCGGCATTCATCCACATGGCCATTTCCTTAATGTTTGAAACCGTTGCTGAAAGCCCCAGAAGTATTATATCCGGATTAAGGTATAAAATTGAGGATATTACAGTTTCAAGTTTTGGCCCCCTGCTTTCATCTGAAATTGTATGAATTTCATCAAGTATAACAAAACCAAATTCATTTAGTATATCAGGGTCACGATGTATCATTGAGTCAGCCCTTTCTGACGTGCATACAATAACATCATAGTTCCTTACAAATGATGGTGGTATATCGTAGTCACCAATGGATATAGTTACCCTCATCCCAAGAGACCTTAAATTTAGAAGTTCCTGATACTTTTCCATGGCCAGTGACCTTAATGGAACTATGTAAAGTGATTTCTTGCGCTTGAGGAACGTTTTATATATTTCTATGTATGCAATTAGAGTCTTCCCTGAGGCGGTTGGAACGGAAACTATCACATTTTTTCCCGATATGAGTTTTTGGACCGCCTCCTCCTGATGTTTATATAATGAAAAATCATTATTATCTGTTAATTTTAAAAAATCTGCAGGAACTATTGATGTTAATTTCATTAAATCAATATTATTTTCATTATTAAATAAGTTTTTAAAAATTTACTTTTATTACTAATAAATATTATTTTGTTTTCTGTAATTTCTCAGGATTAAATTCATTAAGATAATTTATTATATCATTAAGTTCCTCTTTTTGCCCATTTTTTTCCAGTATAAATGAGTACCTTATAAGATTAATAATTCCCGGGCCTATTTTCTTAATTACATTTTTAAGAACAGTAAAATCATTAATGTCTGTGAATACGTTTATATATGGAAATTCCTGGCTTATTGTATCTATAATGGCCTCATTTTTGATCTCATCATTAAGTTCCATCAGGTTATTTACCAGCTTTTTACCGGAATCCGTTAAAAAATAATATTTTTTATTGTTTATAATTTTGGAATATATTAATCCTTTTTTTAATAAATTATTTATTGCGGGCATTAACGCACCATTTGATATATTCCTGTGGGTATTTGTGCTTAATATACGTTTTGCGAGGCCGTAACCTGTCATTTCCTTCAGGTTAAGTATATACAGTATTCTTAGTGTATAATCATTCATAGTTTCACATTTGATAAAGTTTTAATTAAATTTATTTTTTGTTATTTTTATTCATATTTTTTTCCTTTTTATGGCTGTGCCTTACCGCTGCTCCTATTATTATTAATATGGCTATTACAAGCACTATTGGAACAAGATATTCTGGTTTTATTATGTTATGTTCGATTTCCTCATCAGGTGATGGTGATACCTTTTCTGTAAATGTTGCGGTTTTGTAGAATACAGATTCCGTATTATTAAACCTGTATTCCACAAGGAGCTGAACAGGATAATTACCACTGTATACATCAGAAACATCGACTATAAATGTAACCCTCAGGGACTGCCCGGGTTTTAAGGAGGAGTATGTAACATTATCCGCATCCAGGGCTGCCAGTGGGTTTGATGATGGTATGTGTATTGATATTACACTTGGCATTAGCATGTGTATATTTAAATCCCTGAATGTCTTATTGCCTGTATTGTTTATATAAAATGTAATTATCTGTTTTTTCTCACCCGATACCAGTTTATCTGATGCCTCAGTTATTTTTAGATTAACATACTGATCTGAATTTATCCTTGATTTAAGTGTATATGTTATATTATACATTGAAAAATAAATAGGCGCGCTGCCTGAGACATTTTTGGCATCTAAATAGAATGTAAAGTTCATGATTTTCCCAAGCGGATAATACTTAATGCTATAATTTGCAGGTGATATAACATTAAAATATTTAGAATAAATTCCTGCGGTTACATTATTTGCATTGCTTGTTCCTGTATTTGATGTTACCACTGTTAATTTTATTCCCTTCTGATCCTGATATATCACAGGGGGATTTGTATAATATGTTACCACAGATAAACTGGGCTGGCCAATTGGAAGTGTAAAGTTTGCATTTGATGAACCAGATGATGTTGATAATGTTATATTTTCCTCATATAAATTACCTGATGCACTGGCGCTTATGTTCACCATCTGCATTATTGTATATCTATTCCCTGCTTTCAATGAAAGTGTGTATACTGATTTGACATCACTGTTAGGACCCGATATATAGCTGTAGCTAAAAGGTGATGTAAGGTTTATAAATCCACTTACATTTTCAGTTGCAAGTGCTGTGAATGTTACATAGAGTGGTACATCGCCAGAGCCAGGGGCTGGAAGCATGCTTGATGTCTGGTTGTACCAGTGCACACCTGTAACCTCAACAGGTGCCTGTGATGATGTAAACGCACTTTTATGGTCATTAACACCAGAATACTCATATGCAAGTAATCCTGAAGCAGCAAACATAAATACTATTAAAACAGCCAAAATTTTTTTATTCATTTAAATCACCTCTTGTGTTTTTTATAAGACTGGAGATGCCTATACTTATAATTACAAATATTATGCCTATAATGTATACCATGGTAAAGGCCCTTGATGACGGGAAATCATAGAATACAGGTATATAGTTCAATGATCCCATGCTGTATGGAAGTATTGATATTATCACAGGAACTGAATACATCGATTCAATTGATCCGGCTATTGCAGGTGCTATTGACATTCCTATTTCCCTAAAAACCGTATTCATACCTGTGGCCTCACCGGCCCTTTCATTTGGTGTTGAAATAAGCAATAGATTGATGACTCCCACCAGAATAAAGGAAAATCCTATTCCAAGAACCACCGCAGCATATATTATGTCAAATATGGTCGACCTGAAGAATATTAACATTATAAATGAAATAAGCCCTATTGAAAGTCCGGTAATCATTGATGCCTTTGGCCCCTTTTTCTCAGTTTCCAGTGATGCAAGTGGGGCTGATACCATGGCCATAACTGTTGCCGGCAGCATTATTATGCCAGACTCAAGAATTGTTTTTCCAAATCCGGCCGGCTCTGGATCCTGAAGCAATGTGGGCACTGTGAAGAATAGGAAGTACATACCTGACATGGCAAAGAGTCCCACAAAGTTTGCTATTAACACATTTCTTTTTCTGACAAGCTGTATGTTTATAAATGGATTTTCAGCATTTGATTCATACCTTACAAAAATGTAAAACAGGATGCCTGAAAGTATGAACATTGATATTATTGTAATTGAAGTCCATCCATAGGTTTGACCCTCAGATAAACCAAATATCAGAAATACCAGTGGGATTCCAAGAAGTGCAACACCGGCAAAGTCTATTTTTTCCCTTACAGGTTCCGCATAATCCTTAAGATAAAAATAGCTCAGGATAAACAGTGCAAATGCAACGGGAATTGCAGAATGATATGACCACTGCCACCCAAAATATTCGGTTATGTATGCACCTATAACAAGGCCTATTCCAGCACCAACGGCAAAGGTCGCACTCATTATCCCCTGTGCAAGTGCAAGTTCCCTTTTTGGAACAACATCATTAATTATGGCATATGCCAGTGGAAACATGCCAAATCCAATGCCCTGTATGACCCTTATTGCTATGAGCTCGTCCAGTGTGGTGGCAAATCCACCAAATGATACTGCAATGGCATATATCAGTGAAAGAATTAAAAATACCCTTCTTTTTCCAAAAACGTCACCGAGCTTTCCAAATATCCCTGCTGCAACGGTTCCTGTAATAATGTATGCAGTTATCACCCATGAAACATTATCGTATGTGGTATCAAAGAATTTTATAAACACAGGAATTGCAGGCACTATCATGGTTTCAACATATACAATTAAGGTACCCGCAAATGCCATGAGGCCGAGTATTATACCTGAATCTCTGTTTTTTGTTGTTATCATGTCTAAATAGACATGTCTAAAAAGTATAAATACTTAACCAGTAAACAATTAAAAAAAATAAATTTATTTTTATAATAATTATAATGATACAATTATAATGATTATTATGAATGCAATTATCATATAAACCATATAATAGCTTATTGAGCTGTTCATGATCCTGTATCCAATATATCTTGCACCATTTCTAAAACCCCTGGCGATTTTTATCATTGCAAACCAGAATATGTCAACCGTCTCCATACCTGATTTTTTGTTCCCTGTTTTTAATATTCTTTTTAAAATTAGTCTTATGCCACTGGAATATGAAAATGATGTGTACCCATCAAAATCTGATACACCATTGTTCCATGGCATAACCTTTCTGGTCTTCGGTTTTCCAAAAATTCCATATGTAAGCAATGAAAATATGATTATTAATACTAAAATATAAAATGGTGTTACCAGCCCAAAATCATTTTCATTAAATTTTGATTCTATCATAAATCCATTAAAAACCAGAACTTCAGGTATGCCGGATAAAAATTCTGGTTTAATAAATATTACGGATACAGCAAAAAGTAATATCAGCAAGAGACCGGTGGCAAGGACTGTATACGTTTTAAGATCATTTTTTTCTATTTTCTCATCATGTTTATCACTAAAATAATAAATTTTAAACATTGCAGCTGTGGCAAAACCCTCGCCGATGGCAAGTACAGAACCACCTATCAGGGAGGCAAGCCCGCTGATGCCTCCCAGGTACGCACCCATGAAAAATGATTCAAGGACCATCCATGTTCCAAGGCCTCCAATTCCGGGAAATAAACCGGATAGTGATGAAAAAATAAAAAATTTTCCGATTTTATTGGCACTGCTGGAATTCTTTGATACCATGCTGAAGTATTCCGCACCGGTATTGCCAACGGACATAAAAAGGCCTGTTTTTGCTATGGAATGCCCCATTGCGAAGATTACTACTGAAATAATTATAAACATCCTTAATATGTGATCATTAAATGTAACATAAAGGCCAATGGCTGACAGAAGGGTGCCGTTATTCTCTATGGTGCTAAACCCACCCAGTGATTTCATATTTTCCGATATATAAGCATAGAGTGATCCAAATATAACAGATATCACACCTATGGCGGTAAATAGGATTCCTATGGTCTGTGATTGTGGTGATAATAATGCGATTTTTGTTATGCCATATACACCCATAAGCGTCATGGTGGCGCTGAAAAGTGCAGATGAATTTGCCGGGGCACTTCCATGTGCTATTGGAAGCCACTCGCTTATCATAAATGGTGTTAACCCCATTTTTGACATTGCACCAATGGTAAAAATTAAAAGTACATAATCATTGGTTAGAATGTTAAATCCAAAATTGCCGGTATAAAAATATGACATAACCGCTGCTGTAATAATAAAAACTGTGGATATTTCCGAGAAAAACATAAAAACATAGGCCTCAGCATCATTCCTTTTATTGACAGCAACGGTAACATATGCAGGTATTGACATAATTTCCCAGCCTGTTATGAATATTAAAAAGTTTGATGAATAAAGTATAACCATCATGCCTGAAATTGTTAAAAGGAAAAGCGGGGAAAGCCATTTTCCGTAGGATTTTGAGTAGGATATGGAATATATTGATGATATTATCCATACCGCGCCTGAAATCATGTAAAAGTACGTTATATAATTATATCTGTTAAATGTGATAAAAATAAAGGCAATTGAGGATATTACGGATAATACATATGCAAACGTTCTGTATTTAATCGATACGGGTACAGAAATAAAAATTATTACAAGTGGAATATAATATAATATATTTATATTAATCACCTCTGTACCTTAAAATTGCAGATATGATTGAATATGGCGTTGGTGGGCAGCCAGCTATTTCCACATTGAATTTTTTATTTATGCCTGAGCCAATAATTCCACCTGAAAGTGTGCATGCCCCCATTGCTATTACTATTTTTGGATCTGGCATTGCGTTGTATGCCTCTTCTATTATTTTTTCCATGCCGTTTGTATAAACGCCCATAATAACAAGGGCATCGGCATGCCTTGGAGTTTCAGCCTCAAATATGTTAAACCGGTTTGCATCATACTGTGGAGAAAATATCGATTTTAATTCTGCATTGCATGCACCGCATGTGCCTGAGTCAATAGGATACAGGTAAAATGATCTTTTAAATATTTCAGGCATTTTTCCATGGATGTTATATATATTCTGGTTACCAGTTGGTCTTAAATCGCACCTTCCACAGAAAATGCATTTTTCCTTAATCCATGTTCCATTACTTATGGCACCTGTTGGGCAGTCATAACTGCTTTTTCCCTCAAGAACTGATGGATAATCAGGTTTAAACATGCTTTCATCGGGATTTTTTTCAGTTTTTATTCCCTTTTTTATACCGTTAAGAAACCATAGTGTCATATAAAATTCACCCCCATTTCAGAAACCCATATGCCAAAACTTTCCCATACAAAAAAGAAATCTGTGAAGATATTACCAGGCAGTGCCTTTTTAAATGCATAAAGATTAAGAACCGATGGTGATGACATTATTATATCAGATATTCTGCCATGATCAATTTTAACATAATAAAATATGTCTCCCTGCGGGGATTCAATTCTGGCGGCCCCCTCACCAGATTTATTTAAATCATATTTTTTCATGTAATGTTTCTTAATACCTGTATTTAATATTATATCACATGCTGAAAATATTTCATTGCTTCTAACCATGAATCTTGCAAAAACATCACCGGAACTGTACGTGCATATCTTATAACCATCATAGAGTAATGATTTTGAGTCAATTCTGGCATCATACTTAAGGCCGGCTGCCCGGGCAGCAGGGCCAATGGAATTTACATCCTTATATATTCCATTCTCCTGTAGCCTGTCCATAAATATCTTTGATGCCAGGAGGTCATTATACAATAATCTGAATTCCTTTTCAATATCACCAATTTCTTTTAAAACATAATCAATATTCCCATTAACCATGTTTATTAAATTTGCACCGAAGAAAAATCTGTGCCTGAATGATACTGAAATGGTCCTTGATACCCTCTCTATAATGTAAGAGACCTGCTTCTCTGGTACGGAAAAACCTGCAGACTCACATAATCCCTTAATGACATGCAGATTTGATCTTATCCTTTCAAGTTCTATTTCAATTATTCTTTCATTATTTGAATCAGAATTTTCTATTTCCAGGGCATCCTCAACTGCAAGCAAAAAGCATACTGAATTTGATGCGGCATGGTATCCATTTACCCTCTCTATTTTTAAAAGTGCAGTGTATATATCATCATTAATAATTTTAATATCCCTCATCTTATAAGATGGATTAACATCAACATTTTTTATTATCTCGCCTGGGGTTTGAAGGGTAAATCCTATGGATTCCTCAAGGCCGCCAGCAGATGGTCCATATGCAAAATTTATCTCATCTGGATTTTTTTCATACATTCTGCTTTCTTCATCCATTACTGAAATAAAGCCCTCAGAGTATATACTGTAATTTTTATATTTTCCTATCAGCCTGCCAGATTTAATCCCATTTTTATAATATTTCATTTATTATCACCAGAAATACAATTCCAATAAAAATGGCAATAATACCTGAAATAAGGGGTATTATGGAGCCATTTGTTTCATTATACTTATAATCCCCCTTAAATATCATTTTTGAAACATTCAAATTAATGGAGACAAAGGCAATAAAAATTGAGATTAAAATAATTATGAACTGTGCATAGTAATGTATTGTAATCACCGAATAAAGTATAAGAAATTCTCCAAAAAACGTTCCATATGGTGGTGTCCCGGTAACAGCAAAGGATGATATTAAAAGGGATGAGGAAACGATCTTATTTTTCATAAACCCTGAGATATTATTAATATCCTTCGTCCAGGATATCTTCATAATTTCTCCGGTTGAATAAAATGCACCAGCCTTGCCAAAACTGTGGGCCAGTAAAAGAACAAGGGAGCCAACAAGCCCGGCATATGTACCTGTACCAATGCCAATTAATGCCATGTTCATATTCTCCATTGTTGAGTATGCGAACATTCTCTTGTAGTTGTGCTGGTAGGTTAAAAACAGCGCCGCAAATAAAACTGATACCGTGCCTGCCCACACGAATATTTCAGGCATGGGATATATCTCATATATTCTGTAAAGTACATAAAGTGCTGTTGGAAGTAAAACACCGGAAAACATGGCACTGACCGGGGCAGGTCCCTCACTGTGCGCATCCGGAAGCCATGTGTGCATTGGAAAAACCCCAACCTTGGTACCAAATCCAACAAGGGCTATGCCAACAGCAAGCCTTACAGGCAGATCACCAGTGCTGGACCGGTATATAATTGCGGTAACTTCCAGTGTATGGAATGAATAATATATGAGTATTACAGATATAAATGCAAATGTAACCCCTGCAGAAACTATAATTATGTAACGCCATGTGGCCTCAAGCGATGCATCATTTTTTTCTGTTATTATTAATAGTGCTGATGATATGGTTGTTGTTTCAATACCCACCCACATGAATCCATAATTATTAACCATAAGTGCAAATTCCATTGAGATGTAAAAAAAGTTCATTAAAAGGTAATAATTTTTTTCTGTAATTCCCCTATTCTCGATTCCCTCTATGTATTTTCTTGAATAAAGTAGTGACATTAAATATACTGATGAAACCATTAGAATAAATATAAAATTTATCCTTGTTATGAAGAAAAACCCTTTATAATTAAGGCTGAAATATAATGGTATTAGCATTATCATTTCCAGAAAGGCCCCGGCAACAGATGCATTTTTAATGCTTTTATAAAAAGCGCTCGCTATAAGTGGAATTATAAGTATAATTAAAGGTACTATTATCATCCCCTCAACTCCTCCATTCTTTCATGTACATTTTTTTCAATGCTTATAACAGAGAATATTACAACAAGTATTAGCACATCCAGAAAAACACTGCTTTCTATTATTATTGGAACCGGCAGCAGAAATGTTCCAAGGATAATCAGTGAGTTTTCCTCCTCCACATAGCCAAGGATCTGTGCAATGGTTCTTCTTCTAGATGCAATTAAAAACAATCCCTGAAAGAATAATAGAAGTGGGAATAGTATTATGTTCTTTACAGGGAATATGATGGTTTTTATTTTTATAAAAGAAATTGAGTATACAATAAATATTGATGCTATTATGAATATGAGGTCAAGTATTAGCAGGTATGTTGTGCTTACCCTTGGCTCATACACATAGCTCAAACTCCTTGGTATTCTTTTTATTAAGAAATATGTAACCAGAAATACCCTTAAAATTATTACAAGAATGCCAAGTATTATAAATGTATAATTTTTTAGCATCATACCAAGCATGAAGGCTATAATTGCAATAATAAGCGATTGAAATGCCAGTGTTAAAACCATAGATCTAAGATACTTGTTGCCCTGAATGTAAAATCCGGTGATAACAAGTACAGCAGATATTAAATAAATAAGTGTATAAATTATGTTCATCCAATCACCTCTGTTAAAATCAGGAAAAGTATTGAGAAAATAAAGGCCACAGCAAGAAAGTCTACAACCTTAAACAGTCTTAGCTTGGCCATGGTTGTATCTATTATAAGCACAATAATTATAAGAAACATCCATTTTAAAAACATTACAGGTATGTTTAATAAGAAATCTGGAAATGTGTTTGTTATTCCCCACGGTATTAAAAACACATTTAACAGGACCGACCCAAGCAGATACTGTTTAATGTATGAAGACCATTTATTTACTGCAAGCAGCTTGCCACTGTATTCATAATCTATTCCCGAATCTATCATTCCCATTTCCTGGAGACCCTCACTCTGTGTGGGTATCCTTCCAGATTCATAAATGAAAATCATGAAAAACGCAAAAATGGCAAAGATATGAACAAGGCTAAGATTTGATAATGGATGGGATATCAGATAATTATTGGTTACATAGGGATTGTTTGTGCCCGTTATAAGTGCCACTGCAAAAAACACCGTTATAAGTGTCCCCTCACTAAAAAAATTAAATGATAAAATCCTTGATATTCCAAGGGATGAAAAATTGCTTCCCGAGTCCATGGTACCAGCAATTTTAACAAATGCCGCCGCAGAAAACAGTATTGCACCAGCAAAAAAATCGCCCGATGCGGTAAATATAATGGGCCTTGACATAAATACGGGAATAATAAGTGCAATTAAAGAATATATTCCAAAGGCAATATAGGGTGCGACTATAAAAAGCCGTGTTGATTTAAAGCTTATTAATGTCTCCTTTTTAAGGAGCTTAAAGATATCATAATAAGGCTGAAATATGCTAGGTCCATGCCTTGATTCAATAATGGCCTTTAACCTCTCAAAGATACCTGCAAATAACGGGGAAGCAAGAATAACAAATAAATATTGAGATAATGTCTCCACAACCAGATGAATCATGGTATCACCAAGTAGACGTCATCAGCCCTCTGGCATTGTGGAGACGTCATTCCATACCGGTATATTATTTTTCATTATTTAAAATTTATTTTTAATTTGCTTACATATAATGACATTTATAATATTAAAATGGTCCTAATTTTTAAATAAATTTAAAAAAAGGAATTTAAAAAATATTCATAAAATTAACTGCTGTATTCAAAGTCCTTTTCCTCTATTGTCCCCTCCTCTTTAACATGTTTGGTAAGGTACATTACAAGTGTTATAAGGCCTACAACGAGCAGATTTATGCCAAGCCCTATAAGGCCTATGTAAACCTCAAAGAAGTATTTATAGAATGATACTGTTAGATTCATCTGTATAAGCATTATAACTGTTATTACTAGGCTTACGAACCATCCTATTCCAACAGACCACTTGTTTAATTTCCTTGTGTATAATGAAAGAAAGACCGCCGGTAATGTTTGAAGAACAAATGCACCGCCAAATGTCTGTAAGAATATTATCTGCCTTGATGCGGCCGGCACAAATGAGAATATCAGGGCACCAAGAATAACAACCACCACCATTATCCTTGTAACAACGGATTGCCTTGCGGATGAGGCCTTTGGATTTATGTATTCAAGATAAAGATTTCTTGTAATAAGGTTTGCGGATGCCAGTGCCATTATGGATGATGGCACTATGCTGCCTATCACAACCGCGGCAAATGCAAAGGATGAGAACCATGATGGGAACATATGTTCTATTAGATACGGAAATGCAAAGCTGCTTGCCGGTGCACCATGCTTACCGTCAAATGGCATTCCTAGAACGGCAACTGCGGCCACACCCAATAATGTGACAAATAGCAATAAAACGCTGTATAACGGTAAAAGGGATGAATTCTTTTTTATTGTGTTTGCATCCTTTGAACTTAAGGCCCCGGTAAATGCATGAGGATACAGGAATAGGGCAAGTGCAGATCCAAATGCCAGTGTAACGTAGCCGGCATCGAGTGCAGGGGATATATTAAGGTTTAATCCGGCTACCTTTGCATCCGAAAATATTGTGCCAAAGCCTCCGAGTTTTATTGGCACAACAATTATTATTGTAAGAACAGCAGCCCATATAAGAACATCCTTAACAATGGCTGTCAGTGCTGGACCCCTTAGGCCACTTATAAGTGTAAATCCTGCAACAAAGAGGAATGCCACTATAAGGCTTAACTCAACGGGAAGCTTCATTGAATCCAGTAATACCTCTATGCCAACTATCTGCAATGCTATATATGGCATTTCGGCAACAACACCTGTTAGTCCAACAAGAAGGGCAAGAAATCTTGATGAAAATCTATCCTTTACATAATCCCCTGCTGTTATGTATCCCTTATTTTTTGAAACCGCCCATAATTTTGGCATGAATATATAAACTAACGGATACACAAGAACAACATAGGGTACTGCAAACATGGCAAGCCCGCCGGCTGATGCCTCAAGGCCCGGTACCGCTATAAGTGTGTATGCAGTATATATATCACCACCTATAAGGAACCATACTATTACGGTACCAAACCTCCTGCCGGCCAGACCGTATTCAAGCTCATTCTCAAGGCTTGCAACCCTCTTCCAGAATACGGCAAGGAAACCCACAACAATGGCAAAACCTATAAGGCCGAAGAACAGGATATAATCGAGATCATTGTACATGCTTATCACCATTTTCCCTTCTTTCATTTAAATATACTATGCTTGTGAACAGCGCAGTTAGAAATATCCATAGCATCTGAAACCAGTAGAAGAAAGGAAACCCACCAAGAGAGGGGGAACTCCTGTTGTACAGTGTTATTCCAAAAAGCAATACTATAAAAGGTATTGCCAGTAGTATTATATTTATTACTTTCATTAGTAGGCTCATATATTATAAATATTTAAACTTTACCTAGCATTTATTATACGTAATCATTTTATTATTATTTTCTAAAAATTGCATAAAAAATTTTTTAAGATTTTTTATCAGTAATCATAATAATTTTATTAAGCCTTAACTAAATATTTATTTAATTCCATTTCATTAACATTATGTGTTTAATGAAGATGAGGTTGTTGAAAAAATTAAAACGTTCTTAAAGAGCAGGCTTAATGGTAAAATCGCGGTGCTTGGAGTCAGCTCTGGAATAGATAGCTCCCTGGTTTTAAAATTACTTTCGGTTTCAATAAATACAAATAAAATTAAGGCAATTTTTATGCCTGATAGATTTACCAGGGAATCAGATTATGATGATATAAAGGCACTTGAAGATAATACCGGTATAAGGATAGAAACCATTAATATAGAGCCTGTATTTTCTTCATTTATTTCAATTTTGGGACATACCGATAAAAAAATTGAGGGAAATTTAAGGTCAAGAATCAGGGCCACCATACTGTATTATTTTGCAAATCAGTATAACGGCCTTGTAATAGGAACAACAAATCGTACCGAGTATCTTCTTGGATATTATACAAAATTTGGTGATGGTGCATGTGATATTGAACCCATTGAATTCCTTTATAAAACAGATGTAAGAAAAATATCAAAATATCTTGGCATACCAGATTCTATAATAAACAAAAAGCCCTCAGCAGGTCTCTGGGAAAACCAGTATGATGAGGATGAGCTCTCAATGCCGTATCATAGGGTTGATCAGATCTTAATTGATATATTTGATAAAAATATTCGAAAGGATACTGACGATTATAAAAAAATTATTGGCATATACAACAATTCCGAGCATAAAAGGAGAATGCCAGAAACACTGAACTAAAATGTTTATATCGACAATTACATATGAATACTACGAGATAAGTTTTATTTTAATAATAGCAGCGTTTTCCATACCAATATCGAGGAAGGCATCAACTGTATACATACCGGTTCTCATTGTATTTGGCCTGATTTTTGGGCCGGTTCTCGGATTAATATCACATGGCTTTGCCATCTATTTATTATCATCATTTGGAACTGTTGGAATCGGCCTGCTTGGTCTTGTAATTATCCTTTATTATGAATCACATAATATAAATCCAAGAATTTTAAGGAGATACCTTTATAAAATTGCCTCCCTAGATACTATAGGTATGGTTATTACTGCAGTGGGTGCTGGGATATTCTTCTCAATTTTAACAGGTGCACCTTTTATAATCGGATTTTTATTTGGTGCAATCATTTCCCCAACAGACCCCGCATCACTGATACCGACCTTCAAAAAAATAAAAATTAGGGATGATGTATCTGGAACTTTAATAGGAGAAAGCCTTTTTAATGATCCGCTTGGCATAATACTTTTAACAATAGGGATCGCCCTTACAGCACCAAGCGTATCATATTCCATGCTTTTTACATTTCTTTATAATCATACAGGAATTATATTTGGCTCAATCTCATTTCTTATGCTGGAAATAGCCGTACCATCCGCCATAGGAATAGGACTTGGATTTATTATAATATACTTAAACAGGTATTTTAATTTTGAAAACCTGCTGGTTGCACTTACACTGGGTATTGTCCTATTTGAATTTACATCACTCCAGGCAATAAGCATAACACCATTTCCAGCCATAATAGCAACAGGTGCAATAGTTGGTAACTATTCCGATAAAAGCATATTCTGGAATCGTGAGACAAGCTTTAATGAAAATTTATCATTTATGGCACAGTCAGTTATTTTTATCCTCCTTGGAAGTATTCTGACACGTGTGCAGCTTATTAATTATATATTCTTTGGGTTTATAATATCCTTACTTGTTATATTCGTTATCAGGCCACTTGCGGTGTTTGCATCCCTAAGCATTTTTGATTTTAGCAAGAATATAATAAAATTTGATACCAGAAGCAAAATATTTATGTCACTGGTAGGACCGCGGGGGGTTGTTCCTGTTGTGCTTTCAACCGTACCATTTGTCATAGGCTCACAGGACCATATAAAAATATTGATACAGTACGGTGCAATTATATATGCATCAGTCTCATTTGTTGTTTTAATATCAATAATACTCCAGACCATCTATGTCCCATATATTGGAAGGATTCTATTTGGTGATGATAAGGGTGATGAGGTATCATAAAATTTATACGCCATTCTGTAATAACCATGTAGGGCCGATAGATCAGCGGTAGATCGCTTCCTTGGCATGGAAGAGGGCAGGGGTTCAAATCCCCTTCGGTCCATTACTCTGTGGACAGGATGTATGGGATTTATATCCGCCATCCCTCACAAAGTGTGGCTTCTTCCTCATTATTCTCTCAATAGCTTCGCCTGAATCCAGAGCGGCGTAGATCTGGGTTGTTCCAAGGTTCTCATGGCCCAGCATCTGCCTTATTGTCTCCAGGTCCACATCCTCTTTTACTAAATTATGTGCATATGTGTGCCTGCATTTATGCCACGAAAATGGGATATTCGATTTTTTTGTGATTGTCATTGCTATCTTTCCCATGTACTCTGGTGTTACCGATGATGTTTTTGTGGTAAAAACAAAGGGCGAGTTCTGGTTATTGCGAATTCTTATATATTCTAACAGAACATTCCTGGTATTCTGATCCAGGAATACAGTTCTGTCTTTTTCACCCTTTCCGTGGTAAACAGAGATAGTGTATTCGTGTATATCCTCGACTTTTAATGCTGCAATTTCGGCCCTTCTTAATCCGGTATTCAATGCTAAAAGCACCATGGCATGGTTCCTTTTGTCCTCAACTGTAGAACCGTTGGATTTCTCAAGAATTGTTTTAATCTGGTCTGCATCATAGTATTTAACAATAAAGGACCTCTTCTCCTTAAGGTATATAATTTTGTCCTGGCCGAGGAAATCCAGCCAGCGGTTTAAATATTTTATATGTTCATTTATTGTCTTTGCCAGTGCGCCATTGCGCCTTTCATTTCTGAGAAACTCCAGTATGGCATCCCTGGATGATAGGTCTACCTTCCTGTCAAAGAACCTCATCTTTCTAATGGTGTCTTTCACTGTTGAAACAGCCATTTTCGAATATAAGTAATCCTCAAATTTTGTGAAATCTGTCATAATTTAATAACCTCCTGGCATTTCCTGCATATTGTATGATGCCTCGCCCCCCTCATTTTTATTATATGGCCACAATTAGGGCATACAACCTTCCTTTCTATGGAAATTTTCACACCCTTAAACACGTCTTTCGGTAGAATTAAATTTCCTGATTCATCAAACATTGACAGCCCCCTCTCTTTTCACAAATTCCTGCTCTTCCCTGGAATATTCATACCCGCACATCCTCATATTGTCAGAAAGGCGTTTGAACTCCTCCTTATCATTGAGATAATCTGGAAGCTTTAGGCCTGTCTTCGTTGGCACCAGATTGTATTTTTTCTTTATTGCATCAAGCAGGCCTGTTTTATCAAAATCTTTGTTAACTTTTTGTTCATCCAGCCAGTACTTGTATGGAGTTACAGTTTTCTCAAAGAATATTTGTAATTTTTCATGGTCAACTCCTATATCCTTCTCCTTTAAAAAACTGTGAATTTCTTTGTAGCAATTATTTAAATATTCCAAATAATCTTTTTGTATCATGGCTTCACCTCAATAGGCACTTCCATGTGCCTGCCCTTCTTGGATATCATTAACTGCCTTTCCTCTAGTTCCAGGAACTTTATGGCCTGCTTTACACTGACAAGGTCATAAGGAAGTTTTATCGTCTTTCCATTGATTTTTAAGATTATCCTGTATTTCATGCGTCCACCTCCTCATAAAAATGCTTCTCTCTGTAATCCCTTACCGCCGCCCTAAACAATTCTGATTTATTGATTTCAGGATGTTTCCTCAAAAACCTGTAATCTGGCTCTTCTACACTTACCATTACTTTATGTGCTGTCATATTCTCAATTATATAATACGGAATAATATTTAAACATTACTAATTATATAATCGTGAATTGCTCAAATAATTAATATTTTTAAAAAGATTTCCCTTTATATAATGGATATTTCAAAATATGGAAAGCATGGTTCTTCGATTTTAATTTATTTATTAGAAAAAGGAGAAATTCCCATCACAGATTTTTCAAAAATTCATATTGGTCCAACTACATATTATCGCTCTCTTGCTAATTTGGAGAAAGATGGATTAGTCAAACGCCGAGAAATAATTAACAAAAGAAAAATCGTTTTGTATTCCCTTACTGATAAAGGCAAATCTTTTGCCCAAGGCCTGAAAGACGCCGAAAATGCAGTTGAGGGAAAGCAAAAAGAACCCCGGGAATCATCAGAAGGCATAATTCATGTTGATGGCGAGGAG
Source organism: Acidiplasma sp. MBA-1 (assembly GCF_000949015.1). Classification (NCBI taxonomy): domain Archaea; kingdom Methanobacteriati; phylum Thermoplasmatota; class Thermoplasmata; order Thermoplasmatales; family Ferroplasmaceae; genus Acidiplasma; species Acidiplasma sp. MBA-1. Next base: position 262,302 of record NZ_JYHS01000002.1, on the reverse strand, counting down.
ATTAATGTGAAGCTCGAGCCTGAAGAGCGGAAAAATTCAAAGTATCTTAAGATTTTAATTCATTCAAATGTCCTGGACGACCACATCAGCGTGGAGGAGGCAATCCCTGGAAAGCCTACCCGGATTTTCAACATCTACATAAGGCAGAACGGCCATGGATATTTTCGCCTGTGGTGTGAGGTGGACAACAGCTTTGATTGCTGGCATGTCAAGGAGGCCTGGACCTATCCGGCTGTGCAGAAAATGATGATGGAATACAAATATAAGGCCAAGGTCTGCCCTTACTGCAAGACCGTCAATGACCTCGATGCTGATTACTGCAAGCACTGCGGGGCGAAGCTGGAATGATGCTGAAGATAGGTGATAATTTGAAAGTGAAAAAATACTATAAGCGCAAATATTATGATATTGACCAGTTAATAGCTAAAATTCATTTTGACATATATTTAAATGTCATTGAGAGAGGGATATAAATGAATCAAAGACCAACTTGTTATTACCATGCAACTGATGAAATAAATTCCATGGAACTCTGTGATCAAAATACAAAGTTTGTAGGTTCTTTATATCTTATGTGTAACAATGCCCACGTGCTTAAATTTTACAGAAACCCAAATGGTACATTAACAGCTGATTCTGTTTCTACTATTTTCAATAGTTTAAAATGTAAATATAAGACATTTTTTCAGTATACCCCAAGTAAGGTCCTTGAACATTTTTATTATACTTTGAATTTTTTGACCACCGAATATTACTACGGAGCTGCATATAGCATTCGTACTTTGGCTGAAAGACTAATATACGATAATTATGGCACTCGAGTTTATTATGAAGATGAAGTTATTAATAGCGACGACCCAAGAATTGAAGAAATATCGAATAATATTAAGGATATTGGTTTTAAACCATTTATAATATTGTTAGAATCGTCCAGTAATAGAAATAGGGTTAAAAACGGTAAAACATTTAAGCATGATCCAAAACAATTAGAACAAGCCCAAAAGGCAGTTTCAAATATTAATGCCCATCCAGCTCTCTTCACTTCATTGAATACATTAGATTTCAACAAAATAATAGATGTAGCGGATAAAACTTCTCCTGTGTTACACGGAAGAACACAAATGGATTCTGTTTTAGCCTATGAGCTTTTAAAAGACACGCTTGAGGTATATACAAATTATTTTAAAAAATGTAAAAAATGGGGTGTTAACTATGTCTGAAAAAGAACAATTTGAAACTAGAATCTCTCTCCAGGTAAGTGTCCAAATAATAAAGCATATTTCTAGGGGGCTTTACAGGTCGGCAAGTAGTGCTATAAAAGAGCTGGTTAGCAACTCATTTGATGCCGATGCAAATAATGTGGTGGTTAAGTGGTTTTTTTCTTATGATAAGTCTGGCACAATCATGCTCAAACAAATAGAAGTGAGTGATGACGGGGAAGGAATGAACTTAGATAATCTCATATATTCTTTTACTCACATTGGTGGAAGTGCTAAGGAATTAAACGAAAATCTTAAAACAAAATCAGGAAGGCCCGTTATCGGGCGTCTTGGAATAGGCATGCTATCTGTGGCTTCCGCTTGTAGGGGATTTAGGGTAATTACAAAAAAGGAACACGAAGAAAGAGAATATATATCTGATGTGTCTCTAGAATTCCTCGACCAATTGAGGGAGCTTACTGATACTATGGACAAATTCAATATCGGAAATGTAAAGATAAGTTCTAGGAGTGTAAGTGGTTATGAGAAATATACAAAGATACAAATAAGTGATTTTAGGCCACCATTTCTGGCAGGCATTATAGGGGACCTTCCAGAATCATATTTTTTCAGCAAAAAGATAATAGCGGAGAATTCGAAAGAAAGTGAGTCATATATTGTCAGGTATATCGAAGAAAAATTAGGAAAAGGTGAAAAACTTTTAAAATTATCGCAATTTGACCAAATACTGACTGAATTAGCCTTAATGGCACCCATAAAATATCTTTCCGATGGCCCTGTGAGGAAATCAGTCCCCATGGCTGGTAGCGAGGAATATTCAATTCCGGGGACTGATAACATTGATTACTTATCACTTAAAAAAAGGTTAGAAGACCTTAATTTTAGGTTATATTATGAAATGTATATTGAGGATGAAAAGGTAAGCAAATTCGAACTATTTAAACCTTTGAGATACCCTCTCGATTCAGATCTAAAATTGCATTCAGTAAAAGAGTTAGATCCTTATGTTATAGTGGTTGGCCCAGTAGAGAGAAAAATACTTAATGATGTAGACGAAGAGGTAGAAACTAAAATAAGTGGGTATGTTTACCATCAAAATATGAGGATCCTTCCGCATGAATTCAGGGGTATACTATTCAGGGTTTATAATGTAGCAATAGGTACTTATTTTCAAGATGAATTACGGCTATACAGTGAGGATCCTGTTATATTGCACCAAATGCTAATTGAAGTTTATTTAGATGAGGGATTTCAATCGGCAGTAAACCTTGATAGAGAAAGCCTGTTTGAGGGTTCACGTGTAGTAATCTACCTTAGAGCCTTCCTAGAAAATTTCTTAAAAGGAAAAGCGCCAACAAAGCCAGCAAATATGGAGATACATGAGTCCAATGTAAAAGATGGTCAAGAGACGCATCAAGAGTCAAGTACTATGAAACCAACTGAAAGTAGAGTACCTCCAGTAAATTCAGAACTTTCTACATACTATACCAAAGATCTAAACTTTTTAAAAGAACTTAACAAATTATTCCCAGAAGGGAAAGGTGTAATAAGTGATATCAAAACCAGAATGTCTAACCAAAGAAAAATTAAAGTATCTAATTTTGCACCAATAAATAAACTTAAACAAAAAGTTATTGATGACTTTAATGTTGGCAGCGTTAATTTTGAACCGTCTTCTATAAACGATGTTGGCTTTAGTTTAGAACATGGGAAGGCCCTTATAAGAATCCCAAAACTAAAACGTGTAAAGAATGCTGATTTATGGGAAACAGTGCTAGCCGTAATAGCTGTTTGGGGACCTTCGAATAAGGAAGAGAAAGTAAAACTTGCCAAGGTTATTTATGATTTGTTCCAAAGTATCGAAACAAAATAATAATATTATTAATATTCGGCATAATTATTAGAATTTAAAAGTCTAAGAATTACTTCAATTTCACTATCATTTATTAATTTTAAATTTATTTCTTTTTCCAGAGTAATGATTTTTTTAAGGATATCTTTTCGGAATTCTTTCCTCATTCTTCCCTTTATCCCATTCTTTCTCATATAACGGTTCTCTGGCTTCCTTGCCTCTTCAACAAGCCATTGCCTGAATGCGAGCATTTTTCGTATTTTTTCATTGCCAGATTTAGCCATGGTCTCCATTGTTTTGTCCCTCTGCACAACGGTGCACATCCAGCAGCCAAACCTCATTGTTGTATTCCCGTAAAGGTCTATTACATATTTTACGGCAGGCACATATTTAACTGCTATTGATTGCAGGAAGTACCAAACATCAAAGGAAGTCCAGTTAATTATTGGTGCTGCAACATCTATGCCCTTCTGGCTAATCCACCTATCGCCACCGCATTCACTGGCGCCAGGCGAAAGGCATGAGTTCTTTATTTTTGCATCCCTTTGCCTGCTCTCCCCAACCCTCATTCCTGTAATAAAAATGCCCTTGTCATTGCTAATTTTCCTTGAAGGCTTTATCTTTATTTTATCAGTGCACCACCTGAACCTTGGGCTGGGAGGGGGATATCCCCTTCCAATCATCCTTACCCAGTATGTATCTGTGATTGCAGGCTTTACAATAGTTACTTCTGAAGCAGAATTATCCCTAATGTAATCAAGGAAATTATGTGCCACGCTTGACATTTCTGGTATTTCCATCATAGTGTCAGAATAAGTTATCCTTAAGTTAATATCAGGGTGCATTGATTTCATAAATAAAGCCAAAACAGTAAGTGCAGTGCTGTCCTTTCCACCGGAATATGCAATTGTCCAGCTTTTATCCTTATTATATAATTTTTCAAATATTTCCATGCTTTCCTCAAATTTTGGCATAAACCCTATTGGTATGTCTGCTTCCAGCCTAGATATTGCAATGCCTTCTGGCAATCCTATTTCCATTAATCTACCAGCCTTTCATTATTAATAAATTTATTGAAGCGGCTTACACAAATTCAGCTTGGAATTACATGGCAACTTTATGTCAATGGCTTTTAGCCTTGCTTTCAACGCCTTTATAGCCTTCTGGAATCCCTCTAAATCCAAGCGCATTCTTTATGCTTTCTGCTATGGCCCTTGCAAGGGGCGGCGGCACTGCATTGCCTATTACCTTGTAGCCATCAGCGACATTCCTGTACTTGAATATGAAAGAGTCTGGAAAGCTCTGCACCCTTGCAGCCTCCCTTACAGACAGCCTCCTGTAATTTGGCCCTGTGAACTCAAACCTGTCCTCCCCTACTTTGCACATGTCGCATGACTCTGGGTGCAACGGCGCATGCCTGCCGCCTGCCTGTATTGTGTATGACTGCTCATCCCAGCCCCTCTTGCGGTTCCTTGACATGTATATTGGGGAAAATGCGCCTACCATGTACTCATGGTTTGGCACATCTAATTTTGGGTTGGGCTTGTTGCTTGGCAATGCAGGCACAGCCTCTGGGAGGTCGCCAATTGCATCCTTAAGGGTTGGCCATTTCCCGGTCTTGTACCCATCTATTGTTGTGCCCTCCTTTGTGCATTTTGGGCCAGGGTATGCATATTCTATTCCCAATTCCTTGAGGAACCCAACTATTATTACCCTTTTCCTCTCCTGCGCAACGCAGTAGTCCCTGGCATCAATGAGCCTCCATTTTACAGAGTAGCCCGGCGCTTCAAGGACTGAGGTTATTTTCCTGAAGGCCTTTATGTTCCTGGATGAGATGATCCCAGGGACGTTCTCGGCAACGAAGAACAGCGGCCTCTTTGCTGCCAGGATGCGCGCATAGTCATAGAACAGCTTGCCCCTAGGGTCATCCTCTCCCCTCAATGATCCAGCAAGGCTCCAGCTCTGGCATGGCGGCCCGCCTATTATGCCATCTGCATCCGGGATTTCATTAGGGCTTATTTTTGATATGCTCCTTGCATCAACCTTCATGCCAAAGTTTAGCTCATATGTTGCCCTGGCATCCCTGTCTATGTCATTTGCATACGCAATTTCAAACCCGGCCTGGGCAAACCCGAGGTCCATCCCGCCGCATCCGGAAAACAGGGATATTACTTTCACCATGACACCTCCATTACAACTGCATCCATGGGCCTTGCGGGGTTGTTGGGGCTGGGGATTCTTGCCTTTGCCACATTTGCCCCGCCAGCGGCTTGCCCAATCGATATGTACTTTTCCTCCTCCATTATGGCATATGCAAAAAATTCCTTCCCATCCAGTGGCGGGGCTATGCCAGCAAAAGCCCTTGAAGGGTCCTGTATCTGCCACATGCCCCTGACCCTGAGCGATGCCCTGCCGAGCGGGTCTGCCCTGTTAATCCTGCCAAGCTCCCTTGTTTCAGAGTATTGGAGGCCGGACTCACGCATGGCCTTCCTTACGGCGTCTGAGAGCCTGCTGCTTATGGATTGGTAAATGCTGCTGCTTGCAGCATAGCATTTCCCCTGGACAAAATATATGCTCCTTGCCACGCCCTTGGTGACTGTGCCAACTATGTAGAACAGGTCCAAAGGGCTGGTGCCCATTGAATCCCGGCACTCCTGGGTAAGCATTGGGTCATCCCTGGAAAGCACATCCCTGGGGTGGGAGCTGTTTAGCGCTATTATTGATGCAGGCTTTTCATGCTTTTTTATTTCAAATGCGTCCCCGCCTGCTGCTATTGCGTCTGGCGGGAAATTCTGGTTGCCAAGCCAAGAATATTCATTAGAGAATGCCTGCGTGCGCTCATGCGGGCCAGGGTAAAACCTCCCGGTAAGCAGGTCTTTTACATACTCTTCAAAAGCAGAGCCAACAGAGTTGATGCCTATCTTATAGGACTCCGAATATTGCCCCATGTCTATAAGCCGGTGCTTAGACAGGGCTTCCATTGCCTTTACCACATTTGCCGGCATTCATGGCACCAACAACTTAATGCATAGTTGCATATATACATTTTCAATGAAAGATGGAAAAAGGTCCATGATAATGTCTAAGATAAGGTCCAGCAATACCTCGCCAGAAATAAGGATGAGGCGGGCGCTTTGGGCCATTGGCCTCAGGTACAGGCTGCAATATGGCAGGGAAAAAATAGACATTGCATTCCCGGGGAAAAAGCTCGCAGTATTCATTGATGGCTGCTTCTGGCATTCCTGCCCTATACATGGTCATGTCCCAAGGTCCAACATAGGGTACTGGAAGCCAAAGCTTGAGAAAAATGCCGAGAGGGCTGCGGCAAAGGATGCAAGGCTTAGGCAGGAAGGCTGGGATGTCCTGCATTTCTGGGAGCACGAGGTAAATAGCGATGCAGCAGGCTGTGCGCTGAAAGTCCAGGCAATTTTGTCAAATCCTAAAAAGGCAGGCAGAAGTTGAGCTTATGATGCTGATGGAGCAATTATCTAGAGAAGACATGTATAATAGCACCATCTGCCACTCAATGTTGCTTTTTCCGCGGTATTCAACCCTGTAGCCGTTTGGCTCTTCATAAACCACACAGTGCCTTGACTTTATATAGGCAATGATTTTCTCCCTATTGCTTCCATAGCCTTCCATTGCAATATAATGGCGGCTTTGCATATATATTTTAATATGTGTATTTATACCCCAAAATTCATAGCATATAATGCATAATATAATTGAGGAAACCTGCCCATTAGCAAAATTGAGCGGTTTTAAAATTTTGGAATGTAAAATGAGGAAATTTATGGTGGCGCAAAGTTTTTTATGCCCATAAATTATGCATCATTTATAATGGAAAATAATGAATTGGAGCATGAGATAGGAACTTTTTATAATGAACTGATTAACAGCAAAAAGGGATATTTGCAGTTGTTTTCCAGGCTCCAAATTCAGATAGAGGGGTGGTTTAGGAGGGAATTAATGAAATATTTTGACGGCAATGTTCATGAATTGACTAATAAGAATAGAGAGGTAAAAATACCTGGCCAAGAACAAGGAAGGAGAAAAAAGGCAGACTTTAAAATAAAAATAAATGGGGATTGTTGCTGGATAGAATTAAAACACCTTCTAATAGGCAATCAAATAAATGGTAGATAATAATAATTAATCCAAATTAGGCCAATTTAATTGAGCTAAAATAATCTTAGTTTATTTATATCTAAGGGTTGTAATGTGCTTTACATCATTTATTAACTGGCATTTATGGCATGACTTTCCTATTCTATATCCTGCTTCATATTGTAATTTTATTTCGATTAAAGAGCTGGCAATTTTATCGGCTTTATTATCTAACTCTTTCCGTTCTTTTTCCAGTTTCATGACTGTATCTGAGAATTTTTTTGTAAGGTCAGGCATAATAACATCTTTAAATTTTATTGCCTTATTCTCGTCTGTTGAAAAGAAGAATCCTCTCTCGTCATCTGTTTGATACACGGTATAGTAAGGAGGTGCAGTTGTATCCAACCCATGTATGTTTCCCCATGACTTATCTTTGTAATTTTCATTTTTAGATAATTGTATATTTTTGCCTACTGTTTTTTTAATTATATAATCAAATATATAATGCTGAAAGTAGCCATTATATCCATTTTCATTTGAATTTTCAACAGGCACAATTGTGCCATTGAACTTTGAATTAATTTCAGCTTCTGCTTGGTCTATGATTTTATCATATAAATTGTTAATTCCTTCAATATACGAATTAAGCGAATTAATTAAATCATTGATATCATTGATATTTGAATTAATATCTTTATATGGCTGTAAGTGCGCAATCAGTTCGTTTGGAAAATTTTCCTTTACATTGTTTGTAATTGTTAAACTGTTAGTACCATATGATACTTTTAAGCCTTTAGCATACAATAAATCGGAATTTCCTTGTAGAACCCCAATTAATGCTTTTAACTTTTCATATATATCTTCTTGATGTATTTCCAGCCACTGGTCCTTTCTATCCTGCAATTTAAATTCTAAATCTTTATTTCTTTCTAGATGTATTGTTACAAATGCGCCTGTTAATGCAGCTACAATAGCTAATATGCCAACTAATATTTGTATAATGTCTGTACAGTTCAAAGCAATACGCCCTTTAAAGCCTCTCTTTCAATTTCCGGCGTAATAACCATATAATACTTTATTGTGGTTGCAGCACTTGAGTGGCCTAATCTCCTGGCTATGATTTTATCCGAGACGCCATGCTGCAATAAGTATATGGCCAACCCATGCCTGAACATATGCGGATGCAACTCCAATCCTATTTTTCTGCCATAACCCTTAACTATTTCCCAGGCCCTCTGCCTTGTAAATGAGAAAAGCCTTCCAGTGCCTGTATTGAATTCCCTCATGAAATTTGAGATCTCCAATAATAGTGCATCAGAAACCGGCACCCTGTTAATATAACCGTGCCTTTTCTTTACTGTTAATATGATCTCCTTTTTTGAGAAGTCAACATCCTTTGTTTGAATATTGATAATATCCGATACCCTGCCGCCAAGCTCCCACATCATCATAACCAAAAGCCTGTCCCTGGCCTTTAAGAATGGAACAAGCTTTTTATTCAAATAATGGCGGTATTCCTCATTATCTATTGCGTTTAATAAAGATTGGTATTCATTATAGGATATATGCGGCGGCAGGTCATGCTCATCCTTTATCTTCATTATCTCATTGAATTTTTTATTGGCAATATCATTCATGATTTAACACTTCTGATATATGTAAAGTAATATTAAATATAATATTTTCTATCTTGGAATAGATCTATTGCAATTTAAAAATTTACTATTTAAAACACCTTAACAAAACTCGCGGTTTTGTAAAGCAATATCCCTTATATAAAAGTAAAAAATAAAATACTATTATCAGATTAAATAGTTAGATGTCAGAAGATAATTCAGAAATTAGAGATCCAAAGCACATAAACCAAATATTCAGAATTTTAAGGAAGGAGTACAGCATAATAGAAAATAGGCCAGAGGATAATATGCGAAACTTGTATCATGTTTACATGATACCTGTTTGCTTTCCAGATACTACAGCCTATTTGTTAGAATCTTTTGAAACTATATTAAATGGAGTAATAAGCCGTGAGAGTGCACCAAGGGATCCACCAATAGCAGATGTAATAGAGCTTGTAGTTGACGAAGGCGATATAAAAAGCCATTCATACATTGTCGCACCCATAGAAGAGGATGAACATAAAAACAAACGTATATCTGCACCACTCTATGCCTTCATTAGGCCTGCAACATCTGGATATGGTGGTGATGGCCCCGCTGATAGAAAAAAGATACAAAATATGATAGATAGTAAAATACCCACTATCAGGCAAAAGGTATATAATGTCGATGATATACGTGATTTTGCACGCCTTTTTAAAGAAAGTGGGCCAATAGTCCACTTTTTCATACCCTCATTGAATATGCCTGGTCGTCCGTTTGATCCTGATAAAAGATTTGCTTAATATATAAAATAAATGGTATATATATTTAAAAATATAACATCAGCCGTTTACTTTATTTTTCACTATATACCAGTAAAAAATAGATATCCATACTCCAGACGTAACAAGAATAATAATCATGGTATAAATGGCCAGTGCTACCATTCCATAATTATAATCATTATAAAAGACAAGCAAAATAAGAATAGAAAGCATTATTCCTGTAAGGCCGTAAAATAGTGCTGATTTTAATTTATTATTACCCACTAAAATGGATATTAATATAATGTTAAATATTTTTATTGTTTTTCATATTGTCCATCATTATCTTGTTTATTTGTTTTTGCTGTTCTCCATCCAAGATTCTAGGCGCTATCAGTGCATTTGTTGATACCTTGCTATTCCCTGAGGATATCTTTAAAGGAAAATCAGATTTGTATTCCAGAGACATAGATCCATGCTTAATTCCCAAAGATTTGTCCATTTTATTTACGGCCCTGAGCGCTTCTGAAAGGTATGTGCCTGATATTGTATCCTGCACATTTGTATGCGTGGATGTCCTGTTCCATATTTTCAGGGGCTTTCCCACCATATTTGTATCTGAATCAAAGACCCCTACATAGGTATCCTGTGAATGTTCAGGTGTAATGAAATAAACTACAGGTTCTGAATCCTTGCCTGCCCTCCTGGCCTCTGCAATCATCCTTATAAGATCTTTCCTGGAATCTGGATCCAGTGCAATGCTCCCACTTTCACTATCGGGATATACCACTGCTGGAACCTTGAAAGTATAATTGTCGTCACTGGGGGCTGTTCCCTCCATCTTCTCGTAAATCATTACCGTATGGGATGAATTTGTCAGGGTTGTAAACACCTCACCGTGCTGTGAATACATTTCAGGCTTTCTGCCGGACCATTCCTTTCCCCTCACTGCCTGCGCCACCCCATCCCTCATCCTCTGTATATCCAGCACAGTGGCGGATTCTGGATTCTGGGATTTCTCTTTCTGCATAGCGGATTGCACCACGCTGTTGAACTGTTCAACATCATTCTTGAGATCTCCTTCAAGCATATCCGGGTGGGCCTCCGCCCATCCCTGGGCATCTCCCCTGGACATTCCTAATTCATTTTCTATCTCCTCATAGGATGAAAACTTCTTATTGGGCAGGTCTTCTTTGGTGCTATTCGCAGGAAGCACAGCTTCATACGGTGCATATAAATCCAGCCTTCTATTTGTTTCTATTAATCTTGCCCTTTTTCCCTCATTCCTTAGTTTTAATACATCTTCATATGCGAGCTGCCTTGGCACTCCATATGGATTTCTTTTATTTATCGGATATACCTTTCTATTCTTTCCTTTGCCTTTTGTCCTAAATTCTACCATATTTTTACCTCCTTATTCCACCAGCCTGGCTGAGATCTCATTTATCAGCCACCTGGCATTGTTCATCACGCGGTCTATATTCTCCTTCCCAAGAGATTTTCCCTGGGCCTTGGCATTGTCCAGCCATCCCTTGATATATGCCGCTGAATCATCCTTGAAGTTGAACCCGAAATGGGATCCAACTAGGTACGTTGAAAGCTCAGCCTCGGATTCTGCTATGCCTCTTGGAAGGTCCTTCTGGTATAGGTGCTCCAGCCTTGCATGGGACATTTCATGAATCAATGTATGCAGTGCATTTACATCTTCTCCTGGGACTTTCATGACAACAATCTTCTGCCCATCTCCGGAATGTGCTGTGTAGCCTCTGGCACCGCTCATGATTACATCCTCCTCGACAGTGTAATGCTCCTTCGCAATCTTTTTGAGCGTATTGTATAATGCTGTGGCCTTTACATCCTGCTCAACGGGCTTCATTTTCCCTGGTATTACCTGCGTATCTGATATGTCGTATACTTTTCCGGTGCCGAATACAAAGGCAGTGCCCGCACTTCCAGTGTTGAATTTTTCCTGTACAAGCTTATCTATTGTTTCATCATCCAGGCCTTCCTTTCTTTTTTTCTCTATAAAGTCCTTTACCTTTCCCGGGCCGTCTTTCCTGGGCACGCCGATGGGATAAAGCACAGATATGGGCCTGGCATCATCCTTAAGCTCCCTTCCAAAGTATTTCCACTCAGTTGCGGACCTCACAATGGTGGCATTCTTGTTCTGCATGTTAATCAGCATTGAATTGAATGCTGAATAATCTCCCAGGGTTCCGCTGTACTTTTTCATGGCCAGCAGCAGCTGGTCCACTGAGGTGACATTTGCCAGGGATCCAAGCATATCCCACGCCTCCTTTTGCAGTGCCGATGGGCTGACTCCTGGATTCTTCACCTTAACCTCCCTGTGCTTCCTTCCCGTATTTATGAGCACATGCCTCTTCTTATCTCCGCTATCCTTTGTTATCCATCTCTGGTTTGCCATATCTTTATTCCTCCTTATTTTCAACTGGGTCCACAATGGCAGCCTTTCCGCCACTGGACCATACCTGCCTTGCATACTTTTTCCTTGGCTTTATCCTGTATTTTTCATCTATATTCTCTCTCATTTTTTGCTCCTCCATATTTAAATCATCCCGGTTCCGCCCCATCCGCCCGCCTTTTATTCATTATTATATAATAGTAGGAAGCAGCAGCAATATCAGATTTTCAAGATTTTATCCCTGATTTTACTGCCTTTCCATATATCTGATATTGTTCTGATATCAGATTTATATCCTATCTGTTTTAGTATTGACATACCCATCGCAGTTAGGGCACCTTGTCTGCTTTGCACCTCCTGTATATTCCCACTCATAACCGCAATGCCTGCATCTTAGCTCCACGCCTTTGTCTTCATCCTCCTCCACCTCCGAAATATACATTTTATGGTCGCAGTTAGGGCACCTCGCCACCTTTCTTCCGCCGGTGTAGTTCCATTCATATCCGCATTCGTCGCATTTTACCGTAAGCGCAGGCCTTCCATTTTTTATTGCCATGTTGGATGAACCTATTAGGTTCAGCTCGTTCTGGAACTCCTTGAATTTCCTGTCCATGTACTCAGCCTTCTTTGCCTCGTATTTTTCCCGGAGTTCATCTGAAGGGAGTTTGAATTTCACAGTTTTTATGGTAATTTCAGATATGCCCCTCCTAATCCGGGGATACTTTGCAAGCGGGCGTTCAGGGTCAAAGGGATTCCTTGAGATCAGCTTCGGCTTCATCAGCCCCTGGACATCAGTTGCCTCGAACCTTATATGCACCAATTTCCTCGACTGCCTTTCAATAAAGGATTCATCCGGAACAGTAATAAAAGTAATGATCTGCTTGTACCTGAACCCCTGCGTAAGCATGCCGAAGACCCTTGCATTCATGTCCTGCCACAGCCTTGCGTTTATGCCAAGGCCAGCATCATCAAATATTATAACCGACCCTGGTGGAAGGCCTGAATTCACCAGGGACACAAATTCCTGGACGGTGAATACTATACGGCCAACGTTGAATGAGGGGTCAACCCTCTCAGCAAGCCTGATGGAACTAAGGGATTTTCCTGATCCGGTATCCCCGACAAACAGTGCAATTACATTCCTGTTCTTCTGGATCCTGTGCTTGAACCACTGGAGCAGCCATATGCTGTTGTCTGTATTTATTTCATTCATATCCCTTCTTCACCTCCCTCTGAATATGTAAGGTCTTCCGGTATGAGCAGGCCAAGCCTCTGGTACTGCCTGGCAAGCATGCCCAGCCATGAAAACAGCATGTCATAGCCATCAGAGATATACCTGTCCGAGGGGTATTCCCTGGAAACCTCCCTAATCTCCTTTTCAAGCGCCCTTTTCTCATGCATGTATTCCTCATCCAGGTAACCTGAAAGTATATTCTCGAGCCCTTTGAGCTTCTGGCCCCAGTTGTAAAGGTTCCTGGGGTTGTGCGGCGATTCCCCCGGATACTCCGATGCCTTCACAAGCAGATCATATAAAAGCCTCAGGCCTTCCGGCGTTTCACTGTCCATCTTTCCACCTCAGGAGATCCCTATCAAGGATTAACACAGTAGTAGCCTTCTCAAGAGGATTTATCTGGCTTGATGGCCCTGGAGTATCTATTGCCGCATCGTCAAACAGTGCAGCCAGTGGCGGTGCCCTTTCTCCCTCATCCTCTATTTCAGCTATAACCTGCTTCTGGTGCATAAAAAATAAATTATTCTTCAGATCAGGCGATTCAAAAAGAATCTGGTCTATTGCACGCATTACATCTGTATTTTTTATGGCATATCCTGCCCTTCCATTATTCATTATTCTTCACCTCTTCTTCATCTTCTTTTTTCTCCGGCCCGTACAGCAGGAATTCATTCTGCCTTACAAGCATATCAATCTTCCTCTGCTGTTCCTCTATGCGCCTTTTTAGCTCAAGCGGGTTTTCCCGGTATGCCTTATCTATAAGGTCGAGCTGCTCTTTCTTCTGCCTCTTCCCCTCAAGGACTGATTCAAAGGTTTTGAGCTTGTCCAGCTCTGCATTTTCCAGTTCGAGGTTGGTTGCAAATTCAACAGCCTTATCCAGCACATCCGCCTCGGTTGCAAATTTAAGCACATTGAAATGGACCCATGCCAGGTCAGCTGCATATATTGTGCCGTTATCCAGTTTCTTGACCTTTGTTGCCAGATAGCCCTCATGCCCGTTTATTTCTATTGTGGCCGGCGCAATCGGCTTGCCAAAATCTATGAGTTCGAAGAGCTCGTCAGGCACTAGGTACCTGTTGATTTTCATGTGGCCCCCAGAATGCGATACCTCCCCGAGGTATTTTCCCCGTAGAGGCCTCACAGATTTTGTATAAAAGTAGAGCAGGGGCATGTAGATAAGCAGGGATACAATTGTATAAACAGCCCCGATAATTATGAATTCCACACAAGCAAGCACAGCACCGAGGAAAATCATGGGCAGCGACTTTTTGAGTATTGCCTTTCTGGATGTGTAATTCTGCACATTCATTCTGGCCTGCTCCTCTGCCTGCTTCCTCTGGTCCTCAAGCTTCTGCTCGATCTTCTGGTTTCTTTTTTCCCTCCAGCGGTTAAATATCATATGAGCCTCACCTCCCTTTTCTCATGCTCTATAACCCATTTCCTCACAGAAAACGATGCAATAACCACTGCGAACAGGGAAGCGATGAAGGCTTTTATTATCCCATATTCGTACTCTGCAAAGGTATACTGGAGGGTTGGAGGCTTCGGCCCGTAGTATTTCTGTATGGGGATTGTTGAAATTATCTCATTTGGATACTGATACACATGGCTTCCCAGGCCTATTGATACAGATGTTGTATTCCCTGTAACATTGAAATCCACTGTTTTTGTCCCAACCACTGTTCCGGAGGCGATCTGCTGGCCGTTTACAAGTATGGAATAGGTCTCATTCTCTGAGGACTGCAATGTCGCTATCCAGTGTGGGTACATCAGTGCTCCTGATACGCCTGATGACACTGAAAGGAACTGGTCCTGCCCCAGGTAGGATGATGTTACGGTTACCGATTCAATGGCATGGTGCGATAATGGCCCTATGATTGTATCCTTGAAGGTGTACGCAACTCCCTGGAATATTAAGGATGCGTTTGCGGCGCTTCCTGCCGGGCCCGTGAATGTGTATGAGAAATCAAAGGCTCCCAGGGATACACCTGTTTCTATTATGGTGCCGTTTGATGAGAATGTAAAGTTTCCGCTGCCGTAAAGGTATATGTGCCAGTCTGGGTAAACAAGCATGCCGGAGGAATTCACAGGGACATACAGCTCCTCATCCTTCCCTGGGAAGGTTGAGTATATCGATACATGCTGGGATGTTGATCCCGTTGACGCTGCAGGGGAATCAGCAATTGCCGGGGATGTCCCTGCTGAAGCTAAGGCGGCAATAATTGATACAGTGCCCAGTATAAGCACGATCAGCACGATCTTATTCAATTATATCGCCCCTGAATTCCTGCTTCACGTACCTGATCCATATCTGCCTTTTCCTTATCTCCCGGCGGGTTTCTATTTTTGATTTCTTCCTTGCATTTGATATCAATTCAACCACCCAAGAAGGAATGATGCTTTTGACCACCACCCTAGCAGGAATGATGCCTTTGACCCGTATATAAAGAGCTTTATGTCATGGATCAGGTCTCCTAATGTTATGCCGAGCCTGGTGAACACATATACTGCAATCAATATGGAAATAATTGAAAGGACAATATCAAGCACTTTTCCCATCCTAATCCTCCTCGAACCTTCCGTTAGCGATATACGCTATATCAGAATCTATTACCTTCTCCATCCTTGCATTGCCGGCATACTTGGACCTCAATATGGAGAGTTCCGCCATTGTGCCCCCCTTTCCATATTTTGCCACAGCTTTGCCCAGGGCCTTCTTCCTGAGATCATCTGCAAGGTCCAGGGCATAGCCTGCAACGGACAGGCCATGTATATGGGCTTTCTTAAGGTCTGCCTGTGTGATTTTCTTTTTGATTCCGTGGAACCTTCCATTCCCTTTTACGTAGACTCTCCCATCCTTTCTCGTCCTAAATTCAGTCATTTCTTTTTCCTCCGGATACATATTTTATGTCTTCCACTATCCTCGACCTGAGATCTGGCCTGTTGTAGTCAAGCCTGTACAGTTCCCCAAGCTTGCGCAGGGTACCAGTCCTCCCGTACTCCTTTATGGCCGCATTCAATGCAGCATGCTTCCTGGCCTCCGGCCCGTTTATATGGTACCCGAATTTTTCCAGTGAGCCTGGATTTATTATGTCAACGCCGGTAAGGTCCTGCACCTCTTCTCTTGATAGCTGCCTTTCCCTCTTAATGCCCCCGTTTTTTATCGGGGCCTTCCATGTTTTTCCATTTCTTTTTATTGTCCTTATTTTCATTTTTTTTACCTCACTTTACCTTTTTTCCCTGAAGGCGTATTCTCTCTGCCTTCTTTCCGGTCCCCTCGACTATGGTTAAGTCTGGGTTGTCCTCCCTTCTCAGCGATGCCCAGGCTATGATTATTCCAGCAAATGTCAGGACTGTGATGATGAAATTGCTGATCCCCCCGAAAAATGCAATAATGCTGCCGAATGAAAATGTAGAAGACGAGTACTGCGATGTCACTGTAAAAGGTATGGTTATATGGTTGCTCTGGGACTGGTTGTTAAAAGCCACTATTGAAATGGAATAGGCGCCGGCTGGGTAATCCCTCTGGTCCATGGTCAGGTTAAAGTATGCCACTTCCCCGGCCGGTGTATAGGTTGAATTTATCTCGGAAATTACAAGGGCCTGGGATGACATGAAGGCCTCAACTGACACGATTCCGTGTGTTGATAGAACCTTGACCGTGTAGTAATCCTCCGGGCCATTGGATGATTTGGAATACGATATTGATATGGAGCTTGACTTTCCCAGCGGCAGCACATCGATATTCTTTGTTACCGAGGATGATGCACCCAGTGAATCTGTTGCGGTTACCGTTATACTGTAATTTCCCGTGCTTGAGAAGTAGTATAGCTGCGTCTGGCCCGAATATGATACGCCATTGATTACCCAGGAATAGGTGAATGAATTGCTGTCCGGTGCTGATGCAGTAACATTCAATGAATACATTGTATCCACGGGAAGAACTGAAGGAGGCGCAAATGAGACCACAGGCTTCGCTGGAACCATCCTCACTGTGAAGGTTTCAGTATAAGTTTTATTCTCATAATAGAATGTGGCGATAACTGTATTCAATTCATTGTACACCGGGAATTTGTATTTTATGTCCATCCCCTGGATGTTCTGGCCATTTGGCATCGACCAAGTCATATTATAAGGAGATTTTGCGTCCCAGTTTGCTGTAGCATTGAAATAGAAGTACTGTGTTATGTTTTTATTGGTGCTGTAAGATATTGATACCGGGGGTGGAAGGGAAAATATTGTTATGTTAGCATAGCCCTTTGCACCATTTGCTGATGTAACCTCAAAATGCACGGTGTAATTCCCTGCCGGGAAGGAATATATTGGGTTTTGCTCCAGGGAATAATGGCCTGGAGAGAATGTCCAGTTATATGAATAGTCAGAACCACCGAGAACCGATGAGGAGAACTGCACTGAAAGAGGGCCAAGCCCGCTTGTAGTATTGGCTGTTATGGAAACATATAGATTTACAGATAGTGTGTAATTCTTTGTTAATGTGTATCCGGATGAATCTGTAACTTTTACCTCAAATGTGTTGGGCCCTGAAGCTGAAAATACATGGGATATATTGAAGCCTGACAGTGTTTCATCAGAGAAGATCCACGAAACAGAATATGGGCTTATCCCTCCGGTTACATTTGCCTGCATATGAAAAGGCTCTGACGCTGTCGGGGTGCCACTGTAGAGAATTTTTAAAACCGGATCAGGGTAAACCGTGATGTTTGCATATGATGTCGCATCATGGCCGAATGCATCTGATACAGTGAGCTCAACAGCATAATTGCCTGGGTCTGGGAAAGCATATGAAACTGTTGAATTGTCAAATGTGTGCCCATTTATAAGGAACTGATATGAATATGGGCCTATGCCTCCCGTTCCCTGGGCCCTGAAGGTATCAGAGACATTTGCATCTATCTTATAGTGAGAGACAATGATTGAAGATACAGGGTAGCTCACAACATTGACATCAATGATAGATGTTGCAGATTCAGATTCAGCATCTGTAATTTTCACCTGGACTGGATATATGCCGGGGGATGTGAATGAGAACGATATTGAAGTCTGGTTGCCCTCATATGTGCCATTGACATACCATGCCAGAGCATATGGTCCTGTGCCTCCAGATATGGTAGCATTGAATACGTCTGTAGTATTCGGGTCTATGTTAGGATATTTTGCATGTACTGAAACAGATGGCAGGTTGTGAACTATTATAGAAACAGTTGCAGATGCATGGTTTCCAAGAGAATCATAAACAGATACAGAAATATTGAAATCCCCTGGAGAGAACTCGTAATCCATTGAATTAGAATATCCTATAATCCCTATTCCTGAAACTGATATTGTGTAATTATATGGTCCTGTGCCACCAGATATGATAGCGGATATATCCACTGGAAGGCCGGAATCGGTTGTTGTTTTCGATACTGATATCGATATTGATGGTTTTTCATTTACGGTCACATTCATATATGCATAGGCCTTGGCACCCTGGGAATCTACTATAAGGAGGGTAATGTTGTATTTGCCCGTGTCCGGGAATGAGTACTCAAGGTATAATCCAGATAAGGTAGTATTCACGCCATTGATGTACCAGTAGTAATTGTATGGGGCTGTGCCGAATGAGCCGTAGCCTTCCCAGTATGTCTCTGTGCTTACATCAGTTTCATTATTTCCTATGATTGCAGCACTGGGCCTTGCTATAACTTTTATTATTATGCTTGATACCGCCCTTTCCCCTAGTGAATCACTGACTGTTAGATTGACTGTATACGTTCCTGTTTCATTGAATTTTAAATGGAATGATGAAGAATAATTCAGTATTTCTCCTCCCATGGACCATGTATAGTTGAATGGGCCTGTACCTCCGGATACCTCTGCTGTCAAGGTATCATTAACATCCTGGTCTACAGGATTATATTCAGAATTGATTTTTACGGAAGGATCAGGGTTAACAACCTCATTAACCGATGCGGATGCCGTGTTGCCATTTGCATCTGTTACAGTCAGGGATACAGAATAAGTGCCAGAGGATGAAAAAGTGTAATTAACATATGATGCGTAGAATGTATTTCCATTTATGGACCATGTATAGTTGAATGGGCCTGTACCTCCGGATACTACCGCAGAGAAGTTTGCCCATATGCCTGCATCTGTTGGGTTATGCACTGCATGTATGGATACTGAAGGATCAGGATTTACTGTTTCCTTGAATGATGCATTTGCAGAGTGCCCGTCTGAATCGACTATGGTTACATTGACATAGTATGCCCCTGGATTTGAAAACGAATAGGAAAATGATGATGCTGTTGATTCCTGGGCACCGTTGATATACCAGTCATATGTTATTGTCCCGGTTCCTCCAGATTCTGTTGAAGAGAATGAAACAGAATTGCCTGCATCTGTGGGATTCTGAGAGGACTTTATTGATACGGAAGGATTGGGATTTATTGTTACGGAAACTGAAGAAGAATATGTTTCTCCAACTGAATCTGTTACAGTCACTGTAAGTGTGTATGATCCCGATGTGGAAAACGAATAAGAGAAGTCCTGGGAAGTTGAGATTACATTTCCGTTCAATGCCCAGGAATATGAATATGGGCCTGTTCCGCCTGAAGGGGATGAGGAAAACTCTATTGGATAATTTACATCGGCAGATGTCACATTTGATGAGGCGGATACAACAGGATCTGAATTTACGGTTTCGGACATCGATGTATCAACTGAATAATCCGCAGCATCACGCACAGTAAGCTCGATTGTATATGACCCTGAAGCTGAAAATGAGACATTTACATCCTTAGTATAATAATTATTTCCATTTATGGACCATGTATAGTTATATGGTAAGGTGCCGCCTGAGACA
Source organism: Acidiplasma sp. MBA-1 (assembly GCF_000949015.1). Classification (NCBI taxonomy): domain Archaea; kingdom Methanobacteriati; phylum Thermoplasmatota; class Thermoplasmata; order Thermoplasmatales; family Ferroplasmaceae; genus Acidiplasma; species Acidiplasma sp. MBA-1. The sequence goes on along the minus strand of NZ_JYHS01000002.1, from coordinate 242,240 downwards.
CTGGAAGAGAATTCAACGGTTTTCCCAACATCTGTTGGGTTCTGCGAGCTTGATATTGCCACAGTTGTATCAGGGTTCACTGTCTGGGTAAGCGAGGTTGATACTGTATTTCCATTGCTGTCGGTTACTGAGTATGTTAGAAGGTATGACCCTGTAGAATCATATGTATATGAGAATGAGGAGGTACTCCCACTTGCAAGCTCACCATCCGATGTGGAAGTGCCGTTATAGAGAACATATGAATATGAGGAATAGGTACCCGAACCACCTGAAACTGATGAATCATATGTAATGCTCTGGCCTAAATCCGATGGGTTATGCGTTTCTGATAAGGATAGGGACAATGCAGGGTCTACCGTTTCAGTCATTGAGTTTGAATAGGTATCTCCTGTGGCATCGGTTACACTAAGTGTTACCAGATAAGACCCTGAGGAGCCGAATGTGTAGGAAAATGAGGAGGATGAAGAGGTTGCCAGGGAAGAATCCGAGGTTGAATCCCCGTTATATATCGTCCATGAATATGTATATGGTGATGTTCCCCCTGAAATGCTGGATGAAAAGGAAACGGACTGCCCTGCATCCGCAGGATTGTGGCTTGCTGATATGGAAACTGAAGAGATATTAGAGTTGACTGTAATTGTGCCTGTTGGAGAATTTCCTGTATCGTCTACAATACCGTGGCCAGCGTCAAATGCATAACAGGCATGCACATAAAAAGTAACAGATGAATCAGAAGTTGGCGTATAAGTAAATGTTTCTGTTCCTGTAGCAAGATTCCAGACATCCTTACAGCTACCATCTACATATGCATATATATTTCCTCCCTCACTAGCAGAGTCTGGGTTATATGTTGTAGAAACAGTGAATGGTATTGTCTGCCCCACGTCATAAGTTGAATGTGGAACTGAAATTGTGGATATAACGATTCCACTGTCAACATTTACACATTCGCTTATTCCTGAGCCTGAACCTGTTTCATTTTCTGGCTGTGAACTGGGCACAGAAGCCAGAGCGGCAAATCCACTTACAAGCATTATTAAAACGAATGCATATGCTATGAGTTTTTTCTTATCCATTAAATATCACCTACACGAATGCCCCCACCACCGGGAGGTCTTTTGCGAAATAAAATGCCAGGAAGCATGCCCCAAGGAATGCCCCCACGGCAATAGTAAAGACAGGAAGGATGAATATTCCCATTCCAGTTGAAAATGAAACTATCCAGGATATTGTGGATTCAACAAGATCCATGATATACCCGAATATCGAATTCAGAAAGGATAAAAATTCAGATAAAAGCAGGGAGAAGACGTAAAGGAGTGTATGCTCAAAGGTAGAGACCGCACTCTTTTTGAGGTCGTGCCCCCAGCTTAATGGATTTAAATATGATAGGAGCCCCATTAGCCCACCACCTTTGCCGAATCAACAACAATGAATACTCCGGATAAGCCTGCTATGGTAATTGCGATGGAAACAACCATCAGCAATGGAATATAAATGCCGTATGGGCCAAATGACGATGCCCAGGAACTGAATACATATGATATTTGATAACCGAAATAATTTACAAGGGCTGTAAAATCAACAGATATAATGTTGATTAGGGATGCAAAAAAAGCGTATATGATTTTGAGAAAATCATAGAAAATATTCATAGGTCATTCTCGAAGCCTGAAACATCCTTTTCCGCATCGATTATATCAAAGAAGATATAGCCAACAAGGATAGCTATGCCTATGCCAACGACGAACATCAAAGGCGCCCATACCCCATACGGGGATAATGAGAATCCGAACGTCTGGAACATTGCAACTATTGACTGGCCTAACCCAGAAAAGGCATCCTGGAATAAAGACCCGAATGCATTGGCTATCTGGCCGAAGAGAGACAGTACGATCTTCCATATACCGTTGAATATAGTCTGCCCTATGCTTGATGTCATTTCCTACCACCTCCTGCTGCTTTTCTCATTGCACCCCTTGCCATATTCACAGGCATATCATACATTGAGAGGCTGAAGAATGCAGAAGCAAGAAGGACTACGCCGCCAAGAAGGTATGTGAACTGCATCACCTGGTATGGGCCGAACACTGTTACTTGGCCGTTGTTTCCGTATGTGTGTATTGCAAGAGACATGGATGTGGCATTTGCAGTGATTTTGAAAACAACCGGAGAGGACTGCACCCCTGTCAGGAGGTTAGGTGAGATATGAATTGCAAGGGAAGTGCTGTTCCCTGAGCTTCCAGAGGTTATCGGGGTGAATGTTTTTGATGAATTGCCGGTGCCCATTACAGCCGTGAAACCTTTGACATTGGCTGCCAGGACTATTTTGGACACTGCGAAATCATTCAGCTCTGCTATGGTGAGGCCTGTTTTGATGTACACTGTATGGCTGTAGGTTGTAACATTGTTTGATGTTGTGGATGGGAAATCAAATGTGGCTGTCCCGTTCACAGAACCGAATGGGACCGGGCCGGAGGAACCTGTTATATATGAAGCCTGGCTTTCACCCTGGAGAACAGGGGAACTGTCATGGCCTGCAACGAATGCATTGCCCACAGCCGCCCCTATGGGGACTATCAGGAGGAATGTTATGAATATGATAAGCAGCGCAATCATGCCCCTGGCACCTTTCGAGGATCCTGATTCAGCTGAGTGGAGGCGGTGCCCGCTGCCAGTCTGGCCACGGAAGCCGTGCTTGTGCTGCCATGCCGCATTCCATGTTACTGCTATGGAGGCGATAAGCACAGAGATAAGGAAAAACACGGCATCAACATTGCCTGACATTGCAGGCCTTATGATGTAGGTTCCAAAATTGTACTCATACCCCAGAAATCCGCCTATTAAACCTCCTATTACGAATGCAGGTATTATCCTTGCCAGGAGATCCTCAATGGTTTTTCCGGGAGGCGTAAACAGCTCGACTATGCTCCATACTATTGCACCCATGATGATTGCCGGGGCGACAACGCCCTGGGTAATCACCACCGTGTGGTGCAAAATCACTATCTGCGGCCTGGACAGTAAAGAGATCAGCAAAAGGAAGGTACCAAAGAGGGCTACTATAACAGCCCCGAAGTCCCAGGATTTATTGGCCCAGTGCCATTTCGGTTTACTTTTGATTTTCTTTGTAGTAACCATAGTAAGATAAGGAGATGGGAGCCTATAACACACGGAGTGCAGCAGATCATGTGCTGCACATGGTTGTTTATAAGGAGATAATTAAATAACAAGGATGATAATACCCATCAATGGGCGTATATCTTGAAATTATATTTACGGTGCTGGGTGGTTTAATAGCAGGAGTTGTGGGTTTATCATCCACTTATGTTTCATTGCGGGCCCATAGAAGGGAAATGCATTTTGAGGAGCACAAAGAAAACCTCAGGCTGCTGGAAAGTGCTTTGAGACAAGGCAAGAGATCATTATGGCCTTTCACAAACGGGGCAGAGGACATAGAGTTGCCTCATAAATATGAAATTACTCCTGCACTTGATACTGGCATTAATTTTATTTTAAACATTCTAGTAACTAAGTATTCTGATAATAATATGTATAGTGTGGACAGCGTGCTTTACAAAGATATAAAAAACCATTTCCATAATTTATGGAAGATGTTAACAAAAACAGATAAGGATATTAAAGAAAATGCTAGAACCACTTTTGAAAAACTCAACGAAATAAGCTCATCAATTTATAAAAGTCTAAATAAAAATAATCCTGAGGTAACTTTCAGGGTCCAAAATATGGCTCCAAATCAAATAGGTGGTGAGAAACCCAAGATAATGTTTAATGATACCGACGAGGATGGCCAATGTTCAGTTGCCGGGGATGTTTTTTTATTTGCTGTAAAAGAAGATGAAAGCGATTGGCCAAATAAAATCGGAATTTTAAAGAAAATTGGATTATATAATACCCTCAAAAATATAGGCGATGCCGTAAACAATGAGATGAAAGATGAGATAAATGAAATGCTAGGAATAAGAGAAAAATTATTTTCTGACATAGATGATTGCATAAATGAAATAGAAAACATTCTCCATCAAACAAAATTAATGGGAAGATGCAAACTCGCCTGAAAGCCTGTAGGAATATACCCTGGAGGTTTTCTGCTTTTCCACAATTGACAGGATAGACAGGATCTTTAACCTGGCTGAAAGCTCGCCATAGCCAATAAGGTACCCATTATATTCCATAATGGTCCTAATTTCATGGACCTTCAGGAACCTGATTGTGGACATTGAATTTATAATATTCCGGTCTACTGAATCAAGCGAAACCTTGAGCGATACTTTCATCGACCATTCGGGGCTATTCATTTGCTACCTCGGTTAATATTAATTCATTCATATTTATTTCTTCCCAGATGAAAGAGCCATTATGAAGATGCCTCTCCCACACACGGAATTTAAATTCCTTATGCCTTCTAGGTTGTTTTACCCATTCCTTCCATACCATCCAGACCTGTATCCTCTGGTATGGAAAATTATACGGGTAGTTTTTATCTATCTTCTGCATTGCATCTGATATATGCCCGCTTGATACTGTAGGGCCAGGCATTAGTTTAACCTGTGCGTATATCATGTTAAAATATCCCTCGGCCTTTACATCAAATGAATTATGGTAGTCATTGTCGCGTGATACCACTATGGTTCTTCCATCTGGCAGATGCAGGATTTTATATGTTCTCGGATGGATTTCACATTTATACCTGTAATCTGACAGGTAATCTGCAACAAAATGCTCGGCCTCATCACCTGATTCTTTTTTATTCATTTTTGCACCTCTTATTTTTGCTTCTCATATTTTCATTATATGCCTTTATATCATGAGGCGTAAGCGTTACCTTAATCCTCAGTGGATTTTTTTCCAGGATAAAGCAATCATTTTCGTGCCTGAATACCCAATTATACAGATATTCCTCTGATTTTTCTGCATCGTAATCAAAAAGATCCATAAATGTTGATGAAGATACTTCAATGCCTGAATATTTCTCTAAGATATTGTCAAGCGGGTTATGATAAATGATATTTTTTTCAAATGTCAATAGCAGGCATTCAGGCATACTTTTAATTTTACTGAACCACTCCTGATTTATTTTTCCATTGACCATTACATCCATGGAAATAACAGAATTATCTATATCTGCTCCATGCTTTTCCTCCACTGATTTAAGGGTGGCTATATGTGCAGGAATGCCTTTAATTGATATAATAAATGTTTCTCCCGGCCTGCTGTATTTCTTTCTGTTCTGGATGTTATACTTCCTTATTGTGGTCCATGTATTGTTATGCAGCTTGTCAAAGGGCAGCAAAAAATCAATTGTGTTCAATGTTCCACCTCTGGTTTACTATTTTTTATTGGAACTTTTAGGAACTTTATAGATTTAATTTCCGAGAATTCATCGCCGATCCTTTCTTCAATGTAATAATTTTTAAAGAATTCTTCAGGATCTTTGAGCTTTTTATATGAAATATGGATTTCAGCCATTGTCCTTCCATAAGCAATGAATTTTACAGAGTAGATATATTTATATGGCGAATTATCCACATAAAACCAGTAGAAAGGATCGAGGTCTTCGTATTCCTTAGAGATCTCTTCAATTACATCTCTGGATGGGAAATTCCCTGCAATGATGTTCTTCTTCAAAGTTAAAAGATCCTGATTTGTTTCCAGTGCAAATGCATAGTAGATTGTAGGAATCCAGTCATCCACAAAGCCTTCGTCATCTCCCATGCCTGCATCTACAAGCAGTTTAAAAAACGCCATGCAGTTTAGATGGTAATGGGCAACCTCATATGGCGCCTCATCGAACCATTCATCATATCCTGGCAATCTCACATATTTATAGTATCTATCACCTTTATTTATATCCAATCCACAAAGAATGCATTTATAGGTTTTTCTTGCCACCGGCGTTGATACAGGGTTTATTTCTTTATCAGGCTTTTCTATTTTTTCCATATCAATTAATTGCTGCCTGTACTCCTTTAAAATTTTTGAATTCTTGGAATAATCATATTTTCTCTGGAATTCAATAGAACATTTATCTGAACAATATAACCTCCTTGGGGCCACTTCCTTGCCGCAGTTAGGGCATTTATGGAGTTTTTTTGCATCGGCCCTGAGGATTAAGGATTCTCTCATCAGGTCAATCCTCTTGTTTTCTATTTTCTGTTTTATATCTTTATTCATATTTTAACGCCTCCTGGAAGTTATCCAGATTTACGTTTGAATTATTATATATCTTACTTCTCTTATTTTCCCTGCGCGCAGATTCAAGGATCATGTCCCTGAAACAGTTATAATGGTACGACATAAGGCCATCAGAATAGAAATTTACATATGATTCAAAGCCGACCCTTATTATCCTGCCGCATTTATCACATTTTTTCATTTCTTCACCTCAAGATTTATTTCGCCATTGTTTTTGATAAACTGGAATACTGGCGGGGCAATTTCAATATTATATTTCCCCGTCTGAGGATCAAAAGAAACCACGCTTACTGCGAATTTGGCCCTGATTTCTGTCCCGTCTTTCAATTTTATTATTGTTACCGCATCGTCGCTTTCAAAATCTATTCGTTTCATCATTCTTTCACCTCAACGCATAAATAATCATCTAAACTCTTTTCGCTTAAATTTACATTAGAATTCTCAATTATGTGCCGTCTTTTTTCATTGATTTTTTTCATATTAGACCTTGCTTTTTCTTTCTCAATTTCATCCATCTCTGTATTCCTGGATCTTTTTCTTACAAAATGTAGTATTTTGTCTATTTTATAAAATTCCTTATAAGGGAATATAAAAACAGCCTCTTCAGAGTCCTTATCTATTTTCTGATCTAATATCCTGGCAATCTGTGGCCAGTATCTTTTATGGTCCTTGAGATAAAGTACCAGTTTATCGCTTGAATACTTTGATATGTTTGATGGGGTGGGAAAGAATTTTTCAGGCTTGGAGCCTCTGACCCTGATCATCTCATAATAAGAAAGATCCAGAGAATCTTTTCTTGCAATATCATAGTCCTCTGTTTTTTCTATTTTATATTTTCCAAGGTCTTTGAGATTTTGAAAATATAGTATCATTGTTTATCACCTATTAAAACAGAATTATTGTAAATATCATTTATATCCTTGAGCCAGCATACAAAATTATGTGTCTCTGGAGAGTCAAATATGGTATTCAAAACAAATATTCTCTCATTGTCTATATATAAAAATTGATTCTTGAAAACCACTATAAAATTCCTGCCGTGCCTAAATGATATCATAGTTTTTGGCCTGTAAACGTTTTTCTCATATCTTATAAGATTTAATCTATTTACAAGTTTTTCTTTGTTATATAACGAGATTGTATTCATTTTATCACACCTGACTGCATGAATTCAGAAAACATTTTTTTGAACCTTGCCCTAGAATCAGGGTCCACTTTTGTAAGGATCTTAAATTTGTATTTCCTAAATTCCTCAAGTTCAGAACTCACAGAAATTTGACCCTGGTTTATGTCGTTAATATACAATTCCCTATCAGGAAAATCGAATATTGGTGTATTATTTGGTATTTTCCCCTCTTGCAGCCATTTCTTCAACACAAAGGCTTCAAGGTAGTCCTCCAGGAACTGTTCCTTTTCATGCTCCTTCTTTAATGCTAATGAATCCTTCATAGACTTGCACAAAGCTTTTTTCGTGGCCAGCTCTGTTTCAATATCTGAAATTTCAGCCTGTAGTTCTGCAAGTTCAATTTCTTGAGTTTTCTCAAGCCTTTCACTCAGGAAATCTCTGACCATCTGCGATGCATTGAGTCCCAATCTTTCTATAGCTTCTTTTTCCCACATTTCAACATGTACCAGCATAGGTACAAGCCTGAATTTTGGGTCTTTTATTTTTCCTTTTGATTTTTCTTCCATTTTTCCACCTTTTATTTTTATATTTTTATATTTTCTATTTTATTCTTATACAAAGAAAAAGTAGTAAAAAGAAATAATAAGAGTATAATATATAATAAAAAAATAAAAAGATATATATGATATATATCTTTTTTTTAAAAAAAATAATAAGATACAGAATTTTTTTTCTGCGAATTTTTTAAATATTGCCATGGTGATATCTAGCACGCCAAAACAGTTTTTAGATATCATATTTTTTTTGAAAAAATTTTTAGCATTCATTGCGAAATTCATTGTGAATCATCTTCTATATTTTTTAATGCATCCATGTATATCTTCCTTGCCTGTTCCATCCATTCTTTTTCAGGGCCTGCAAGATTAAATGCATTATAATCGTCATATACTGAATATTGTAGGATCTTCGACAGCCTGATCTTCATAAATGAAGAAAAATCGCTATTCAGATGCCCCTCAATAGATACAATTTTCATGTATTCATCCATGTTTCCCTCATTTAATGCTCTCTCCTTCTCTGATTTGATGTACCTAAAAGCCTCTGAAATGGAGCTGTAAAAATTATTATCTAGCGATGCAATCTTTCTCTGCTTCCTTTCTAAGTACATAAATGATGAAAGCTTTGCCGATATTTCATTGATATCCAGATTATTACATGTCATTTTTTCCACCCCTTGAATATCTGAAATACATACTTTTTCACATCCTTTATATCATTCTCTGAGACCTGATCTATGGTTTTACTCATAGAATCAAGGTCCATGCTTGATATATCTTTAGTGTGAGATGTTTTAATGGCCTTCATATGCCTCATCCCCTAAAATGTAATAATACAGTGCCTCATCGGCATTAACCGGCTCTTCCACATGGAAATGGTTCCATACGCGCATGATTGTACGTGCTGGGGCCATCCCATACCTTTTCCTTAAATTATAATAAACATTAGAATCTATAACCATGGATTGCATGGATTAATCCCTCCAAATTGGGGAAGATAGGAATGAACTCCCTTCGGTCCATTATATAAAAATTAAAAATTCCAAAATAAATTTTAAAAATCAAAACAAACAGGAAACTAAAATTTTAAAACAATTAATACGTGATAAATATACTGCTGAAACATTTCTAAATAATTAATTATAAAAATACCTGAATTAATTAAATTTATACATAATTTGTAAAAAGTTTTTAAATAATATGATTTATTTAAAAAAAGTATGAACACAAAAACAATTGATGTATTAAGATGGCTTGCAATACTGGGCTCATCCATATGGGCAGGAATTCACATGACACTGCTTGGTATAAAATTACCATACATAGTAAAGGTATTTTTTGGATTTGTAATTGCAATATCCATAGTATCCGCAATGATATACGTTAGTGATAAAAAGAGTTTTTATCTTCCTGTTTTTATTTTTTATATTCTTGATACAGCCTTATTGCTTGAATCAAGAATAACCATTGCTCCGGTATTTGGAAAAAGATTACCATGGACTGCATCTGCCCTGGACAGTATAATTTTGGATGTTATACTGATTATATTATCCGGCATCATATATTTTATTGGAAGAAAATCCAATTAATCCCTTATTTTTATTGTACTATGGCCTAAAACTTTAACTTATATAATCAAAACCTTAATTATATTTTTAAGTTTAGGTTAATTAAACATTATACAGGTGCAAACATTTTGGTCACAGGTCGTTAAGGTCTACCCAGAGGTATACCCATTTATCAAATTCGGAGGCGGCAAAGGATATGAAATCAAAGCTTAAGGAGCTTTTTCAGGCAAAAATAGGTTTAAATAAAAAGGCTCAAAAAATACATGAACCTGCACATATACTTAATGGGGCTGGCCGGGTTTGAACCGACGACCACCTGGTTATGAGCCAGGCGCTCTACCTAGCTGAGCTACAACCCCTTCCAAGCATTATTACTTTTTCACTTTTAAATCTTTTTAATGAGCGCCGTCAGTCGGGTTTGAACCGACGACCGCTCGGTTAACAGCCGAGTGCTCTACCTACTGAGCTATGGCGGCACTGTTATTAGTAATTACATTCTTATTTTTAAGATTTTCCGTTTTTAAATATTAATAAAATTAAAATTCAAATCTTAATTTACCATCCTCATTTATATTAACTCCATTTATTTTATTTATAACTAATTTGATTCTGTATTTATCCTCCATTATGGAATGTTTTTCAAATAATTTAGCCGCATCATTTGTAAAAAACAATCCATCATTTGGGCCGCATCCTGAGGGTTTTAGATACATCCTCATTTTTATATTGGAGAGTTCTTTAAGATCCTCTGTATTTAAATAATCCTTAATGGCATATACAGAAATTATCTCAACATCCATTTCTGAATCATTTTTAATGCCAAGTTTTGATGATAGATATAATGATCTGATGGGTATATAAAATCTTGATGCATCATCATAGGCAGGTCTTAAAAATTTTTCAGACTTGATAATCGAATCCACTTCTATCATTGTATGCATAATTTCATAATTATAAATAAAAATAATCATATTGAAAATAAAATTTACCAGATTATTATTTTTTCATGTTTTCTATTTTCTTTATTGTATCCATTAAAAACCATTTCAAAATCTGGATGATTCCATACCGGTATCTCCCCCCTAAATCTGGCCGGGGCATGTGGATCTATTGTAATAAGCCTTTTTATCTCATTTTCCCTTATCTTCCCGCGCCATACCTGTGACCACGCAATGAAAAATCTCTGCTCAGGTGTAAATCCATCTATATTTTTCCTTAATTCAGGATGTTTTCCCAGATGTTTTTTCAATGCTGCATAGGCTATTGTTACGCCGCCTATATCCGCAATATTCTCCCCAAGCGTGAGCCTGCCATTAACCTTTAGTCCGGGAAGTATTTCCAGTGAACCATAAAGTTCTGCAATTTTATTTGCAATATTATTAAAGGCATCCTCATCCTCCCTTGTCCACCAGTCTGTTAAATTTCCATTTTCATCAAAATGACGCCCCTCATCATCATAACCATGCGTTATTTCATGTGCTATTATGCCGCCTATGCCACCATAATTCACCGGGTCATCCATATCAGGATCAAAAAATGGTGGCTGAAGAATTCCAGCAGGAAACACAATTTCATTTGCAAGCGGGTTAAAATATGCATTTACTGTGGGGGGCGTCATCTCCCACTCGGTATGGTCAACAGCCTTTCCTGATCTATTAATCTGCCTGTTTATTTCAAAAATTTCTGATCTGAATACATTTCCAAAATAATCATCCGGTCTGATTAAAAGACCCTTATAATCCCTGAATTTTTCTGGATAACCTATTTTTGTTGTAAACCTTGAGAATTTATTAAGCGCCCTTGATTTTGTTTCATCACCCATCCATTTTACATTTTTTAATCTCTCACTAAATGCATCCTTTATGTCATTAACCATTATTTCCATTTTTTTCCTTGCATTCTCACCAAAATATTTTTCTACATAAAGTTTACCAAGGGCCTCACCAATGGATGCATCAATAACCTTCACAGCAATCTTCCACCTATCCTCCTGCTTTTCCTGCCCCAAAAGAATCTGCTTATAGAATCTAAAATTTTCATCCCGTACCTCCCTGTGCAGGAACGGTGCAGACTGATTCAGAACGTTCCATATCATGTAATGCCTTATTTTTTTTATGTCAAAATTTTCAATTATTTGCGATACACGCTCAAAGAATTCGGGCTGGCCTATTATAACATAGTCTGATGGCATATTTATGAACCTGAGAAAGCGCAAAAGATTTAACCCGGTAAATTTATTTTTTAAATCTTCTAATTCCATTTTATTGTAGTTTTTTTCAGGATCTCTTAGCTCCTCCCTGGGCCTGCTGGCCCCTGCAAGCTCCATTTCAATTTCAAGCACATCATTTACCGCCATTTCAGGATTTTCAAGCCCATAATAGCCAAAAATATTTTTTACATATTTTTTGTATTCATTCAGAATTCCTTTAAAATTAGAATTAAGGTAATACTCACGATCAGGAAGTGATAATCCTGACTGTCCCATGTAAAATCCATATATATTACTATTTTTTGCATCTGGTTCTGTTCCAATAGCAAAAAATAAGGAAAAACCCTGCATTAAAAGGTTTGCCATAAGATCAGGAATTTTGCTCCTGTCATTAAGTTCCTGTATTTCACTGATTATTTTTTCAACAGGCTGGAATTTTATTTTATCTATTAGGTCAGTATTCATTGCAGATTTATAGAAATCACCAACAATTTTTTCCTCATAATTTGGGTCTTTTTTTGTAGATGCCTCCTCACATATTTTTCCAAGCAATTTTTGATTCCTATCATACAGAATAGAAAATGCCTCATACCTTACCTTGTCTGGGGGTATTTCATACCTTTCAAGCCATTTCCCGTTGGCAAATGTATAAAAATCCTTAAAAGGATCAATGCTTTTATCCATGTATTCCACAGAAAATTTTAATTCCTTTTCCAGATCATCCATTATTTCTAATATCAGTATTTTATTTAAAAATTTTGAGCATATTAATTATTTAATAAATTATCCCTCCAGTATTTTGAATCAAAGCGGTCATCGCACAGATATATATTTGCCACGTCATCTGGAGATCTCGTTGACCGTCCAGCTGCCTGTTTTATTTTTATGAGTGCATACTCATAATAAAGTATGCTGTATATATTTTCACCGCTGAGTGTTTTTTCAAGATATTTTATCTTATTTTTCCTGTAATCATCAAGTGGCATCAATGGCAGGCCTGCTATAATAACATCACTTATCAGGCTTCTGTTATTCTTTGTTATCTGTATGCCCTCAAGAAGCCTGCCGCCATGAACTGAAAAAATAATTAATTTATCAGATAGAGCCTTTTTAATTATTAATGAGTATGTTAATTTTTTATTTTCAAAGACAGAAAAAGGCCTTAATTCATCAGGTAGGTAATCTGCAATTCCAGGAATTCTCTTATCATGGTCTCCATAAAGTATTTTATATGATGGTACAGCAACAAGAACAGAATTTATTGAGTTACTGTATGTTTTTATGATAAATTCCATATATTTTTTTAAAATATCTGACCAGATCTCAGTATTATCCCGGTATCTGCCAAGTGTTGAAAAACCCTTTACGATACTATATTTTTTAACACCACCAGTATTGTAAAATATATCATTTACCCTTATATACAGCATATTCTCAAAATTCCAGATCTTTGAAATATGGTCAGCGGATGGCATGGTTCCGGACATGAATAACACGGGCTTATTTTTCAAAAATTTAAGATATTCTGATGTATTATAGTACATAATCCTCAGTCTTTTATATGGATCGCCCCTCTCTGGATAAAATTTTTGTGAGTATATATCACCATTTTCAAGCCTCTGTGCATCATAAAGAAAGTTATAAACAGTCTCCAGGTAATTCCTCCTTCTTTCCTTTATGGGTCTGTTATCATTAATTGCCTGAAATTTTTCAGAAAAAATTTGGATATAATTAATATCACCGAGCCTTGATTTCACATCATCTGAAAACCTGAAAAGTTTTAAATCATCACCCGATTTTGTGCCCTCAATATCCTTTTCAAGTTTCTCCAGGAGCAGATTTGCGCCTATTCTTTCATGGCATTTATATTCCTCAAGGGGAAAGGTATCCACAAGTTCATTAATCGAACCATTCACTGTTTTTTCTGATATTGATCTTCCAAAGTTTTCAATGACCGAATCTATGTTGTGTGCCTCATCGAAAATAATATAGTAATCGTTTATATCCATGGATTCCTCACCCTCTGTCCCATGAAATATATTAAATCTGATTGATGGATTTAAAAGGTAATTGTATGTCATTGCCACAACAGTTGCATTTTTCATTGAGGACCTTACAGAATAATACGGGCAGTATGCGGTTATATTGCCATTGCCAGTCTGGATTAGATTTCCCTTTGAATCCCTTTTAATTAAATTATTATTTATGTCATTACGGATGTTTTCAATGGATAATGATATTATTTTGTTATAATAATCATCCGGTGGCATTTTAATATGCATATCAATATCCATAATTTTATCCTTTAAAATACATCCCTTGCAGACGTTTTTTTGTGATTCCTCATCAGAATCATACCATCTTTCCTTTAACGGACAAAGTGTGCTTTTTCCATAAAGGTATATTACCGGTAGGTCAAAATATTTAATATTATCCTCATAAAGCCTGGTGAATTCATTATGTGTCCTTGTTACATAAATGAGCTTTTTGCCTGACATGAATGATAAATATAAAATAAAGCTGGTTTTGCCGGAACCTGTTGGGGCCTCAAGGGCTATAACATTTCTGTCCTCAAGATTTTTTTCAACCGTGCCAAATAAATGGCCCTGCCATTCCCTTGGATGAAAAGGTTCCATGTTATTATTATGATAAAATAGTATTTAACAATTGATTAATATAATCTCGTTGTCTCAAGATTTTTCATGGAAATGGTTTCAACACCAAATTTTGCATGGATTAGACGTGCAAATTCATAGCACTTGTCACCATCCCCATGGTTTACCAGTATTCTCTGCGGTCTTGGCTGCATGGTTCCTATAAAGTTTATTAGCTGTTTTTTTGTTGAATGCCCTGAGAATCCCTCAGCATTTTCCACATTCATCTTTATATCAAATTTGGTTGATTTGCCATTCTCTGAAAGTGTTACTGATGATGCACCATTCTGTATGCGCCTGCCAAGCGTTCCATCGGCCTGGTATCCAACAAATGCGAGCGTGTTATTCTCTGATGAAACAAGTGCCTTAAAATATTCCAGAACAGGGCCACCGTTCATCATGCCCGCTGTTGCCAGTATTACCTTGCTATCCGGATCATCTATTACATCATCACGCTGTTTTTTTGTATCAACGCTATGGAATATTGGGCTTAAAAATGGATTGGCACGCTTAACCATTATCTGTTCCCTTAGCTCCCTGTTGAGATATTCAGGGTATGCGGCATGAATTGCGGTCGCCTCCATAATCATACCATCCAGGTAAACCCTGGTATTTTCAGGTATCAGCTTGTTTCTGTATGCGTCCTCAAGAACAAGCATTACCTCCTGGCTCCTGCCCACAGCAAAAACCGGTATAAGTACAGTGCCATGTTTGTCAAAGGTGCGGTTTACAACATCAACAAGTGTATTGTACGCCTCCACCCTTGTATATGAATAATCATCACGGCCAGCATACGTTGATTCTATCATTAAAGTTTCTGCCCTTGGGAATCTGTTAACTGCAGGATTAAACAACCATGTCTTCTCATATTTTTGATCACCACTTAAAACTATATTATATAAGCCCTCGCCTATGTGAAGATGCACTGCAGCAGATCCAAGTATGTGGCCTGCATTATAAAGTGTTAATCTTATATCCGGCGTTATATCTGCCGTTTCGTTGTATTTCAATGTGATTGTTCTTTTCAATTCCTCCCTTATGTGCTTTGATTCATATGAGATTTTATGCCCCTCTGAATGCGCAACCTTAACATAGTCATTCTGAAGAAGGGCGGCCAGATCCCTGGTTGGTGCAGTTGTGTAAACCGGTCCCTCATAGCCGTATTTGTATAACAGCGGTACAAGACCTGAATGGTCAAGATGTGCATGTGTTAAAACAACAGCATCAAGTGATGTAAACGGCTGTATTTCAGGGACATATAAATATGGTGCCTCCTCCCATGGCTGTTCAGGATCATTAACATTTATCATGCCACAATCAACAAGAACCTTTGAATTGTTTGTTGATATAAGTGTGGCACTTCTGCCAACCTCACGGTGGCCGCCAAGTGCCGTTATCCTTATCCAGGTTTCACCCGGCATTAATGGCGTTGTAAGCTTAACCCCAAGATTATGCAAGAATTCCTTTCTTTCCTTTTTTACATCCCTCAGGTATTCCCTGACCTCCTTTACAGTTCTTGAATACATGGGAGGTGCCCTTACTATTCTTGGAGACCAGTTTGTCTGTGATTTTATTTCCTTTATTATATCCGAGTTTGTTACTATTGAGGGCTCGTCAAGCTCTATGACGGCCTCTCCAGTATCCGGCTCAAAATAAAGATCCTGAAACCCTGCATCCTTCGGAATTAATTCCTGTATTTTTTTTGATGCGGAATCCTCGTCAAGCATAATGCTTGGATCAGGCCTTATTGCTATTCTTCTTCTTAGTTCCTGCGCGATCTGCCTTGCAAGGTCATCCCTTTTTGAGAATAATTCCTCATCCTTTGTGTAGACTATTATTGTTGAACCCTCATAGTCTATCTCTGTAATCTTATTTCCGGGATAAAGCCTGTCAAATATATTTTTAGCTTCGCTTAGATAATCACGAAAAGACATTTATAACACCTTAAAATTAATAAAAAATTTATAAAATTAATTTAAGTTTCTTTATCCTGGATAAAATCTCATCCTGGGATAAATAGTAGAAACCCTTTTTAGGATCGACAACACCAACCTGTATCATATTTCCTGATGCTGAATCCCTCTGTTTGGATACACTTATTGATTTTATTACAAGATCAATGGCATCATCAAGCTTTAAATCGGGGGAATATTCAGCCTCAAGAACACCGTAAACATACGGAGAACCAGATCCGGTGCTTGCGTAAATATCCTCAACCGCACCACCGGCAGCATCTATTGAATATATGTGTGGCTTTTTATCATAACCGCCTATTAAAAGCTGTACCATGTAAGGATAAAACTTACTCTGATTTAACATATTTGAAAGCAATGTGGCCGCAGCGTCCAGTGGCATGTTAATCTTTCTCTGAACCCTGTAGAGCTCCATCTCTGCCCTCATGTATCTAACAAGCACCTGGGCATCTCCAACAAGGCCCGCTATGGTCATCCCTGCATATGTGTCAATCTGGTAAAGCTTCTGAGCGTTCTTATTTGAAATGAAGGTTCCCATGGTCGCCCTGCTATCGGTACCCAAAATAACGTAATCGCCGGCAGTTATGCCGACTGTTGTTGTTCCAGTTTTCAATACATCCATATTATAATCCCTCTCTGACATAATTAATCCATCCAAGATAATTATTAATTGTAAATAACAAATAGTATATTTAAATTTTCTATGGGATGCAATTGACCATATATTTATATATCATTCGGCCTCCCTGCTTAAAACATCAGATATATGCTTTAATATTTCACGTTCAAGTATGGTCCCTATAAATTTCCCCCTCTCATCAACCACGGCAACTATTGGCGGGTCAGTTTCCCTAAAAATCTTAATAAGATCTGTTGCCGGTGCATTGCACCTGACCTTTATGGCCGGAACAATTCTCCCCTGCGAGACCGTATATGTTCTAAGTTTGTTCTCTCCAAGTGTTACCATGTCACTTAATAAAAGTTCACCAACAACACGGTTATTTGAATTTGTAACTATAACCGCCCTGGAATTAAGGTCCGTGCATATTTTAAATGCAAGGCTTATGGGATTTTTTACATTTACAGAAACCGTTTGCAGTGTTTTTGCAATATCACACGCCTTTAAATTTTTGAATTCTGAATTAACAATTTCCCAGACATATCTTGATTTTTTCACCGGTATAACAGGCGCATTGATGTTAAATAATAATGGCACCATTAATGTTAATAAAGTTATTGCTATCATAATTATTGAATAATCATAGCGGCCAACAAGTGAGAGTGTTAAAGCAACAACAAGAAGGGCCGCATCAACACCGCCGTTAACAGAAGTGCCAAGCGCATTTTTCCATGGCTGCACTTTTATAATTTTTGATGTTGCAAATCCTGCAATGGGTTTTATTAAAAGTGCTATTGCAAAGATTAAGAGTCCAAGTATAATGAGGGCAGGTGTAATTTTAACAAAGTACAGACCTAGGCCGATAAAGAATAACGGCTCGAACAGCCCGTATGTTACTGTGGATATCTTCTCTGCTATAATGGGCCTATCATTTATAAAATCCCTTAAAATGATTCCAATAAAGAGGGCGACTATGGCGGAATTAAATCCGTAAAGTTCACCTATAAAGCCAAGTATAAATATAAATCCTATTATTATGGCTATTGTAGTTTCGTGTGCCTTTGAATTTGCATCCATTTTTTCAAGCAATCTTATTAAAATGTATTTGCTAAAAAGTATTATTACAACAATTGAGGCTATCAGTTCAAGTGATGTTAATAGTACATTTATGAATGTTATTGGCTTATTGTGAAAATCTGAAATAAAGGAAAATAATATAACTGCAGAAATTTCTATTGTTACGACCTCCTGAAAAATCTTATTTCCCTCCTCAGTTTTATTTAGCCCTGTGTCACTTAAAAGCCTTGTGAGCGGACCAGCACTGCTCATTCCTGTAACTATCCCTGTTACTATGGCGATTAAAAGGCTGTGAAGTATTAAGAATACAAAATAAGAAATTAACGAAAATGGAATAAAAAATTCAATTACACCTAATATAATATTTTTATAATTCATTAACTTTTTAGTATCAACGTTCTTAAATTCCAGTGCACCACCTGAAAACAAAAGAAAATTTATACCAATGGATATGAATAGGGATATATTGGGCAGTACATTTATGAGTCCAAGCACACCAGGACCTATTATTATTCCAAATACTATAGCCGCCACATATGGAACAAGTTTAAGTCTTTCAAATATCTCCTCACCAAGTTTTGCAAGCAGTAAAAGTGTTCCAAGAAACATTAATGCAAGTACTGAATCTGAAATGCCGTACATTAACCATCCAATGAGGCAATTATATTTAATGTTTATGTTACTTTAAGCATATTTTATTAGCATAATAACCAAAAATGATTTATTATTTAGAAAGCAATCAAATCATTAAGCTATAAGTCCCGGCTTCCGGATTCGAACCAGAGACCTATGGATGTCTGCGATCTGCAGTATTCACTCTACAGTCCATCGCTCTACCAACTGAGCTAAGCCGGGTTATAACATAATATATACAAAGAATATAAATTTTAAGTTTATGCATGTTTTATTCTTTTGATTGATTTAATTATATTTTAATTTTTAAACTGGAAATTATTCAGGCATATGATATTATGCTAATTCTTATTTTTGGTTGCCTTACCAATTTCATTTAATCAAATTCACACATGCATATTGAAAATCAAAACTAATTATAAAAATAAAAAGTTTAATAATAATATTACGAATATATTATTCATGGAATTTTCTGAGGTTACATCAACATTTAGTGAAATGGAAAATACAACAAAAAGGCTTGAACTCACAAGAATACTTGCCAACCTTTTAAAAAAGGCAAATAATGATCTTAAGTACATTGTGTATCTTGTTCAGGGTAAACTTGCACCGGATTTTGAGGGAATTGAATTTGGCATGTCTGATAAGCTTATAATAAAATCATTATCCTCTGTATCAGGCCTCTCAGATGAGGAGGTAAATAAAATATTTTACAAAACCGGTGATCTGGGTACAACTGCAATGGAAATTAGTAAAAACATATCACAGAAATCATTATTTAATGAGGATTTAACCGTGAATTATGTTTACTCAAAGTTAATGGAAATAGCAAAATTTTCAGGTCATGGCAGCATAAAAACCAAGATGGATTCATATATGGATTTATTAATGAATTCAAAACCTGATGATATAAAATATATAACCAGAATAATTACAGGCAAGCTCAGGCTGGGTGTTGCCGATTCAACCATTCTTGATTCGCTTGTATCCGCATTTAGTGATAAAAAATATGCAGATATAATAGAAAATGCATACAATTTCCATCCGGATATTGGATACATTGCAGAATTGCTTCAGTCTGGAAATATAGACGCAATAAAAAATATGGGTCCAGAACCATTAATACCGTTTAAGGTAATGCTTGCTGAGAGATTAAAATCACTTGCTGATATTAAGGATAAAATGGGTGGAAGGGCAGCATATGAATATAAATATGATGGCCTAAGAACAGAGCTGCACCAGAAGGGCAGTGAGGTAAAGATATTTTCCAGGGGTCTTGAGGAAACAACACAAAATTTCCCTGATATTGTTAAAAATTTTAAGGATTCATTTCATTTTGAGTCCTGTATACTGGATGGAGAATCCGTTCCATATAACCCTGATACAGGAGAATTAATGCCGTTCCAGATGGTCTCACAGAGGCGCGGAAGAAAATATGATTTAACAGAAAAAACATCAGAGATACCAATAGTAATGTTTATTTTTGATATACTTTATTTAAATGGCAAATCGCTTATTAATCTGCCATACCCTGAGAGAAGGAAAATACTTGAGGAAAACGTTAAGGAAAATGAGTATTTTAAACTTGCAACAAGAATCGAAAGTGACGATGAAAATGAAATTATGAAATTCTTTGAAAAAAGTATTGAGGATGGCTGTGAGGGAATAGTCTCAAAGAACATTTCAGAGGATTCGGTTTACCGCGCCGGAGCCAGGGGATGGCTATGGATTAAATTTAAAAGGGATTACCAGCAGGAAATATCAGATTCATTTGACCTTGTTGTTGTCGGTGCCTTTAATGGTCATGGGAGGCGTAAGGGAACCTATGGCGCCTTATTACTTGCATGCTATAATGAAAAGAAGGACTCATTTGAAACATTTACAAAACTTGGATCAGGATTTACAGATGAGATGCTATCTGAACTCCCCGGGATTTTTAAAAGCTTAATAGTGGATAAAAAGCCCGCAAGGCTTGATAGCACCATGATTCCCGATTACTGGATTTATCCATCAAAGGTGGTGGAGGTAAAGGGTGCAGAAATTACAGTAAGCCCTGTTCATACATGTGCATATAATATAATTGAAAAAGGCTCTGGTCTTGCTTTAAGATTTCCGAGGCTAATAAAATTCAGGGATGATAAAAATCCTGAGGACGCCACAACAACTGAGGAAATTATTGAAATGTATAAAATGCAGAAAAAAACTATAAATACAAAAGAAAAGGAGGATTAATCCTCCTCCTCATTATTTCTATCGAACCCGCCTGATCTTCTGTTATTGTTGTATCTCCTGTTGCCTCCATTGTTCCTGTATCTGTTGTTATTTCCATAGTTGTTATACTGGTTTTCGTACTCCTTTTCACTCATATCAAGTTCTTCACTGGGTTCTATATCCTCATCACTTTCTGAAAGTGTACCATATTTACCGACATTAAGTCTCATATGGCCCCTTAAAAGTGATATATAGCCGTTATCTATCTTAAGAACCTCACCATCCCTTATGTCTTTGGGCTGGTCGTCCCATAGTGTCAGGGTTATCTTCCCTGTATCGTCGGCTATGACAACCTCAGTCACTGATTTGTCATCACCAAATCTGGTTTTTATCTCTTTTGGCTCTCCTAATACAATCACCTTTCCAACAACGTTAACACGTCTTGAGGAAGGTGTCAAATCCTTAATTTTGGTTACTTCTTCCATACTATTACTTCCTTAATCCTTTCGGATAAAGACTAATATTTAACTCTTATTTAAACATATTCTTTTTATATATGCTTATGTTTTTTTCCATTAAATCTGTCATTTCTTTAAGATTTTCATTTTTTGTCAATGCATTAAGCACACCCATTTGATCCTCTATAGGATGATTCTGTCCAAGTTTAAATGCGCATTCTATTTTATCAGGGATTAAATAAAATCCCTTAATCTGCTTTAGCATTGGAAAGTATGGCTTTTCGCTTAAATTATCTGGAATAGGAGAATCTGGTTCAAAAAACTTTATAAGTTTTTTAATTTTTTCTGTGTTTTCATTAAAATCAGTAAATTTTAATGTACCATGAACATGAACAGTCATGTAATCCCATGTAGGTACCGATTTATATTTATAATAGACTGGAGATATATAAGCATCAGGTCCCTGAAAAATAGCAAGTCCTCTCATATTGGTGGAATTTTCAATAATCATATTGCCTTCTGCAAGATGTCCCCAGAGTTTAAAATTTTCTTTGTATTCATCAACAAGAAATGGTATATGAACTGCATCAACATCATCTGAAGAAATTACTGCAAGTATTCCAAAACTATGTTTTTTGATGAAATCTATAATAATTTTCCTGTCGGTTATTCTGAAATATTCGGGTATATACATAAAATTTAAATTGATCCTTATATATTAAGTTATTCTATATCCAAATATCATAAATTATTATAAAGTTAAAATATGTTTAAGCAATATAATAAAGCCCGTGTGGGGTAATTTGGATATCCTAAAGGCCTGCGGAGCCTTAGATTCGGGTTCAAATCCCGGCGCGGGCGTTTTTATAATTGTTTAAATCACTGTAATGCATGAATATAAACATAATACATAAAAAATCTAAGTATTAAAAATTCAATAGAATCGAAATTCCTGTATTCTTAAATAAAGGAAATGAAAATAAACCACGTGGTTTTTATTTATTTAACAACTTTTATTAGATTCTTATAAATGATTTTCTTAAAAATTAAGGCGATTAGGCATGTTGACCATGATATTATCAAACCGATTGCAACGCCCCTAAAATATATATTGCCAGTAATAATTGAAATAAAAAGAAATATGATACTTAAAATAAAAAACAGTATTATAAGGGAGGTCAGGAGATGCTTTTCCAGAATATTTAGTCTCCATTCTGATAATCCCTGAATTTTTTTGGCCATAAAATTTTATTCATATTGAATATAAAAATATTTGTTTTTCCCAATATTGCCTTTCTTTAAGTTTTATTAATATGCACATAGAAATCTTAAGGCTTTTATATTAGTGATATATAAGATAGTATGAGTGAAGCTATAAGTCCAGGTCTTGAAAACGTTAATATAAAATATACTGAATTAACTTATATAGACGGTATTAATGGAATAATGAGATACCGTGGCTATGATGTAAATGAACTTGCAGCCAGATCATCATTTGAGGAGGTTTCATATTTAATGCTCTTTGGAAAACTGCCAAATTATGATCAGCTCAATGAATTTAAAAATCATGTGCTTTCAAATATGGTGCTTCCCGATTATGTTTTAAGCACAATGAAAAGCCTGCCAAAGAAATCAGATGCACTGGCAATAATGCAAACGGCCTTTTCTGCGCTTTCATCGAATGAAAACAATTACCAGTGGAATAAGGAAAATGATAAAAAAACGTCAATGGCAATTCTTGGCCAGGCATTATCAATTGTGGCAAATACATATAGAATTAAGGAGGGCCTTGATACAGTTACACCTGAGGCCCATGGCAGCTATGCAGAATCATTTTTAAATGCCTGTTTTGGTGAATCTGATAAAGAAAAGGTAAGGGCCATGGATGCTGCACTAATTCTTTATATGGATCATGAGATTCCAGCATCAACCACGGCAGCCCTTGTTACTGCATCAACTTTATCTGATATGTATTCATCAATAACCTCGGCAATAACCGCATTAAGGGGCCCACTGCATGGAGGTGCAGCAGAATCTGCCTTTAAGCAATTTCTTGAGATTAAAACACCCGATAATGTTGATTCATGGTTTCAAAAAAATATCATAGAACCAAGGAAAAGGCTTGTTGGTTTTGGTCACAGGGTTTACAGGACATTTGATCCAAGATTGAAAACATTTAAGGAATATGCCAGATCACTTGCCAGAACACAGGAACAGAAAAATTTGCTCGAAATAGCCACAAAACTTGAAAATCTTGGGGTTAAAAATTTCGGTGGAAAGGGAATATATACAAATACAGATTTTTATTCTGGCCTAGTTTTTAATGAACTTGGGTTTCCATTATATATGTTTACATCACTTTTCGGCCTTTCAAGGATATCTGGAATACTGGCACACATAATAGAATATGTGGAAACCCAGGAAAGACTGATAAGACCAAGGGCAATTTATAATGGTCCGGGAAGTATGGAATACATAGAAATAGAAAAAAGATAATTTTTATTTTATTTTTTGTTCCAGGTCCTCCACATATCCAAAATCCAGAAGGCCAAATTCCTCTGTTATGCCATAGGCCCTAAACCTTTTTGAAACGCTTTTTAGAACAGGTGTAAAATGTTCCTCACTTAATAATGATTCGGAAACATCTGTACCTGAGGAAAAAAAGCTCATTGCGGGCGTAATCAAAATTCTGTAATCAAAATTAAAAACAAACGCCGGTATTTTAAATATACCACCAACCTCATCCCTGAGAACAACGGCAGGATGCTCATGGCCAAGTATGGTTATTTTTCTTGTTGACATATCCCTGTCCCCATGATATATGTAATAATTATCATCCTCATAGAAATCGATTATCTCCATATTATTATGTTTTAATATATTTGTAAGGTAATTATCATGATTTCCCCTTATAAAAATAAGTTTTGCCTGATCTTTATACCGTTCAATAAAATGATTTACATCATCCCATTCCTGCGGTAGATTCCTTGAAAATTCCTGTTTAAAGTCCCCGTTTATAATAATTTTATTTGGTGAGTACCTATCTATTATGGCATCCATTGTCCTTTCTATATGCTCCCTCTGTAATTTTGGTAAGAACAATCCATGAAGGTTCATCTCATCCTCAAATCCTAGATGAAGGTCAGAAACCACAACAGCGGATATATCCTTTAAATAAACACAGTATAAATCGGATATAAAAACATTCTTTAATATTTGTATTTCCTTCACAAACTACATTAACAAATTATTTATTATAATTTTTACTATCTGATAATTAATCCTGTAATCAATTTATAAAAACATTGTGCAATGGAAAAGATTTTAAATTAATATGGCATTAATTAGTTATGGAAGCTAATTCAGAGTACATAATGAAAACCGCAGATATGCTTAAAATACTGGGTCTGTCATCATATGAGGCACAGGCATTTGCGGCCCTTGTATATCATGGTGTTGCCAATGCAGATACAATAGCGGATACTGCAGGAATACCCAGAACATCAGCATACAAGGTTATGGAATCTCTTGTGGAAAAGGGCTTTGCAAAGGAAACGGAGGGCAGGCCGAGGATGTTCAAGCCCGAGGAAATGGACAAAATTAAGGATAATTTTATTTCAAAGGTAAACAACCTATTTGAGAGGCTTAAGGAGCTTCAGGACGTTTTGCCGTCCAAGGGTGACCCACAGCTTGTTTATACAATATATGGAAGATCAAAGGTCATGGCAAAAATGGCAGAAATGTTTGATCTATCAGAAAGGGAAATTTTGATTGCAACACCAAGAATAAAGGAAATAAGAACGGAATTAAAGAAAAACATAGACAACGCAATAAAGCGCGGGGTTCATGTCATATTTATCACACCACCTAATAAAAGGGTTCCGCCAAATACAGAGGTTTATAGAAAGGAGGGGCTTATAGCAACTGATGTGGCAAGTGATGAATCAAGGGCAATGCTGGCCGGGGCTGATCTGGACGCCTGTGGTTACACAGATAATCCCATACTTTCTTTGCATGTCCTTCAGTTTATACACATGATGATAAACAATGATGAATATAAAATCTGAATTTATAAAAAATGAAAAAATCATTGGTGGCCACGTTTCAATATCCGGTGGAATATACATGGCACCTGAAAGGGCATCACAATTCTGTTTCTCTGCCTTTCAGATATTTGTTAAAAATGGAAGGCAGTGGAACACAAATAATAATTTAGATAATAAAGATATCCTTCAATTTAGGGAAAACGTTAAGAGATTTGATATTAAAAACACGGTTGCACATGCAACATATTTAATTAATTTGGGCAGTCAGAATCCAGAGGTTGTTGAAAAATCTAAATTAGACATAAAAAACGAGGTAAAAATGTGCAATGACCTTGGTATAAACTATCTTGTAATACATCCTGGTTCGGCGGAAAACCATAATAATGCCATTCATAACATAATGGACTTTTTAAATTCACTCGATACAGGCGATACATCCATATTAATTGAAAACTCTTCAGGTAAGGGAAATACATTACCCGGCAGCATTGATGAAATGGCATCAATGATGGACATGGCAAAAAACAGGATTTATTTATGCCTTGATGTATGCCATTTTTATGCCTATGGTTATGATATAACTAAAAATTATAATGATGTGATGTCCACCCTTAACGATAAAGTTGGTTACAGTAAAATTAAAACCATACACCTTAACGATTCAAAATATAAGCTTGGTGAAAAGGGAGACCGGCATGAAAATATCGGTTACGGTTACATTGGTGACAGTGGATTTTATAATATTATAAATGACAATAATCTTAATAATATCCCCATGATAATGGAAACCCCAGATGGAGATGAATACTATAAAGCCAATCTTGAAAGGCTTCTGGGTTTAATGGGTGGTAATGTTGAACATAAGTGAGTTTAAACCATATGTGTTTAACTGCGATATGCAGGAGGTTGTCTCACCTCCATTTGACACCATATCGTGGAATCAGGAAATGGAGTTAAGAAATAAAAAGTGTAATATAGTAAAGCTGACCATGCCTGAAAAAAATCTTGGAATAAAGGCCTCACTTGATATATTTCACAGATGGATATCAGAAAAAAAACTTGAGCAGATTAATAATGACATATTAATAATTTTAAAGCAGGAATTCTATAACAATAAGGAATTGATGCAGAGATTTGGCATAATTGCACTGGTTGACGTCTGTGCAGACAATATTAAGCCACATGAATTAACATTTCCAAATCAGGTTATTGATCGCAAGGAGGTGATGAAAACACTTAATGCCCAGCTGGAACCAATCTTTATGGTTGTTCCTGATAATTCATTCGATAAACTTTTGAAGAGAACGGCATCTGAACTGCCCACAGAATTTGTATTTGAAGAGCCCCTTGGTGTACACAATTATGTTTATTTTTTGGATTCAAGGGAAAAAATAGAAAAGATTAAAAGTTCTGTCAGGCAGGATGTGGGCATAGTTGCCGATGGCCATCACAGGTTAAGAGCGGTGCAGGAACTTTACAGTGAAACAAATGATGGGTTCTGGAAATATGTTATGTCATATATAACCTCAATATACGATCCGGGCCTTATGATAGGGGGCGTTCACAGGCTTGTATATGGCATAAATTTTGAGCCATTTATACCCCGGATTAAAAATTTTTTTGATATTGTTGAGGATAAAAATTTTTATGGGGACCACAGAATATGCATTTACAGCAACTCTAAATTTTATTACTTGACCCCAAAGGATTATATAATTAAAGAAAAATTTGGAAATTCAAAGCCTCTTCCAACTGAAATAGTAAATAATATTCTCTTTCAGGACGTTTTTTCAATGAATACAGCAGAGTATCAAAAGAATATAAGATTTATATATAATTATACAGACGCAATAAATTCCGTTGATAACCATGAATGTAACTTTTCCATTCTTATTCCGTCATGGCAAAAGGAAGAATTTTTAAAATTCATTACTGAAAACAAGCTTCTTCCACAAAAATCAACATATTTTTATCCAAAAATACCATCAGGAATTGCCTTGTATGTTAAGCCACTGTAGCTCAGCAGGCAGAGCAGCTGATTCGTAATCAGCAGGTCGGGGGATCGAAACCCTCCAGTGGCTCATTTATTTTTGTATATTCAATGTTTTTGGATATTTTATTATATTATGGATATGAATTATAACCACAATTTCTATAACCACTATTCCGAAAATCTCGTTCTCTGCAACAGACCCCCAGGGAATAATGGCAAAAAGAATCCATGCAATTACAAGTATAACCAATAATGAAATTCCAGTTTTAATATTTATTAAAATTATTGAAAAACCTATCGCCGTATATGAAATTGTGGCAAGTATAAAAAACCAGATGGAAACGAAATCGTGCGGGTATGTCCCCTCATGGTATATCCCAATTAGTGCAAGAAACAATCCAGAAATTATAAAGAAGGATGAACCGACTATTTCAATTGTATTTCTTGCCCTTAAAATAAAAAATGAGGATAAAATTGCAATTAATATACCTTCGATCATAAGGCCAACATTATAAATCCATGGATATAAGGGTGCTGGATGGCCATTATTTATTAAATTTCCACCGCCCAAATCGCTAAGGGCATTATGTGTTATCCCAAACCATGGATTAAATGCTGAAGAAACAGCAATGACAATCCATATTAACAGCATTGTAATACCACCAGAAATTATTAAAACTGAATTTTTTATATTCATGTAAATACAAATGCGTGATTTATTAAAATATTTATATTACTGGGAAAAAATAATAAAATCCATGCTGTACCAATTCTATCATAAATGCCATATTTTATAATAAAGGTTACCCAGAATATTTCTATTATAATAAAGATATAACATTGAAATTAATCTTAAAACGTTATTCAAGTACTTACCATTTTAGAGCCACCAATTCCAAAAATATAAAAAAATTAAAAAGTTAAGTTATTTATGACGATATCTTTTCAAGTGTTTCCCTGGATGCCCTTGGTCCTAGAAGTGATATAAGACCTGCAATAAGGCCTGTTATGGCAATAAATATAAAACCTGTCTTAAATGTATATGAGGCAACTATAATTGGTAGGATTATTGCTCCCAGTGCACCCCCTATATGTCCAATTCCATCAGTAAGTGCGAATCCGGATGCCCTGGCCCTTGTTGGATAGTTTTCTGCTGTATATGTATAGGCCACCTGAAGATACATGCCAAGAGCAAGTGATGCCATGAATGACCCTGCAAGTAATGTGGGTTCTGTTTTTAATGAAAATATGATAAGCCCAATAAACCATATAACAGTGTCGAAAAATATTACGTATTTTCTTTCATATTTATCTGCTGTTAGGGCCATAATTATTGCGCCAACCGGATAGCCTATTGCACCTATGGCAAGGTAAAGTATGGAACTGGCCAGTGAAATGTGGGCATCCGCAAGCATGGTGGCAGCATCCCCAAGAAATGCATAGTTTCCTATATACCAGAAAAACCACATAAACACAAGAATTGTCAATCTCTTTGAATATATTTTTCCAGTTTTTCCCTCAAATAGGTAAAGTGTTGGAAATTTTTGTTCATATTCTTTTAAATCAACATCCTCCGGATGGGGGTCGGGTAATTTCCCAAACCTCTTCTCTGCGGTATCCTCCATCATCTTTAGCACACTTTTTGCCTTTTCAAGATTTCCAGATTTTATTGCAAGCCATCTCGGTGATTCTGGTAATTCAAACCTTAAAAGCAATGCTATTACTGCAATTATGCCACCTATGGCAAACAAATACCGCCAGCCATTGTAATATACTGGAACAAGTCCAAGTGCTATAAATGGGGTTATTGCCTGCCCAAGTATTCCTATTATAAAGGTATACACTGTGATTCTGCCACGCCACTGCGGTGGTGCAAACTCGCTTATGTAACCAGAAACAAGGTTTAAATCAGCACCAAGCCCTAGCCCTGTGACAAATCTTGCTATTGTCAGTTCAGGCACATTAAAGGATATTGCATCACCAAAAGACCCAATTGCTGTTAATGCCATTGTGATTATCATTGATTTGTACCGTCCAAATACGTCCGCTATGCTACCGATAATATAAGAACCAAAAGCATAGCCTATTAAACCAACAGAGAGTGCAAGAAATAATGATGTTGATGCACCTATGTGAAACTGTGTGGAAATTGCTGGCATGGCAAAGCCAATATCGGATATATCATAGAAGGTAAAAAAATAGCCAATGCCAATTATAATTAGAAAGGAATACGGTAGGGACCAAACCGGTATTCGGTTAACCCTTGCAATAATATCTTTTATCTCATTATCATTATTCATAGTAAAAGGGAATTAATATATAATATATATATTTTTACTACAAATACAGGTATTATATTATTTATTATATTTAAACATTGTTTTGGTCTTAATATAGCTGAGACTAAATAAGATTTTTATGATTTCCTTATATGTCAATTCTAAACCTCTTTTAAAGGCGCTTCATTAAAATTTTTATGTGTTTGTATAATAATATTAGTATTATGATTAAATAAAATGAATAAAATACAATTTTTTAGTAATTAAAGATAATTAAAATTAATATAGGATATAATAATTATGTATTGATAAACATGTTGCAAATAGGAGTAGAAGCACTGGATTTTGAAGCAGACACATATTTTCCAGAGAACAAAGAAATTAAAACAATAAAGCTCTCAGATTACAGGGGGAAATGGGTAATACTGACATTTTACCCGGGAGACTTTACCTTTGTCTGTGCTACAGATATAGAGGCATTAATGGGTTCATATGATAAATTTTTAAAGGAAGGGGCCCAGATTTTCGGCATCAGCGAGGACTCAGTATTCTCACACAAGGCCTGGTCTGATACATCTCCAAGGGTAAGCAAGAGCAAGATCCCGTTAATAGATGATTATACAAAGAAAATTGCAACAGAGTATGGATTCCTTGATACAAAGGGATACCAGGCACAGAGGGGTCTGGTAATAATAGACCCTGAGGGTAAGGTTCAGTACATAGCAATGTTCAACAATGGCCTCGGAAAGGATGTAAGGCACATATATGGTGCATTTATGGGACTTAAGGTACTTCATGACACACCAGAGGGCGAGGGCCATATGTGCGCCATACCTGCAAACTGGGAACCCGGAGAGAAACCATTAGACATAGATGTAGTAAGGGATATTGGAAAATTATAAAATTTTATTTTTTAATATAAATATTTATTTATATGTAAGCAATTTCCTTTTATGAATGACGATGAAGTATTTGAAAAATTATCTAAATTTGGTTTATCTCCCTATGAGATTAAGGTTTATAAAACACTTTTATTGAATGGGCCGCAGACTTCAACATCAATTGTTTCAACTGCAGGCATACCGCAGCCCAGGGTTTATGACCTTTTTAATAATCTAATTACCAAGGGCTTAATAGAGGTAAGTCCCGGGAAAAAAAAGATATACCGTGCCGTCCCTGTTGAGGTTGCACTTAGCAAAATAATCAATGAAATGACTGAATATAAGGATGAAATATCAAAGGTTGTTGAAAAATCAGCGTTAACTGCAAATAAATACAATCCATATTTATGGTATCTGGATAATGAGGTATTAATAAGAGAACAGATGAAGGATATGGTTGTAAACTCACAGAATGAGATTATTGGATCATGTAGATTGTCCACACTCAGATATCTTGATAAATATCTTATAGAGGCCGCAGATCGTGGTGTATCTGTTTTTTTAACAATATTTCCAGATTCAGATAGATACGATATTACAGATCTTATCTCAAAAATAGTTATTAAAAGAAGACCTGGAATATCTCCAGAAATTATCATAAAGGATAGAGATGAGGCAATAGTACAGGTGGATAATATCAATCTAAGAAATAAATATGCCATAGATTTTGAGGAAGAGGAAATGATACATATAATAAACTACTATTATTACAATATTATATGGAAACCATCAATATATATATCAAAGTTCCAGATCAAAAGCAACTGGATTTTTAATACTTCATGGATTTCATGCGAGGCAATAAACATGTTTTTAAATAATGGATATAAACTTGAGGGCCGTGTCATAGGTGTCACACAGAATGGTGATATAGATATATCCGGATCAATAAAGGGTACTGATATAATACCCGGCTATAAAAATTCATTTATTATACAAACAGATGAACAGGTTTTTTCAGTTGGTGGCAGGCTTACAAGAATAGAAGATATAAGAATGGATAAATTCTATTTAACTGCAGAAAAAATAAAATAGAGCGCTGGGAGGGAGATTTGAACTCCCGAGCTATTGCTAGCAGCAGATTTCGGGTCTGCCGCCTTTCCGGGCTAGGCTACCCCAGCATACAACCACATTAAAATCAACCTTAAAAATTTTTATTTCTGTTTTAATTTTTCCAGCTCTTTTTTCATGCATTTGTCCATAACAACATACATTCCATTTTTTTCTGCAACATCCCTGGCCTCCTCGTTGATTATTCCCTCCTGCATCCATATAACCTTTGCCTTACCTATTGCCTGTTTTACTATATCTGTTACATACTCCGGTTTTCTAAATATATCCACCACGTCCACTGGTTTATCAACAGAGTTTAAATCCTTATATGATTTTATACCGTTCCATTCCTCTATTGAAGGATTTACCGGTATAATATTATAACCATTATCCATGAGATATTTGGCAACAATATTGCTGTATCTATCAGGTTTTTCCGAAATGCCAACAACGGCCACATTTTTATATTTTTTCAAAACTTCTTCGGGGCTCATAATAAAATATTATGAAATTTTATTTAAACCTTTTATTTAATTATCTTTATATATCAACTTGTAATATTATAAGCATGTTCTGTCCAAAATGTGGTTCCTTAATGGTACCAAATAA
Source organism: Acidiplasma sp. MBA-1 (assembly GCF_000949015.1). Classification (NCBI taxonomy): domain Archaea; kingdom Methanobacteriati; phylum Thermoplasmatota; class Thermoplasmata; order Thermoplasmatales; family Ferroplasmaceae; genus Acidiplasma; species Acidiplasma sp. MBA-1. The sequence goes on along the minus strand of NZ_JYHS01000002.1, from coordinate 210,018 downwards.
AGATAAATACATATGCAATAACTGTGGTTATGAGGTTTCAAAATCAGGTCATAATGAGAAAATTACAGCACAGAGTTCTGGAAAGGAGACAATAATGATAGAGGAGGAAGTATCCGGTGAACCGCTTGACAGTGAGGCGGTTTGCCCTAAATGCGGTCACGTTGGTGCCTATTATTTATTAAAGCAGACAAGGTCTGCAGATGAACCTGAAACAAAGTTTTATACATGTGAGGCCTGCCATCACAGATGGCGTGAGTACTGATATTTATATATCGCATTGTTCTATCTCGGGCCTCTCAGGCGTTCCCGAAATCCGTGCAGATATAATGTTTGTATCATGATTAAAGATCATTATTGCCCTTTCTGAAATTGCCATTTTCAAAATTTTTTTCTTCATCTCCATTGACTGAATTGGATTAACATCTATGGCTGTTAAATGATTCGGTTTTACATGGAATGCTGATGGGAATAGATCGCCACCATATATGTACCTTTTATTCCCTATTTTTATCTTTATTATCTGATGACCAAAACTGTGACCGCCTGTGTAAATAACACTGATTTCACTGCTAATTCTCCTGCTACCATCAAGCGTTAGAATATTTTTCCTATTTTGATATTTAACATAGCTGCCACGTGTGAAATCATTGGGATTTTTATAGGCCTTTAGTTCAGGTTCCTGGCATATTATAACCGATTTACTGAATAAATCAGAACTGGAAAATGCATGGCCTGAGTGATCAAAGTGCATGTGTGAAAGTATTATAAAATCTATGTTTTTTATTCCAGATTCACTTAATTGACCTTCAGCGTCCACTGATTTATCCGGTTCAAAAATTTTCACAAATTTTTCATCAAATTTATTTCCAATGCCGCTGTCGATTAAAAAATTATAATTATTATTTTTAAAATATAAAATATTAAGTCCAAGCCTTATTCTGTTGTTATTATCATTAAAATAACGCTGCCATATTGCCTTTGGGGTTATGCCAAAATATGCACCGGCATCTATATAATAATAGCCATCATTTATAATTTTAAATTCAGACATAATACATTATTATCTATTTTTATATCAAACTTTATAAGTGAACTATAAACCTGAACCCACATCAATGTCATGGCCTCCTGCAACCCTTATGACTTCACCTGTAATCATATTATTATGCAAAAGCATATTAATGGCATCAAGCACCCCATCTGGCGGGTATCTACCGGTGGCACCAGCCCTGCCGGAATTTGGGTTATTTTCCTTATCAATAAAACCCGGTGCTATCGAATTAACTCTTATTCCATATTGAATAAGGGAATGTGCAAGATACTTTGTCATAAAATAAACCGCACCCTTGCCTGCTGCATATCCTGGATTTGAATTTAGATAAACATTTTCTGCCGCTGAGAATCCTATGGCAGTTCCTCTGGATTCTTTTAGATAATTAAGCGATGCCTTAATTATATTGAAAAATGTGATCGCATTGTTTTCCAGTGCATCCACAAATTCTTTTACATCATAACTTTCCACAGGTTCCTGAGAAAAGTAATTACCGGAAACATTTATGACAGCATCAAGACCTCCCAGTACATTATATGCCCTATTTATTGCAATTTCCAGCGAATTATAATCTTTTATATCGCATCTGGCATAATTACATTTAAGTTCTTTAGCCAGTTTTATTACAAGCTCACCTCTGGAACATAAAAAAATATTGTGCCCCTGATTTTTTAAATTTACGGCTATTGCACTTCCCATGCCCGGTCCAATTCCAGCGATAAAAATATTCATAAAAATCCATTTTAAAACAATATTTAAGATTTTTTTACACGACTAAAAAGCGCGGGGAATGGGATTCGAACCCATGCTCTCTGTTGAGAAACAGCTTAGCAGGCTGCCGCCGTACCTCTGGGCCATCCCCGCATCATGATGGATATCTGTCCTCAAGGTCGTTTGCAATCTGTTCCAATATCTCCTCAAAGCTTTCATTTTCCATGTTAACAACTTCACCGCTGGGCAGTGTCATTTTTACATAGTATATTTCGCCATCCTTGGATATTTCAATTTCGGCAAGAGTTTCTCCCATAATACTGTAATTGATAGCCATATATTATTTTTTTCAAAATTTTCTGTTTATATTTACCTCAAAATATTTTTACCCAATTTTTTAACAAGCAGTTTAACTCCACGCCTATCCTTTATAACAACGTTATCGTATTTTTTAATTACCTCATCACCAATGTTTACTGCCTCCCATGGAACACCATCAACAGTAACCGTACCGGTTTCATTTTTGTTAATTTCAGACTGTGCTATGCCTATTTTATTAATTAACGATTCAGCACCGGTATATCTTCTTGACCTCTGGGATGTTATTATCTTTGCAATGTAATATACTATGATAAATAAAACAAGAAAGAATATAATAAATAATATAATTAAGGTTGCAGGTACAGACCCTGAATTAACTGCTGCAGGGTTAAATGAAAATTTTCCCTCACTGATACATATTTGATGGAGCCTTGTCAGCATCAAGTACCTCACTTATTAATTTTTCTGCATCCTCATCCCTGAGACCTATTGTCTTCTTTAAATAATCCTTTATCTCGTCCCTTGACTTACCCTCATCAGCCATATTTTTTATCATCATGTATGTTCTTTCAATTATCTGTGAATTAAACTGATCCTCGAGATGAAGGGCCTGAACCATTAAATAAAAGGCGGTTAGTATTGCATTTAAACCTGCATTTATCTCATCCTTGGTTAAGGTGTCTGTAACCATATCCTCCCTTGCAACGACCTCCTCGTTTATTCCGTCAAGCATAAATTTAACCATTTCCACACGTTTATTAAGTATTAGCAGAACCCTGTAAACTGTCAATCTCTCCTGGTTATCTATTGTTGCGGTCTCAATGCCTGTTCTGATCAATAAATTTAATGTGTTATCGTCATTAAATGTAAGAAACATTGTAAATGGTATCTTATCATTTTGAAGAACCGTGTATGGCCCAACCTGAGAAACCTTCCATTTCAGGTCTATTAATTTCTGTGCATTATCATCACCATTCTGAAACCATGATAATACTTCATCTTTTGTTGCCATAAATATATAATGTTTTTATTATATTTTAATATTTATGGAGTTATTATTTCATAATGCCTTATATCTTTTCAATGAAACCTCGTATATATCCCCATTTGATCCCAGTAGATTCAGGGTTTCATCCACCTGCTCCTGTGTTATACCCTCATTTTTTGCGGCGATGATTATATCATCATACCTGCATCCCGGGCCGTCATCATTATTTTTTATATAATCAAGTATGAAACCCTCAACATCAGGTATTAATTTTTCCTGTCCGCCTGTTTCTGTTTTTACCACCTCATTTGAGGGCATCTCATAATTTATTGCCGAAATTGCAGAAAGGTATGAATTAAAATCATAATCCTTATAATAATTTTTGGATCTAACTGCGTCCTCTGCCTCCTCCCTTGTATAACCCAATTTTATTAACGTTTCCTCGTTGGCCTCTTCATCCTTGTTAATTTCCCTGATTGCATATATTTTTCTTCTGGCAATATAGAAGCTTCTCTCACCCCAGAAGTATCTTTCTATTTCTGATATTGGCTTAATCATTTCAGGATTAATTGAAAAATAAAATACATTATCCTCTGTTTTAAATGCACTCACCTTTCCCATTATCACAACTGTATCATTTACATTGTATTTATCAACCTCCTCTGCCATATCGCTGTTAAATCCGCTTTTAAAGGCTGTTATGTAAAATGAACCGATATAGTCTGCCAGTGTAATTTTAACCATCTTTTCATCGCTGTTTTTGAACGTTATGTGGCCGGTTATTAACACCCTTTTTACCCTTGTTCCCAGAGGTGTTATTACATACGGTCTTTTATCCTCGCCCTCAAGCACATTTGAATCCTTTAATTCCCTTGAAAATATCCAGTTTGCCTTTTCCCTCTTCTGTCTTTCGATTATAGCCATATTCACACCTCCAGTTCAATTAGGTCCTGCCTTACATCACTGTTCTGTATCTCCTGTATTTTATTAACCCTGAGAGATAATGAATTATCATTCATGACAAAATCCACATTCATCTTGAATGCATGCCCATATAATTTTTCATAAAGTCTATTGTATATATCACCTGCAACTTTTACAATCTCATCCTCACTTATGCCAAGAACAGGCAGTATGGCATTCTTTCCTGCTATTGCCTGAATATGGCCTGTTCCATCATCAACAGTAAAATAGGTAAAAATATCCAGAATGGTTTTGGCATCTGGATGATCAGGACATACACCTGTTGTTAATGGTTTATTGCACACACTGCATCTTTTTATTATCCCGCTCTTGGTTCCAAGTGTGATTACAAAGGCCATTATGTTTATACTCCCGGCGGGATTTTTTATCTCAAATATTCTGTAATTTCTTTCAAGATTTATGTTATACCCCTGAATCTCATTTAATGTTGTTTTATCACTTACAGATATCTCCATCTGGCCATTAAATTCTGATACCCTTGCACCCTTAATGGAGTATATTTTTCCATTCTCAAGGGGTCTTCCAAATGATGAAATTCTAACCTTTGATGTATCATCCTCAATAAAACCGGAGTATAGAATAAATTTGCCTCCTGATTTTTGGTATTCATGTTCTGTTATTCCAGAAACCATGCCGGTTACTGAGACAAATGGTGTTTTGGATGAAATATCCTGAAGTTTTACCTCCTTGTATGTATTTTTAACCTCTATGTTTTCTCCTGGTTTTAAAATTACCTCTGTTCTTGAATCAATATAAATTCTCAATCTTCCATTATATTCCTTAACCCTTGCATATTTTATTTCGACAGCATCACCTGCCTTTATCACCTGGGGAAATTCCCAGGCAGTGTATGGGATTACACCCGTATCATCACCAATTAATCCATAATAATATGTGGTTTCACCCCTGGATGTATTTACTGTTCTCTTATCAATGGATAAAATTTTTACAAGGATATCTACTGTTGAGTCCTTTTCACTAATTTCATCAATTTTCATAACATTTCATATATATATTATCTTTATATAATGTTTTTTGATTTTTCAAATTTGCTGCAGCCTAAATTTAAATATTCATTTTATTTTTTATTAAAAATTTACCATTTAAGTTTTAAATTTCTGGCTGCAGCAACCTCGTCGATTCTTGAAACAGAGGTATTTAATGGTGCTGCCCTTAATTCGTCATCAGATGCATCAAGTGCTTTTTTCATAACAGAAACATAAAAATCTATATCCTTTTTTGTGGCTGTTTCTGTTGGCTCTATCATCATTGCCTCCTTAACAATTAATGGAAAATATGTTGTTGGTGAATGAACACCAAAATCAAGGATATATTTGGATATATCGAGTGCCTTTTTGCCTGTACCTTCTGTTGAAAGCACAAACTCGTGTTTTTTAAGTTTTTTGTATGGTATTTTATAAAACCCTGACAGCTGATTTGCCATATAATTTGCATTTAATACAGCCCTCTGTGTATTTATCTTCAGGTTATCCCCGTTTTTTAAAATGTATGAATATGCGCGTAACAGAATTGAAAAAGAGCCATAATAGGATGATATTTTGCCGATTGTGTGCCTTAAATTATAGTTCATATAATAATAATTCTCATTTTTCTCAATTACCGGTACAGGAAGAAAATCTTTTAGGTAAGCCCTGACGGCAACAGGGCCTGCACCAGGGCCGCCACCCCCATGCGGTGTTGCAAATGTTTTATGAAGATTAAAATGAACAATATCAAACCCCATAATTCCTGGTGTTGTTATCCCCAGTATTGCATTAAAATTGGCACCATCATAGTACAGCATTGCTCCATGGCGGTGCAGTATTTCAGAAATCTTTATTATGTTATCATCAAAGATCCCAAGGGTATTTGGATTTGTTATCATGAAGGCCGCTGTTTTATCAGAAACAACAGATTCAAGGGCATGCAAATCTATTAACCCATTATCATCAGATGGGATTTCTATAACATTAAAACCTGCCATGGTGGCGGATGCAGGATTTGTTCCGTGGGCGGAATCCGGTATGATGATATCAGTCCTTTTTCCTATTTCACCCTTAATCTCAAAATATTTTCTTACAATTAATATTCCAGTAAATTCCCCATGCGCTCCGGCAGATGGCTGCAGTGAAACATAATCCATGCCCGATATCTTTTTAAGATATTCCTGAAGGCCATACATTATTTCAAGTGTACCCTGCATATTTTTTTCATTATCAAGGGGGTGCATCTCTGTGAAATTTTCAATCCCTGCTATATAATCATTATACTTTGGATTATATTTCATTGTGCATGATCCAAGTGGATATGTACCTATATCAACACTGTAATTCATTTCTGAAAGCTTGGTAAAATGCCTTGATACATCAGAGCTTCTTATATCCGGAAGCCTGAGATTGTTCCTTTTTAATTTATCCGGAATATTTGCATTGCAATCATTTAAATAATAGTCATTACCGGTATTATAATCTATTAAAAAATCCTCATCATAATGTGCCTGTCTGTACATTTTAATCATCACCAAGTATTCTGGCAAGTTCATTTATGGATTCATCCTCTGTTTTTTCTGTAACAGAGAAAAACACTGCATCATCATAATAATCTATGTTTGTGAGATCAGAAAGCCTTAACCCACCTGATATCCCATTTTCGGCAATTTTTTTGTAATTACCATAATGAAAGAGTACATCGGAGAAATTAATGCCATTAAAAACAGTTTGTATGCCATGGGATTTAAGTGCAGATTTAAGCCTTTCTGCCTTATTAACAGTTATTGAGGCAATCTTTCTGAGTCCAGAAGAACCCAGTATTGACAGGTATGCTGTTGCCGCAACAGCCATTAGTGCCTGATTTGAGCATATATTGCTCATGGCTCTGGCGCGCCTTATATGCTGCTCCCTTGCCTGTAATGTCATGACAAATGCCCTGCGGCCATTTTTATCAACCCCCTCACCTATTAGTCTTCCTGGAGATTTGTGGACATATTCCCTTTTGAATGAAAATAACCCAAGAAGCGGGCCGCCAGCATTCATGTGTATGCCAAGCTGCTGTCCCTCAGCCACTGCAATATCCGCCCCATACTCACCGGGTGGTTTAATTATTCCAAGGGATATCGGGTCATAATAAGAAATAATCAATGAATTCTTTTTAACCTCATTTATGCTTAATACATTTTCATCAATAAGCCCATAGGAGTTTGGATTTTCTGTTATTATTGCGCATGTATTTTCATTGACTTTTGATTGAATATCATTAAGATCAACCAACCCTGTGTCCCTATCAAAACCATATTTGACGTATTTTATATTAAGTCCATAGGAATAATTATTTAATATGCTTAATTTTGATTTATAAATGTTTTCTGGAATTAAAATTTCATTTTTCCCATTTATTCTGTATGCCATCCTTACAGCCTCTCCCAGTGCGGTGTAGCCATCATACATTGAGGAGTTTGTGACATCCATTTCTGTTAAATCTGAAATAATGCTTTGGTATTCAAACAATGCTGTTAGCATTCCCTGTGATATTTCTGGCTGGTAAGGTGTATACGATGTTAAAAATTCATTTCTGGATATGATTTCATCAACAAGGTGTGGTATGTACCTATCATATATGCCATTGCCTAAAAACATAAGATGATTTCTTTTATTTTTATCCCCAATTTTTTTTATTTTATTTATAAGGTCATATTCACTTAATGGTTCACCAAGCTTCATATTAACTTTTAGATCCTCCGGTATATCCAAAAATAGCTCATCAATACTTTTTATTCCAAGTGCATTAAGCATAGAATCAAGATCTTCCATTTGAATGGAAATATATTACCTTTATTTAAATATTTTATAAAAATGAAAATTTTAATACTTAAAAATATTATTTAAAATATAGTTTTATTTATTTTCCTCCCATTCCATTGCACCCTGTTTGGTATAAATGTCCTCCGTGAAATTTTTATGTACAAACTGTTTTTTAAACCCGGATAAAACCCCAAGCGGGTATATTACAACCAGAGCCACTATAAATGTAATTATTGTTCCCTCCATGTATGTGAAATACTGCGGGAATACACTAGATGACAGCCCATCATGGCTTGTGGCCACCATAAATGTTATAAAGGCTATAAAAAATACATACCACAATGCATTTTTGGCACCTATTTTAACCTTTGATATTATACCAAATAATACTGAACCTGCCGCTATTAAAAGCACCGCATATGGTTCTGATGGCCATCCTGTCCAGAAAACAATAAGTGCAGAACCGGCAGTTGCCAGTGGTGCGATTATGCTCATACCCCTTACCATATCGCTTTTCTTGGTTATCCCCTGTCTTCTGGTAACCATTAATGCAATGGGGTTGGTTATCAAGCCTATATAGCCCGCAGCAGTGGCATCATCTATAAATGTGTATATGCTCGGTACAGGGGCAGTAACAAATACAAGTATTACACCGACAACGGCAAAAACAATCAAGGAAAGAAGTGGAATTGAATGCTTTTTTTCAATTCCCTTTAACTTATCTGATATGTAACCCGATCTTCCCATGGAAAACAGCACACGTGTTCCAGATCCTAAATATATGTATCCTGTGACAAATGGTGTTAAAACACCGGTTACCACTGCAGCTATGAACACCAGGGGAAATGGTTTTCCGAGTATAAAGAATGGATTATCGCCGTGGAATGCTGCCTGAACGGCCAGGAAATCTCCGGGGGAAACACCTATAAGTGACCAGTTTGTTCCCATTATTATTGCAAATGCCACGCTTATATATATCAAAGTTTCAAAGAGCAAAACCATGCCTATTGCCCTGGGTATCTTGCTCTTATTATTTGTTTCCTCTGCAAGGTCTGGTATTACCCTTATGGCCCCAAAATCATACATTGCATATGGCATTATTGAGAATAGTGGTACTGCAACACCATATGGTGCAAAGCCATATTTATAAAAATTGGCATAATCCAGCGCAAAGAAGATAAGCCCAAGTGACATTGATAAATAAAAGAATATTTTTACTATGCCTATGTAAAGCGAAGACCTGCCAAATTGCTTTATTCCATAATAATTAAACGGTATAAGTGCGAGCATGAGTGCAAGACCAAGGCCAACGCCCAGATATGTGGGTGCCCCGCTGGCCGCAATAAATATTGGGTCAAAATAATTAACCCCTGCAATTACTGATATAACCTCTATTGGGGGTATAAATAAATACCATATAATATCGGACATTGCATTTATTATATTTGTCCAGCGCCCATGTGTGTATATTGAATACCTTGTGGGGCCCCCAGCCTCAGGATATGTAACACCCAATTCCATATATGTAAGACCTATAAGTGAATATATAGCAGCACCCAGAACAAAGGCAAGTATTGCCTCAGGGCCAGCATATGTTATCATGGTTATCGTTCCAAAAAGAGCCCCATTTCCGAAGGCACCAACAAGACCCACCATAAGCATTTCATTAAAGGTAAGATCTTTTTTCAATCGTGGTTTCTTGCTTTTCACTTTTATATTATTATTTATAGTATGCTCATTTTCCATAATATGTTATTATTACATTATATTACTTTATATTTTTGGAAAATGCTTAAATATAATGTGTTTCATAATTTTTATTTTAAATATTAAATAAAAATATTCATTCAACTCTAATAAAAATTTAAATAAAGTTTATCCATATTTAATTATGGAAACAATAAAAATTGGAGCACTGGCAGATTCCGGAGACCTTTATCCATTTATCCCAATGATACTTGGTAAGGTCAGGCCGGCAGATTTTGATATAGAGTTTGAGTTTATACCAACTGTTCAGGAGGTAAATGATAAGGTTGTTAAAAAGGAGGTTGATATATCTGTGCCCTCAGCCGCACTTTATCCATATATACAGAATAATTATTACATACTTTCAAGTGCAGTTGCCTCGGCAGTTGATGGTATTACAGGCATGCCTGTACTCTCAGTGGATGACATCACCATGGATGACCTTCCAAACTCAAAGATTATTGTTCACGGGTTAAACACCACCGCCTTTAATTTGTATAAATTGCTTATAGGCAAATACAAAAAACTGGTTGTTGTTCACAGGGTTCTTGATGAGATTAATGCCATGGTTAATGAGGACGGTGTTATGGTTGCTGTCCATGAGTTAAAGGCAATGTATGATCTAAAAAAGATGGGAATAACCCCGAAAAGAATTGTTAGCATGTGGGATATGTGGAAGAATTTATCAGGGAACAAACCGATGCCAATGGGAATGGTTGTTATTAATTCTGATCTGGGCGAGGAAACAGCATTGAAATTCAAAGAATTTTATAATAAAAGCAAGAAATATGCGGAGGAACACATGGATGAAATTTTGCCTGAGGATATAAGACTTATGAGGGAAATCCAGAATGCCAATATAGAGGAGGATGTTATTAAGGGTACAATAGGGGCTGATGTCAAAGAATATAATGTTAATTTGAACGATGTAAAATCTGGATTAGAATTCTTCTATGGAATAATGCAGCAAAAAAATCTTTTACCTGGGGTTAATGAGCTTAGGTTAATATAAATTTTAATATTTTTAATAACTTAAAAAAAATTTTTTTTATGAATAATTCTTAATATTCTGTATTTTACTGGTAAATTAAACCCAGGTCCCCAAATTATTCGTTTTTATATTTAAATAAATTAAATCATAGTGACGAATTAAATATAAATTATGATAAAAATATTAATAATTCATAATTATGAAGGAAAAAATTATATAGCAGCATTCCTTAATATTATACGATAGTAATGTCAGCACTTGGAGAAAAAACAGAAATGGGATTAAAGGAATTATTGACAGCCAATGCAGAGGACCATATGAGGTTAATGCTGTCTGCAGAATATTTCGAGAAAATGGGAAAAGCAGATGTGGCCAGAGAATTAAGGGAAAAGGCAAATGTGGAGCTTGGACACGCAAAGGCCATATTTGCAACATTAGTTAAATACAATGGGCTTGACAAGATGGTACAGGATATGGCAAAGGAGGAATCTGAACAGCACGTATCAGAATACACAAACGTTGCAATGGCTGCAAAGGCCGAGGGGTATAATGATGTTGAATCCATGCTATGCGCATTTTCTGAGCAGGAAAAAGGAATAGCAGAGGCACTTAACAGGGCTGGCATGGAAAAGGTAATAACAGATATGGCAAAGGAGGAATCTGAACAGCACGTATCAGAATACACAAACGTTGCAATGGCTGCAAAGGCCGAGGGGCATGAGGACATAGAAAAAATGCTTTGTGCTTTTGCAGAGCAGGAAGAGGGCATAGCTAAAACACTTGAAAAGACAAAAAATGCCTTCTAAATTAGAAAACTTTAAATATTATATTTTAATTTAATATATTAATTCTGTCACACAATTTTTATTTTTTATATTTCCCTGTGAACAATTGAAACCGGCAGCTTGCATGTTTTGATTTTATTAAAAAATTCTATTGTTGTTTCGTTTATTTCATTGCCATTTAAACTGTTTATATCGAAGAATTTTATCTCCAATGAATCTGAACCGGCCTTTAAATTTCCACCCATTATGATGCACTCATAATCAAGTATTACATAATGAAAATTTGTATTAATGAATTCTGCCACGGCCATGAGTTTTCCAGTTTTTATTATCAACCCGGTTTCCTCGTGCATTTCCCTTTTAAGTGCCTCCTCAAGTGTTTCATTTAAATTTACCTTTCCACCTGGTATGGCCCATTTATTTTTATTGGGCTCATCCCTGCGTTTCCCAAGCAGTACCTGATTGTTTTTTATTATAATTCCACCAACAGCTATTTTTGGCAATCTGATCATTTCTTCTCATCCCAAAAATTTTCTTATTAAACTCATCTCATATATGTAATCGCGCATTTCATCAAATTTACCATCCTTAAATGCCAGCATTGTAAGGGATGAGTACATTAGATGTTTTCTGATTCCATATGAATTATCTGTTGGGACACCAATATTATTTTCAACATATCTCATATCGGATCTTATCATATTTATTATCTCATCATCGATATTCCATATCTCCTTAAGCAATTTTAGTGAATCATAATTAAAATACCTTGCACTCATCTTCAGGTCAAAATTCAAGTTTAAATACAATTTATGTATTAATTCATATTCCGGTTCGGTCATTTCATTCAGGGATGCCATTCCAAGTATTTCCGGGGGTATCCCCATTGAGTACAGGGCAGCAACAAAGGATATTGCACGTGGAAGAACGGCCTTTCCTGTACTCCTGGAGTAACCAAACAATCCTATGTGCAGTTTTCTTGCCCTTCTCTTGGGCAAATATAATGTAATATCATTTATGGGCCTTGCAATTGCCTCTATTTCCCTCTGGAATCTTTTTTTATATTTGTCAAGTATGGATTTAAAAATATTTAAATCAACATTATCAGGCAGTTTCCTGTAGTCTGGATCATGCAGGTTAATTTGTGACACCGCCTTTTTTACAGTGTTTATATCATAATCAAATTTAAACGCGGACTGTACTGTATATGTATAGTATGAATCATACTCCTCCAGTGCATTTACCGTGTTATCCGGGCCAAGGTTACCCCTGAATGGTGATGACCCTGCACCAAGCATGGGGTAAATGTTAATATTGAGTTTATTGCTTAATTCCCTGAGTCTTATGGCCGCAAATTTTGCCAGAAGTGTGGCAGGAAGCATTCCATAATTCATTGCCGGATCTGATCTTGCTATAAATACCCTCATGTGATCTGGACCTGCAGCCCTATAATATCCATTAATTATGGAATCTATATTTAATATTGAGTCCATATCCTCTATTAATGGAATTACATTAATTTTTTTGGGGTAAACCTCACCTGTAACATCCCTTGCATATACATCGTCATAAAGCTTAATATCCTGCTGTCCAACTATGGCCTTTTCATAGTACTTTAAAACACCCAAAAGATCGGTATAATCAGTTGTAAAGGGTATTATTACCTCAAAAATTGGTGGTGTCTTATTCATATAAACCCTGTTGCCAACATCATAATTAAGCGGTATGCTTGATAATGTTTCAGTTAATATTTTCCTTTCTATTCCCTCTATTCTTGGGTTTGGAACCCTGTATGTTAAAAATATATCCCTTCCAAGAATGTTCTCACTAAAAAATTTGTTGTCCTTGGAAATAATTTTTCTCACAACATGTGTGTCAACATCCTTTCCCTCAGCATCCCACATAACCTCCTGAATTCCCATCTTCTTATATGCTATGTATGCTTCCTCGATCTCATCCTCATTTTTTATAATGGCTTTATCATGAGACCATTCCGGCATCCTTGCATTATCTGGATGCTGTGTGGACATTGTTTTTGGTATCATAACCTAGTTAAATGCGTTATTATATAAATATAAATCTGTATAAAATTGCACTGTAGATAATATTTTAAATAATATTGTTTTAAAATATATCAAAATTATTAAATTGTTTATTTAATAAGTGGAAGTCCATGCAATCGGCATTAATGTTATGCATTCAAAAACATTTATTAAAAAAATTGGAAATAATAATATATTATCCTTGCATGCAATTTATATGGAAGAGAAATTTAAATACGCATATTACTTCACAGGCGGTTTAGTTTTACTGCTTTTCATTCAGTTTATTCTTGGAATATATATTAATCTTTATGTTAATTTTCCGCCAATAACATCCCACGGATTCATGAGAATGCCCATGACTAACTTTATACCAATTATGATTCACATGGTCTTTGGCTTTCTGATTTTATTTGCATCATTTATTATATTTTATTTAATGCTTAAAATCTCTGATAATGTGCTGATTATATCATCCACAATAAGCTTTATTTTTGTCCTGATAGCAGGCCTTTCAGGCTTTTTATTCCTCTTTAATGAATCAAATACATATTCATTTCTCATGGCATTTTCATTCATAGTCATATTCGTGCTTCAGTTTGTGAATATTTACCGGCTTTCAAGAATTCAGAAATAATTTTTAATTATGTTTTGGGTCAAAATAAAAATATGTATAAAATGAAATAATATAATGGACATGCTGGAATACGATAAAAATCTTTTTTCAAGGACACTTGAGGGTTATACTGTGGTTTTGGCCCTATGTGGAAGCATTTCAATATACAGAATACCGGATCTGGTAAGAAATTTAAGAAGGGAGGGTGCAGAGGTTATTACTGGAATGAGCTTTAATGCAGCACAGTTCATAAGCCCCGAGGTTATGAAATGGGCATCTGAAAACAGTGTGATAACCAGAATATCAGGAGAATTGGAGCATATCAATATTTTTTCTGAAAATGGCGATAAAAAAATTTTTTTGGTAGCTCCTGCATCATATAACTGTATTGGTAAAATATCCTCAGGCATAGCAGACACGGTGCCATCATTATTTTTTTCACAGGCACTTGGCAGTAATGTTAAAACATTAATAGCACCTGCCATGCACAGGTCAATGATGGAAAACCCTGTAAATAAAAAAAATATAGATAAACTGATTTCAATGGGTATTTCCATTGTAAATCCAGTATATTCAGGGGATAAGGCAAAATTGGGCGATAATAACTGTATTATAGACCATGTTTCAAGGTGTGTTCATAATGAACTTTCAGGGAGGAGAATATTAATTATCTCTGGAAGGGGGGAGGCCAGAATAGACCCTGTAAGGTCCCTGACAAATGACGGAACAGGATTTACCGGTTACTGGATTGCAAGAAATGCATTTAGGCTGGGTGCTGATAAAATAACATACATAGGGAATTCTGAGGAATCAATGCCAGATTATGTAAATTACATACCTGCAAAAACCTTTGATGAGTTTAAATCAAATACTATAAAGGAATTAAAAAACAACTATGATATTGTTATAGTATCCGCTGCACTGCCGGATTTCGAGGTTATTAATAAAAACGAGGAAAAATATGATAGTAATAAGGAAATCACAATAAAACTCAAACCTGTTAAAAAACTGTTAAATATTATAAGAGAAAATTTCTCAGGGCTTCTTGTTGCGTTTAGATTAACATCAGATTTCAATGAGGATGTTATGGCGCATTTTAAAAATGTACCCGACCTTGTTGTTGTTAACACCTATAAAATGGAACCTTTTGGGAGGATAACAAATCATTACATATTTGCCGGTAATAATATATCAGAGGATATGGGTGTTATGCCCAAGCCAGTAATGACCAAAAAACTGCTTATTTATCTCTCAGGATTAAAAGGCAGGGGTGTATAAAATGCCTGAGATAGGTGCATCAATAATACAGTTAAAGCGTACTGATAAAAATTCGGCACATGACAATGCTGTAAACTCATTGAAAAATGTAAATTCAGAGATTATACTCTTCCCGGAAAAGTGGATAACAGAAAAACTGACAATGGAAGAGGCTTTATCCATAATAGAGGATCTAGGAACAGAAAATATACCATATTTCATTCCCGGGTCTTTTTCAATACAAACAGACGCTGGCCTTTTTAACAGATCATTTTTTGTACATTATGGAAAAATTGCCGGATATCAGGACAAAATAATGCTGTATGGAAACGAGAAAATTCATTATAACAGTGGAAATATTATCACCATATTTTCACATAATGATTTAAAATTCGGCATAGCAGTATGCTATGACATTGATTTTCCTTACTATATGAAAATCCTTGCAGGTAATGGATGTGATATTGTATTAAACCCATCATTAATTGGCCATGATTTTAATGTGGAATGGCATATGTACATAAAAATAAGATCTCTTGAAAACAGAATGCCGGTAATGTCTGCCAATTCTATTTCAGACCCATATCTGGGGGAATCAATAATGGCTGTACCGTTCGGATTTAAAAACGGATTTAGAGTAAGGACAAAAATAGAAAAATATAAAAATATTGAAGATGTAATAAATACTGAAGACTACCGTGACGGAAGAAATAAAAGGTTTATGGAGGATCCCGGTAAATACGCTGGGCCGGAATCCAAAATAATAAAATTTTAGATAAAATTATTTTATTTTTTGTATGTATCAAGGGCCCTCTGATAAAATACATCGCGCATGATCCAGAAGGCCTCGAAGTATTCCGGTAAAAATCTGTGTTTGTAATCATCCGTTTTAGACATTTTTTCATAGTAATACATAACCTCAACTGTTTTTAATACAGCCCTGAAGAGAAGCCTGGAAACCCTGTTCCTGCTTTGAATTATATTATAATCGTCTTTCCATCCCTTAACAGAGGGGAGGGTCTTTAAGAACTGAAAATCATCTGGTTTTTCACCGGTTATTAAAAAATTCTCAAAAGACTGTATAAATTTCAGAATTCTGGAGTACTGAATGCTATCATTGTCCAGCTCAATAAGCCTGGAAACCTCCATGGCTAGTTCATACTCTCTGGTAAAAAACAGCTGTATATCGGCGTCATACCCCTCATCCTTTTGATTTATTAGGCAGTGGAAGGTTGGGAATTTATCCATAAATGTTGAATATATGTTATTTTAAATATTTTTTTAAATAATCACCAAATTATATATATGTATTTAAATAAATTATTATAATCATCCCAAAATTTTCTCTATTATCCTGTAGGGATTCTTAAAAAATACATCCTGATAATGATCAAGTTTTGATTTTAATTCCTCCATTTTAATTATATTTTCAAAGCCAGCAGGGACATCGTTTATGCCAAGAAAATCTGTTCCAATGCCAACATATCTCCACCCATAGTTGTCTCCAATATAATTGATGTTTTCTATAATTCCATCAACACTGGCATGATTGAGTGTGGCGGGAATTGCGGTTATACCTATAATACCATCTGTCTCTGTAATTGCCTTTATTTCCTCGTCATCTATGTTCCTTGTGTGTTTTTTTAACGCTGTTAAATTTGTATGTGAATCTATTACCGGTGCCTTTGTTAACGCACAGGCTTCAAGAACGGTTTTTCTGGATGCATGTGCAAGGTCAATAATAATACCAGTCTTGTTTGCTATGTTAATCAATTCCTCACCAAAGCCGGTAAGTCCATAATCCTTTCTGGACATGCACGACGCTGCAAATTTTGTATCATAATTCCATGTTAATCCAATGGCACCAAGCCCAAGGTTTTTTAATATGTATAAATCATCGGGCTGATTCAGAACATCGGTGCCCTCCATTGAAATCAAAAAATTAATTCCATTGTTTATATCACTGTATCTTCTTACCAATCTTAAATAACCTGATCTCTCAAGATAATAATAAAATTTAAACTGGTCCATCATTATGCTGTACTCTGGATATGTTCCTTCCTGTTTGAACCCATAATTCTTTGTCATTTCATCTGACAAATCAGTGTATGCTGGAATATGTGGAAAAATAACAGAAAATATTGTTACCTTTTCAAATTCCCTGAGCATATTTATTCCAGACTGGCCGTTACCAGATATTATATCACCGCGCAATGAAGAAAACGCGAAATCCTCATGCATATCAACAAATTCCATCATGGTTTATATGGCAATCCTATATTAATTATTATTGATTATTATAAATTAAATAACCATTGTATACCTTGCCAGCCTCTCGGCAGAACCCTCTGAAAGGCCATTTATACCAAGTATTGTATACCATGGCCTCATTGTATGTGCAATTGTAAGCGCCTTTATTATTTCTTGGGGTTTTATATCCAGGTCTGCAGCTGTTGTGGCCGCACCAACATCGTTTAAATAGCCCCTAACCTCGCCATCCTTTTTGGATTGTATATATGCCATCATAATGGTGCCAAGGCCGCAATACTCACCATGATTTGGCATTCCATGTATTTTTTCAAGTGCGAAGGTAAATAAATGTTCGCTTCCTGCCGCAACCCGGGTTGTTCCAGAGAGCTGCATGAGATAACCATCTGTAACCTCAGACAAAAACAAGGTTTCTATTCCGATATAATTCATTGCCGCAACATCCGCAATCCTCTTCTTTAATAAATTGGTTGTGGCCTTTGCAACATTCATGGCGAAATCATTATATGTTTCACCTGCAAGCCAGAAGGCAAGCCTCCAGTCATAAAGTGCAGACATCTTTGAAAGCATATCCCCAACCCCAGCAGAAATGTATTTTTTTGGCTGGTTTTTTAATATTTCATAATCACCAACAATAAGCGAGGGTGCCTTCGTCTGGAATGCCTCGTTTTTATCATCAATCCATAAAACAGAGTATCCGGTAGCTATTGCATCGCTTGAAAGAAGCGTTGGAACTGCAATAAAATTAAGTTCAAGTTTAGCAGATATATATTTGCACACATCAAGTGTTGAGCCACCGCCTATGCCAATTATAAAAACATCATTTTTTGATGAATAATTTTTAATTATAGCTGTCAAATTCTCAGCATTTTTAAGTGTTGGCTCTATTTTTTCGTAAATAAATGTGTTAACATAAAATCCACTGGATTCAAGGGAATCAACCACTATTTTACCTGCTATTTTAAATGCTGTTTCTCCCGATATAACAGCAGCGGTTCCGGTTATCCCTATATTTTTTAGATGCTCGCCAATATTTTTTAATGATCCAAACCCCGCCTCAATGTTTGCAGAGAATTTCATAAATTTAAACTGCTGCATATAACCATCTATTTCATTTTTTTAGTGACCTCATCCAGTGATTCAGAGAATACATCAAGTCCAGATTCTATTATATGATCCTCTATTGTGAGTGGGGCTATATACCTCATTACATTTCCATAATGCCCGCATGTAAGCATAAGCAGTCCATGCCTGAAAAGAGTTTCCTTCATGGCATTTGCTATTTCAGTGGCAGGTTCCCTTGTGCCTTTATCCCTTACAAGCTCTGCAGCGATCATGTAGCCAAGGCCGCGAACATCACCTATGAATGGATTCTTACCGGCCATTTCCTCAAACCTTTTCTTTATATATCTGCCCTTGTCTGTCACCCTGTCCAGAATATCACTTGTTTTTAAATAGTTTAAAATTGCAGTTCCAGCGGCAAGTGCCAGTGGGTTAGCCCGGTATGTGCCAAGGTGAAAGCCTGCAGGCAGATCCCTGTCATAATCAGCACGGTATGAAATCATTGATGCTGGTATTCCACCACCAACACTCTTTGATATGCACATAATATCCGGGCTAACATTATAATGCTCGGATGCCCATATTTTCCCGGTTCTTCCCATTCCACTCTGAACCTCGTCAAAAATAAGAGGTATTGAATATTTTTCAGTAACCTCCCTTAACATCGGAAGAAAATCATCAGGTGGGACTATGTATCCCCCCTCACCCTGAACAGGCTCAACAAGGACACCCCCTATTGATCCGGGACCTGCAGCCGGATCCCTTATTATATATTCAAGCTGTTCTATGACGACCTTGCTTATATCCTCCTCAGGAACATTTACCGGAAATCTATATGGATAAGGAAATGGAAGGTGGTATATATCCCTTGGGGATATTCCGGCATAATCCCTGTAATGATAATTTGCTGTTGCACCCACAATGTCCCCGGCAACGCCATGATATGACCCACCAAAGGCAACAATGGTTTTTTTGCCTGATACATGCCTGGCAAGGCTTATTGCAGCCTCGCATGCATCGGCACCGGTAACAGTAAACATTGTCCTTGCATGGTCCTTAAGTTCCTTTGGTAGCACTGAATTTAAAGTTTTCAAAAAATTGATTCTTGCCTCCGTGGGGACCTCATTGATATGAACTATTTTTTCAAGCTGCTCCTCTATTGCATGCCTGACAATAGGGTTGTTATGCCCAAGATTTAAAACACTAATGCCTGCAAACCAGTCTATAAATATATTGCCGTCAAGATCCATTACTGTTGATCCCCTGGCATTATCAACGGCAAGTTTAAATGCCCTTGTATAGGTTCTGCTCTGTGTTTCAAGCATGTCCTGCTCATTTAACGCAATCCTTGACCTTGGACCTGGCAGCTCTGTTTTTATTACAGGCGCCTCATCATAACTTAAATTATATACCTCCATTTTAATCACCCTTAACTGTTTTCACTTATTTCCATTTCAGCATCATAATTTCCTGCATTCTGCAGCACTTCCGGTTTTTTAAATTTATAATATAATGTAACCGCAACCGCACCAACAACTATCCAGAGAACCGCGAGTATAACTATAATAAAATACGCAAGATTAAGCGTGTTTGGATCAGATATATATGTCTGTATGTTTGTAAGCACTGTATAATAAATAATAACAAGCCCAACAAAACTTGCAATGGTCGGCATAACATAATGGTACAGTATGCTTGATTCCCCTGTTTTCTTAAGCACCGTGTGGCTAAAGAATGTAAGAGATGTATTTCCAATTATATGTACTGTAACTATGCATACGCCCGTCATTGTTAAAAGAATTAATGCGGCGTTCACAGGTCCAAAATATATGCCTGTTATTATATCAAGCACAAATGAAATGGCAAGCCAAACAAGCATGGCATGTCCTGGTGTTCTGTATTTTTTATGCACCTCACCAATATACTCCGGAAATATGACCCTATCCCTGGCTGCGGAATACCATATCCTGCTCACTGCATTTGTTTTTGAAACTGCATACGAAAAATAGCTATTTGTAGTGAATATTATTAATAAAATGAACCCAACAGGTCCAAGATATCTATAGAATACAATAAGTCCCGGATCAGGTGCGCTGGCAAAGGCTGATATTGATGGAAGGCCCCATCCAACAACAAGGGCATATGAGGCCGGTATCAGTGCAAGCCCTGCAAGAAGCCATGCAATTAAAATTGATTTTCTCACGTTTCTCTTTGAATTTTTCATCTCCTCGGATATTGTTGTAACAGTGCCAAGTCCGGTGAAATCCACTATGGAAAATATAACTCCAAAGAAAAAAGAACCTATGGCACTGCCTGTTGGCAGGTAAAATGGCTTTAATGTATTTGCCGATCCAAGCCTTGCGATAATTATAAATGAGCCTATGACAAGGAGCAAAACCTCAAGCATTCCTGTAATTGCCATATAATTTGTTGATACCTTTATTCCAAGATATGGAAGAATAAACATGTAGAGTGTTATTATTACAGCAAAGAGGATCCATAAATATGGTATATTGCTAATATAGGTTGAGATCGCAAATATGAACGCAGATAAACCGAGTATACCGAAGGCCTGACCTGTAAAGTTCTCACCCATCCATGTAAATAGCGCCATTGGTCCGAAGCCGCCACCCCTGGTGCTACCCGCAGCATATGCATAATAACTTCCCGCATTTGCCTTGTATTTTGAAAATTCATATGGCATTATCATGAATAAACCGTATGAAAGCCATGCCACTATAATTGCCAGCGGTGTGGCAACAAGTGCAAATGCAACGGTGCCAAGTAATAAAATTGCCACATCTGCAGCCGGGCCGACATATGATAAGGACTGAAAAATTCCCTGAATGCTGCCAACAGCATTGCTTTTTAATTTATTTGTTCCAGAAGAATGCTTAATCTCATCAACCATATAAATATAAACTTAAGATGATATAAAATGATTCTTATGATTAAGTGAAACAGTATTTTATAGCAATAATTTTTCCTTTTTTATTATTAAAACAAAATTTTTTGACATAAAAACATATTTATTGATAGAAAATATAAAATAGTGATAAAACTTTTAATCATTATGGTGGATGAATTTGATAGAAGAATATTAACCATTCTTAAAAATGATTGTGATGTGCCATTAAAGGAAATTGGCAAAAAGGTTGGATTATTTTCAGCCTCCGCAATTAGCAAGAGGATAAATAAACTAAAGGAGGATGGCATAATAAAAAAACAGGTTGCACTCCTGGATTATGAGAAATTGAATTTTGATTTTATATCCATAATATTTGTTAAAACAAAATATCATAAGGATTATGCACAGATAATTGGAGACAAGCTAAAATCACTTCCAAATGTTGTTGCAGTATTTTTTATACTGGGTGATATTGATTTTGTTATTCTGACCGTGAACAGAAACAGGCAGGATTTTTTGCGTATAATGGAAAAGCTCACCAGCATGGACGAAATAGAAAGAAGCGATTCACGGGTTGTTGCATATACAATTAAGGATATTGATTTCTCATCTATAGAGCTTTAAATATATCTTTTTCATAGGACTCTGCCATTCCAAATATCCTAAGGCTCTCCTCATAAAACAGTTTAATTTTCAATTTTTCTGTAAAAATATATTCTGAGCCTTTATATATCCCTAAATTTATGGCGATGTTTCCCAGAGATGCATTTATTGAGGAGTATGCCATATATGCCGAGGTTATATCATCTGTAACAAGATTTTTATTTCCATTATAAAGAAGATAAACTGCATTTTCAAGGTTTATCAATGATCTAATTGCTATTTTCCATGATGTTATTATGCTTTTTTTTACCGCATAATTTATTTTATTGGGCCTGTTTTTATCATTACGGGAAATTCTTAAGGCATCCATTATGTCCATAAAATTTTTTTCATCCTCATTCATTAAACTTTTTAAGTCATCTATAATTTTATTGCTCTGTAAAACAATATTATTATATTTCCCGTAATTTTCCCTGAGCTTTTCCTTTTTTAATGATAGCAGGGATGCCATTGAATTTAATGATGCTGAAAATATTGATGTTAATGCTGATGCAGATCCACCGCCGGGTGCTGCAGAATCGCTTTTTAAATTATTTATATATTCATCTATTTCCATAGCTTCCTAATATTTTATATTCTAAAATATTTTTGCCAGATATATCCGCCTTTATGAATTTTCCAAGGGATAATGTAACAGCGTCAGCAGGCAGGAGACCAATTATCTCACTTGATTCTATGTCAAATCCCATACCTTTTGCCTCGGAATCTATAAAATTATATATGTTATTAATTGGTGAACATTTATAACAGTATATATTCATGGATAACTGCGTGTAACCCTTTGACTTAATTGGGAATGCAAGTGCCTTTACCCCCTTAAAATATTTTCCTGATCTTATTTTTTTCACAATCATATTTACCTTTGAAACGTCATCTGTATTAATATTCACATTATAGGCTATAAGGAAATTTCTTGCGCCAACCATCATGGCACCTGCACTGCCCAAAACAGCAGGTCCGTAATCAGGTTTATATTTTTCCTCCAAAATATGCTGTTTTAGTTCCTCATACTGAAAATGCATATTCCTTATGTATGATATATCCCTCCTTTCCGGAATTTTCGCTGATTCACCATACATATAAACAGGGATGCCAAGCTCGCTACCTATTCTATAACCAAGTTTATTTGATATTTCTATGGCCTCATTCATGGTGGAATTTCCCATTGGAACTATAGGAAGCACATCCAGCGCACCTATTCTTGGATGCAATCCCCTGTGTTTTTCCATATCTATGAGTTCCTTTGCACTTTTTGCAAGGTCAAACAGTATCTGTACAATCCTATCGTTATCTGCTATCAGCGTTATAACACTTCTGTTATGGTCCCTATCAGATGTGCTGTCCAGAAAAGTACCACCGCCTGATGTTATTATGCCTTTTAATATTTCAATTATATTCTCATCGGATGTGCTAAAATTGGGGACTGATTCAAAAATATTCATGATATATTATATATTATAGGTATTTATACTAATTTGTTTTAAAAATGATGTTATCTTATATTTTACCTGATCTGATAACATATATGTTTATGCTGTAAGTAACTTATCTAATTACATGTTGGGTTCAAAAATTTTTATATTCCTTCAGGTATTGTCATTAATGCACCGTGATGTAATATGATAACTAGTATAAAAAATGTTATAAAAAGGGACGGAACTGAGGTTCCATTCGATAAGGGTAAAATAGCAATGGCAATTTATAAGGCCATGCTTTCGGTTAAAATGGGTTCAATGGAGGATGCAAACAAGCTTGCCGATATTGTTACAGAGGAATTGGAAAAATCAGGGGGGGTACCAAATGTTGAATCCATACAGGATACTGTAGAAAATGTTCTTATGACAAGAAAGATTGATGGTAAATCGTATATACCTGTTGCAAAATCATATATATTATACAGGGAAAAGAGGAAAACCATAAGGGAGGAAAAGGAGCTACTTGGTGTAAAGGACGATCTAAAATTAACTGTAAATGCAATAAAGGTTCTTGAGGCAAGGTATTTATTCAAGGACTCTGAGGGCAAAATAATAGAAACCCCAAGGCAGATGTTCCACCGTGTTGCAGTACATCTGGCCATAATACAGGGATTATATGATTACCGTGATTTCCAGAAAAATGGTGTTATACATGAGGATGGTGAGGTCTATTCAGGTCTTTCAAAAACACAGATAGATGAATTGAGGAGGGCCTTTAATGAGTTAAAGAAGGAAAAGGAGCTAACAGGCACGTTTGATGAATTCCTTGATTTTCTTGAGACAAAGAAAACAAGAATAAATTATTATATCAAAAAATTTGAGGACGAAATGATAAACCTGCGCTTTGTTCCAAATTCACCAACATTAATGAATGCCGGTGGACCACTTGGTCAGCTTTCAGCATGCTTTGTGCTTCCAGTCGATGATAGCATAGATTCCATATTTGATGCATTAAAATATACCGCGGAGATACACAAATCTGGCGGTGGCACAGGTTTCTCATTCTCAAGGCTAAGGGCATCAGATGACATAGTTGCATCCACAAAGGGTGTTGCATCAGGCCCGGTATCATTTATGAGAATATTTGATGTTACAACAGATGTAATAAAACAGGGTGGCAAGAGAAGGGGGG
This sequence comes from Acidiplasma sp. MBA-1, assembly GCF_000949015.1. Lineage (NCBI taxonomy): Archaea > Methanobacteriati > Thermoplasmatota > Thermoplasmata > Thermoplasmatales > Ferroplasmaceae > Acidiplasma > Acidiplasma sp. MBA-1. Next base: position 185,221 of record NZ_JYHS01000002.1, on the reverse strand, counting down.
CAAACATGGGCATACTTAACTATAACCACCCGAACATAATGGACTTTATAATGAGCAAGGACTCAGATAACAAGGTTCTAAGCAATTTCAATATATCTGTTGCGGTTGATGATGAATTTTTTGAAAAGCTGGATAATGATGATTATATTGAGCTTAAGAATCCACGTGATAAAAGAACGATGGGAAAAATTAAGGCAAGGACCCTCTGGAATTCCATAATAAACCAGGCATGGAAGACCGGAGACCCCGGAATGGTTTTCCTTGATGAAATTAATAAAAAGAACCCTGTGAAAAATATAGGGTATATAGAATCAACAAATCCCTGTGTAACAGGTGATACAAGAATATACACATCCGAGGGAATAAAAACAGCAAAACAGCTGTATGATGAGGGAGAGCCATTAAATATAAAGATAGATGGAAGGCTTGGCGGTAATTTTAGGAAATCATCAAATGTCATTTATACAGGCTATAAGGATGTATATAAGATAACAACCAGGGAGGGATTCGAAATAAAGGTAACCGGAGACCATAAAATCTACAGCGATGAAAGAGGATGGGTAGAGGCATTAAAATTAAGAAAGGGCGAAAAAATAAGAATACTAAATGAAGGAGGAGCCTTTGGAAGCTATGGCAGCCTTGAGGAAGGAAGGGTCCTTGGATGGCTTGTGGGAGATGGCCATATAAATAATGGGAATAACAATGATCGTGCTGTACTATCGTTCTATGATAAGGATCGCGTATTGGCAAAGGATTTTGAAAATTATGTAAATAATATAATAAGACCATCAACGAATAACCGTGATTACCATGTAGGACTGGTAAACATAGAGAGCAGAAACTGCACAACAATAGCATCTGAAAGATTAAAGGAAATGGCTAAAGAATATGATTTATTGGATGAAAAATTAAAGGTTCCTGACAAGGTATTTGAAGGTTCCATGGAAATGCAAAAGGGATTTATACAGGCACTATTCGAGGCAGATGGTACAGTAAATATAGATGGAAATAGCACAAGGCATATACATTTAACATCAATAAGCGATAAGTTATTACGTGGTGTTCAGGAATTATTACTTAACTTTGGGATATATAGCAGGATATATTTCAATCGCAGAAAAGCAGGATTTAAAATGCTTCCAGATTCGAATAGAAACCTAAAAATATATAAAACTCAGGCATATCATGAATTATATATAATGGGTAAAAGCGCGGTAACATTCTATAATAAAATAGGATTTATATCTGAAAGAAAGAACTCAAAGTTATTAAAGCTTGTAAATAGTTACTCACAGGGGCCTAGAGAAGAAAAATGGGTTGCAAGGGTTGATAATATAGAATACATTGGCAAGGATGACGTTTATGATTTGGTTGAACCATCTACTCATTCATTTGTAGCTAGCGGAATTTTGGTACACAACTGTGGCGAGCAGCCGCTTATGCCTTATGAATCATGCAATCTTGGATCAATAAATCTATCAAAATTTGTGGAGAATGGTCAGTTTAATTTTGATAAGTACAGGGAAACAATAGACATAGCCACAAGGTTCCTTGAAAATGTTGTAGATGCCAATAAATTCCCTGTTGAGGAAATAAAAAATATGACAAGGAAAACCAGAAAAATAGGCCTTGGATTAATGGGGTTTGCCGATATGCTCATAATGCTCGGCATTCCATACAACAGCAATGAGGCCCTTGAAATGGCAGAAAAGGTCATGAAAACACTTAATGACGAATCACATCTTGAATCACAGAGGCTTGCAGAGGAAAGAGGGGTATTTCCTGGATGGTATGGATCAGAATGGGAGGAAAACGGAATAAAGATGAGAAATTCAACAACAACAACCATTGCCCCAACAGGTACAATATCCATAATTGCCGGATGTTCCTCATCAATTGAGCCATTATTTGCCATAGCCTTTGTAAGACATGTGCTAAACGGGCAGGAATTACTGGAGGTAAATCCCCTATTTGAGGATGCCCTAAGGTCAAGGGGGCTTTACTCAAATGAGATAATGGAAAAGGTTGCACAGACAGGGAACCTGCAGAATGTTGATTTACCTGATGACCTGAAATCAATATTTGTAACTGCGCAGGAGATAGATCCTGAATGGCATGTAATAATGCAGGCCACATTCCAGAGGTACTGCGATTCCGGAGTATCAAAGACAATTAACCTTCCCTATGAGGCAACTCCAGATGACATTGCAAAGGCATACAGGCTCGCAAAGGATCTGCACTGCAAGGGTATAACGGTTTACAGGGACAGGAGCAAGAGCCAGCAGGTATTATATGCAGGAACAAAAAAGGAAACTGAGGAGACAAAAAAAAGTGATGAGGAAAAAAAAATTGATTTATCATTAAAAATGCCGGATAAATTCCTGAAACTTGACTCCACATTTGACCCTGCATGCCCAACAGGAAAATGCGATTTATAAAATATTTTATAATATCCTTATTTTAAATTTATACATTTAATGGATAAAAAATACATATTAACATAATTGTTGTAAATTACTATTTAAAAATTTTCAAGAATATTTGTGAAATAAAAAAATGCGTTGTATGGTGATTTATAGGGATTAAAATATTCATGGACCTCCTGATCCGGGCCTGTGCCTGCTGCCATATAGTAAAAATTATCCGAGGTCTGAAGATATCCAAAGAGTTTTTCATCAATTTTATCGCCCTTTGATAACAAAATATTTAGCGCCTCAACCTGCATACTGTTTCCAGTCCATGGTGATAAGTCCCTCCAGGTATCAGCCCATGATATTGTGGAATCCGTATTTATAACTGATTTAACAGAAAATTTTAACGCGTCATTTACCCTGAGGTCGTTTATATTATTTTTAATCATTTCAGTTTTCAATGATTTTAAAAATTCAAAAATTCCCGTGGAACTGTCCTGATGCTCCCCAAAGGTCTCATAATCCATAAAAATATTAATTACATCGCCTTCTGAGTGTTTAATCCAGGATGCATATTTTTCGGCTGTAAGTGGAAACTCCGGCCACGATCTGTTTGAGAATCTAAATGATATGTCATCACTTAAATTATAATTCCTTAAAAGCATTCCTAATCCATTAATATCCTTATAAACAAAGTTGGGTGAATTGGCGTTATTGAATCTGTCTGTAAATTCTGTTAAAATTAAATTGTATCCAATATTTTTAACAATCCTGCCAATATTTGTATTGTAAATCAATTCTGTATTTCTAAAATTTTTGGGTTTGATTCCAAATACATTTTTCATTTTTTCAGCATGCATGGAAATTTGTTTTTTAAATTCGTTTTCATCATAGATTCCTGCAAGGCTATGATAATAGGTTTCATCAAGCAATTCCCCAAGCCCGGATTTAAAGTATTCCTTAAACACATCAAGAACCTCTGGATAAAACACCTCAGCCTGTTCTATAAATGTACCTGATAATGAGAATGTGGCATTTATATTATTCTCCATTAAAATTCTTGTTGCAGGTATGTATGATTTTTCCGAAATTCTTTTAAAAATCCTCTCATTTTCAGAGTCCCAGAAGAATGAATTATTATTGCCTATTTCGTACCTTCTGTAAGGTCTCAGCCTACGCGGCTGGTGAACCTCAAAATACATTATTACATTATCCGTCATATTGATCTGTATACCTCCATTGTTTTAATGGCAGCACTCTCCCATGTAAATTTCCTTGCCTCAATCTGGCCATTTATACCCATGGTCTCTCTTAATCCCCTATGAAGAAGCATTGAGATTATATATTCGGATAAAAGTTCAGTGTCCCAGTAATCAGATCTGAAAACATTATGAAGCGCCTCACCAACACCGGTTGTGTAGCTAATTATTGCGGGGGTTCCGGTGCTCATTGCCTCTATAACAGACATGCCAAATGGCTCGGATACCGCGGGGAGCAGAAACACATCACTGTTTTTATAATAGTATATCTGCTCATTAAAGCTTACAAAGCCCCTGAATATAACATTCCTATTTATTCCAAGTTCACCTGTAATCCTCCTCATTTCAGGTTCCTGATCACCGGTACCGGCAAATGTAAATTTAATATCTGGAAATTTCTTTATAACACGGTATGCCGCATCCAGGAAAAATCTTGGTCCTTTCTGTGTTGTAATTCTCCCAAAATAAAGAATGTTTCTGTATAAATCATAGGATTTCTGCGGCATGTTTATGAATGTATTATCTATACCATTATGCACAACATAAATTTTTTTTGGATCTGCATTATAATATTTAATAATCATCTTCTGGGTGTATTCTGATACGGCTATTATCCTGTCAGCATATTTTATGCCCCTTCTTTCAATGTCCATTATATATTTTTGTGGGAAAAAGTTTCCGGATCTGTCTATTTCTGTACTGTGCACTGTTATTACAAGTGGTTTATTATATCTTTCCTTAAGCTCAATGCCCGCCTCAAATGTAATCCAGTCATGGCAGTGTATAATATCGGTTTCAGGATCGAATTGATCAACAACCATCTCATTATAATATTTTATCTTTTCATTAAAATCATGAAATTTAATGCCATCGAATCCGGTATAATAACTTTCATTTCTTATATTTTTTTCATTAATTTTATAATTGGTTTTCACCCTTTTTACCCTAAATGGATAATATGGATAAAGTCCTGAAACATCTGGAATATACAGCGTTACATCAAAAATCTTATTTATAATTGAAAATATATTTATGGTATGAACACCCAGGCCACCTGAAAATGCAGGCGGAAGCTCCCAGCCGATTACAGATATCCTCATTTAATTGCCCCCAAGATCCTCAAAGTAAGATCTTATTAATTCCCCGTAACTCCATGCCTGAAGTATGCAGCCCTTTGGCGTCCCATCATCATCAAAGAGTTCCGGTATTTTCCTCATGTTATATAGTGATGAAAAATAATCAAGCAAATCTGAAGCACTGTTGCCTGACCTTACAGCCGCCGTAATATAAGGGCCTGCAAGCCACGGCCATATGATTCCATTATGATATGCCCTGTCACGGTGAAGCCGGTCACCGGTATATACAGGTATGTAATCAGGATCCTCTGGGGATAATGTTCTGAGCCCATATGGTGTTATAAGGTATTTATCAACCTGATTTTTGTATTTATTAAAGTTATTTAATACCGGGAATGGAAGTGAAAAGGCAAAAATAAAATTAGGCCTTAATCTAAAATCATCTGGAAGCACATCGTAAATTTTTCCATCATGCATGTATAGATTTTCAAAATTTTTTTCGATATACTTATATATATTTTTATAGGAATCATCATAACCAATTGAAACCTCATTGCAGAGGAACTCATATGTTTTAAGCGCATTATACCATAGTGCATTTATCTCCACAGGCATTCCTGAACGTGGCGTGAATATTATATTATTATACTCCGCATCCATCCACGTCAGCTTGCCCATCTTTAATTTTATAAGGTTATTTTCCATAAAATAATAGTCATTACCCCTAATATATCCATCTATAATTTCCTTAATTGCTGGCATAAAATGCCTTATGGTGTTAACATCTTTTGTGTACTCATAATACTTATAAACTGCATAGATAAACCAGAGCGATACATCTGCAGCATCATATTCCCCTGCCATTGTTTTGGGAATTATACCATTTTTCATTTGCCTCATATATGTAAATAGAATATCCCTGGCAAGTTCATATCTGCCGGGTATAAGCGCAAGCCCCGGCAGGGATATAAATGTATCCCTGCCCCATGGGCCAAACCAGTAATATCCCGCTATTATATTATTTTTAAGAAGGAAAATATTTGCCTTTTCATACATGTTTTTTATATTTATTCTATTTGATCTAATTTTATATCTGCTTTTAATGTATTCTTTAAGGGTATCATCAAAGGATTCGCCAGCATATGATGCATCAGAATGCACAGTAATTTCAATGTTTTTGCCTGGATATCTTAGCTCAAAGTGCCCCGGAAGATACAGATCCTCCTCATAATGTGATCCTCTTTCAATTTCAACAGGATACTGAAAATTATAATACCACAAATTATCTGTAATAAAATTGCCATCAGCTCCAATCCAAAGATTATTTTGAACGGATGAAAAATGAACAAATTTACCATTTTTCTGCCATACAAAAATACGATCACCCTTTCTTATTATATCATTGGAATTTCTAAAACTTAATAATGGATAAAATCTTGCAATTTCAGGCTCAGGGTCCATTTCATATTTTATTATTAAAACATCCTTAAGTGGATGCATAATTATGCTTTTTTTTATTTTGAAATTCTGTGAAGAATATACAAACTGGGGATATGGATCATCATTAAGGTCACTTAAATATTTTCTGCCGTCGGGAAATACAGTGCCCGGATAGTAATTTGAATCCAGGTTTATCCTATCTGAATCAAATTCAAATTCCTCAAAGAATTTTGAAAGCATTACCATTCTATCATAATTCTCATTTATATTTTTTACAAAAATGCCGTGATACGTCCTTAGATTTGCAAAGGATGCTGAGGATGATGAATAGCTTGCATTTTTATTTGCAATGATCCACTCATAATTATAATCCATATTAAATTAATAAGCCAAGGGATTATATAATAATTCCTAAAATACTAAATTCATCCACAGGGTTTGATAAAAAAATTAGTTAATTGCTAAATTGTTTTGCACTTTATATTTATATAGTAAAAATAAATAAAGTATAATATGCTGCAAAAATGGATAGCCCTATCCAATACAACAATAGGGCAGCTAATGGCCACAATAAATACGAGCATAATAATAGTGGCACTTCCACCAATTTTCAGGGGCATACATCTGAACCCACTGGCACCACAATCATTTCCATATCTTTTATGGACAATAATGAGCTATATGATTGTTGTATCAGTTCTGCTGCTCACCATAGGCCGGCTTTCAGATATGTACGGCCGTGTGAGGCTTTTTAACTTGGGTTTTTTAATATTCACAATCGGATCCATACTGCTTTACCTAACCCCGGGAACAGGATACACAGCAGCCACCGAATTAATTATTTTTAGAATAGTTCAGGCTGTTGGTGGATCATTTATAATGGCCAACAGCTTTGCAATCATTACAGATAATTTTCCAGGTGAGGGACGTGGATTTGCCCTATCCATAAATAGCGTTGCTGCTGTATCCGGTGTGAGCATAGGCATAGTCCTTGGAGGATTTTTATCGGTAATTTACTGGCGTGATGTTTTTCTCATAAGCGTTCCTGTTGGTATATTTGGCACATTCTGGTCATATTTTAGACTTAAGGAGACATCAATGAAGAAAAGGGACAGGCTTGATATACCCGGAAATATTCTATTCGCCGCCGGTATTATAATACTTCTCATTGGTGTGACATATGGAATAACACCATACGGGAAAAATCCAATGGGATGGACAAATCCATTTGTTATAATTTCACTGCTTACCGGTACATTGCTGTTAATAATCTTTCCCTTTATTGAGAAAAAATCAGGGAACCCAATGTTTAGGATTGATTTTTTCAAAATTAAGGGGTTCAGCATAGGCAATTTTACTGCGTTCATATCCGCCATGGAAATGATGGGATTAATGTACATGTTAACAATTCTGTTTCAGGGTGTATGGCTTCCAATACATGGATATCCATTTTATATAACACCATTATGGGCAGGGATATATATGCTGCCAATGACAGTTTCCATGGGCCTTTTCGGTATACTTGGGGGGCGTTTATCAGACCGTTATGGATTCAGGATTTTAACATCTGCAGGCCTATTTATATCAGCATTTTCATTGGTTCTGCTTGCATTTTTACCATATAACTTTTCATACTATTTAATGGGCATAATACTTGTTATATTTGGCATTGGTTATGGCCTTTTCAACGCTCCAAACATTTCTGCGGTAATGTCTGTGGTTCCTCCTGAAGCCCGTGGAACCGCATCCGGCATGGTGAATACAATGAGGAATACAGGATATACTGCCAGCATGGGGTTATTCTTTTCCATTCTTATATATGGGCTTTCTAAATCATTGCCTGTAACAATTTCCTCCGGCCTAAGGGCAAAAAATGCAGGACAGCTAATACCATATTTAATCCACATGCCACCAACCGAGGCCATATTTGGAACCTTCCTTGGAATAAACCCTGTATCAGCAATCATCTCAGGAATTCCAGGGCCTGTAATTTCCTCTGTACCTGCAAATGCATTATCCACGATTACTGGAAATACATGGTTTTCCTATGTTTTTGCCCCTGCCTTCATGGGGTCCCTTGACACTGTTTTCTTTATAGTGGCAGGCATAACGGTATTTGCAGGATTAATCTCATTGCTCAGGGATAGGGATAGGATAAGTATTGATAAAAAAACAGGATCCTCCTCTAAAATTATTAAAAGGCTTAAGGAATATAAATAATTAAAATATACCATATAATGAATAGTTTTATATTCATTAAATAATTTTATTTATTATGGACAGAAAAATCTTAATGCATGTTGGACCAACCATGATTGATATTGATGTTTTACTGGCCGGTGTAAGGAATAATACCGGATTTGCATCACCAGAATTTGTTACTTCCATGGGAAATGCACTTAACGGATTAAAATATGTAATGAATGCCCCTGATTACCAGCCATTCATACTTCCGGGCAGCGGAACCATGGCCATGGAGAGTGTAACATCATTATTAAAAAAGGGTGATAATGTACTTATAGTCAGCTCCGGTGTTTTCGGGGATAGATGGGTAAACATTTTTAAAAAATATCCCCTAAACATCAAGCATTTAAGATCAGAACCCGGCCATATAATCCCGCAGGAGGAGGTTTCAAGAGAACTGGAAAACGGAAAATATAAAATGGTTACAATAACACAGGTTGAGACAAGCACCGGTGTTTTATATCCTGTGGAATCCCTTGTAAAGAAAATACGTGATAAGGTTGATATCATTGTTGTTGATGCGGTTGCCAGTGCAGGTGCCGAAAAATTAAATGTGCAGGACTGGGGCATAGACGTCTGCCTCACAGCCAGCCAGAAGGCCATGGCAGCACCACCCGGTGCAGCCCTAATGGTTTTATCCCAGAACGCTGTTAACCATTTATCAGAAAATTCAATATCAGGATTTTACACAGATTTAAATCAGTGGATTAAGGTTATGAACAGCTTCCAGAACGGTAAATCAGGATATTATACAACACTTCCTGTGCATATAGTATTCTCACTGGAAAAGGCATTTGACCTTATAAGGGAGGAAACTCTTGAAAACAGAATAAAAAGGCATGAAATAGTTTCAGGTGCAATCAGGGCCGGATTAAATGGTATGGATATGCCTGTAATGGCTGAAAAGGGTTTTGAAAGCCACACAGTTACCGGAATGATGCTTGATGGCATAAGCATGAATGATTTTCTTTCAGAATGCCTTAATAATGGTATAGAAATGGCCACAGGCATAGTCCCGGAATATGCTGGAAAATATGTAAGAATTGGACATATGGGCTGGATAAACCAGAACGATGCAATTTCAACAGTGGCCGTAATAGAGCGGGTTCTGAGGGATATGGGCAGGAAAATACCTGCCAATTCTGGTGTATCTGCAGCACAGGAATATCTATCCTCAAACATTAAAGACTAAATTTTATTCAAATGTAAAAATCATTTATTTTTGTATATAAATTATAATTTTCAATTTTAAAATCCCTGATAAGTATTTCCATATATTTTTTTCTTGCATCATCCATTGGTATTTTAAATCCCTTTATTTCCTCAATTGAGGTCATTATCTCAGGATCAAAATTGCAGGGGTTTATCAGATAAAATTTTTTAAGGTCTGTATTAATGTTTAATGCCATGCCATGCAGTGTTGAAAAACCTTTTATTGCGAGGCCTATTGAACATATCTTTTTATTATTTACCCAGACACCTGTTTTTTCATTTAGTTCAGGATGAGCATCAATATTATAAATTTCAAGGAAATCAGTAACGGTTTTCTGAATCAATCTGATAACATCAAGCACATTCTTATTACCTTCCTTCATATTTATAATAAAATATGCTACCAGCTGTCCAGGGCCATGGTATGTTAAATATCCACCGCGCTCAGTCTTTATAATGTTGTCCATTGCGCCTTTATAGTGAACACCTGAGGTATAAACATCATTATGTTCAAGAATTATAAATGAATCATCTATTTTATTCTGATTCCTTAAATTATTTAACCTTCTCTGAAAATCCAGAATTTTTTTATAATCCTCAACACCAAGCACATAAATATCTGGCATAATATGATATTATGAAACAGTATATATTTAATTTGCAAAGGACTTTTTTTGATTTTTATTATATTTATGGGCAATCTTTAAATAAATCATTTATATATTAAGGCATATGCCACAGGATACAAATTTGAAACAGTACTATACATCGTTTAAATATCAGTTACTGGGTTATATTAAGACCAAAAGGTTTATCGGGCTTACCCTTTTTTCATTAATAGTTTCGATTGCGGTTATACTTTTAATGTTTCATGTGGAATACACAACGTTAAAGGATTCAAACTCGCCAACATTTTTTTTAAATTATCTTGATACATCACTTCTGGATATTATTGTTGTGGTCGGTTCATTTTTTGGTGGTGATTTAATTTCAGGCGATGTTGGCACCGGTTCAGCATATTACATACTTGTTCAGCCGGTAAAAAGGTCAGTTTTATTTCTTGGGAAGTATACCGCTGCACTGCTATCATCCTTTTTCATAGTTTTCCTTTATATTCTTGTCGGAATTTTTGCATCGATTGACCTTTATGGAAAGGTAACATCCAAGGTTGCACTGAGCCTTGGCCTTGTACTTTTAATGGTTGTCGCAACCATCATGCTGGCATCATTTTTCAGCTCCATATTTAAGAGCCCAACATCCGGCATGATCACATCAATTGTTCTATTAATTCTAGTATTTCCTATAATAACCGGAATTATTGGCAGCCTCGAGGGCATATATCCAATTGAATTTTTAACCTTTGCAGGTGAGATTACATACCTTATTTTCAATACCAAATATCCCGCAACAAAAACAGTGAGTCCGGCATTGCATGGCCTTAAAATATACACGTTTAATCCGGCATTATATCAGGGGATAGAATCACTTCTGATTTATTTAATCGTCTTTGGCATTATATCAATTGTGGTTTATTCAAGGAGGCAGATCGAGGGATAAAAATGGAAATATCAATGGTCAATGTTTCAAAAAAATATAGGAATTTTACCGCACTGGACAATGTATCATTTAATTTTTCAGGTAAAAGGGCCATAGGATATCTTGGTCCAAACGGTGCGGGAAAAACAACAACATTAAAAATTATGACAAATTTATTAAGGCCATCACAGGGCACAGTAGAATTAAATGGCATAAATGTTAATAAAAATCCAAAAAAGGCCCTGGAATCGGTTGGCTCCATGATAGAAACACCAGTGCCATACCCATATTTTACCGTAAAGGAATCACTGGAATTTATCGGTGAGCTGAGGGGCATTGACAAAAGAACTGTTGATGGCAAAATAGATGAATATTTTGATGCACTTAAACTACCCCCATTAAAAAATAGAATAGGTTCATTATCAAAAGGCCAGAGGCAGAGGGTTGTTTTTGCATCTGTTCTTGTATCTGATCCTGACATAGTAATACTTGATGAGCCAACAAGCGGCCTTGACCCATTTGAGAGGAAGATATTCCGTGATTTTATATTGAAACTTAAAAAGGACAAACTTGTTTTCTTCTCATCCCATATACTCTCAGAGGTCTCAGAAACATATGATGATGTAATATTTTTAAATCATGGGGAGGTTCTTAAGATAGGAAATATGGGCGAGATAACAAGGAGTTTTAACACAAACGCGGTAAAAATTGAGTTTGTTAAAAATGTGGATGATGATATACTATCAAGGTTAAGGGAATTAAAATATGACATTATGGATTCATCAGGAAGAACTGTAACAATCAATTATTCTGGCGATGAGCAGGAGAGGGCACAGATTCTGATTAACGCCATTAAAATCTGCCCTGTAATATCATACACATCTGCAGGATCAGACCTTGAAAAGGCATATATATCAATTCTTGGGGAGAAATGAGGTGGCACCCTGGCGTTATCTGGGGCTTCTCCATTCCATGGAAAAGCCCTATATCCAAGGGCATAAATTCGGTAAAGTTTTGTGTTATATAAATTTCTGGGCAAATGCATAATATAACCTATTTTATTTATCTGCGTTTTATTTGGATATATTCCAAATTTATATGCTCTGTCTCTCTTTAATAACTTTTTTAGAATCTATATTATAAATATAGAATAATATATACTATAAAACTTTGCATCCCCATATCCCAATGGAAGGAGACTTAACACTTTAAAGTTAAAATTTAAATTATAATAAATAATCAGATTTTATGTTAAGAAAATTTGTTAATGATTTTATGCTGGGTTTTTCCATAAATTCATTTCAGAACGATCAGGGTAATGATTCCATGGCTGTTAACACGGACTGGTATAAATGGTCCACTGATAAAACCATGGAAAATATGAATTATGTTTCAGGTGGAATAGGTAATGGCCCGGATTTCTGGAATAATTTTAGGAAATATATAGATAAAATTGTAAATGCTGGATTAAACTCTGTAAAAATCGGGATTGAATGGTCAAGAATATTTCCAGAAAGCACAGAAAATGTTGAGATTAATTATAAATCAAACTCCTCAGGCGATGTGTATTCAGCAGAATTTGATGATAATTTATATAAAATGCTGGATATCAGGGCAGATAGAAAAAGCCTTGAACATTATGAGTCAATTTTTAAATATATACGGTCAAAAAATATCAGAATAATTGTTACATTATGGGATGGAACATTACCATTGTGGATCCATGACCCTGTTGAATGCAACAGGAATTTACATAATTCAAAGAATAAGGGATGGCTTAATAAGAATACAGTTCTAGAATTTGGAAAATACTCATATTACATTTCAAAAAGGTTTGGCAGTTATATTGATTATTTTAACACGATGAACCGGCCAAATTATTTTGCAATAAACAGCTATTTATATGGCAATATTGAGGGATATCCACCGGGGCTTTCAGATTTTTCACTTTTAATGGAGGCATACCGTAATATGGCCTATGCACATAATCTGGCATACCTTGCCATAAAAAAATCAATTAATAGGCCCGCTGGATTAACCATGGAGGTTCCATATTTTACACAGGAAATGGATAATGATAATAATATATTCATGGTAAATTTTGTCAAATATCTTTATTATAATTTATTTATAAATTCAGCACTTTATGGAAATTTTGACATGAACCTTACAGGTGAGTTTAAGGAATCAAGGCCATATGAATTCAACGGTACGGATTTTATAGGCATATCATATTATGGAAGCATTCCAGTAAGGTATGTGCAGAATGAGGGTGTTGATATAAGATACCGGTTTGCCTTTATACCATGCACTAAGTGCAGCGACGATTTCCATGAAATCCATCCTGACGGAATTAAATATGTGGCATCCGAAATATATAATACATACAGAAAACCCGTAATAATAACGGAAAACGGTATTGCAACAGAATCAGATGATAAAAGATGCGATTTCATTAAACATACATTAATAGCCCTGCATCAGGCAGTTAAAGATTATCATATAAATTTAAAAGGATATTTTTACAGATCGCTTACAGATACCTATGAATGGGCACATGGTTTTTCATATAAATATGGGATTTTAAATGATAACATAAACTTTAAGGATACAGGGTCCATGGATTTATACTCAAATGTGGCAAAAAATAATGGAATAGAGGATGAAAAATACCGTGCATATGAATAAAAAATAAATATAATCTTTAACTTATTAATTATGAACATCATAGAATACATTAAAACAGATGAAATAAAGGGCATAATAAAAAATATAATGAATGCAAAATTTGTGCTGGAGATGCAGGATGGGTCATTAAGTGATGATAAATTCAAATATTACCTTATTCAGGATGACATATATTTAAAATATTATAAGGAGGCCGGAACAAAAATAAAAAATAATACAAAGAACAATGGCATTATAGAACTCTATGATGCAATAGGTTCCGATGAACCGGTTTTTCATCTTCAAATGCTGGATAAATTTGGAATAAAAAAGGAAAATATAACTGAGGATTTAATTAATTATACAACATATTCTTATATAAATCATTTAATAAGATGGTCAGAGGATTCAGATTATAACGGCATGCTGTCAATGCTTCCATGCCAGTGGTCCTATGAGTACATAGCGGAAAATTCAAATGTTAAATCTGATAAATACTCATTCTGGTTTGACTTTTATAAATCTGATGGTTATATAAAAATCACGGCAAAATACTTTGATATACTAAAAGATCTGGAATTAACCGGGATGCAGAAAAACATCTTTAAATTTGGATTATTATATGAATTAAATTACTGGATATGCAGTTATAATGGAATATAAATATGGCTTTGGCATTAACCACTGGATGATTGAAGATACTCTTAATTATCTATATAATTTAAAGAGAAATGGAATTAAACTGGATTTAACAGCCACAAGGCTGTTTGCGGAATATAATGGCAATCCTCAGGATAATTACAGAAGCATACACATAGCGGGAACAAATGGAAAGGGTTCAATTTCATCATACATTTATAATATATTGAGGCAGAAAAATAATACAGGACTTTACACATCACCACATTTAATAGATTTTAATGAAAGAATTGTATTTAACCGCGAATTAATCACTGATGAATATATAAAAAAATTTGTTGACAATAACAAAAATTATATAGAGGAGATGGCAAAAGAATACAGAAATCCAACCTTTTTTGAGACCACAACGGTTATGGCATTTAAATATTTTTCAGACAAGCATGCAGATTATGCTTCAGTTGAGGTTGGCCTTGGGGGGCGTCTGGATTCCACAAATATAATAAATCCCGAGGTAAGTGTGATAGCCCAGATAGGCTATGAGCATTACAGAATACTTGGCTGCTCATTAACATCAATTGCATATGAAAAGGGCGGAATAATTAAGGAAACAAAACCTGTTGTACTGCTTGACGATAAGCCCGAGGTTGTGGCCGAGATTAAAAAACTTGCAGCAGTGAGAAAATCAAAATTAATCCGTGTATCTGAATACTGCACTGTTAAAGATCTTGAATATGATATGGAAAAAATAAAATTTACTGCAGTTACTCCTGATGGCAGCTATAATATAGACGCAAAAAATTCAGGGCTGTTTCAGGTTAAAAATATCTGCACTGCAATAGCAGCCGTGAATTCACTTGAAAATCCTCCAGATATAAATACAGTTGAAAGGGGAATATATGAAAGCAGATGGCCCGGCCGGTTCGAGATTGTTGACAGCCATCCGCTGGTTATTTTTGATTCCGCACATAACCCGCCAGCTGCAAATGCACTTGTTGAATCATACACAAAAATCATAGGTAAAAAACCTTTACTTGTTATAGGCATGCTCTCAGACAAGGATGTTTTCTCATACCTTTCTGTCATGAGCCGTTTATCAGACAGTGTTATATTTACAACGCCTGATGAACCAGAAAGGTCCATACAACCCCAAAACCTTAAGGAATTATCAGGCAATCTGTTTAAGAACATCACTGTTATTGATGACCCTGTTAGGGCATATGAACATGCCATTAAATCATCAGACTATATACTTGTGACCGGATCTATGTATCTTGTCGGATTTTTAAAAAAATATATAGGTTCACCAGCAGCACCATTTATCTAAGAATAAATAAATAGATAAAACAGTCAGTAACTAACCCAGTTAAAAAATATTTTTGTATATCCAATACATAGCTATTTTATTAGCTGATATTTATGGACAACCCTTTTATTAAATACAGTAAAACAAGCGATTACGTTATAGGCGACCTTAAAAAATTAAGCAGTTCATATATACCCGACAACTTTCCACACAGGGAAAGGCAGATAAATGAAATTGCAAAAATACTAAGCTCAATTATTAACGGGGGAATTGCATCAAATATACTTATATATGGAAAATCCGGATCAGGAAAAACATCCTCAACATTGTATGTTACATCAATGCTCTCCGAGGCTGTTTCAGGAAATTTAAACTCAATTTATATAAACTGTGAAATCTATGATTCACAGTATTCCATACTTATAAATATAATAAACTCAATAAATATTGGTGAAACACAGGTGCCCTCTCTTGGACTTCCACTGGATCGCGTTTATTTTGAATTAATTAGAAGATTAAAAAAATCAGGAAAATATACAATAATAATACTTGATGAAATAGATAAATTAATCCAGAAAAATGGCAGTGATGCACTTTATGTTATACTTAAGGTTATATCTGAGGTTAACGCATCGATTATAGGAATTACAAATGACTCATCATTTGTTAACAGGCTTGATGCCCGGGTCCAGAGCAGGCTTAATCAGGAGAGCATAATATTCCCGCCATACAATGCAATTGAACTAAGGGATATACTCAATTTTAGGGTATCCGGGATTATTAAAAGGGAATTTATAGATGATTCTGCCATTAATTTATGTGCCGCACTTGGTGCACAGGAACATGGAGACGCCAGAAAATCCATAGATTTGTTAAGAATAGCCATAGAGAATGCACTCAGGGAGGGTAGGGATCTGGTAACAGCAGATGATGTATACCGTGCCAGGGATAAATTTGAGATGAATATATTAAAGGAATCAATAAAAACCCTGCCAATACATTCAAAAATGGTACTTTTAAGTGCAGCATTAACACAGGAAACAGACTCAGATCTTACAGTGACCGGTGAAATATATGAAAATTACAAAAACATTAGCACCGAGCTTGGTTTTCAACCATTAACAATGAGAAGAATATCAGACCTTTTAACTGACCTTGAGGATCTTGGCCTTCTCTCAACAAATACCAGAAGCCTTGGGAGATATGGTAGAACCAAATTTATTCGTGTTATGGGGTCAATAGAAAATATAAAATCATACATTATGGAAGATCCGGCATTTATAAACTTCCAGGGTTCCAAAATAGTTAAGCAGACCAAACTGAGAACCAACTTCGACTCATATTTCGACGGGTTAAATGAGAACAATAATAAATAATGAAAATTTTTAATAAACATATGACAATATACAATCATGTTTAAGGTATTCGAAATCTCAAAGGAAAACAGAAATATTATAGACGAGGTTCTTAACGATGATGTTCTTGGCAGGCAATCAGTTCAGTACAAGGATGGCGCAGAATTTGGATATGATTCATCATATATACTTTTGATTGAGGGTTCTCCAGATATTTTTGAGAGGGTAAATTCAATACTCAATGGAAAATCTGAAGAAATTGGCGGGAAAAAGGCCGAAAAAATTTATGAGAAAATAAAGGAGGACGAAAACAATTCAAAGGAAGGCATGGGATTTATTTTTGGATGAAAAATGTTAATTATTACTGGCATGCCGGGTGCCGGCAAGGATGAATTTGTTAAGGTTGCCAGATCCATGGGCTTTGTGGATGTCCACATGGGCAATACTGTGAAAAAATATGCATTAAAAAATAATATTAAGCAGGATGATTCATCAATAGGTAAGTATGCATCAGCAGAGCGTGAGCGTTTTGGTATGGATATATGGGCAAAAAGAACGGCCGAGGACATTAGGGAACCGGACATAACAATAGTTGATGGTTTAAGAAATTGTGAGGAGCTTGAATATTTTAAAAACCATTTTGATAATATAATAGTTATAGCTGTATTTGCAAATGAATCAGAGAGGCTTGAAAGAATCCTTAAACGTGACCGCGAGGATGATGTTAAAAGCCAGGAGGGCCTTCGAAGGAGAGATAGCAGGGAGCTGTCATGGGGCATAGGCAAGGTAATATCACTTGCAGATTACATGATTGTAAATGATTCAACCCTTGATGAATATCATAAAAATGTAAGAATTCTATTGAATGATATTATAAACAGGCACTCTGAAATAAAGAAAAAACTAGTCAAATAATTTTTTTGTGTAATTATATATGGCCTTAAAAAAATATTCACCTGTACCTTTTTCATGCACATGGCCGTCAGGCATCATCTGAAAATTATAGTAAACACGTTCGGGATGTGGCATCAGACCTATTACATTGCCATTTTCGTTTGATATTCCGGCTATGTCCATTACCGAGCCATTGGGATTCCATGGATATCCTGATCCGGTTCCATCAGGATTTGTGTACTTAAATAATATCTGATCATTTTGTAAAACCTCATCAAGTATATTTTCATTTTTGAATAAAACGCGTCCCTCAAGATGTGCCACAGGAACCTGCATTATCCTGTCCCTAAATGCACTTTCAAATATTTTATTTCTGGATGTGTAATTAAAATATGTATACCTGCATTCAAACCTGTTGGATTCATTTACTGCCAGAACCATGGATCTTTCCATTTTATTTCCTGTATCAGGAAGCATGCCAAGCTCACTAAGAACCTGAAATCCATTACATATTCCAAGAATTACCCTGTTTAAATCATTAAATTTCTGGAGGTCTCTTATATATGCCCTTAGCCTCGCGGCAAATATGGCACCCGCCCTGATATAATCACCGGCAGAGAATCCACCCGGTATTAATAAAACATCATAATCCAGAAGATTTTTTCTACCTGAATTTAAATCGAAAATATGTATGTAATCCGGTATAAAGCCAGAACGCTGGAGGGATAAATATGCTTCCTCCTCGTTATTTGTCCCCTCCATTCTGAGGACTCCTGCCCTTAAACCGTCACTTTGCACTTTTTATCTCCTTTGATTTAACTCTAAGACCGGTATAACCGCATTTTCTGCATCTTTCGGCCCTTATTGAGTTCCTTGCGTAGCATCTCATGCATATCTTTTTATTTAATCTTCTCTCTACTGCTTCTGGAAAAGGCATAAAATCACAAGGCTTAATCAAAAAAGAATATTTTAACTTTGTTATAAAAATTTAAAAAAGTT
This sequence comes from Acidiplasma sp. MBA-1, assembly GCF_000949015.1. Taxonomy (NCBI): domain Archaea; kingdom Methanobacteriati; phylum Thermoplasmatota; class Thermoplasmata; order Thermoplasmatales; family Ferroplasmaceae; genus Acidiplasma; species Acidiplasma sp. MBA-1. Next base: position 166,183 of record NZ_JYHS01000002.1, on the reverse strand, counting down.
ATTTTTATCTTTCAAGCTTCATTTCACTCTTTGCACCCTTATCCTCTATGTTCTTAAATCTGGGTGCAAGTTTTTCAAGTATTCTTGGAAGTGCTGTATATTCCATGTCCTCATCAGGAAGCCTATGAGGCTCAAATACGCCCATCTTCCTTATGTAGTTTGCCATCTGAAGGGCCTCTGTTCTTGCAAAGTCAAATGCAACATCGTTAAACATATCTACAGGCCCATGAAGCTTTCCATCCTTTAACACAAAGCCCATGGCAGCAACCCTTGGTGGACCATCAAATCTGGTCATCATTGAGTTATTTAATCCAACAGGCATTATGGGCCCATTAAATGATCCACGCATCCAGCCTGATACAAGATATGAGTTTGCAAATGGTTCAAGTGCCTCACCTGATGCAGGAAGACCGGACTGTATTCTCACTATGCCCGCTGGGTCATCCTTTCCCACGTATTCACCGGCTATAAATGATAATTTATCAGTGGTTATAACTGCAACATTTTCGTCCGGGAGCTTGCTGTGTGTTTCCTTTGTAAATACCCTTTTAATTACATATTTCCCCTTTGAACCTATAAGTGCAAGGAGATCATATGTATCCTCAGGCAGGGACATTATTACCTTCTTTCCGTTGTATATATCCCAGACCTCAAATTTGAATCCCATGTGCATATTCGGGTCTATTACCAAACCCGGGGTGTTAAAAGGATCCCCAAACATTTTATATATTGGGTAATTAAATGCTCCAGGCTCTGTCTTATCCATCATGTAAACTATGAATGGCTCTGCCTTTCTTGGTGTAATTTCGAGTTCTGCGACTCCTGGCCCTATGCCCTTTATATTTCCTGAAAATGCATCCTTTAGCAAGTCCTGACCGGCACCATACAAGCCCGCCTCCTTTGCCACCTCTGTACCGGCCTTGAAGGCGTTCCATGCGAGTTCATGTATTTCAGGGTTATCAGCACCCATTTTATGTACCATGGTTATCTGTATGTCATCACCTATATGTGATATATGGTAATCAGAAATAAGAGATTCCCCATTTTCCTTTATGTATTTATCAACAGCATTAACCACCGGCTCATATACAACAGTGTGCCCTGGTAAGCTTCCAATATCTGCCTTTATATGTGATATGGTTGTCTTCATGCTTAATATATTGTTAACATACTTATTAAATTTTTTGTTATAAATCGTAACTGTTTTTAAATAAATATTCAGTGCATTTTCCCATTTATAAAAAAATACTAAAAAACTTTAATTATATTTTATAGCATTTTTGCATAATTAATGCTGATGGCAATGCCGGATTCCTTTATCATTCTTGCAATGAAGCCATTAACACGGTAATTAAAAAAATCACCGAAATAATAATTGCCAACTCTTATAATGTTTGCAAAATTATTCGGCTTATATTCCAAATCCTCACCCATTGCATTTGCCATGGCCCTTATGCCTGATGACCTTGCTATAATTGCAGACATGGGTGTGAATGTGTTTTTAATGGCCATGGAATCACCGCATGCATAAACATCATCATAATCAACAGATCTTAAATAACTATCAACAACAATTTTTGAATTTAGGGTTGTTATGTCAAGATCATTAAGCAGTAAATTTCCAGTGAGCCCTCCTGCAAAAACAGAAACATCAGATTTAAAATCACCAGCATCGGTAATTATGGAATCTTTTTTAACCTCAATAACCTTTGTGTTAAAAAGAACATCAACACCGAGTTCAGAAAGTTTTTTTAAGGCTATTTCATGATACTCATTCTTTAAGCCCTGCAATAATCTTTTTCCCGCCTCTATTATTTTTATATTCACTCCATGTAACGACCCTGCAAGTTCGACACCCAAGTAGCCGCCGCCTATTATTGTAAGATTTTTTGCATTCTTAATTGAATCTCTCAATTTAATGGCATCACTCAGCTGGGCCATTGGGTATATGTACTGTTTACCCTTTAAAAATGAATAATTCTGTGATTTTCCAAGAGCAACTATTAACTTATCGTATCCAATTTTTCTTTTTTTTGTAATCACCTTCCTATTTTTAAAATCTATATCCATAACCTCATCATATACATCTGCATTTCTTTTTATTACAGCAAATTTTTGATCCATGCCCGAGGCAACATCAATTAACCTTGGAAATACAGTCATTAATTCAGATTTTTCAACAAGCATGGCATCCCTGTTATAAGTTTTCGCGGCCACGCCCGCTATGCCTCCACCAATAATTACAATTTTTTCCATAAACGGTAAATCAGAAAGCATTAATAATTTCTTTTAATGTCTGGTATACATCCACAGATTTTTCTATAACTGTACCTGTAACTATTATATCCGCACCGGCAGATAAAACATCATGGGCGGATTCATAATCCCTGATGCCACCACCAACTATTAACGGAATTTTAACCTCCCTTTTAATCCTTGATATTACATTTTCAGAAACATGTGTTGGTGAACCAGAACCCGATTCAAGGTAAAGCAATTTAAATCCAAACATCTCTGCGGCCAGTGCATAGGAAAGTGCTGTCATTTCATCATCCCTTTTTATAAGCATGGCATTTCCAACACGCCCAACAGTCATGCCCGGGTCAAAGATCAAATATCCCATTGAAATTGTTTCAATACCAAGTTTTTTAAGTATTATTGATGACCTTACCTGATGGCCAATTAAGAATTCATTGCTCTGGGAATTCATCAGCATCATATAATAAATGGCATCGGCCTTCTTGCTTATGCTCTCACTGGAACCAGGGAATATTATTATTTTTTTATCTGTTACCTTTTTAATTTCTTCAATTGTTTTGTCAATTAATGCTGGATAAACCTTTGTAGACCCGCCTATCATAAAAAAATCTGTTCCAGCCTTATCAGCCTTCTGTGCAATACTTACTGCCTTTTCAACATTTTGTGAGGCGGGATCTATTAATGTCATATGCACCTTTTTGCTTTTTAATTTTTCAAGTATTTCTGAATAAACGCTCAATTAATACCACCCAGGAGGAATGAAAACATGCCGAATATCATGGCTATTTTAGACACCTTTTGACCCTCTGATACACTTTTTCTCATTATAACCACACTGTATATAAATATAAAGTCATCTATAATAACTGCATATAAATAGTACACAGAAAGAATTTTAATAAGATATGGAACAGCAGATATTGATACTGTTATTCCAACAAAAACAGTGGATAATATTTTGGCATTCCCTATACCATATTTTTTTGGGAATGTCATTCTGTCCTGATCTCCCTTTATATCCTCTATGTCCTTCATAATTTCCCTTGAAAAATTTGAAAAAAATGCTAGCAAAAAAAGAAGTGTCATTTTTAGTAATGAATCTGTTATTACACCACCAAATAAAAAAATCATGCCTATCAGGAGGCTTATGGTAAAATTTCCTGTCAGTCCAAGTTTTTTGGTTTTAAACTCATAACTTACCAGAAGCATTTCTGCAATAAAAACTATAAGCGATATCCTATATGATATAAATGATGATACAATTATTGCAATAATGAAAATTATAATCGATGCTGTGAGGGCAGATTGCCTTGTAATTTTTCCAGATGGCAATGGCCTGTCAGGGTGATTAATTTTATCTGTGTTGAGATCACTTATATCATTTATAATATTCCCTGCGCCTGTGACGAGGAATACACTTATGGCCCCAAGTGTTAGTGGTACCAAAAATTTATAAAACATAACATTTACAGCTATAAATCCGATAATATATATTGAAAAAAATCCCATTAAAGCGTTAACAGGTCTTAATATCCTTATCCATGGATTCATTTAATGGTTATGCCTAACTATATGAAATATTTTATTATGCTCTTATTTATTTTAACATGTAACTAATATATAAAAAATAACATTTATTATATTTAATGTAATTACTATTCAATGAATGACCCGGCATCAAAATATTTTAAGTGCACAGATCGGGAAAGAGCCATATTTGAGGCCGGGATAAAACTTGGCGCCATATATCATCAGTATACAGGCATTCCGGTAAATGAATCAAACATTGAATATATCCAGAAGGCAATAGAAAGCGCTACAATGTTACAGCCCTTTGTGGAAAATGTAAAAGTAAAAATAAATCTAAATGCAGAAAATGATACTAAATTCAATTATAAATCTTTAAACGGTACCATGCTTGAGGTCGATTTGACTATAAATTATAACGGCAGCACTGCAAGGGCAAAAATGAAATATTTAAGGGATTTAAATTATCCGCTAATGTATCTGGAGGAATAAATATGGGAATAAAGGTTGGTATAACAGGGCCGGTTGGCTCCATAAAAAGTGAGGCGCTGGCAAAGGTTATGGAAATGCTTCAGAATGATGGCAAGGTTATTGAGGGCACCCTGATGTCTGAAAAATCTGAGCATGGTAAATTATACAGTTATTTTATTACTGATATACTTACAAAGAAAAAAATAGAATTTGCAAGGTATGACCTTGTATCAAGGGTAAAGGTTGACAAGCTGGGTGTTGATACAAAGGCCCTTGAGGAGCTCCTGATACCATCTCTTGAAAAGGCCCTTGAGGAGGCAGATATAATAGTTATTGATGAACTTGGAAAGATAGAAAATGCTACTAAAAATATAAAAAATGAAATAGAAAAGGTAATGAAATCGGAAAAAGAAATTATCATAACGCTTCATAAAAAATCAAGAAATCCCGTGTTACAGGAGTTCAGGGCATATGAGAGCGTCAGGGTCTTTGATATAACACCAATAAATAAAAATATACTTCCATTTAAAATAGTTAAGGTGCTTAATGGAGAGGAAGAATCAATTTAAATTAATACATGAGGGTGCAGTACAATTAAGGGTTCCATTAAATTATAATCTTAAGGGCCCGGGCACAGCACAGTCCGGGTTTTATAATGCATCACAGAAATTAAACAGGGATATTACATTATCATTTCTTAAAACATTTAAGCCACGCCTGGCCCTGGATGCATTTGGCGGAACCGGGGTCCGTGGGATCCGTTTTCTAAAGGAGGCTGGGATTAAAACAGTGATAACTGAATTAAACCGTGAATCCTTTGACATTATTAATCAGAATGCCCTATTAAATGGTGAAGACCCAGAGGTAATTAATGCGGACTTTAGATGTGTTATAAATAAATACCTTTTTGATTACATAGATATTGATCCATATGGGTCTGTAATACCATATATTGGCGATGCAATCATGGCAGTAAAAAACAGGGGATATATAGGTATTACAGCAACTGATTTAACAGCCCTAACAGGATCAATGCCACAAAAAACCTTAAGGAGATATAATGCATATATAAACAATGATGCATACAGGCACGAGTCCGGAATCAGGCTTCTCATAGCCAGTTTTGTCAGGGCTGCGGCAGCACAGGATAAAGGTGCCTTTCCCTTAATTTCATTATGGCACTCTCATTATTATAGAATAATTTTTAAAATATACTCATCAGCAAATAAGGCAGATGAGGCACTGGCATATATAGGTAAAATAAATAAAAATAAATCAATATCAGATATATACATGGATATGGATGAGGGGCCATTGTGGCTTGGCCACCTTCACGGTATTGATTTTAACAGCCTTATAAGAATTGACAGCCCTGACCCAGAGTACCTTAAAATTCTGGACAGAATGAAAAATGATGATTTATCATTAATGTTCTTAAATCTTCCTGATATATTTAGGGCAAAAAAGATTAATTCAATAAAAATGGAGGACGCCATAAGAATACTGAATGATAATAATATAAGGGCTGGCAGGACACAGTTTTCAGATACCGGCATAAAGGCCGATGCAGATCTAAGGGAGTTACCAGAACTATTGATTTCTTAAGATGTTCTTTTCCTTTTCAAGGACAAACTGTCTTACATCTATATTATTGTCTGATAATACTGTAATAATTGCAGTTTCAATATCTATGTACCTCATATTTTTGATGAGTTCCTTTGCACGCACAATTGCCTCCTTTTTTGTCATTCTGCCTGATGAAGCCGCCGTATCAAGAAGCCTGTCTATCAATGGTCTTTCACCGGAATCCATGAAAAGCCTGTCAGGGTCAACGGTAAAATCCAGTGGAACTATTACACCATCGGAGTTAAAATTTGGTATATACTTTCCATTTTTTTCCACAAGAAGTTTATCTTTTAAACAGCCCTCTATAAACCTGTCTATTAAATCCGGAGGTATTAAAGCCCTTTTAAATGATAATGATGTTAAAAAATCGTTTTTTGTGTACCCCTCCAGTTTTTTGGCTGCCACTATGGCAATTAATTTTCTGGCATCGTCCTTATTCATTATATGATAATAATATTATTTTATTAATGTTTATCCTGTAAAATATCTATATCCCTTTTTATCATGTTTATTACATTTTTTATTGTTTCCTGAACCATATTTTTATCATTGCCTGATGCGGATACCTCAATTTCAAGAACCGGCGATTTAATCTCATTGCCCTTTGGGTGTGTCTTTATATAAACCATATCACCATAATCTTTCATCAAATTTTTTATATATGGTGCCAGGGAGCTTTCCATAATTCCATTTACGGTAAAGGATTCATCAAGATAAACATAATTTTTTATTCTTATTTTCTCAATAAAGTTGTTCATTATTGATTCAACCTCCCTGGGAACCCCTGGAAGGATAATGTACTTTTTATTATCAATTTCCATGTACACCCCGGGGGCCGTGCCAGCATCATTTTTAAGTGGTATTGACCCCTCAGGAATTATTGCCATTTTCTCTCTTTCAGGGGTTATCTTATCAAATTTATTTTTTATCATGTTAAATGCAGTTTCATTAAGCTTTAAATTAAGATTAAATGCCCTTGCAAAACCAGTTAATGTCATATCGTCATAGGTTGGTCCAAGACCTCCGGATGATATAATAAGATCACCATAGGCGGCAGCATTTCTGAATGCAGCTGCTATTGCATCGAGATTGTCTGGAACTATAATGCCGAGTGATACATTATATCCAGAAAATGTAAGCAGCTTGCCTATAAATGAAAAATTTGTATTAACTGTCCTCCCCTTCAAAATTTCATTGCCTATTGTAATTATAACAGCCTTCATAAATTATTATTATAATAAAATATATAATTGTATAGTAAATTCATTGGGGTATAAAATAAATAAATTCTGCCATCTGATACCCTTGCACATACCAGTATGTCAAAAATTGAATATTTTAATTAATTTGCCTGAATAAGAGATGACATTCCACAGATTAAATATGCCCTATTGCTGCATGTTCTTGAAAATTGAATCATATATATTTTCTTCCTTTTTATTATCGTCCCTTTCATTTGCTATTTTTTTTATTTTTTCCGAGTCTATATACCACTGATTTATCCTCCATGTTTTTCCCTTTATTATGGATATTTCCTCCCTGTGTGTTGAAAGTATACCGCTTTCCTCTAGATTATAAAAAACATCACGTTCTGATGGTGATAGCACATTATCCAGTACATAATCGTCATAACCGAAAAATGATAATATAAAATCACATAGATCCTCCACATCCCTGCTGGACATGCCCTTTTTACCATATATGTTGTCCAGCGCCTTTAATAATTCATTTCTATTTACGGTCATGATAATATCCATTATTATTTACTAAATAAACATTTGCAAAAAAATTTAAATTTTTTTAATCCTATTTATTATTTTCTGGTTTCAAAAAATTTATTATTTGAATTTTTGTATTCTCATATGGTAATATATAGAAATCTTTATATATTGCATCTGAAAAGTTTTCATCATATTTTCTTTTCTCATCGTTTAAAATATAACCGTTACCGGAAATTATTTTTATTATACCACCATCATGAATTTGTATTTTACTCCCCTTTCTGATAAAATACTCTAAAATGGATACACTGTCCGAGTTGAAAATTTTTTTAATGTATCCAAAACTTTCATCGTGCCTGTTCATATATTCCTTTCTGATGGCCTCAAGATCCTTCTCACTGTCTATCCCCATCCAGAGGGAATCATCCTTATACACACCAAGGTTATCAGACGCTACAAGAACAGGAAATACTGACTTTTCAATATCCTTTTCAATATAATCCCTTTTAAATAATTCAAAAACATTCTTTTTAATATAGTATATGCCGGCATTTATATAATAATTCAGCTCGGGTTTTTCCTTAAAATTAAATGCCCTGTCTCCGGCAAATTCAACTATGCCGTAGGGGCTTTTCATTTTCGTTATGTACATAATCATGCCATAATTTTTATTCCTTGAATAATCTATAAAATTATTAAGGTCTATATCAGATACTGTATCACCATTTCTGAGTATTATATCCTCATTTACATTTTCTAGTAAATTTTGTATTGAATATAATGTTCCCATGGGCTTTTCCTCCCTTAAATAATGAATATTAACATCCTTAAAATTCCTATATCTATCCTCTATTTTATCCCCCAGATAGCCTGAAAGAACATAAACATCATTAATTCCAGCATTTTTAAAATCAAAGAGCTGCCTGTCCATTATGGTATAATTATCCTTAAGTTCAATAAGCGCCTTCGGAATTCTATCAGTCAGGGGCTTAAGCCGTTTTCCGTATCCTCCTGCAAGTATTGCTCCTATCATTATTGGGGATGAATAAACTATATATTGTTTTTTCCGTACTATTATTTTAATATTTAATGATTCATGCTAATTTATTTGCCCGATAAAGTTTATTTTAAATACATAAAATTATACTATAAAATATGTACGGTAAAAATGAATTATTATACGATATAAAATTGCTTCAGGAGGCCAAAACTGAAGAAAATATAAACCTAATCGTTGAAAGGATAAGACGCGGAATAGAAAACAGTGATAAAAAAATTATTCTGGATTTATATGAAACCATACCTGAAAATTTAATGAAATATTTCCGGGATTTATTTCCATTCTGTTAATGCGCCCCTGGCGGAAATATTATATTATCAAATTCCAGATATTTTTTTTCATCGAATCTTAACAGGTCCGGGTTAATATGCCTCTGAACTGCCATGAAATATGCAAGATAATAAAGGGGCACAATGTTTAATACAGGATTAAGGTAAATATCATTAAATCCATCTATGTTTATGTTAAAATCACCACTGCCATTTAATGTCAGTGTTTTTGTCCCGGTTACCCTGCATGCTCTTACTATCTGGTTCATTCTTTCATTGTTATAGCCATCGCCAATGAGGATTAGCAACGATTTATCATCTATAATTGATGTGCATCCATGGTTGAATTCCTCAAGCTCTATGCCCTCTGCATGTATGTGTGTTGCCTCCTTTATCTTCTGTGCAGCCTCCCTTGCCACAGGATAGTTGGGGCCTGACCCAAGCACGAATATTGTATTTATATCATTGAGCTGCCCTGCAATATCCATAACCGGTTTTTCCATAACTGAAACAAGATTTATTATTTTTTTTATTATTTCCTTAATTCCCACATCAATGCCTGCATAGTTCTGTGCTATATACATTGATGCGATTGCATTATCAAAAAATGCCTTGGTATTGCACAGTGAAAGATCAGGGGTTTTTATAATTACTGTTTTGTCTGTTATATTCCCTATTGTTGTATTTTCATAATGTGTTATTCCAACAGTAAATGCATATTTTTTCATATAACTTAGTGCATCCATGGTTGATTTTGTTTTTCCACTGTGGGAAATTCCCACCACAGTCCCCTTTGAAAGGCCGGAATAATTAAGAAGTTCATATGCCTGTATAACCCTGTAATTAACATCCAGTTTATTAAGGAACTGAGAGCCTATATACTCACTGTGATATGCAGTACCATTTCCGGTAAATACAAGCGGTGATTTTATAATATCATAATCAAATTTTTCCATCTCCCTTACAGTTTCATTAAGCCCATTGGGAATATCCTTTATCATATCATACATAAAATATGGATGCTTATTCCGTTTTTCAGGTATTTCATCTGTCATTGGATTTATAATGCATTTATATTATTTATTTTTATATTCAGTTTATTTTTACATTGTTAACATCGCTTATTATATGCCCGTTTGAATATTCTGCTATTAAATTATTATATGTTGGTAAGAATCCATTTTCGCCATTTATTATATAAAGCCTTGAAACATTCTTTAATTTTTTGGATATATCAATAATATCATCCTTCATATTTCCGGGTGGATAATTTCCGCGACCATCTGTAAAAAGTACTGAAACTGTTTTTTCACCAGAATATGCTGACGTTTTATATATCTGTTTTAAGCCCTCTAAAAGGGGTGTTTTCCCTGAACTTTTTATGGATTTAAGCCTCTGGTTGAGGACCGTGAAATTTCTGGAAAAGTTCATTAATACTCTGGCGCCTGTGCCTGAAAACGATATTAGTGCAACCCTGCTTCTTGTAATATAAGCCTTTTTAAATAAAAGTTTTGACAGCTCTAGTGCATTTCCTATCCTTCTTTTAAAACCCATGGACGTGCTTGAGTCAATTGCTATTATAACCGGGACGGCACCACCGGAATAACCCTCCCTCAGGACAATATCCGATGCCTGCATCTTTTTATGATTATTGATTTTCATGGATACCATGGACGAATAAAGATCAAGGTGATTCCCGTTTTTATGTCCTGTTCTTATAAAATTTCCAGATTTTGCATTTCTTCCGCTCTTTTTAATAATCTCATTTCTTAATTTCATATCTATTCTGGGATTCTCAATATTATTTAGGGTATCATCCCCTGTGGAATTATTTTTTTTTACCGGCATTTTTTCATCATTATTTATATCATTATTGTTCATATCCTCATTTATATTCTCATTTTTATTGCCCTGATTTTGACCGGTATTGTTAAGTTCCCTTTCCATGTTGCTTTTTTCATCATCGTTGATTCTATGCCTTAGTGCAAATTCAAGTGCCTTCCTTGCATCCTCCATTGTAACATTTTTATTACCATTATATGCTGCTATTGCCCTTGCCGCCTTAACCGCAGATATCATGGCCCTGTTACCCATATGATATTTCAATATAACATCAGCCATATATTTCTCTATATCATCGGGTATGATTACATATCTAAGAGCATTTCTTGCCCTCACTATTCTTTCTCTTAAAATTTCATCATCCTGATCATATTTGCTTATAAATTCCACCGGATTGTGATCAAATTCATCAACCCTGTTTGCAATCTCAATTAGCTCTTCTGCGCTTGATGGCAGTTTTCCCTCAGCTGAAATACCAAATCTGTCAAGAAGCTGTGGTCTGAGCTCTCCCTCCTCAGGATTCATTGTACCAACCAAAATGAATCTCGCAGGATGTATATATGAGACGCCATCCCTTTCAACAGTATTTATGCCTGATGCGGCTGAGTCCAGTATTGCGTCTGCTATGGAATCATCAAGCAGATTTACCTCATCTATGTATAAAATTCCATTGTTTGCCTCACCAAGCAGCCCCTCTCTGAAATTAACCCTTCCTGAAATGGCAGAATTTATATCTATTGATCCAACAACACGATCAAGTGTTGAACTTATTGGTAAGGTTATTACAGGCACTGATTTCTTCACTATCTCGGCAGAATTATTATCTATCTTTTCACGGCATTCATCACAAAGATTTTCAGAATTTAATGTGCAGTTGAACCTGCACCCTCTTATTGAATCCATTTCTGGCAGTATATTTGAAAGCGATCTTACCATTGTTGATTTTGCAATGCCCTTTGGACCTGTGATTAAAATTCCACCTATTTTCGGGTCAATTGCATTGATAATTAATCCAAGCTTTATATCATCATTTCCAAGAATTGCAGAAAATGGGAAGTAGTTAATTTTCATTCACTCTCACCCTCCATTTCAATATAGGCATTATCAAGTTTTTCCCTCATATCCTCAGATGCATTCCAGATGCCCCTCTTATATGCCTCTATCATTCTGGATGTTATCTCACTTAATGCCCATGGATTTTCCCTTTTAAACCATTCCTTCATTTCATTGTTTAAAATGAATTTTTCGGCTATATTATTAAAAATTGCATCATTTACCATTTTGGTTGTGGCCGCCCAGCCATACAGGTGCTCTATTTTTTTGAGCATTTCCGTGGCACCCCTGTATCCAAAGTTTTTCTGTGCATTAATCCATTTATCATTTAAGAGCTTCCCTATTGCCGTCCTTTCTATTTCCTCCTTCATTGTCCTTACCTGCGGGCGCGATGGATTGAATGTATCCTCAAACATAAGATTTGGGCTTGAACCATACTTTTTTGCCATTAAATAAAATCCGCCTGCATATGAATAGTTGCATGAATCGTCGTTTATATCTATCTCATCAATCTCCCTCTTATGTATAATTGTATCTATATTTTTTGATACCAGTGAAAGCTCATTTTTTGCCTCCCTTCCAAAGTTATTCTTACCATATGAATACCCCATCCACTCTATAAACACATCTGCAAGGTCATTTTCATTCTTCCATTTTGATGATTCCACCGCATTGCTCACACCGGACCCGTAGGACCCTGGTTTAGATGAAAAAATTCTCATTAAATGGCCGTACTCCCTGTAATGTTTTTTAATGTAATTATCCTCCTCAGACTCATCAAGTTCGGCAACCTTCCTAATTGCTGTATCTATAAGCTCAATAATATTAAATAGATTATCCCTGACTATTCCGCTTGATTCAATGACAACATCTATTCTTGGCCTCTGAAGTTTTTCCATTGGTATAACCCTAACATCGGAAACCTTCTTTGAACCCTCCTGCCATATGGGCTCAACACCAATGGTAAATAAAATCTGTGATATGAGCTCCCCATCCGATCTGTATGCATCTGTTGACCAGAGCACAAAACCCACTGTCTCTGGAAATTTATTATTCTTCTTATATTCGGCTTCTATTAGTTTATTTGCAAGTATAACGCCAACCTGCCACGCTGACTGGCTTGGAATCTTAAATGGGTCCACAGCATAAAAGTTCCTGCCAGATGGTAAAACATCATATCTTCCACGTGCGAGGGAGCCAGACAGGCCGGATGGTATAAATTCTCCATTGAGTGCCTTTAGAAGATTATTTTCCTCATTTTTTGATGAAAATTTTAGATTATTTATAATGCCTCTTTCAAGTTCTGGAATATCATTGTTATGATTTATATATTCCTTTATCATTTTAACCGCTGCATCCTTTCCATGCATTGATATTAATGAGTGTTCATCAAATCTTGTGGCAGTTGCAACATAATCAGGCAGATCATCGTTATTAACCTCCTGGGCATATACATAGAGACCGTGGGTTATTACAGAATCCTTGAAAAGATTTATTCTGTGTTCTATTTCATGTGTGGCCTTATGTGCGTCATCAAAGTCTATGCTTAAACCTATTTTGCTGGCAAGATTTTTTATATCCCTTAAAATTAAATCCTCTCTTGCATTATTTTCTGATTTTTCAGACTCCTCATAATCATCTATTAATTCCTCAAGCTTATTAATTTCATCAGGTACCTCATCATAGGATGTTGGTGGCGTTATATAATCTAAAAGTACTGCATAGCTCCTGCGCTTTGCTATTATACCCTCACCAGGAACATTTGTAGAATAAAGATATATATTCGGCATGGTACCTATGGAAATTTCTGGGAAGCATGAGGGTGAGAGGCCGAGACCCTTTCCGGGTGTAAATTCAAGTGTTCCGTGAGTACCAACATGAATTATGGCATCCGCACCAAATTTTGTTTCTATCCATTTATAAAATGCAAGCCAGTAATGCGTAATTGGTGTTTCAGAATCATGTATGGTTCTTATGCTGTTATCATCATCTGAAAACGTTATTCTTTTTGGCTGTATGCCTATAAAAATATTTCCAGAGAGAAGCCCCGGTATGTAAAATTGTGAATTTAATACCATGTAATCCCTGTTCCAGTTTATATTTCCCCAGCGGTTGATTATTGCCTTTCTTGAATCCTCGGGTATTGAATTAAAAATTTTGGAATATTCATCAGAGTTTATGGTATCGACAGCACCTTTTCTATCTATTATGTTTTCAATTGATGTCCATTTACCCTCAGGGATGGCCTTTTTCCTTAATATTTCCTGTATAAGATCCTCGCCATTTTCAGGTACATAATCCAGAGAGAAGCCAGAGTTTTTAAGTATTTTCATTATATTGGCAACAGAATTTAATGTATCAAGGCCTGTTGCAGTGCCTATATTTGCCTCAAGGTCCTTAAAAGATGAACCTGAATGGAGTATAATTGCTATTTTTTTATCACCGTTATTTTTATATTTTAAATTAACCCACTTTTTTATTCTATTTGCCATATAATTTATCTGCTCATATACCGGGGATAATTCCCTGTAAACTGTTCCCTTTTCAGAAATTTTTTTAATAACGCCAACAAGTATCGGTTCTATTGTACCATCTATTTCTGGAAGCATGGCGCTCATTATGGAGCTTACAACATCAAGTCCTGATGAATCTATCCATTCCTTGTATTCTTTATAATAATATATAAGGCCCTGAAAAACAGGTACATTTAAATTTAACAGCGTATTTTTTTCCTCACCCTTAATAAGAGAAAATGAAAGAAGATTTATGACGGCATCAACATTTACCCTGCCATTTTCATAAAAATATTCATTAATGCATTCCTCAGCACTTTTTATGTTTTTGGAGGAATCACCAAAACCATTTGTAAAAACTGGAATGCTTGAAATACCCCTTTCATCAAGTTTTTTTATGATTTCATCAACTATTTTTGTATCCCCATCCACCCAAGCGGTTCTATAAAATAGTATTCCAACCCTTTTGTTATATTTATTTAGGTTTAAGTTTTTGGGCCTGTATATGCCGGAAAATGGCAGCGGATCCGGATCATTATAACTGTTTTTTTCAAAAAAGCTCTGTACATACAAAACAAGATTTTTTATATTGTTATAACCACCATAAAAGTAATATAAACTAACCTTTTCAACAATTTTAGGATCAACATTGGAATATTTGCTTAATATGGGGTCTATTGCTATTACATACTTTTTATTACCAATTATTTTTTCAAGCTTTTCAAGTATGCTGCTGTATATATTCTCCCCGGAAAAATGATGTATAAAAAGTGCATCTGCATCCCTGACAAAATTAAGAAAATCATCATCTATTGGATCAAGCCGGGGGTATTTTATTCTAACATCATTTCCAGTTTCCTCACCCGCCCTCAGGAATGATTTTACCACGGAACCATTCCAGCCAATTAATACAGCAAACTTCATAAAAGTAAAGTATATTTTAGTATTTAACAATTTTTTACTGTTTTTTTATTATGCATGAATATATTTTATACCTAATGCAGTCCATGTAGCGGTCATGATGATTTCCGCGATTTCTGGCTATATAGTCAAGAACATCCTCATTTTGCAGGAAATTGTTTGGGTCTCCCTGAATTAATTCAGCTATATCAGAACCGCTGACATTTTTTGATGATTTATATTTTTTAAGGATGCCGTCAAGGTATGGATCTGTTTCTATTATCCACCTTTTTATTATCTTTTCAATTTCTTCCCTCTTAATTCCTGTATTTTTTGCTATATACTTAACTGGTTTATTTTTGCACCTGAAGCTGGCAATTATTTCCTCATCCTTTCTGGCCATTATAAAACAATATGTAATAATTATAATTAAAGTTAAATCAAATCATAAAAGCTCTTATAATGAAGTTTTATGTACCCTTATGAATTTTTATAATATATTTGAAAATGAACAGCAAATTCGTAAATTTTAATTATTATTACGCTTTCAATAAAACATGGATTCCATAGATAAGGAAATTAAGGAAATTTATATTCAGAACTCACATTTTAGGAATAAAAAATATTTTGCTCTTTATCTTGGTATATCAATCTCTATCGATTTGATAATATTCCTTATTTCTGTCATTACCGCATCATTTTTCATGAAAATGTTGTTTGACGTAGTTTCTGGCATTTCAATGACCTTTTTCTTTTTATGGTTTATTCACAATATAAGAAAGGAGTCTGAATGATGTGATTAAATAAAAAATAAAAAAAGGTTAAATAAAACTAAACAATTATGTTACACAAATTGCCCCGATAGTGTAGCGGCCTATCATACAGGCCTGTCGAGCCTGTGACGTGGGTTCAAATCCCGCTCGGGGCGCTGGTTACATATCAGTTTGCTTTCCCCTCCTTTTTACTAATCCGCAAAATCAAGCTTCTTCAGTTTTTGCGAAACACCGAAAATGCCTCCACCGTATCAGGCTGCATGTAAGGCAGTGTAGTATTCAGTTTTTTATTGTTCCGTGAGCTTCTGTATCAAATCCGGTTGTGTACTCATGTCATATAGGTACCGGGCATAAAACCTTCCTGCTCAGTAAGGAAAAAACTTCATTTCATATGCTCTAAAATGAAGACGAAATGTAAATGTGTTCATTAAATGCAATTATATTATTATTTTAATGAATCATGGAAAAATTTGATGATATTGCACATGAAATATTATTGTATGTTTTGGATATAATAGACCAAATATATTAATTGTAAGACTTTTTACCAAACTACAAAAAAACTTAATAGAAAGCATAAATAATATTATATGGGAACAAAATACCTTGTTGTAATAACATCTGGGCTGGATCAAAAAGATAAAATGATTGTTGGTATGAATTTTGCCAAAAATACATTCAGGAAGAAGAAGGCGGATGATGTAAAGGTTGTTTTTTTCGGGCCAAGCGAAAAGGCATTTTCTTCCAATGATAGCGATTTTCTTAAACTGTTTTCTATCCTTAAGGACCTTGGAATAGTTACAATAGCATGTAGTGGATATTCGAAAGCACATGATCTGGACAAGGCAATTATGGATTTGAGCACAGAACTTGAAGACGTCTCAGAAACGATACCAAGATATGTTGATGCAGGTTATACTGTAATGACCTTCTAAGAGACCATTTATAAATTATCCTGAATTTGTATTCTAAATTTATCTTACAATTCCTGCATCATTCCTATCAGAATTTAAAAGTTATAAGGATCTATCTGGCAACCACCATTAATCTTTGAATTTAATTTTCCACATCTCTGATGTTCTTTCAATTCAGGGTGGTAAATTCAATATTAATATCCAATTAAATTATTCCTTTAAAATTATTGTTTCCAGCCATACCATGCTACAAATAAATAATAAATTCTGATTGTATAGTTATCAAAGCTGATAACCTTATACCATATTGATGCATTATATTATCAATATATATACAATAAAACAATTAATTTTAAAATTTTTTCAGAACTCATAGATTGACGTGATTTTTAAAATAACAATAAATTAATTACTTTTAGAATAAACATTATTATGCAGCATTTATGGAGAAATTTTATATATACTCATGGCATTATAATATTTGTAAATGAAGATAATCAGAACTGAACAGATATTCATTTTGGATAATGGAATAATATCATATATGTGCTATAAATCAAAGAACCTGTTCAATTAGGCAAATTACATTCTCAGAAACCAGTTCTTTAATAAAGAAAGATTATCATCATATAAGGAGCTTGCAAATGAATTCTCAATGCCATCAGAAATAGATGAATATAATAATTTCCAGAAACTACCCGCACAGACAGCACAATGGACAATAAAAAAGGTAAAAGAATCATGGAGTTCATTCTTTAGGGCATTAAAAGCATATAAGAAACATCCTGAATTATTTAATGGAATTCCAAGACCACCCAAATATAAATACAAGGATGGAGAATTCATGCTAATATTTACCAACCAGCAATGTTCCATTGTTGATGGGATTCTTAAATTTCCTAAAATAATGAATCTGGAGTTAAAAACAAGATTAGAAAATGTAGATTTAAGAGAGGTAAGAATTATACCATTGGGCACAGGATATAATGTTGAGATAGTATACTCTAAGGAGATATCAGATTTTAATGAGGTAAGTGCAAACAGGATACTTGGTATAGATGTTGGTGTAAGGAACACCATAACCATTGGAAACAGCATATCTGAAAAGGGTATTGCTGTTAAGGGTGGTGTTTTAAAATCCATAAACCAGTATTTTAATAAAAAACTTTCAAGGCTTAAATCTATTAATGATAAACAGAGGAAGAATCATGAAAATACTAAAAGAATCAATAAATTATACATGAATAGGAACAGAAAAATAAAGGATGTAATGCATAAACTATCAGATGCAGTTATAAAATATGCAATTAATAATAAAATAGATACAATTGTTATAGGCCATAATAATAGGTGGAAGCAATCAGCAGAAATGGGAAAGAAGAACAACCAGAACTTTGTCCAGATACCATTTAATACATTAATTAACCAGATATATTATAAAGG
This sequence comes from Acidiplasma sp. MBA-1, assembly GCF_000949015.1. Lineage (NCBI taxonomy): Archaea > Methanobacteriati > Thermoplasmatota > Thermoplasmata > Thermoplasmatales > Ferroplasmaceae > Acidiplasma > Acidiplasma sp. MBA-1. Next base: position 147,812 of record NZ_JYHS01000002.1, on the reverse strand, counting down.
TCAGGAACATGGAATAAATGTAATTATTCAGGAAGAATCATATACATCCAAATGCTCTTTTCTTGACAATGAAAGCATAGAAAAGCATGATAATTATCTTGGAAAAAGGATAAGCAGGGGAATATTCAAATCTCTCAATGGAACATTAATACATGCAGATTTACATGCATCATATAATATTATAAAAAAGCAATCCCCGAAGCATTTGCCAACGGGATAGAGGGTATTGGGTTGTATCCAGGAAGTTTAAGCATACCCAAATTCATTGACATGATAACTTCCAAAGGTGTATGTTAACATGGTTAACAGAAACTGTAACCTTCACATTTTGTTCCTTAAAATTGATTTTTTATTTTTTTAACATGTTTATTATTTTATTAATAAGACCATCTAACTTTTCAAGAGATTCTTTATTTTTTGTAATTCCGTATTCCTGTTCAAGGTCCTTAATATTTTTATAAACAGCATATGTTTTATCATTAATTGAATATAATAGAATTTTGGTAGGCAGTTCAATACCAATTTCAGGTGATTCAATCATTATGCCGGTACCAACTGCAGGAGAACCAAACATAACTAATGTCTCATCGTTCATATCCATTCCGGCATCAATGGCGTTTTTCCTGTGGTCAATTATACCGAAGATATTTATTTTGTTATCTTTCAGAAATTTTTTGATAATTTCAAGGGCATCACTAACATTATAATCTATTTCAACCTTTAATATTCCCATAATATTGAAATATGATTTCATACATATTTTTTTTGGTAGTTCTATACTAAATGCGCAAATAAAATTATTTGATAATTATTCTTAAAAAATTAATATATAAATAAAAACATTTAAATACAGTTATAAATTGATTACACCATGGAGCCTTTTTATTTTAAATCGTATAATAAATTAATAGGCGTGGCCTGCGATCTTGAAAGCCTTCTTGCAGAGCTTGAATGTCTGAATATATATGACCGTGATGCTGTGAATTATCACGTTTTAAATGGGCATATATCAATGTGGCTTGAATATATGGGCATGCACGACCTTGCTGAAAACCTAAAAAATGCCAAAACACCTGAGGATGCCATAAGGGAGATAAAATCATATAAAATGTCCTTAAAAGGCCATAGAAACGGCATGAAACCAGGAAGAAAAAAAGCAATGAATAAATTGAATAAAAATTAATCAATTCTGTTAAATTCTGTCAAATCCTCCTTTTTAATTGATAGTACTGTTATTGTATTGCTCCTTTCCACGCCATCTATTAATGATATTTTATTGAGAATTGATTCCAGATCTTTTATGCTCTCTGCCTTGATCACCGCAGTAAAATCATAATCGCCAAGGACATAATATAATGCACATATTCCCTTTACCTCTTTTATTTTTTCGCCAACCTCCTCAGCATAACCCGGACCATACCGTGCCTTGATCATGGATATGGCCGTTAAGGTTTCCGGCAAGTTATTTCTATCAAGTTCTGGTATAAACCCCTTTATAATTTTTTCCTCCTCCATTTTTTTAATTCGCTTCTGCACAGAGGATTTTGAAATGGATACCCTATCGGCTATGTCCTGCAAATTATTTGTTTTTAAAATCATCATTGTCTTTAATATTTCCTTGTCCTTTTCATCCATATTAGATTATGTTTTACGATAATATATTGTTTTTTGATTACAATTTTTAATGCAATTAAAGAATAAAATATATCATGCAATTTTTATTTTACGATATAAATTATCAATATAATAATAAATCTAGATATATTATCAATGTTTTCATCAAAGTTTTTATATATAAGATAATCTTATTATAATTATGGCAATAAAAAATCCAGAAAATGAGTTAAACAGTACCGTTGAAAATACCTTTGTAACGTGGAGCCGACAGAAAGGATGGAACCCTTTGAAAATAATTTCAGGTGAGGGAAGTTATTTTACAGACTCTTCAGGGAAATCCTATCTTGATATGTCATCACAGTTAATGTGCTGCCACCTTGGCTATGGAAATAAAAATGTTATAAATGCCATCAAAAAACAGGCTGAAACACTATCATATATTGGCCCATCATTTGACACGGATATAAGGGAAACAGTTTCTGAAAAACTAAAATCAATACTCCCAGACAATATGGGCAAATATTTTTATGGCACCTCTGGAACTGAGGCAAATGAGGCCGCCATAAAAATTGCAAGGATGTACATGGCAGATAAAAAGAAGAACAAGATAATTTCATTTTATAATTCATATCATGGATCAACTCTTGGAAGCCTGCAGCTAACAGGTGATTTTAGAAGGATGCTTGTGGATTCATATGAAAATGCTTCAGGATTTTTAAGGGTTGCCCCACAGTTCTGTTATCACTGCCCGTTCAAACTAAAGTACCCCGAATGCAACCTGGCATGTGCTGAAAATCTTGAGTATACAATAAAACAGGAGGGAAATATTGCCGCTGTGATTTTTGAGCCTGTAACAGGCACAAACGGCGTTGTTGTTCCACCCGATGGATTTGTTAAAAGGTTACGGGAAATCACTGAGGAAAATGATGTTCTTTTAATAGCAGATGAGGTTATGACCGGATTTTGCCGTACAGGAGAATGGTTTGCAGTGAACCACTGGAATGTTAAGCCTGACATAATCACAACGGCCAAGGGAATTACAGCTGCGTATGCACCATTATCACTAACAGCGGTTGATAAAAAGATTTCTGATTTCTTTGAGGATCATATTTTTGCGCACGGCCATACATATGAGGCACATCCATTAATGCTGGCCGCAGCATCAGCAGCAATTGATGAATATAAAAATTATGTTCTTGATCATGTAAGGCGTATATCACCACTGTTTGAAAAAAGAATTAAGGAACTAAGGGAAAACCATGTATCGGTTGGGGATGTCAGGAGCATAGGATTATTCGGTGGGGTCGAAATAAATTACGACCGTGAAAATAGAATACCATTTAATACTGCGCAGGATAAAATTGATGGGAAACCATTGATGGTAAGCAGGATTGCAAAATACGCCATGGAACATGGCGTTTATCTTAACACATGGATTTCACACTTTATTGTGGCACCGCCACTGATAATAAGTGAGGAGGATTTAAACAGGGGTTTTGACGTTATTGATGAGGCGTTAAAAATATCGGATGCGGAGGTGAAGAAATGAAGACAGAAAATATGGAGTATAAGGTCTTTAATTATGTGAATGGGCAGAGGGTTGAGAACAAGGGAAAAACAGAATACAGGGTTTTCAACCCGGCATTTGGAAAGCAAATAGCATCTGTATTTGATACAGGTGCCGAGGATGTTAATAAGGCTGTGGATTATGCATATGATGCATTTTTAAAATGGTCAAAGATTCCAATAACTGACCGCATAAAAATATCTTTTTAGGCTTGAAAATCTAATGAGGGAAAATGCAGATGAACTTGCAAAAATGGTTACAATAGAGCATGGCAAAACATTCAAGGAGGCTCAGGGAGAGGTTCTCAGGGCCATAGAAAATGTTGAGGCCGCATGCTCATCAACATATAACATCATGGGGAAAAATAATAAAAACATCTCTGCTGGCATAGACGAGGAATTAATAAGGGTTCCCATGGGTGTATTTGCTGCAATAACGCCATTTAATTTTCCAATCATGGTTGCATTCTGGTTTATCCCATATGCCATTGGCCTTGGGAATACAATAATAGTAAAGCCATCAGAAAAGACACCATTAACAATGCAAAAAACACTGGACCTTTTCGATAAGGCCGGTTTTCCACCAGGTGTAATAAGCGTTGTCAATGGTGCTGTTGATACTGTGAATGCCCTGCTTAATAATGATAAAATTGTGGGTGTTAGCTTTGTTGGATCCACAGGTGCTGCAAAATACATAGTTTCAACAGCATCGGCCAAACACAAGAGATCACAGGCAGGGGCATCTGCAAAAAATTATGAGCTTGTTATGCCAGATGCAGACCCTGAAAAGGTTGTACCACACCTGATATCATCATTTTATGGTAACGCCGGAGAAAGATGCCTTGCCGGGTCTGTATTGGTAACTTTGCCGGAAAATCATGATAAAATAGTGAATTTATTCAAAAAACAGGCACAAAAACTTATACTTGGTTATGGATTGGATGAAAACGTGACATTAGGTCCATTAATTAGATCTGAGCATAGAGAACGCGTGCTTGGATACATAGATTCAGGCATCTCAGAGGGGGCTAAACTTATACTGGACGGCAGAACATTTGATGCAGGAAAATACAGGGATGGTTTCTTCCTTGGTCCTTCCATATTTGATGATGCATCAACGGACATGAAGATCATAAGGGAGGAAATATTTGGGCCCGTTGCAAGCGTAATAGAGGCAAAGGACTTTGATGATGCAATAGAAATCATAAATAAAAGCCAGTATGGTAATGCATCAACAATTTTCACAAATTCAGGAACGTATGCAGAACGCTTTACCGAGGAGGTACAGGCAGGAAACATAGGCGTAAATATTGGTGTTGCGGCACCAATAGCATTCTATCCATTCGCAGGATATAAAAATTCCTTCTTTGGGGACCTGCATGCACAGGGCGGACCGGATCATGTCATGTTCTTTACAGACAGCAAGGTAATTATAAAGAGGTGGTAAAATGCAAGAAAATGATAGTTTGGAAATAGATTTTGATGGTGTAAAATTTAAAAACCCGTTCTGGGTTGGTTCAGGTCCAACCAGCGGCACCGCCGATAAAATCATTCAGGCCCTAAAGGCCGGATGGGGAGGCGTTGTCATTAAGACCGTTGGGGATAGCATTGTCAGAAAGGGCGTCAGGCCAATGTATGCCGCCATGAGGGATCAGAATAAGGACCTTGTGGTGTTTGAAAACATTGAGCTAATTACAGAGGATAACCTTGAAACATGGGACAGGTATATAAGAACTGTATACCATGAAATTCCGGATGCGCCAATTATATTTAGTATAATGGGTTCAGCCGATATATCTGAATGGGCGAAGCTTGCCAGATGGTCAGAAGATCGCGGTGCAAATCTAATAGAATTAAATTTTGGGTGCCCGCATGGTGAACCAGAAAAGAGATCAGGGGCGTATATATCACAGCATCCAGACCTTGTCTATGAATATACCAAGGAGGTTGTGCAGTCTGTTGGTGTACCGGTTATTGCTAAATTATCACCGAATGTAACAGAGATAACAGAGATTGCAAAAAATGCAGAAAGGACAGGTGCAAAGGCCGTATCTGCAATAAATACTGTATCATGCCTTATGGGCGTTGATATAGAGCGTGAAATGCTCTTCCCACCCGTCTTTGGATACACAACCTACGGTGGCCTGTCAGGTCCCGGGGTAAAACCCATTGGATTAAAGGCAGTTTCATCCATTTATAATAACACAAAACTCACAATAAGCGGCATTGGTGGTATTTCTAACTGGACAAATGCTGTGGAATATATAATGTGCGGTGCAACATCGGTGCAGGTTGTAACCGACACAATAATGCACGGATTTAACCAGATTAAGGAATGGACATCATCCATGGCGGATTATTTAAAAAGGCACAACTATGCCAGCCTGGATGACATAAGGGGGAAGCTGGCAGGCAAGATAAAGGAATACTCGTATCTGGAGAACCTCATATCAGAAAGGGATTCTATTGACGATGAACTTAGAAAAATAAGGGAGGTGTGATTAATATGGCAGAAAATGAGCTTGTCAGGATCGGAATGGTGCAGATGGGATCTGTTCCAGAAAAGCAGGAGAACATAGAGAAGGCAATATCATACACCGATGAGGCTGTATCGCAGGGCGCTGATATAGTCGTTTACAATGAACTTTTCACAACACCGTATTTCCCTGCAGAGGAGAATATGAAATACTTTGAGTATGCTGAAAGGGACGATGGTGAAACAGTACAGATTTTTAGAAAATATGCAAGGGAGCACAAGGTTTCATTAATACCAACAATTTTCGAGGAGGATAAGGTTGTTAGAGGGATATTCTATGATACAGCTATATTTATTGGCAAGGATGGAAATGTCATGGGAAAGTACAGAAAGATTCACCTTCCACAGTTAAATGGGTACTATGAGAAATATTATTTCCATCCTGGAAGCGGGTATCCTGTCTTCCAGCAGGACGGCTACAAAATAGGGTCTGTTATATGCTATGACAGGCATTTCCAGGAGGGCCCAAGAATACTGTCATTGAAGGGTGCCGATATTGTTTTTGTTCCAACAACAACAAATTTTTACCCTGAAACATGGGAACTGGAGTTAAGGGCACATGCGGCGTTTAACACAATCTTTGTGGTGGGTGTTAACAGAACAGAGGAGGAATTTAACGGCCAAAAAATCAAATATCTTGGAAGGAGCCTTATTGCCGGTCCATCAGGTGAAATAATTGCACAGATGTCTGATAAAGAAGGTGTAAAGGTTGCGGATGTAAATATAGACCTAATCAAACAGAGGAGGGAAAAGGCACCATTCCTTGCTGACAGAAAGGTCATAGCATATAAAGATCTGGTCGATAATGATATCGGCAACATATATTATGAAAAGGATGTTATGGGTGATGATAAATGACCGATAAAATAGAGATAGACAACGGCCAGGTTTTCCTTGATAAGGAAAATAAGATCAATGACTATCTCTGGAATCCTGATTTTAATCCTGTGCCAAAGGATTTAAGAAAATGGGGTGCGGCATCATTTACAAGCCTCTAGTTTGCAATGGCAGTTATAGTCCCAACATGGACGCTCGCCACGGTTGGCCTTGCCCTTGGTCTGAGCTGGACTCAGGTTATTATATATATGTTTCTTGGCAATTTAATTATTTTAATACCAACAATAATACAGTCCCATGGCGGTGCGAGGTACGGTGCTGCAGAACCACAGCTTACCAGAAGCAGGTGGGGAATCTACGGTGCGCAGATACCATCATGGATAAGAAGCGTAATATCCATGGGATGGTGGGGCATTGAATCATTTATAATAGCCGAGGCGGCAACATATATTTATCTTGTGAGTGCAAAGGCATCATCCCTTAAAACGCTGGTAGCCTATGTTGGTCCGGGAACACTGCCAAAGTATTTTCCAACAGTATTCTGGACAATATTCGTTATAGTCATAATCACACAGCTGATAATTTTTTACATATCGCCACCGGTAAAGGGGCAGAATCCGCTTAGAATTATGGCAAAAATTGCAGCACCAATAATGGTGGTAAGCTTTGTCATAATGTTCTATTTATTCATGTCTGCCGGAAAATTTAATTTTACACCTATAACAACATATAATAAGGCGGGAGCACCACTAATAGTCCAGCTTGCATTTATAAATTCAAATGTTGCATACTGGGCAACCATGGCGGTGAGCATGCCTGATTATACAAAATATGCAAAGTCGCAGTTTTCACAAACCGTGGGCCAGATACCCATGCCGTTTATTATGATGGCCGTTGGTGCCATGGCCCTTCTTGGTGCAGGTGCATCAATCAGTGCAGGCTGGCTCCATGTTTCAAGTTCAGCAGGCTTCTTTAACTATGACCCGCTTGAATTAATGGCACTGTACTTTCCATCATACTTTTCAATACCGCTGCTAATTGCAGTGATTATTGGAACATTCTCTGTAAATGTGTTTGCAAACTCCATAGCACCGGGATATGATATAGCCAATACATATCCGAAAAGATTAACATGGTTCAGGGGCATTGTCATAGGTGTAATAATCAGTGTACTTCTTGGTGCATATACAGCATACAGTACAAGCGTTTACACATATGTTGATGGATGGCTTCTTGCATATGGTGCACTTCTGGGCATGGTTGAGGGCATAATTGTGTTCGATTACGCAATATTAAGGCATTTCAAATTAAACATAAGGGATTTATTCAGGTACGATGGAATATACACATTCCTGCATGGCTTTAATCCGGCAGCGCTAATATCAGGCACCGTGGCTGTTATTATAACATATGTATATCCCTGGGGAATCTCAAAGGCCTATATATTCCAGCTGTTATACGATAATTCATGGATCACCGCATTCTTTATAGCCGGAATTCTTGATCTGCTGCTTAACGCCTTCTGGGTTATACCAAAGTACGGTAAGAATCAGATTGGAAGCCTTAAATCAGGATATGTTGACCCGGAAACGCAGAGTCTTTTTGATGCAAAGATGGCCGCATCATCCGGCAAAAAATAGGTGCATCAATGAGAGAAGAATCCTCATGGAGACAGGATATTATCTCTGTTGATCCAAAAAATGGATATGTGGACTTAAAAACCACATATCCTGACAATAAATATTTATGGAATCAGGATTTCCAGCCCACGGCTGAAAGGAATAGAACATGGGGATCATGGACATTTTTTGCAATATGGTTTGGCATGGCGGTGGAGGTTGAATCATGGAGCCTTGTATCGGTGGGCTTTGATTTCGGGTTTAATTGGTTCTGGTCCCTGATGGCAGTGTTTATAGGTAATGCTGCTGTTTTGGTACCGATTTTAATCATAGCACATGGAGGTGCAAAGTACGGCATGCCTGAAACATCATTGACAAGGAGCAGGTGGGGAACTTATGGGACATGGGTGCCATCATTTGTAAGGGGTCTTATTGGTGCAGGATGGTGGGGTATAGATACATGGATTATTACCGAAAGCGTTTCCGGCATGTATATAATATACTCAGGACTCAAACCCGAGCTTCTAAGTCTGGTTGCATCAGGAAATGCAACACCATTCACCATATCAACCATTAATCCTGACCTTTTCTGGGGTGTATTTATAGCCACCATACTGGTAAGGCTTGCAATACTTTATTTATCACCACCAAAAAGCGGTCAGACCCTGCTTAAAAAAATTTCATGGATTGTTCCATTTATTGCTTTTCTTGGTTTTATAATCCTATTTTACATCGATGCCCAGAGTGTTTCCTGGAATTTTTCACCCATTTTTAAAATAGGCACCACTGTTTCTGGATCTGCATTCTGGTATGCAATGATTGGATTAATTAATGCAAACATAGCATTCTGGGCAACCATGGCAATAAGCATGCCTGATTATACAAGATATGCAAGATCACAGAAATCCCAGATTTATGGCCAGCTAACACTTCCAATCATGATGCTTGGAATTGGCGCCATGGCGCTTCTCACCGCTGGAATAAGCATTATAAAATATAAAACACCAATATACGACCCAATTCTGCTGACTACAATCTCGCTTCCACCGGATCTTGCATACATAACGCTTTTCCTGCTGCTTCTTGGTGTCTTAATGGTAAATATATATGCAGATACTGTAGGTCCAGGATATGATTTTTCAAATATTTATCCAAAGCTTATTCCATGGTTTGGTGGTGTTTTAATAGTTGTTGCAATTGCAGCATCGCTTCAGTCATGGAGTTTTTACTTCAGTGCAGGTGCGTATGTTGAAAACTGGCTTCTTGGATACGGTGCAATACTTGGCGCAGTGGAGGGTGTATTAATATTTGACTATGTTATCATAAGGAGGTTTAAATTCGAAATATCAGATGTGTTCATGCCAAATGGAAGATTTAGATACTGGCGCGGGTTTAACCCTGCAGCAATTATAGCATTTGTGCTTGCAATATTCCTTGTGTATCCACCATCAACATACCTTCCTGTAAGCTTTTATCTTTACCCATACCAGTCCTGGATTTATCAGGCATCGTGGATATCAACAATTCTAATATCTGGTTTTGTATATATTATACTTATGAAATACTGGGTTATACCAAAATATCAGCCAGAGTTAAGGGGAGGCTTACTTCATGGATATATAGCAGATGATACCAAAAATATCTTTGAGGGTGCAGAAAAATGATTATAAAAAATGCATTAACATATCCTGACGGAAAATTAATGGATATCAATATATCCAATGGAATGGTATCAGAATATGGGGATGGGGAGATCATTGATGCCCAAAAACATCTTGTAATACCAAGCTTTTCAGAACTGCACATTCATCTGGATTCTGCATTTATATCAAGATCTGGCATTATAAATAAAAGCGGTACTCTTGAGGAGGGGATAAAACTCTGGGATGATTATAAGCTTCATAAACTTAATGCAGAGGATGTCCACAGCAGGGTAATAAATGCAATCAGGCTTCTGGCCAAAAACGGCGTAACAAGAATAAGAACCAATGTTGATGTATCCGATCCTGAATTAACAGCATTAAAGGAAATTTTAAAGATAAAAAAAGAGGTTAATGATGTTGATATTCAGGTAACAGCATTTCCACAGCATGGAATTTATACAGAAAAACAAAACATTGAGCTGCTGGAAAAATCACTGGAAATGGGTGCTGATAATGTTGGGCTTGCACCGCATCTCGAAAATACATATGAGGATGGCATCAGGTCTGTTAAAACTGCCTTTGACCTTGCAGAAAAATATCAAAAAAATATAGACGGCCATATTGATGAGACAGACGATCCTGAATCAAGGTTTATCGAGTATCTTTGCACTGAAAAAATAAAAAGAAATTTTAATGGTACAGTTTCTGCCGGGCATCTCACTGCAATGCATTCATATAATAACCAGTATGCAAATAAAATTATTAAGCTCATATCACTGGCCGGTGTTAATGTTATATCAAATCCATTAATTAATATGAACCTGCAGGGTAGGTATGATTCATATCCAAGAATAAGGGGAATTACAAGGATACGCCAGATGATTGAAAATAATGTTAATGTTGTTATAGGTCAGGATTGCATTGAGGATCCATGGTATCCGCTTGGCACCGGGGACCCTCTGGATGCACTTTTCATGGCCGTACATGCCGAGCCATTAATGACCCCAGAATTACTTAATTATTCACTAAACATGGTTACATTCAATGCGGCACGGGCCTTTGGCATTAAAAATTATGGGTATTCAAATGGTGATCAGGGTGATTTTATAATCACAGAATCAAAAAATCCTGTGGAATTCCTTCAGTTCAGATCCCCAAGGATTGTAATAAGGAAGGGAAAAATTATAAAAGGTGATAGGAATGAATGATTTATTAATAAAAAATGGAAATATTTGCCTGCCCTCAGGCATGGTAAAAAAGGATCTTTATATTAGGGATGGCAAGGTAAGCAAAATAGGTGATATTAATGAAAAGGCTGATGAGGTCATCGATGCCTCTGGAAAACTAATTCTTCCAGGGCTTATAGATGGCCACACGCATATGGACTTTCCATTCATGTCAGAGGTAACCGCTGACGATTTTTATTATGGCACCATGGCGGCCCTGGGTGGTGGAGTTACAACAATAGTGGATTTTATTACACCATCCAAGGGGGAAAATCCACTGGATGCATATGAAAGATGGAGAAAAAAGGCTGATCCAAAGGTAGTCTCTGATTATTCACTGCACTGCATACTTAGATCAGGTGATAAAACATCACTTGATGCTGTAAAGCCATTAATAGACCGTGGCGTTATATCATTTAAATTATTTATGGCATACAAAAACGAGCTTCTGCTTGATGATGAGTCATTGTATGATGCCATAAAGGAGATAGCAAGGCACGGTGGTGTTACCGCAATACATGCTGAGAACGGCGCAATAGTTGATAAAAGAACAGAGGAGCTTCTTGCGGATGGAAAAATAGATCCGGTTTATCACTATTTTTCAAGGCCGGAAATAGTTGAAATAGAGGCGGCAAACAGAATAGCGGCGATAGCATCCATGATAGGCAGGGATGTAACCCTTTACATGGTGCATACATCAACATATGAATCTGTAGATATTTTTAGGGAGTACAGAAAGAAGGGGTATAAGTTCTATAATGAAACAACACCGAATTATCTGACATATGATTATTCTGTTCTTGAGGGGGAATACGGTTACAGATATATTATGAGTCCACCCTTCAGAACACAGGCGGAAATAGACGGCCTGTGGTCAAGACTTGCCATGGATGAAATTTATGTCATGGGAAGTGACCACTGCGTTTATTCAGACGAGCAGAAGAAACGTTATATGGACAAGGTGCCCCCATTTAACGAGGTGCCAAATGGTACTCCTGGAACAGAAACAATACTCCCACTTTTATTTACAAATGGTTACATGAAGGGAAAAATATCAATGGAGCAGCTTGTATCTGTATCGAGCACAAATCCTGCAAAACTGTTTGGCCTTAAAAATAAGGGAAACCTGCTTCCGGGATATGATGCAGATATTGTTATTATAGACCCAAAGAAGGAATTTACAGTGTCATACAAAATGCTCCACAGCAATATTAAATACTCAATATTTGAGGGGGAAAAACTTTATGGTTTTCCTGAGATAACAATTCTTAAAGGGAAAAAGGTCATGGAAAATGGCAGGATACTTGCCAGTGCTGGATCTAGAAAATATGTACCGGGTGAGATATCAAAATAAAAACTTAAAAAAATTTTTTTATGACTTTTTTATAACCAAAAATGCGAAAAATTTTCATGATCATCATTCTTATAATAACATTATTAATTCTTGTATCAGGCAATTTTTTAAATATAAATAATATTGACAATAAAATTAATGAGGATCAGGCAGCTCAAAACATAAATGTTTTTTCAGGCAATTCAAGTGATCCTTATATATATTTCAATGGAACAGTTGATAATTCAACATCCTTTAATTATGGCCTAAGCTGGAATACAAGCAAATATTTTGCCAGTACTGAAAATTCTATTTTAATATATCAGAATAATGTAACACTGCTTAATATAACATATGGAAAATATGATTACTGTGCAACGGTTGTAAATGCAGATAAAAAATATAGTAACCTGTTCAGCCTTAAAAGGGAAAACCACTGGTATAATATTACATTTATTTTTTCACCATACAGCAGTTACTGTGCATATATAATTATAAACAGTTCGCATGAAATTAGCATACCATATAAAATAATGTTAAAATACCCTGTTAAAAATGGAAGGATTGTTATTGCATTTGGCGGGCCAAGATCAACACAGAAAATAATAAATTACGGCGAAAGGCCATTTAATAATCTTATTTATTTTAATAATCACAGTTTGAAACTAAATAAATATTCATACAGCCTAATTTATAACGGCACATCCAGTTACAGTGCTGTTTTTAATGGTTATTATGGTGAACTTTTATATGTCCATAATAAGTCCATTGTTGGATATAATATATACAATAAAACATCCCATATAATTTATTCATTGAATAATAATTACACAAACATTTCATACGTTATCCAGAATCAGAAATACTATATATTTGTATCACAGAATAATATAAATTTAAATCTAATAAAAATCTGCAAAAATGGTACATTTGCAGGAACATTAAAGATTAAAAAGCTTTTTTCAGGATATATCTATTTCTATGATGGATATTATATTTATTATGGTTTCAATCATATGGAGGTATTTAAAAATGAATCATTATTAAAAACATATGAGTTTAATGGAATTATAACATATTTAATGCTATCCGGTGATAATTTGCGCTTCAATGTACTAAACAGAACTGTCATTAATGAATATGAATTTAATAATAGCATGGTTCCCGCAGAATATAAGGTATTAAACCTAAGCAGGGCTGTTAATGCAACGGTACTAAATTATTACGGAAATAGATTTAGCATCATCCATAACGGCACAGAGATGCTAGGTGCCGGCAAAATTTTAAATGGATTTTATCCCCTGCCGGAAAATTATTTTATTGATTCCAAAAATATATACTATTGTGAAAATGGTACACTGCTTAATACCGGCATAAAAAACACCGGTTATTTTAGTTTTCAGAAGGGTATAATAATCAACTTTTACCATAATTATGCCTTTATTTATGATTCCAGCACAATTCAAAAACCGAATAAATTTTATGTTTCAATGAACTATAATATATCAGGAAAAATATTGCACCTGCACTATCATATTCATGGTATATACAGGCACTATCTTGCATTTATAAATATAAAAAATTCCAGCATTATTATACATGCCGGAAAAAATTTTAACATATCATATGAAGTTAATTATAATGGATTATACATTATGAATCTAACACTTATTGATCCACAGGGGATTAGGGAATATTACAGCACATCAGTTGGTATAAACAGCTTCCCGGTTATTAAAACCATGGATATAGCCCAGCGTGGCAATTCGGTCATTGCAATAATTAATGGAGAAAATATAAATAATGTTACATTTAAATGGTATGTTAATGGAAGATTTTATGGTTCGGGTACGCAAATAAATAACCTGCCTGACGGTATAGACCATGTTGAACTGACCGCATATTACAACGGCCATTATAAAAATGTTACAGAGACATATTTAATTCTGGGCAATATTCCATATTATACTGCAGCCGCAGGGATTATAATAATTTTAATAATTTTCTCATATAATATGGTTTTTAATAACAAAAATATCGAGGAATTAATAATGAAATACGATAAAAAAATGTTAAGGGAGATTTTACATGAATCACGTAAATTAAGGATAAAAAAACATCTATTAATGAAAAAGTTACGGGAAATGGAGGGCAGTGGAAAAATTTCACTTGAAAAAGACATGGATAAGAATATTTACATTATAAAAAAATGAATTTTCATAAATAAAAAATATATACATCGCCATTATAAACCTGCATGCTGGTTTACTATTTAATAAATACAGTAAGCGCAATGCTTGGCAGGCTGGATGAAATTGTCATAGGTGTATCGGCATTGATTATTTCAATACTCTGGATACCAATAGCCTTGAGCTTTTTTAGCACCGATGATGCCAAAAGAACAGTGGCAAAGGAAAAATTGAAAAATGCGTTGATTGGAACATTTATTTATATTCTGGCTGTTAGCGGGGCCATGTACTCAATATTTAATTATATTATTACCGGACATATATGAATGCGGAATATATTATCAAAATATTTATTAATTCATTATACTCTTTAATTAATTATTCAGTAACAGCCTCATGGGATATCCTTGTTAAATACGGTCTAAGCCCTTATTATTCCTACACACAATTTTTTAATCAAAATAAGGGATTTATGGGATTTTATAATATTTTAATTTCAAATATTTATATTTACGTTTTTTCCACGGCGGTAATAATTTCGGCCCTTATTTTATTTATAAAAAGTTCATTTGACCTAAATCCTGATTTCAGGAGATACATGGTAAAGGCATTTTCTGCATTTCTTCTTTTCTGGAATTCATATTATGTGGCAATTTATATATTAAAAATTTCATATGCATTTTATATATACATTTACAGATTAAATGCCAACTGGTACAATATTTTAAATGTATCAATTAATATAAATAATAAGCTCCTATCATTTCTATTTACCGGTTCATATTTATTTTCAATACTTCTGCTCTTCACCATTTTTATTGTACGGCAGGCCCTTATAATCTTTTTTATTATTTTTATGCCAATGGTATCATTACTTATCATTGTTCCCGGAACTGAAAAATACGTATTTAAATTCATAAGAATGTTTTTTGAGCTGGTATTCTTCCCATTTTTTAGCATATCAATGCTGTACACCTTATCATTTTTTTCAGATGACCCGTTTATGCAGATTGGTATAATTTATGTATCAGCCCTTGCACCAGTATATTTAATGACAGAAATGTTTCAGTTATTCAGAACAGGCATATATGCTATTGGTGAGGCTGCATATATAAATACCATTGATACAGGCAGCATAAACCCGGGATATATACTTAACTCTGGTATGTCAGTGGATAAAACCCTTGATGATCAGTTTGGTGATGAAACAAGATTAAAATTCAATTAACCCTTATTTTTTCATAATCTTATAATCAATATCATATTTGTGTGTTATAAACCCCTGGCAGCAATCCAAAAGCACCGTGTGCCCGCATACTGGACAGGCCTGATTATGCCTGTAGATATAGCATTTATCACAATTACAGCCAGGTTCAAGGCAGTCCTCACACATAATTTAATATTATTATATATTATTTTAACGTTTTTTATTGTTTATTACAACATTTAATATTCATATTTTTTACTGTAACCCCGGGGTGTTATCATAAAATCCTTATACGAATATGTCTGTGAGTTTCCAATAATCACCGTGGAAAACATATCTATTGTATTATAATCCATGGATTTTATATCAGTTAAAATAACCTCCTGACCATCCCTATATGCATTTTTCACAATACCCACTGGCGTCGATTCATTTCTGTATCTTTTTATAATTTCCATTGCGTTTACTATACCATTTTGCCTCCTCATACTTTTTGGGTTGTAAAAAATTATTACAAAATCTGCCTCCGCAGCATTCATTATTCTTTTTTCAATAATGTTCCATGGTGTCAGATTTGTGCTCAGGCTGATGCTGCAGAAATCATTCATAATTGGTGACCCAAGAAGCGCGGCTGCAGAATTAAGCGCTGATATGCCGGGTATAACATGCACATCAATATCTATATTCTTTTTTGAAATAATTTCCAATGCAAGCCCTGCCATGCCATATATGCCCGAATCCCCGCTTGAAACAAGTGAAACAGTCTTACCATTTAGAACCTCAAGAACTGCACGCTCCGCCCTGTCCACCTCATTTGTTATTTCGCTTTCAATTATTTCCTTGTTCTTTAATATTGGTCTTATTAAATTTATATAATATTTGTATCCAATTATAACAGATGATTCGTTTAATTTTTTAACTGCAAGGCCTGTTAAATTATCCATGCTTCCAGGACCAATGCCGATTAAATAAAGCGATGCCATTCAATCATAATATCTAATTTATATATTTCATTTTTTATGCCTTTATAATATATCCAAGGAACTGATTTCCAGAACTTTTTATTGCATTGATGCCGTTCAGGTTAGACATAACATGGGCAGGACTGTCCGGTGCCCAGGCGTTTTCATTTCCTGTTCCAATATTATTCTCAGGATTATATAAAAGTCCCTGATATATATACGCCCCCCTGGGGCCGGTTATTATCATTGTCGTTTCTATATGCCCATCATATGTAATATTGCCCCTGTATTTATAGAACTCGGATGCCACGCGTGCAGGAAATGTTTTATTTATTATACTAAATCCATATGCAATCTTTGAACCGCTTATTGTTTTATTATTTACGGTACCTGTTAGCGTCTGATTATATAAATACAATGGATAAAATGTTATTACCTTAGATTTATAATTAAATGTTATGTTATCTTTAAATATTAACCCGGGATTATCAGCAAATATGTCAGTCGATGAAGAGGTATGCAATTGAACATCTTTATATATATTTTCAGTGGAATTCATTGCATAGTATAATGACCATGAGTCAGCTGCACCTATTGGGCAGCCGTACCATGAAACATAATAAACCGCGTATTTATTGCCATTTATAAGGTCATACTCAGATATCTTGTAGTATTTATTTGATTCTATACCTGATGGTGGAATAAAGAATGGATTGGTAACGGCAAGCACAACTATAATTACAAGTACAACTGATAATATTGACCCAAGAATAAAATTTTTATTTTTAAATATACCTGCTTTTTTAATTTTTTTCTGTTCCCCCCGATTTTTATTCCCAACATTTTTTTTATTTTTTGCCATTTATATTGTACTAATTAAATTTTGGTATTAAATATTACTGAATCCAAAAAACTGAATTTATTTACAAAGATAATCGTTCTTAGAATTGGTTTTACAAAAGGAAAAGAATAAATTAAAATTATCCAATGAAAAACAATATATTGTTAAACACTATCTTGATTTATGAACATTGAAGAGGAACTGGCAGATTTTATATCCAATACAAAATATAATGACCTAGCGGCGGACGTTAAACATGAGGTGAAAAGAAGGTTCATAGACAGCCTTGGTGTTGCATACTCATCCATGGATTCACAGCCCGCGTTAAAGTTCAAAAAACTTTCGGGGCTTTATCCTGGAAATGCCAAAATGATTGGGCTTAATACTGCATCACCTGATTATTCAGCCTTTTACAACTCGCTTATAATAAGATACATGGATTTTAATGATACGTATTTATCACTGGAGCCACTGCATCCAAGTGATATATTCGGTTCGCTCATATCCTTAGGGTCAATGTTCCATAAAACCGGAAAGGATCTTATTACGGCGGCAGCCGTTGGTTATGAAATAGGCGCCCGGTTCTGTGATTCGGCAACTTTAAGAAAAAAGGGGTATGACCATGTAAATTATACAGAAATTGCAATGGCCGCTGCACTTTCAAACATGATGAATTTTGATGTGGACCAGACAATAAATACCATTTCCATTTCACTGGTGCCACATATAGCATTAAGGCAGACAAGGGTTGGTGAGTTATCAATGTGGAAGGCCGGTGCCGCTGCAAACTCTGCCAGAAACTCAATATTTGCCGCACTTGCAACACTTTATGGCTTTACATCACCAAGGGAACCAATTTCTGGAAAGATGGGTTTTAAAAATATTATAGTTCCTGATCTTGCTGAGGACGCATTAAGGAAAAAATCTTCTGATGCAATAATGCGCACATATATAAAGAAATATCCAGTTGAGTACCATGCACAGGCTGCTGTTGAGGCCGCATTAAAGCTTGCAAATGAAATAGATGTTAACAGAATAGATTCTGTTGAAATAGAAACATATGAGGCGGCTGTAACAATACTTGCAGACCCTGAAAAATGGAGTCCGGAGAATAAGGAAACTGCAGATCACAGCCTTCCATTTATCGTGGCATCGACACTTTTAAATAAGGATTTCTGGACAAATAATTACAGCGACATCAGGAATGAAAATGCCAAGTCATTAATGAAGAAAATAAAGGTAACCGAGATTCCAGAGTATACCAAAATGTATCCGGAAAGCCTTCCTGTTAAAATAAAAATAAAATGCGGGGATAAAAAATATGAAAGTGAGGTTATAATTCCAAGGGGCCATTATAAGAATCCAATGGATGACCGCGAGGTGGAAACAAAGTTTATTAGATTAACCGGTATGGTTTCAGCCGTAAGGGACCTGTGGAATATGGAGGATAAGGAGGTGGAAAATCTTGTCTAATCTTCTTGATGAAAAATTTACAGTTGTGCCCGGGGTTTTTAACCCATTTGCGGCACTTCTGGCAAAGAGAAATGGATTTAAGGCTGTTTATCTTTCAGGCGGTGCCCTGACATCATCATACGGCCTTCCAGACCTTGGAATGATTAGCATAACAGAGCTTGCTGATATGGTAAGAAAAATCCATGAGGTAACAGATATACCTGTAATAGTTGACGCTGACACCGGCTTCGGGGAAACATTAAACGTTTACAGAACCGTTAGGCTGCTGGAGGACGCCGGCGCTGCAGCCATACAGATCGAGGATCAGGTTTCACCAAAAAGGTGTGGCCATCTTGATGGAAAGGAGGTAATAAGCCGCGAAAATATGATAGAAAAAATAAGATCGGCAAATATGGCAAGAAAAAAATCCCTAATAATTGCCAGAACAGACTCACGTGCAGTAAAAGGACTGGATGAGGCAGTTGAACGTGCAAGAATATACATTGACGAGGGCGCTGATATAATATTCCCTGAGGCACTTACATCTGTGGATGAATTTAAGTATGTTGCGGATAAGGTTGATGCACCACTTCTGGCCAACATGACCGAGTTTGGAAAAACACCATTAATAGACGCCGGAACATTTGAGAGACTAGGCTACCGTTTTGTTATATTCCCTGTTACCACATTCCGTGCTGCAGCCAGGGCAATGGATGAAACATTAAAGGCATTAAAAAGTGATGGAACCCAGAAAAATATTATGAATAACCTGATGACACGTGCGGAGCAGTATGATGTAATAAATTATAAATTCTATGAGGATTTTGATAAAAATATAGCAGAAAGGGATAAAAAAATGCTATAATATATTTTTATAAATTAATTATTAATTTTTTAAAACCGTACATAATATCGCTGTCTATTCTATCATCACCGGACGGTTTTTCAACGGTAAAATCTTTTATAAATTTGGAAAATTCCTTCAGAACAACCACTGCCTCAAGGCGTGCCAGTGGGGCACCTATACAGAAGTGTATACCGTGTCCGAATGCCATGTGCCTTTTATTATTCCTTTTTGGATCAAACAAATCCGGTTCCTTATATATGTCCTCGTCCCTGTTTGCCGATCCAAGATATAAAAATACAATATCATTTTTAAGCACCTCAGTACCCGATATCTCTGTATCCTCCCTTGCATACCTCCTTGTTGATTGAACAGGTGATCTGTATCTTAGCGTTTCCTCTATGACTGCCGGGATAAGTGATGCATCATTCTGCATTTCATAAAAATATTTTTTGTTCTCAGAAATCGTTAATATGGTATTTGTTATTAGATTTGTTGTGGTTTCATTACCGGCCACAAGAAGTAAAATTGCAAAGCTAACTATCTCCTGATCAGTTAATTTTCTTCCATCAATCTCAACCGTGCATAGATCCTTTAAAAGTCCTTTTAATTTATCAGGCTTCCTTATTAAGCCATAAAAATAATCTGCAATCTCATACTGTGTTTTTATGTCCGGTCCACGGCCAAGGGAGGATGCAAGTCGGTCTGACCAGATCTTAAACAGTGGCATGTCATTATCCGGTATGCCCAGTATCTCTGAAATAACCATGACAGGCAGTGGGTATGAAAGTTTTGCAACTATATCCACATTTTTTTCCGTAAGCATGTTAATAATGAGGTCATCAGCAATTTGTCTTATTCTATTTTCGTAATTATCTATTGTTTTTGGCACAAAGGCATAATTAATGAGGTTCCTTAACTCTGTATGTTTTGGAGGGTCAAGTATGAGTATGCTTGGTGCAATTTTTTCATTAAGAATGCCGGAAAGGTTTTCATCAAGGAGATCTCTGAACTGTGATGAAAAGACACGGTGGTTTGACAGTACATTTAATATATCATTATATTTAAACACATGTACTGAATTACCATATCTGAATACAGGATGATTCTGTCTCATAAACTCATACCATTTAAATGGTTCGTCCCTGTATGTTGGCATATTCATAATAACCATATTCAAATTTTAGTATATCTCTTTATCCAAATTCCATTTATAACATGGATAAATCATATCAGCCCAGGTTTAACAAAATATACCTATTTTTTATAGTTTTAATACATATTCAACCATGATTATTGATAATATTATTGAGAATTATAAAAAAGATGAAAACTTTGTTTATCCTTGTTACAATGGATATAATTTTGCAAATATAAATGCATCAATATTAAATTTATTCGGCATCAGCCATGGAAGGGGCCTTGACAGAAATTTATATTTTAATCTTGATAATGATGTACCAACGGTATTCATTTATATTGATGGCCTTGGTTACGGTCACTGGATTGATTATCTATCACAGTACCGGCCATTTAAAATTATTAATGATGCCGGGCTTGTCTCTCCAATCACCGCAGTTTTCCCATCCACAACGGCCGCTGCAAGCAATACAATAAATACAGGTAAATATCCATCTGAACATGGCCTCTTTGAATGGAGGCTTTACATTGATGAATTTTCAATGGTATTAAAAAGCCTCCCGTTTATTCCTGTTTATAAAAAAGATAATGAGCGTTTTAAAAATTCAAATTTCAGTCCTGAAATACTCTTTAACGGTGAAACGTTTTATGAAATCCTCAGAAAAAGTGGAATAAAATCCTACATAATATCAAATAGCAATTTAATGAAGAGTGATTACAGCAGAATAATGTATTCAGGTTCAAAGGAAAGAAAGCGTTTTGATTTTTTATGTGAGGGATTTATTATCTTAAAAAAGTTGCTTATGAAACTGCATGGCCCCTCATATGTATTCTTTTATATAGAAAATTTTGATAAGATACAGCACAGATACGGGCCTGGCAGTTTGGAGCATTTATATTCTATAAAAAATATATCATATCTTTTTAATGACTTTTTAAATGAACTTGCCGGCCAAAAAATAAATGTAATTATATCATCGGATCATGGATTTATGCCTGTGAAGAATAAGATATATGTTAGGTGCATAGATGAATATATTACTGTAAGGGATGGGAAAAAAATACCGGAAACATGGAGCCCCAGGGATATGTCCATTTATTCTGAGGATGATAAAATTATGGATGTTTTGTCCGAACAGCTCATGGGAAGGGCCATGATAATAAAAAAGGGTGATCTTATAAGAAGACAACTGCTTGGGCCGGCTGATATCACAAAAAAATACTGTTCACGCATTGGTGATTTTATAGTTTTGCCATATTATGGAAACACTGTATGGTATAAATACTGTGAAAATGACATTATTAAGGATAACGGTATGCATGGTGGTCTAAGCCCTGAGGAAATGATAATACCGCTTGCATCCATAAATTTAAAAGATATTAAAAATTATTAATTTGATGCCTTTATGGCATTTTCAAATATTTCGAGGAATTCAAGTCCCTTGTTGATTCCACCCTCTATTTCATCTCTTCTAATTTTTTCTGCATCCTTTTTAATCTTTTCTGGATCTGCAAGCCCACCATATGATATCATGGTCTGAACACATCTGTTTATTCTAAGGTTGCTTACCCTGATGTTAAATAATAGGTCTACAATGGTTTCTAAATTATTTACTATAAATTCCCTCGACTCCGGATATGTTGCCATTGATGTAAAGAATGAATCTGCATCCTGTTTTTTTACCCTGCCTGATTTAATGAAATCAATTATCTGGTCATGATCCTCATTTTCAGATAATATGCCGCAGGCCATTATTGCCTTGGTTTTGTCCTCATCACTTTTTGAATTCTCTATTATGTCCCTGAAATATGAGAAATCTGAGCCTGTTACAGCCCTTGATATCAAATAAGCCTGCCTTTCATCAGGATTGACAAGCTCAAAACTGCTGTATTTCTTTACAAGCTTTGAGGCAAAATCAGAGTTGATGTATGCCAGCCTTGAGTACAGGTTTGAAAGCACTGTTTTATAATTAAAATCATCCGATTTATTTTTTTCAATATATTCAATTTTATCCTTAATATAGAAATTAACTATATCCTTAAAGTATATATTCTGCGATATTATAAATAAATTATAAAGTTCCTTTGATATTTCCTCAATAATAACGGGCTCATTAATCTTGTAAAAAGTTTCCATCCTGCGCATAAATTCTGTTAATTCCATCCTTCCTGCAAGGAATAAGGCATACATGTCATTTATAATTCCCCACTTCTCGAATACGCTTATCTTGTCAAGGTTTTTTATTATGTTATTAAAAAGTTCATTATCATAATATACGCGGTAGAATCCAAAGTGCATTTTATTTAAGGAAATAATATCGCCATCAAGTTTAAGGTCTTTCCCCTCCATTAAAATCTTCTGCTCGCCGCTAAATCTGTTTATAAATAAAGGTATCTTCCATTCTTCATGTTCATTGCCGTGCAAATTGAATTTTTCCTGTGTTAGCAAAAGGCCATTATCTGTTTTTTTGGCCATTAAAAGCGGGTAACCCTTCTTGGAAATCCATTCATTCATTATTTCCGATATTCCCTTTTTTGAAACCTCCTCTATTGAATTCCAAAGATCTGAACCCTCTGCATTTGAATATGAGAATTTTTTTAGATAATTTCTTAACCCGGTCATGAACACATCATTTCCGGTGTATGCCTCTATCATTCTGAGCACATTTGATCCCTTTCCGTATCTTATTTCATATGATAATTTTGACACGCCCATGGGATCGCTTACCTCAGCGTTTATTGGATGTGAGTTAATTATTGAGTCCATTGTGTATGCGCCATCTGTCTGATCCAGAAGAAAATCACCAAAGAAATTCCATGAGGGCTCAACAGCATCAACTGTTTTAAATGCGAAGAATGTGGCAAAGCTTTCATTTAGCCACAGATCATTCCACCATTTCATTGTTACCAGATCACCAAACCACTGGTGCACAAGTTCATGTGTTATTACCTCTGCACTCCTTCTGTAACTTTTAGAGGATGATGAGGCATCCATGTTTAACAGTATTTCCCTGAATGTTATTGCACCCCAGTTTTCCATGGCACCTGCTGCAAATTCTGGAACAGCAATTAAATGCAGTTTTGGCAGCATGTATTCTATATTGGTATAATTTTCAAGGTATTCAACAGATTTTTTTGCAATATCCAGAGGATATGATGATTTTGAAAGCCTGCCATCCATGGCGGCATAATAAAACCTCTTGTTGCGGTACATCGTGGACATCTCATCAAAATGCCCAATACCTATGTAAAGAAGATATGTTGACATAACCGGGGTTCTCTCAAACGTTACTATTTTCTTGTTTGCCTCTATTTTTTCATGCTTTATGGGCATGTTTGATATGGCCTGCAAATCCTTATCTATTTTCACCTCAAGGTCAAAGGTTGCCTTGTACAACGGATTGTCAAAGCATGGAAATGCCCTCCTGGCATCTGATTCTTCAAACTGCGTTGATAATATATATTTATTGGCATCACCTGCTACATAAAATCCCTTTAAACCTGGATCATTATATGTGTAAAATTCTATGGAAAGATCAATAACATCACTGGAATCATTATCCACAACCAGCTGTGTGTTTGAAACTGAAAATACGGCATCCATTCCATTAATTTTAACACCTTTTATATCTATTTCATTAATGTCAAGCTCAAGTTTTTTATCCGGTTTTTCTATTTTTATATTCTCGGTTCCTGAATATTTTTTGCCTGCAAAATCTATATCCAGATGTATGTCATAATTTAAAATTTTCATAAATCCATATAAAATATTGTTTTATAAATTTGTTCATGTTTTTATCATAAATTTAATATTTTATACAACATTTTTTTATACCTGAAGGTATGGTTAATGCAGGTGACATTTGGTATGTAATAAATATGCCATATGATGCAATTAATGGACTGAAAACAATTGTGCATACAATCTAATATAAAGGAAGGAGATAAGCACGGGAAAATAAAGAAAATCCTAGTTGTTAAAATATTGGCTATTTATTAAAATACTTATAATCAGGACAAGGTTAATTTTTTATCCTGTATATCTAAATTTAATTTTTTCTATAATTTTTGGTATTGGTATTTTCATTGGGCATACCTCACCACAGCCGCCGGAATGCATGCACATTTCAGATTTGTCGTATTCCTTAAATATTATGGCAGACCACATTATGCCCGTTGGGCCGGTATAAGGGCTTGTACCAAAATCTTTTCCATAAAGCCTGTAGGCAGGGCATGAAAAATAGCATCTGCCACATCTTATGCAAAGCAGTGATTCCATTAACTCAGATTTTATAGCATCACTTCTTCCATTATCGACCAGTATTAAATGGAATTCCCTGGGGCCTGTGGCCGGCGTCACTTTCTTGAGTTCTATATCACCTGTGGAGCTTGGGCCTGATGATACATTTATGTATGTTGGTGGATAAAACCCGGCATTTGCGGCCTGAACTATAGCCTCATTAAATGCATCCTTGAGCGTTGGAACTATTTTATCAATGCCTGTTATTGCAATATGTATTCCAGGCAGAACAGTGTCCATTCTTATATTGCCCTCGTTTTCAACAAGAATAACAGAACCAGAATCTGCTGATACCGCATTTGCGCCTGTTATGCCAACATCGGCTGCAAGATATTTTTTCATTAAAAATTCCCTTACACTATGTACCATATCCTCTGTTTTTGAATTCTCATCTATTGATTTATCCAGATTTTCATTTAAAATTTTACCAACCTTCTCCTTCGTTAGGTGTATTGCCGGGGCAATAAGATGAGATGGCATGTCATTATTTATCTGAACAAGGTACTCACCAAGATCTGTTTCCCATATGTCCCTGCCCTCGGATGCCAGAGTTTCCCTTAATTTTATTTCGTAAAGAACGTTTGATTTTGATAACACTATATTTTTCTTATCACCTATTATTTTTCTTACAATATCAATTGCATCATTTGAATCCCTTGCAAGATGAAAACCTCCGCCGGAGCGTAAAACACTTTCTTCTGTCTGCTTTATATATCTATCAATATTGTTTAGGACATCAAGCTTTTTCTCTCTTAAATCCGCAGCCAGATCATTAATATATGGGTTCTCCCTTAATATTTTTTCAACCTTTGGAGCATTATTAACTATTGCCTTGTTAATTGCCACATTCCATTCATAATCCATTTTCAACACCCTATGAAACTACCTCTGCCAGGTCCTTTATATTATCAATATATGGTGAAAGGTTTTCAAAGCACAGGGGGCACATCACCATAACATTATTATTAACCTTAAGCAAACTTTCAGACCTCATCTTTGAAATTTCCTCACTGTCTGATTCTGAAATAAGGGATAGCGGGCCACCACAGCAGAATCCCATTTCCCTGCTTGTTACGAGGTAATCCTCATGAATATTTATACCAGCATTTTTTATCTTTGCCCTAATAGGGTCATACATGTTTAACGCCCTTGAATAAAGGCAGGAATCATGTATTACATAATCACCGGAACCCTTGAAATTTATAATTTCTAAATAATTTACAACATCTATATCAAAGTTTATTATTTCCTTTAGCCTGTTTAATGCATTTGTTGTATGCGGGTCAACGGTTATAAGTTTTTCTATGCCCCGATCATGAAAAAAATCCCTTAATTTTTCTCCGTATTTCTGGAATTCATAAAGGAATCCAGACTCAAGTAAAATAGCACCGGAATATGGTTCATCCTCATATAAATACCCGAAATCAATTCCGTTTTTTTTCAGCATAGACGATATATTATTTAAAATGCTGAACGACCTCTGCAGTTCAGAATCAGATGGCCTGATGATAAACTTTGATAAACTGATTAATTTTTTCGGCATGTTAACCCTGTATATCTTTGGAAAGAGTTTCTCGTATCTCTTTAGTATTCCGGATATCTGGTACATGTAAGATGTATAAAGCACTGTTTTTTTATTTCTTTCCAGGGATTCAGTCCATGAGGAATAAAGTTTTTTATCCATTGGAAAGGGGATATAAGACTCCATTAGGTTTTCAAAAACCATACTTTTCATTTTTATAATCCTTTCCCTAACATTTGCATCCATGTATAATAAAACAGGAAATAATATAATATATTTTCTATGCTAATATCTGTTCACGGAAGCATGAATAATGAAGAATAATTACAGATTAAATTATAAAATCTGGTTTAATTTAATATATTTATGCCCAGAAAAATACCTGTAATTCTTAAGGCTTAATTAATATGAATTAAGTTAAACACCCTGATAATCAGATGTAAGACTTTATAATTTACGGCAATTAAATTTTATAAAATTTTTATATTATAACATAAAACAATGTTACAGATCTAAAATCTTTCTGTTAATTCCGTCCACTATGGTGCTAAATATTATTGCATTGGTTATATCTGAACTCTGCAATTTTTTTTCTGAAATTTTATCAGGAAGTTTTTCTATATACTCCGGGTCTATATTACTGGATGAAACTGTAAAAATTCTGGCATCTGTTTTATATTTTAATGTAAATGTATCAAAAACACTCTTAACCATTGAATATTCAAAGGAGTCGTCTTTATTATATACAGCATTTATAATTAATGTTGCACCGAAATTTCTTGCATTTTTTATAAAGTTTATGTAGTAATCCAAAGATTGAAGAACATTCATGAAATCTTCATTTCCCTTATTAATATTTTCAAAATATATATTATTAATAATTATGTCTACCCTGCCTGCAATTTGCTTAACCTTATCATAAAGGTTTTTTTCATCTCTTGAAAATATATTTATTATGCCCTCCATTTTTTCTATTTTTTCCTTTAATTTCACCGCCTTTTCCTTATCTGTATATATAAGGACAATCCTTGCACCGTTCTTTGAAAATGTTTCTGAAATATCCTGTCCTGCCCCGCTCTCACCGTCAACTATTAATAATACCTTATCCACCGGATTCATATAATCACTCACCAGTAATATTATAGATTTATAATTTATTTTCCATGAATTCATCCATGGCATTTATTGCAATATCATTTTCCTCCTTTGTGCCTATGGTAATCCTTGATCTATCCTTAACAAGTGGCAGCTTTCTTATGTGTATCCCCTTTTTTTCCATAAAGTCATACAAATCATGCCTTAAATAAAGGAAATTTGCCCTGCTTTCATATGCAATATCCTTTACATGCCTGTACACCCTTTCACGTTCATCAATTATATATTTTATCTTTTCGCGTACGTATGAGTAATTGTCAATCATTATCTCAGCCATTTTTGCTGATAAAATGTTTAAATAAAACGGTGCCTGAAGTGATTTAAGTACAGATGCTGTTTTTTCACTGGCTATTCCGTAACCAACCCTTAGGCCGGCCATGCTAAAGGCCTTTGAAAATGTTCTCAGTATTATAAGATTATCATAATCATTTATCATTGGTGTGTAATCCTCCTCCGAGAATTCAAAATATGCATTGTCCAGTATTGTTGGTATATTTAGATCAAGCACCTCCTGTATATCATTTTTTGATATTAAATTGCCTGTGGGGTTATTTGGAGAGCATATAACTATGAGCCCTGTGTTCCCTGCCTTTTTAATGGCATCAACGTCTATTGAAAAATCATCACGCAGTGGGATATCTGTTATTCCCCTCCCATAATTTTTTGCATAAAATGAATACATTTCAAATGTTGGTGAGTTAATTAGAACGTTTCCTCTTGATGAGGATATTATTAAATTAAGGAGCTCATCGCTGCCATTTCCTGCAATTATATTTTCCTGATTAAAACCGAGAAAATCGCCTATTTTTTCAAGCAGTGTGGGTAATCCCTTTTCTGGGTACCTGTTAAATGGTGTTTTTTTAATATATTCCATTAACTCATACTTTAAGTTTTCTGGTATATCAAATGCATTCTCATTTTTATCAAGGAATATCTCTTTCATAACACTTTATGTTTTTTTGATTATTAAATTTATATTATGCCATTAATTTATTAATATAATATTTTTATCCTAACTAGTGGATTTAAGAAAATTAACAACATCATTTATTATCTTATCACCATAAACCCTTGAGGCACCTTTAAACTCCACCCTGCCATTGATTTCATGTATTTTTATGCCATCTGGAGATTCCATTGCATCTATTCCAATCACACCCGCATCAAATATTTCAGATGCCTTAATTATAATCTCCCTATCATAATCGCTCAGGGCCGCCTTTTCCACCTTGCCACCACGGTAAAGATTAGTTTTCCAGCCATCGTTGGAATACCTGTACACTGCTGCTGAAATATCATGATTTATTAGAATCGCCCTTATATCCCTTGGTGGTCTTTCCACATACCTCTGGATGTAATAAACACCTGATTCATTAACCATATCATTCATTGAAAAAATTGTTTCTGCCATATTATCATTTTTTATTAATGATACCATCCTG
Source organism: Acidiplasma sp. MBA-1 (assembly GCF_000949015.1). Lineage (NCBI taxonomy): Archaea > Methanobacteriati > Thermoplasmatota > Thermoplasmata > Thermoplasmatales > Ferroplasmaceae > Acidiplasma > Acidiplasma sp. MBA-1. Next base: position 118,381 of record NZ_JYHS01000002.1, on the reverse strand, counting down.
CCCCAGCTTCCTGATGCTGGCTTAAACACAACTGGATAGCCATAGGAATTGCAAACCCCAATGGCAGCATCCTTTGAAAAGCTAACAGTGGATTCAGGAGTTGGTATATTATTTTTATAAAGATACGCGGATGTAATTATCTTATTCCCTGTGATATTAAAAATATTAAAGGAATTTATTGTTCTGATACCCTGATTTTCCAGTATTGCAGAGTAATATAAGGACCTTCTATGGCTCACACATCTTATAAATGCAACATCACCTATTTTGCTATTTTTGCCAGTAATATTTAAGGGCTCATCCTTTGCATTTATAATATTGTATTCTATATTTTCCTCCTGCAGCTTTTTAATAATCTGTTTTTCCTCCCAGTTAATGTAATCGTAAATGATTGAAATCATAGGAAAAAATATTGTTTCTTTATTAATAATTTATTAAATTAATTATCATATTAAATAAAAAAAATGTGTTTTTAACCTTATTAATATTAAAATTAATATTATAATATATATTATGATATTAATTATATACAAGCCTGGATTCTATGCAGTGAATTGTCTGCTGTATATTCTTTAATGATATATCCTCAACTTTTTGAATGCCAATAAGCCTCATAAGTATTCCAAAATCAAATTTGCTTTTCCATGTAATGCTTGTTTTGTCATTGTATTTTTCATACGTGATATCTATATTAAAAACTATTTTAGAACCCTCTATTTTACCCTTTCCGTTTATATTTACCCTATTCTCATTTTTGTTATATTTAAAAGACATTTTACCTGATACAGTGCTCAGGTTTCCTATTCCCTCATCTGAAATATCGAACTTAACCCTGCATTGTATTATCTCACCTCTTTTAAGGTCATATATTCCCGGCAGGCAGGGTATAACATTATTTATATCTGAAAAATAATTATTTACATCATCTAATGGATAATCAACAATGAATGTACCGCTATATTCCAAGCGCACCACCAGCCTGTAAAATTAACATAAATATCACTTAAACCACATTTTTTTATATTTTATAAAGTCTTTTGTTTATATGTAACCTTATATTTATGTATAATAATATTCATTCTTTTTGGAAAAATTAAATATTAATTAAAACATCACATAATTATGAATATTGCAGTCCTGATTAAACAGACCATAGATATGGACCAGCTGAAGACAAATGAAAATGGAGAGCCGATTCTTGATAATCTCCCCTTGAAACTTGACATCCTAAGCAAGAATGCCATAGAGGCCGCAGTCCAGTTAAAGGAAAAATATGGTGGGGAAATAACCGGCATATCCTTTGGCACCGATAAAACAACATCTGCAATAAAGGAGGCATATGCCATGGGTGTTGACACCGGTGTTATATTAAAGGGTTACAAAAAATCTAACCCGCATGTAACAGCAAATGTAATTTATGAATATATTAAGGACAAAAATTTTGATATCATTATCCTAGGCAACCAGTCATCAGATTCATATTCTGGTATTCTTGCACCGGTACTATCTGAAAAAATGAAAATACCACTTCTTAGCAATGCCATAGGCATAGAAATAGCGGATAAAAATGTAAAAGCCACCTTGGAGCTTGAGGAATATAATGTGATTCAGACCCAGGCCATGCCGGTTGTAATATCTGTTGCACAGGAAATTAATAATCCAAGACTGCCGAATGTTATGCAGATCATGAAGGCCGGGAAAAAGGAGATAAAAATCATTGACGCAAATCCAAATTACAGTGATTCACCTAATGTAATATCCAATACCGCACCAAAAAGTGAAAGAAAAAGGATAATATTTGAAAATACTGATGATGGTGTTGCTGAAATATCCAGGCTTTTAAGGGGTGCATCAAGATGAGGGGATTACTTTTCTCTGATATACCAAAAAATGCAGGGGAGATGGCATCATATTTTTCAAAAAAAATGGACATAGATATCATATCGATTCATGATGAATCTGTATTAAAGTACGGTGCATCAAAGGTTTATTTTTATGACTCCGGTTTTTCTGACAACCTTTCAGATGCCATAATAAAGCTTAATGATAAAAATAAATATGATTTTATTTTTATATCCTCCACGGTGCTTGGAAGGGAAATAGCCGGAATACTTTCTGCCAGAACTGGAATGAAATGCCTTACCGAAATCTTTTATTTTGATAATAATGATAAAATCATTACAAAAAGATTATTTTATGGTGGCAAGACGGTAATGGAGGAAAGTTCAGATTTTCATTTATTTACAGTTGCACCAGGCATATCATCTGCAGATACACTTGAAAAGATATCGGAATCTGAAAATCTTCAATTACAAAAGAGCATTTATGAAATAAAATCAAGACTTGATAAAAACTCTGGTGGCGAGGATATAAGCGATGCAAAAATTATAGTATCCATTGGAAGGGGTGTTGGCAGCAAGGAAAACATACAAAAAATTGAACCGCTTGTAGATATCCTTCATGCAAAACTTGCAGGTTCCAGGCCCGTTTGCCTTGACTATAAATGGCTCAGTGAGGATCAGCAGGTTGGTCTATCCGGTAAAAAGGTGCGGCCAGATTTTTACATAGCGCTTGGCATTTCAGGTCAGATACAGCACATAGCAGGAATACGTGGCGCTAAAACGGTAATTGCAATAAATAAGGATAAAACTGCACCAATTTTTGATGAGTGTGATTATGGAATAGTTGATGACCTGTTTTCTGTTGTTGACAAGCTTGTTAATGAGCTTAAAAAATAACATTTTTTTATAAATATATTCATATTAATAAAAATTTATTAATAGTATTTATACAAATCTCATTTTTATTGTTACCATAATTAGTAATTTTTTACTGCATATGCCGTATATGGGTATAAGAAATTTGTAAAAAGATTTAAATACAGTTTTATTTTACTTTTAATTATGAATGATACACTACCCATGAATGAAAGATATAGCGCGCATTTATCGAGGTATTTTGAGACCTATAAAAAATCCCTTGAGAATCCGGATGAATTCTGGAATGAACATGCATCCATAATAGACTGGTTCTCACCATACACAAAGGTTCTTGATGATTCAAAAAAGCCATTCTACAGATGGTTTATAAATGGAAAGACGAATATGTCATATAACTGCCTTGACAGGCATATAAACACGTATAAAAGGAACAAGGTTGCATTTATCTGGGTATCAGAATCGGGGAATGAAAAGGTTGTAACATACTATGGATTATACAAGAGGGTAAATGCATTTGCCAGGGCATTATTAAACCTTGGAATAAAGAGGGGTGATAATGTTACAATATATTTACCAATGATTTTAGAGGCACCGGTTGCAATGCTTGCATGTGCAAGAATCGGTGCGGTGTTCAATGTTGTATTCTCAGGCTTTGGAGAGGAGGCACTTGCACAGAGGATAAATGATTCAAGATCAAAAACAGTAATAACAGCAGATGGTGCATACAGAAAGGGCAAATTAATAGATTTAAAGAATATAGTGGACCGTGCTGCTGATTTAAGCACCGGCATAGACAATGTAATAGTTGTAAGGAATGCAAATAATAAAATAAGCATGGTCAGTGACCGTGATTATTACTATGATGAAATTCTGGAGGATTCATATGTTGAACCCGAAAGGATGGATTCAAATGACCCATTATTTATTCTATACACATCGGGAACAACAGGAAAGCCAAAGGGCATAGTGCATGGCAATGGCGGATATCCTGTGTGGGTTGCAAACACACTTAAATGGGCATTTGATCCAAAGGACGAGGATCGCTGGTGGTGTGCTGCTGATATAGGGTGGATTACCGGTCACAGCTACATTGTTTTCGCCCCACTCCTTCTTGGATTAACATCAATAATATACGAGGGTGCAATAGATTATCCAAAACCTGATAGAATGTGGGAAATCATAGAAAGGTATGGTGTAAACATACTATACACATCACCAACGGCAATAAGGTTATTAATGAAATATGGTGAAAAATATCCGGAATCACATGATTTATCAACTCTCAAGGCACTCGGTACTGTAGGGGAGCCAATAAACCCTGCGGCATGGCACTGGTACTATGAGGTAATAGGCAAGAATCGGTGCCCAATAATAGACACATACTGGCAGACTGAAACCGGTGGCTTTACAATAGCACCATCCATATATCTTGGGCTTCCAGACCTTAAACCAGGTTCTGCAACATTTCCAATGCCGGGCATAGAACCTGATGTGCTGGATGAAAATGGAAAGAGGGTCAGGGATGGTGAAAAGGGATATATGGTAATAAAAAGGCCATGGCCAGGCATGATGCTTACAGTAAATGGTGATGACCAGAGGTATATAGATGTCTACTTTTCAAAATTCAAGAATATATACCTTATGGGAGATTATGCCATAAGGGATTCAGATGGATATTATTGGCTGCTTGGAAGGAGTGATGAGGTATTAAAGGTCTCAGGGCACAGGATAGGTACAATAGAGATAGAGGATGAGCTTGTATCCATGAAAGAGATAGCAGAGGCTGCAGTATTTGGAAAGCCTGATACTGTGAAGGGTGATGCAATAATAGCATTTGTTACATTAAAGGACGGCTATGAAAAATCCTCGGAGTTAATAGAGAAAATAAAGAGGAAGGTTAGAAATGACCTTGGCCCAATAATGGTTCCGGAGGAGATACACATAGTGAATTCACTTCCAAAGACAAGGTCAGGAAAGATAATGAGGAGGGTAATTAAGGCGGTTTACCTTAACCAGCTTCCAGGGGATATAAGCACCCTGGAAAATGAGGCGTCAGTTGATGAAATCAAAAGGGCAATGGATCTAATAAAAAAACAGAGTGGTAATTAATGGAAAATATAAAGGAAATTGATAATGAAAATAAGGCAATGATAAAAATTGCCGAGTCCAATCCAATGGAGGTTAATCAGATAAATAAGTCCCTGCTTGCTGATCCTGCACCCCTTGGACTTGCAGCCTTTGGTTTTACAACATTTTTATTGAGTTTTGTCAATGCCGGAATATTATCCGGCACTGCAGTATCTGTTGTTATGCCACTGGCATTTTCCTATGGCGGATTTGCACAGCTTCTAACCGGTGCATTTGAAATGCGCAGGGGGAACACCTTTGGTTTCACAGCCTTTACATCCTACGGTTCATTCTGGTTCTTTTACGGTCTTCTGGTCTTCTTCAGCTATTTAAAAATTATAACAATTTCTGTGCATGCACTTGGCATAGCCCTGATCCTATGGGGGCTTTTTACACTTTATATGTGGGCAAACGCAATGAGACTAAATTTGGCCCTAAATATGACATTTTTATTCCTGTGGCTTGCATTCATGGCCCTTGGTTTCGGTGCATATTATTCAAATACCACACTTACCAGAATAGGTGGAATATTTGGATTCATCACCGCATTTTTCGCTGTATACACAAGCTTTGCAATAATAAGCAATTCAATAAAGGAAAAAACCCTTCCCCTTGGCTCTCCATGGTTTAAAAAATAATCATTTAATTTTTTTTATTGTTTTTAACAGCATGCCGGTTTTTATTAACGTATCAGGGCTGTCAATAATTAAATGCCTCACTGGATATTTTTGAGGGTCATATGAATCAACATGAAGCTCATAATGATCAGTAAATTCAACAAGATGGATTCCCATTGTGGACTTATATATGCCTGATCTGTAATCACGTATCTGGCCCCTTATCTTTCCAACAGATCGCCTGAAGATTCCAGATTCCTCTGGTTTATTGTCAATATTCTTGCTTATCTCAATTTTCCCCTCAAGCACTGCCAGTGCACATAAGGAGTTCCATATATCATACATGAACATTATAATATAATAAATAATAAAAATCTATTGCAATGAAAAATGTTTAAATATGTTAGTGTAATACTAATTTTATATGTATGATAATAAAAAAGCCACAGAATATGAAAACAGGCTAAAAAAAGGGCAGGTTGGGACCTGGGGTGCCATAGCGGAGGAAATATCAGCAATGGCCCCAGCATGTGATGCAATAGCCTTTGTGGTATCCTCGGCAATTTTCGCATTCTTTTTAACACCATTATCATTTATAATCGCAACATTAACCATGTTTTTGGAGGTAAATACATTATATCATTTATCAAGAAGACATGCCAGCGCAGGGGGGTATTACGGTTATATTGCCAATGCATTTGGCCCTGTTCCTGCAATAAGTGCAGGATTAATGTATCCGATGTACCAGATAGTGAGTACCGCTGCAATTCCGGTTTTCGTTGCCGGTGTTGTGCTGCCGGGCGTTGTTAAATATTTCCTTGGAATTGGCATGCCAGCATGGATATGGATACCATTCATACTTGCATTTATAATTATACCCATAATGATAGCAATAATAGGAATCAGACCACAGATGAAATACATAAAATACGCATCATTTTTTGAGTTGATTTTCCTTGCCACATTATCTGCAATTATAATAATAAAGGCTCCTGATAACACAGTCAATGTATTTAATCCATTTGCGTGGCCACAGTACTCATCATGGTTTGCACCTGAGGGTGGCCCTATAGCAGGTGTTGGCCTTGGCATGATATTTGGTTTAACAAGTTTTATAGGCTACGGTGGATCAGCCCCTCTGGGTGAGGAGGCCACAAACCCAAAGGCCATAACAAGGGCACTGACAGTTGGCCTTCTGATCGTTGGTATTGTATTGACAGAGGTTGCATACGCTCAGATCGTTGGCTGGGGGATACCAATGATGCAAACGTTTTCATCCAGTGGTATTCCTGGAATTATTGTGGCAACTGCATACACAGGTATAGTTGGCGGTGTTTTATTTTCTCTTGTTGCATTTAACTCTGCATTTTCTGATTCTGTTGCAATGCAGGCCAATGCGGGTAGAGTGTATTTTGCCATGGGCAGGGACGGAGTTATACCAAAATTCTTTTCATATATACATAAAAAATATGTGACACCATCAAAGGCCCTTATATTTGTGGCTGTTTCATCCTCAGTTATGGCAATTATATCAACATTTTTAATTGCAATGGGTGCCGGGGTTAATCCATACACACTTTTAACGAGCAGGGCCAGTGATCCGGTTATTGTTAATGCATTAACCGATTCCTTCCAGTTTTTAACAACCATGGCACTTGCCGGATTAATTATTACACACGTCCTTTTAAATACCAGTGTTATGACAATGTTCATAAGATTAAAGGAAAAACATGGAAATATACTGGATAAAATAAAACACTTTACAGAGCATTATGCATTTCCAGCAATTGCCACCGTCATATTCCTTTTTGTTCTCTATGAATCAGTGGTGCCACCAGTGTACCCAATAACAGATGCAATCATAATAATAGGTGTTTATACATTATTTTCAGTAATTTATGCATTTTACATAAAATATAAAAAACCTGATGTTGCAAGGAGGGCGGGAAAGACCGTAAACCTGGTTGATGAGGAGCATAACAAAATTTAAATTCTTTTTTTATAATCCGGTGAGTATTCTATTAATTTTTTTGTATATTCATTTTCAGGTTTATTCATGATAGTATCAGTATCATTTTCCTCAATGATTCTGCCTTTATTAAGTATATAAATATAATCGGATGCGAAGGCCACACGGTTTATATCATGGTCTATATAAATTACAGAAATGGTTTTCCTTATGCTTTTTAAGAGTGAGAGCATATAAAATAAATTAATGGGGTCAAGCATTGAAAAAGCCTCATCCAGAACTATATATTTTGGATCAGGAATAATTGCAATTGTAAATGCAAGTTTCTGCATTTCTCCACCGGATAGTGTATTTACATATTTTGATCTATAATCATCATAATCAAGCCTGGTGGATTCAAATTTTTTTATTGAGCTTTCAATATCCACATTGTTTAATTCTGATGCGGTCATTATGTGCCATTCCACTGTCTTAACCATATTTAATGAAATGTAAGGGTCCTGAAACACATAGCGTATATAATCATATTTTTTCTCTTGGGAATTATCATAAAGAACCTCACCGGAATAATCCCTGTCATAACCAGATATTATATTTGCCAGTGTTGTTTTTCCAGAACCAGATGAACCAGTTATTCCATTTATAATATTTTCCTTAAAAATCGTTGATATATTATCAAGGGCATAAAAATCGGAATATCTAAAATTCCCGGTTTTAATTTTATATTTTTTTGTTAAATTAATTATTTTTATCATCCTTCCACCCAGGATATCTTATGCAGCGGTAACCATGACCATTAATGTTTTTATACGGTATATCGTTTTCACATTCATTATTTATGTATGGACAGGAATTTATAAAAACGCAGCCACCGTGCCTATCATTTTTTACCGGCCTGTAAACCAGATTTTTATTGGAATACAACGGAACATATTTCAGAATCATATCAGTGTATGGATGGAACCTGCATTTTAACAAATCATTAAAGTTTGCATCCTCTATAACCATGCCGTTATACATTATGTATATTCTATCTGCTATTTCAAAAAGTGCATTGACATCATTGCTTGAAATTATTATGGACGTTTTCTTTTTTATTTCCTTAAGAATTTTAAGTAACTTATATGTGGATATTGAATCAAGGCCTGTTGTGGGTTCGTCCAGCATCAGTATTTTTGGTTCCTTTAGCAGTGCCATGGCAATCACAACCCTGTGGCGCATGCCATCACTTAACTGTAAGGCCTTCATTTGAAGTATTGCAGGGTCAAGTGACAGTTCAGAAAATAGTGATTTAACATAATTTTCATCAAATGATTTCCAGTCATATAATTTACCAATCTGGAAATTAATGCTCTTTAATGGTTTAAGGCTGTTAAATGAATCCTGCTTAACATATATTGCATTATTTCTAAATTCTGAATAATTGCCCTTTTCAAATATGCTCTGACCATTGTATATTATATCACCGCTGCTTGAATAAATTTCACCCATTATGGCCCTTAACAGTGTTGTTTTACCTGATCCATTTGGGCCGAGGATGCCTATTATTTCATTTTCCCCAACAGTGAGATTAATATCTTTTATAACTTCATGGTATTTTTTATCCTGATAATAACCTGAGGATAGGTTTTTAATAATAAGCACGGATTATTATTGTAAATGTATATATAAATATTAGTATTATACTAAAAATTAGAATGTTATAACTGAATAGCCCTCATCAACCCTTTTGGCTGTTTCAACACCACCCATAACATCCCTTATTCCATCAAATATTATTTCAGGGTTTAATCCGAGGCCCTTTAAAGAAACCTTGCAGTACATAACATCTATATTTAATTCCTTCATATTATTGATCATATCCAGCATTGGTTTGGAACCGCCTGAATCCTTTAACAATGTTTCCACCCCACGGCCCAGGAACATAAAGGCAACGGTGGCGCCTGCATTCTTAACTGCATTGTATGCAAAATTCATGGCCATGTTGGCCCTGTTTATATCATCCTTTCCTGCTGTTGATATAACAAATAATTTAGCCATATATGGTAATAGTTTAATCGATAATAAATTTTTATTACATTTTTAAATCATATAAATGCAGGCAATTAAATATCAATGTATTAAAAACTAAACAGTATCCCAACGAAAACCGCCATGAGTGTTGAAGCAGCATTGACCTGCCCCTTGGTCATTTTATTTTTATTTTCAAATACCGCACCAAGTATGCTATCAAACTGGCATCCAAGGAATCCTAAAAATGTAATAATCAATATACTTATAATATTTATATTATGAAAATTAAGAACTGAATAAGAAAATGCAATAATAAAGGCACCAAAAACCGCCGCAAGCTCTCCCAGCAATGAAATCCCGCCATTAATTCCGGGCACAATTTTTTTAAAGTTTGTTATTAATCTAACATTCTTATCGAAAACCCCTATCTCAGATGCGAATGTATCTGCATTTACCGACGCAAATGATATGCTGAAGAGTTCAAAATAGGGCAGATTGTATACCTTAAATACGTTAAAAACTGCTATGATTAACCCAATCAGTGCGGCATATATAACATTGGATGCATGGCGTTCCCCATCGCGCCCCTCCTGAAGCTTCATTTTTGCCTTTTGTTGTATCCTATATTTTGTTGCCATAAACGCCGTGGCGGCAAATATAAGCATTAAAATAAGCCAGTAAATTGAACCCGCAAATGTTATAATTATTCCGACGATAAGTGCTGCAATTGTGCCCTTTAGATCAAAAACGTTGAAAACAAGTGAAAGAACAAAGAAGGACGAAAGGATTAATATTGCAGCGACAATATAGTCTACGCTAATTATCATCACCGGTTTTGATTTTATTTTTAAACTTATTTATTGTCAGACACATAAAACATAAATGCAATACAATATGCTTATAAATAATTTTGTTTTGGCAAATTTTTTAAATAATATATATTTTATTAAAATTTATATAGAAAAGTCTTAATATATATAAAAAATATTAATTTATGATGGAGATAAAAGAAATGGAAAATGTATATAAAGATATTAAGAAATTAAATGATATTAAATTGATAGTATTTGATATGGATGGTGTGCTGTTAAAGAACAGAAATTCATGGGATGTTTTAATCGATAAAATATCTGGAAATAAAATAAAAAGAGATAAAATGATTTATACTTTTGATTACCTTTACAGGCATAATATACCCGCACATCTTTATAATTCCTTAAGATCTGGAAATATGGCCAGATATCTTAATCTAAATGATATATCGCCCAATCTGCATATGACAATGGAAGAAATAAAGAAAATGGGCATAAAAACTGCAATAGTTTCCGCCGGTGTTCATGAATTTGCAGAGTATCTTGGCACCATGTATGGATTCGATTATGCAATAGGCAATCAAATAGATACTGAGAACATGAAAATTGTCAAAAATGTTGACCCGTTAAAAAAGGATTACAATGTAAGACTTATACAAAAGACATTTGGAATAGATAAGGATGAAACATTATCTGTTGGTGATTCATTCATGGATTTATCAATGAAAAGGGCGTCCAGATATTTTATAGCATTTAACCCCTCAAACGTGGAAATGTTAAAGTATTCTGATTTTTCAGTCAAATCTAATAATTTATTTGAAATTATAAAAACCATTAAATGGAACATCCATTAGAAAAATGTTAATAATCAATCAAAATAATCTGTTATGGATATAAAGGTTATTGGCACGTGGAGTGCAAAAATAGAGAAAAATAGAAAAAATACATCGTTTTTAATTGATGATCATATACTACTTGATTGCGGCCCACACACTGCAGAGTCAATAATAGATAATGGAATCAAACTGGAGAAAATTGATCTTGTATTAATCACGCACATGCATCTGGATCACTTTTCCGGCCTGCCCGATCTTTTATGGCAGAGGGCATTAAGGAATATTGATGGCGATATAACAATCATGGGTCCACGCAATATTGAAAAATCAGTTTTTACTCTTTTGGATATATTTAATTCGCCTGATGATTTTAAAAAACATTTCTTTTTTACAGATAATTATGAAAATATTGAAACTGGGAATGGAATTCATACAGTTGAGGACATTACATACAGAATAAAATCTGATAAAATTTTATTTTATTCAGGGGACACATCATATTCAGAGGATGTGATTACATCAGGCCATGATTCAGATATTTTTATACATGAGGCTACATTTCCGTCAAGACTTTCATCCGAGGCCCCAAAATTTGGGCATTCATCTGTTAAGGACGCAATAAATGCATTTAAAAAAAGTGAATCCAGAATCTTTATGCCAACACATTTATCAGAATTTTCATACAGGGAACTAATTAAAAATAATAATGTTAATATGATAATACCGGAAGAAAACAGTTTATACAGGATTTAAAAATGAAAATAGGATTCTTTGTAAACCCGCTTGCGGGCTATGGTGGTGAGATCAATAATAAGGGCTCAGATAACCTGAAGCTTGAAAGTATTGAAAAATCTTATTCTCTTGGTGTTGCAAGAAAATTTTTATCAAAAATAATTCCGGGTGATTCCTTATTTTATGTTCCCTATGGTTATATGGGGTCATATCTGCTTGATGAATTCTCATATAAATATGAAATAACATATTATCCAGAATATCCATCATCATCTCAGGATACGGTAAATTTTATTAAATCACTTGTAAATCCAGATTTTGTCTGTTTTGTTGGTGGTGACGGAACTGCCCGGGATATCGTTTCATGCGGCACCGGATTTTTATTTATCGGAATACCTGCAGGTGTAAAAATGTACAGTTCTGTATTTTCAATAAACGCTGAACACGCCGCATCACTTTTTAACAGTCTGGTATCATCAAAAAACTATGAAACAACATACGCTGAGGTAAATGACATAACTGAGGAGGATTACAGAAATGGGAAACTTTCAATAAAAAATTATGGTTTAATGAAAATTATAAAATCAGGCGATGTTGTAATTAATTCAAAGGCAGAGTATTCTCAGGGTTCTGCAGGGGATATAGCAGAGTATATAATTGACAATATGGATAACAATACATATTATCTGATAGGTCCTGGAACCACATGTAAGGAAATACTGTTGAACCTTGGAATAAAGACAAACATACTTGGCTTTGATCTTATTTTAAACAGAAGCCTTGTTGCATCGGATATTGATGAGCCGACAATTTATCATTATGTTAGCCAAAAAAGGACTGTTATGATAATATCACCCATTGGTGGCCAGGGCTTTTTGCTTGGCAGGGGGAATAAACAGATATCAGGGCGTGTTTTTGATTTAATTGGATTTGATAATATAATAATTGTTTCCACTGAGGAAAAATTAAATGATATCAAAGACCTTTATATAGACATCAATACCAGTAAAAAACTTCCAGAGTATGTAAGAATTTTAACAGGTTATGGTTATTTCAAGATTAAGAGGCTTGTGCACTGATTATTATAAATTCAAAATAATGTAAAAAATATATTTATATTTAATAAAATAATCCGGTGGTAAATGGAAAGCAATAAGACCCTGGCGGGCATTTCAAGATACATTAAAAAATCACCGAAATGGTACTATTTCATATTTCCAGTACTTTTTATTTATATTATAAATTTTCTTTTAATAAAAAGCATGGTTAATTTTATTTTTTTATCAATAATTCCATTTTTTGTTTTTATTGCCATGGATGTTATAACAATAAGACTGACAAATAAATCATTTAACTCAAGAAGGATAATATATCTGGATTTTATGTCATTTCTTTCAGCATCCCTATTTCTTTGGATTTTCCTTGCACTTAATTCAATAATCGGCCTTAATATTGTATATTTAATAGGCATATCAACATCAATAGCAGTGTTCCTTCGTTTTTTGATTCTATATGTTTATTATCCAGAAAATATGCATTATGCAATTATACTATCTCCAGATTATTCATACTCCATTTTAATATCCTCACTCTTCATATTTTTGAAAACACCGTACCTGCCCATGTTTTTATTTACAGTATCTTTTTCCTCTGCAATATTTCTTTTATTTTCTTATCTATTTATTACATTAACCACAAAAAAATTCACCAGAAAGTACAGTGCAAGTGTTCCAGAAATAATCAATTTTTTCCTTAACAGATCTCAGGATAATAGTGTTGGTGAATCATTTTTTGGGAAAATATATAATAAAAGGGTAAAAATACCAGTTAAAACAGTTGATATAAAGGACTGTGAAAAAAGCAAGGTTATTTTAATATTTCCGTATGTCCATCCCGGCCCATTTGGAAACCTCTGCAGCAGCAATCTTCCTGAAAAATTAAGCCACGAGCTTAACATGGATAACATAATGGTATTTCACACCGCAACAACAAACAGCAATAACTGTGGTGGTGAATCAGATATAAAAAATATTGCCGATGCTGTTAAACAGGGTTTGAAGGATATGCACTATTCGGGCACAGTATCTGAAATGAAAAAGATAAATGTTAATGGTTATGAAATATCAATGCAAAAGTTTGGTAATTATGGGTTCTCAGCAATAATTCCAGAAAGTGAGAAATTCGACGATATCTCACTGGAATCCGGATTAAAATTAATCCGCGCCATGAGGGATTCCGGCATGGATGATTTTGCCCTGATTGACGCACAGAATGATTTTACCAAAAATGCCCCTGAACTTGATAACTGTTCCCAGTTTATCCCGGAAATGAAACGGGCCTTTTCAAAATTGTCTGATGCATATCCTGCAAGAATTGGCTATTCCAGAATATCGGCCAGAATTAGTGGGCTGGCGGCCATGGGTATTCAGGCACTTGCAATGGAGATTAATGGAAAATATAATGCAATAGTACTTACAGATTCCAATAATATAACACATGATATTATGGAGAAATCAAGGAATGAGCTTAGTGATATTGTAGATAACCTTGAAATATACACCACTGACAATCACGTTGTAAATGCAAGCAATCTTGATATAAATCCTCTGGGCCTTAACTGCAATCCTGATGATGTGGTGAATCTAATAAAAACTGCTGTTAAAGATGCAATAAATGATATCTCTGACGTAAAAATCGGAATGAAAACAGTTTATACAACGGTTCATATGGGCCGGGAGGATAGCTTCAAAACCTTAATGGACACTGTATTAGGAGCGTTTAGAATTGCAAAATATTCCATAGGCTTTATCCTGATTGCATCCATATTAATTGCCATCTCCTCTGTTAAATATATCCCATTTCTTTTGAGATGAATCTGACATAATAAGATCAAGTATTGCAAATCCTGTTAATGCCTGAACCACAGGAACAGCCCTTAGGGTTATAAAGGGGTCATGCCTGCCAATCACCTGTATTTCTGATGGCTGGTGTGTTTTTAGATTAACAGTTTCCTGTTTCTTTCTTATTGATGATGTTGGCTTCATAACAACACTAAATTCCAGCGGCATGCCGTTTGTAATCCCACCAAGTATACCACCAGAATTATTTGTTCTGGTCTTTATTTTATCACCGTCGTAATAAAACGTATCATTGGCCTGTGAACCGGACATTGAACCAAGCTTAAAACCGGCACCAAATTCTATGCCCTTTAATCCCGGTATGGAAAACATTAAATGGGCTATTGTGCTCTCCACAGAGTCAAAAAATGGCTCACCTATACCCGGTGGAATATTATATGCAATGGTTTTTATTATTCCACCAAGGCTGTCACCATCCTTTATGATCTCAAGAATTTTGTTATAAAGTTTATCATCAAGATCAGGGTCTGGCATTCTGGTCCTGAAGCTGTATGAATAGTCCTCATCAGATATATTTTCATTTTGAATATTAAATCCGCCTGCAGATTTTATATATGAAACTATGCTTATATTAATATTTTTTAATATATGCATGGCAATGGACCCTGCGGCAACAAGAGGCAGGGTCATTCTTCCGGAAAAAAAACCGCCACCCTCGTAATTTCTGTATTCACCATATTTATAATACATTGTAATATCTGCATGCCCTGGTCTGGGATTGTCCCTAATATAATCATAATGTTTGTTGATATAATCCTCATTTCTAAAAATAAAGCCAAGTGGAGATCCATCAGTATAAAATTCCTTAAGCCCTGAGATAAATTCTATTCTGTCTGATTCCTTCCTCTGTGTTGTTATTGAATTTATCCCGGGCCTTCTACGATCAAGCCATTTATTTATATAATCCATATCAATATTAACACCCGCCGGAAGCCCATCCAGTATGCCACCTATGTAAGGGCCGTGCGATGAGCCAAAAATTGTTAGCTTAAGCCTGTTTCCCGCTGTAAACATTAAAACTGTAATTGGTTTAAGCCTATTAACATTTTTATATTTAATTGTAATACATTTTTAAAGCTCCGTGGTGTAGCGGCCAAGCATTACTGGCTCTGGACCAGTCGACGGCAGTTCGAATCTGCCCGGAGCTATGTTTTTCTGTTAATTAGATTATGGCTACATTTTGATACAGGGTTATTTAAGGAGAAATCAGGACTTTATTAGAGGATAAAAATTCTCTGTAAATAAGGACCCGCTGACATGGCACTATGGCTCATTATGTAAATATTCGTATTAACATAATATATTTAATAGTCATAATAAATAATGTGATATGGATTCCAATTTAAACGATATAAAAAGGCTGGCCGATCAGTATAACATTAATCTGGATTCACTAAACGTGGATAAAAACCTGCTGACCATGGACTATATTAAAAAATATATAGCTGAGAATTTTTATCCCCATGTAATTGAAAGAAAGCCAATTACCGGAATAAGGAAGATGATTGCTGACCATCTTGTTTCCGGTTTAAAAGAATCGGCAATTATATCATTGTATTCAGAAATTTTAATGGATGACTTTATGGCAGCATACAAATCTGCAGGCGTATCCATGAATGTTTTACTAATAAAAATTATCAGTAATACATTAATGCATTATCCATACATGAATTCTGAAATAAAAAATAACAAAATAATTACATACGATAGCCATAATATAGGAATTGCAGTTGATTCAAAAATAGGTTTGATAGTTCCAGTTATTAGGAATGTTAACACAAAGGATATTAAAACACTTGATAATGAATACAGGGAATTAATTGCGAGGGCAAAAAATGGTATAATAAAAGAAATTGATATTACCGGTGGCACATTTACAATAAGCAATCTTGGAAGCCTTGGTGTATCATATTTTATGTCAATACCAAACTGGCCACAGGTTGCAATTTTAAGCATTGGTAGTACAGAGGACAGGCCTGTTGTACTTGATGGGAAGATTGAGATAAGAAAGGTAATGACCGCATCAATTACTGTTGACCACCGTGCAGTTGACGGTGCACCTGCGGCCAGATTCCTATCGGAACTTAAATATAATATTGAGAACTTTAGACCATAAATGCAGTTTGATATCGAAAGACTTGAATTAAAAACAGGATTTGGCGTCATTTCATATCTACATAGAAACGGTCAATTTCCATTAATATTACTGCATGGTCTCGGTGGGATATCCAATAACTGGATAAAACTATTTACAAGACTGGACAGCCGTTTTGAAATTATAGCGCCGGATCTGCTTGGCCATGGGAGATCTGCAAAACCAAAAATTGAATACACGCTGGATTTACAGTGCAGTGTTGTGGATGAAATAATAAAAAATACGGTCAATAAGGAGTTTGCACTGGCAGGCAACTCCTATGGTGGCTGGGTGGCGGCCTATTACTCAATTCATTTTAAATCCCCGGATTATTTGATACTTATTGACTCTGCAGGTATATGCTGTGACGGCATACCAATGGAAGGTATTAATGCATTTCTTGATAAACTTAACAGGCTGGAACCTGGCAACGATCTTGATATAATGAAAAATATATTAATTAATTCCAAAAATTATATGATAAAAGCAGATGACCTAAATAAAATTAAATCAAAAACAATAATTATATGGGGCGATGATGACCCAAGAATAAATATTAAACATGCCAAAATCCTCGAGGAAAATGTCAGTAATGGTAAATTATTTATTATTAAAAACGGGGGACATGTACCAATGATCAATAAACCTGATGCTGTTGCTGAAATTATAAACAAAAATATTTTTTAATATTTAAAAAATATAAAATTTAATGTAACTAAATTTGCCATTAATTTTATCATTCAACATCCATTAATGGGTCCCCTGGGGATATTTCCTGATTCATTTCAGCCATTATCTTTTTAACTGTACCAGTGACAGGTGATGGGACCTCAACGGTAACCTTTGCAGCCATAATCTGGCATACCGGGTCCCCCTCCTTCACAGAATCCCCCTCCTTTACATACCACTGTGTTACCACAGCCTTACCAAGTTCCTCAAAGTTCCATATGGATGGCATTTTTATTAGCGTCACATTATCATCTCTTTCACTGTTTTTATTATTTTTTCGCTGCTTGGAAGTGAGAATGATTCCATATTCCTGCTGTATGGCACGGGTATATCCGGATATGCAATTCTTCTTGGTGCGGTCTTTAAATCCTTGAACCCAAGTTCCGATGCAATGGATATTGCCTCAGAGGTGAGGCCATAACTCTCATAATCCTCATCAACAGCAAGCATATATCCCGTTTTTTTAATGGAATTCAGAATTGTTTCCTTATCAATTGGTTTTACAGTCCTGAGGTCTATTACCTCAGCATCTATTCCATCCTTTTTAAGCTCATCTGCAGCCTCAAGTGCCATATGGACTGTTGATCCAACGGAAACAATTGTAATATCATTACCAGTTTTTACTATTTTTGCCTTTCCAATTGGCACCGTATATTCCTCCTCAGGAACCTCAACAACAGAAGATTGCGGATAGGGCATCCATGGAAGTCCCATAAGACCCTTATGGAACATGTAAATTACAGGATTATCATCCCTTATTGCAGAAATCATTAGCCCCTTGGCATCATAGCTATTGGACGGAACAACCACCTTTAATCCGGGTATATGTGCGAATATTGGGAATAGTGTTTGAGAATGCTGTGCAGCATCACCATATCCACCACCAATTGCCGTTGTAATTACTATTGGCATCTTTACATTCCCACCGGACATGTAATAATTTTTTGCTATATGGTTCATAATTGGGTCAAATGTTACTCCAAGGAAGTCTGTAAACATCAATTCAACTATTGGTCTCTTTCCTGCTGCGGCCAGACCTGATGATGCACCTATAAATGCTGACTCACTTATTGGTGTATCCCTGACACGTTCAGGTCCAAATTTTTTATAAAGTCCGGTTGTGGCACCAAAAATTCCGCCGTATACGCCAACATCCTCACCCATGTAAAGTACCGAGGAATCTTTTTCCATTTCCTGTGATATCCCCTCGGATATTGCCATATACATTGGCAATTTTCTACCCCTGGACTTTGGTTCCTGTTCATAATAGCCAGGAGCATAAACATCAGCCAGTGCATCATTACCATCAGGGTCAGGGCTATCCTCGGCGAATTTAACCGCCTGATCTATTTCCTCAAGTGCAGAATTTTCAAGCCTTTCAATTTCATCCTCTGATGCAAGTTTTTCATTTAATATCTGATCTCTCAGGCGTTTTATTGGATCCTTTGCCATTAAATTTTTAACCTCATCCTTTGGTCTGTATACCTCCGGATCACCCTCAAAATGCCCGTAATACCTGTATGTATCTATGCTTATTAGCGTTGGTCCCTTTCCTGATCTTGCCCTTTCAACAGCCTCCTTGGCAGCGAGGTACATCTGTATAGGGTCATTATCTGGAACATATTTTGATGGCATGTTAAAACCAAGTGCCCTGTCAGAGTCTCTTATTAGTGGTGTTGAATCCTTTACATTTACAGAAATTGCCCACTCGTTATTTTCTATAATGAAAATTACAGGCAGCTTCCATAGGGATGCTAAATTCATTGATTCCATGAACATGCCCTGGTTAAGCGATCCATCACCACCAAAGGCAACAGCCACGTTATCCTTTCCATCAAGTTTGAAACTTAATGCCGCCCCAACAGCAGGAGGGAACGAGGATCCAACTATGCCAGCGCAGGCAAAGTGTTTTTGTGGATCAAATAAATGCATATGTCCGCCCTTTCCATGGCCAAGTCCTGTTTTTTTGCCCATGATTTCCGCAGTCATTTTGTTTAAATCAACACCCTTTGATATTGCAGTGTGATGCGGCCTGTGCGTGCTGTAAACGAAGTCATCATCCCTTAATAAAACGGACATCCATGCTGCGGTTGGTTCCTGACCTGCTGATAAATGCATCTCCCCCGGAATTTTACCTGCTGCTATATTAAATAAAGGTTTTTTATCATTAAGATAAATCTCCCTTATTTTTTCTTCATAATGCCTGCTCTTCACCATTGTATAATAAATTGTTAGCATATCCTCACTTTTTATCCCTTCCTGCAAAAATATCACCATAAATATTATATGAGGTTTTTATATAAACATTATTTAAAATACAAAAGTATTCAAAAAATATAATATTAAATTATTAAAAGCACCATTAAGTTTAACTATTAAGTATAAATATTAAATTATGAAAACAGCTGTAATAGCAGGTACTGGATATCTGGGTGAGGCCACAGCATATGAATTTTTAAAAAATAATTACAATGTGATTATCAATTCAAGAAAGGAGGACCACCTTTTAAATATAAAGAAAAAACTGGAAAAATATGGAAGGATAGATTATATAGCACAGGAGCTTAAGGATGATCAATCATGTAAATCATTATCAGATAAGGTTAAAAATATTTCACAGAATGTTGATGCGCTTGTAATAACCATAGGTGGATATATTGAGGATACTGTTGAGGACCTTTCAGGGATTGATGAAATGTTTAAAAATCATTTAAAAATACCAATGCTTTTGATTAAAAACTTCCTTAATTTACTGACTTCAGGTTCTTCTATAATACTGGTAAGCAATTCGGATGTGGATAATAAGAACAGATCAAATCTGCTATCATACACAGTTATAAAATATGCCCTAAATAAATCAGTTAAAATTATTGCTGCTGAGTTGATTAAAAAGGGTGTAAGAATTAACGCTGTGGCGCCAGAATATATAATTCAGAGCTTCATGCCAGAGGAGGATTACACAAAATTAAGGACCCTTGGAGATCTTGAAACTCCCCCTGAGGATATATCCAAGGTGATATATTTTCTGTGCAGTCCTGATGGGTCATGGGTAAATGGTGCCATAATACCCGTTGATGGTGGCCACAGCCTTATAAACTAAATGAAAGCATTTTTACACTTTAATATTTAAAAATTTATAATATATGTTAACATTTTATTGCAAAAAATTCAATTCTTTGAGTTAAAATATTTTTTTATTCTTGAAATCCCCTCTGTTATAACATCATCGGATGTTGCATATGAAATTCTGAAATGCTTTTCAGCTCCAAATGGCAGTCCTGGTGTTATTATTACATTCTGGTTATTTAAAAGATCCATGGCAAGCTCACTTGATTTTATATCCTTATTATACCCCGGAAATATATAAAATGCGCCTTCAGGTTCATAAACATTTATGCCATCAATCTCCTTTAATAATGATAATGCAAGCATGCGTCTTTTATTAAAAACATTCCTCATCTCTATTACATCATCCTCATCATCTAGTGCATTCAGTGCCGCATACTGGGATACTGATGGCGCACATGTAAGTGTTTGCTGCTGTACCTTATTCGCTGCCTTTATGATATCCTCGGGTGCAACCATATACCCTATGCGCCATCCAGTCATTGCATAACTTTTTGAAAATCCACTTAAGGTAACTGTTTTTTCTTTCATTTCTTTTATTGAACCGGGTGAGAACATCTTCCCCTTGTAAATTAAATCCTCATAAATTTCATCCGATATTAAAAATAAATTATTTTCTAATATAAAGTCAGATAACTGCCTTAATGTCCTCTCTGAATATACCTTTCCCGTTGGATTTACAGGATTATTTAACATAAACGCCTTTGTTTTTGGGGATACCATTTTGCGCATTTTGTCAAAATCAAACTCATAATTTTCATCAGTATCAAATATAAGTGCCTTTCCCTCATTTAATTTTATTATATCTGTGTAGGATACATAATATGGTGCAGGAAGCATGACCTCATCACCGGGGTCTATTATTGTATAAAGGGCAAGGTTTAGTGAGAATTTTGTAGGTGTAACAAGCACATTTTTTGATGAAACATCAATATTATTCTTTTTTTTCATTTTCTCCGCAATTTTCTCCCGGAGTTCGGGGATTCCTGCAGATGGTGTGTAATGTGTTTTTCCCTCACCTGCCATTTTATATGAATAATCAATAATTGATTGCGGTGTCTTAAAATCTGGTTCACCTATACCAAAATTATAAATTTTTTTCCCCTCGGCCTTCAATTCTGCAGCCCTGTTTGACATACTTACAGTTGCCGACTCGTTTATTTTATTTACCCTTGCCGATACCATGGATACAAATGCCAATTTCATTTATAATGTTTTTTTATTTTTTAATTTTTTATGAGTATATAATAAAATTATATTTTCGTATTTATACATAAATTTTTATATCCCTTAATTTATTAATTTATATGAATAGTAAAATAAAGTATACGATAGTCGTAGTGGTCGTCATAATCATCATTGCTGCAGGTGCGTATTACTATATAGCCTCCTCGGAATCACACTTTGGTTTCCCAAGCCAGTCCACAGTAAAAGGCATCACCGGAAATTCATACAATGTTTCAAAGGTAATGTCCCAGGGCCCAGCAAAAAATACAACAAAAACCGAAATAGTTTATTACAATACAACAGGTTCATCTCCATCCACGGCTTTTTATGTTTATGAGGCACAATTTAACAACACATCACTTGCAAAATCTGGTTATAAAACTATTCTTACTGAATTGCCCGCTGGGATCAAGTTTATAATGAAGAATCAAACATACAACGGCTTTGAATACAGTGTTATTAATGCCAGTAATGCCAGCTATTTACATGCTTACCTAGGATTTGGATACAAGAAAAATATGGCATTTTTATTCCTTGCAAATATTAGCCTTGCCAATGTGCTCAAAAAAATTGCATACTCAATTATAGATTCAATGACATCTGTCTTTGGGGGATCATATGGATCCTCAGGGAGTTCTTCAGGATATTTAATGGCTGCAAGATTTTAATTTTTTTTAAATTTTAAAAATTTTAATTTTTTTATTTTATTCAGTGGCCTGGGCACCCGTGTCATCGTCCTTTTTTACAGTTCCAAGCTGTAACAACACCTCCCTCTCAGAGACTGTTCCGGTGCATTTCCCAGAGGCATCTATTATTGCAAGCAATGGCACATTATTTTCCTTCATCAATCTTATTGCATCTGTAATGTTTTCATTCTCACCTATATTCACAACCTTTTCTATTCTAATCTGATTAATTTTACCCTTTTCTATTGCTATCTGTGGCAGCAATAATATGTCTATTAAATAAACTGTACCTATGGGCTTACTCTCATTATTTACAACTATTGAGGCGGGCATATTCTTTGATAGCATTTTTTCCATTGCAGACCTCAATGTATCATTTATATTTACAATCACATCTGTGGCAGGATTTCTGGCCTTTGCAACGGTCATGCTGGTAAGATTCTCTGCAACTATTTTCCCCTCCCTGCCTATATCAGGCATGTATGGTGTTTTTGTAACTATTGCCTTTACCTCAGATAAAATAAATCCAATAACGACCCATGTAAGAAATATTGTTGTATAATATGGAACCGTGGAGTATGCAGAATAAACAAGGACTATTGAACTTATTAATGCACCCACAGAGGCAAGAATAAACTCGCGGTAGTCAATTATATAATTCCATAATTTTCTTTCCATTCTGGATATTAATCTTCTTCCACGCCTGTATCCTATCCTCATCAGTGAGAAGTTGGCGCTTAAATGAATAAAAAGTCCTGCCAGTGAGGCAACTGTGCCAAGGAAGATAAACACTATCTCTGGACTCATATACCTGAACATTAGGGCAGGTATAATCATCATTACAATGCTAACTGTAATAACTGAAACTATTGGGTTATTTTTGACATTTTTTGAGAATATTGATGGAATTGTTCTATCATAGCCCATTCTAAACAATGTCCTGGATGCCGCTGACCCAAATGATAGGAATGCAAGAATCGCATCATTTACCGTTGCTATGGCCACCGCATAATATAAATATATACCATATTTTCCAAAATCATAACGTATTATGTCTATAATTGGCAGCTTATCTGAAAATGGTATGGAGTAATGTGTTTGCAGGACGATGTTTGCAAAGGCATATATAACAACAGTTGCCAGAATGCCGCCGGATAGTATCACTGCTATTACACTCCTTCCTATGACCCTTTTGGCATCCTGGGCCTCACCAGATATTGGTGTTATGGTTCCATAACCTGTTGGTATACCCATGGCGAATAAAATACCGAGAAACAGCCCTGCTGATGTTATTGGATACCTTGAAAATGAGGGTGTATAAAAATTCCCGTGGGTTATGAAAAACGATAGAACTACCATTATGGCCATAAATGAAACCTCAAGTGTAACGGCGTATATTGCATACCTTGATGAGGTTTTAATGCCAATTATTAATAATATTACAGATGGTACAGATATAATAAGGAATGAAAAATAAACCGGTATTCCGAGGATTAATGAAATTACAAAAACTGCACCTGCAAGGTATGCAAGGCCGTATAATATTGAATAAAACATATACATCCAGCCTGTATCAAACCCAACATTGGCTGAAAGGGCCTGAAATGCATATGTGTAATATCCTCCAGATGTGGAAAATCTTTTTGATAACTGGTTAACTGAAAGCCCGTTAATAAGAACAAGCAATGTTCCTATAACCATAACAATTGGTGCATCATAGCCTGCAAGTGTGAATGCAAATGCTCCGTATGTAAGTATACTTAATAATGGGGACATCCCACCAAAGGATAAAAAGAAAATATCCTTGAATGTCAGGTGTCTTTGAAGTTCACCGGAATTTGAGTCATTCATTTAAAATCCATCTCTCTTTGCCTAATAAATTTAATGGATAATTATTTTATGCATTTTACCAGAAAATCTGCCAGATCATTTACATTTCCATTTCTGGATAGTGAATAGGAGCATATGGGGCATGCCGTGATAATATTTTGCGATTTCTCAATGAGCTGGTTATACCTGTTTTTGGAGATGTTCATGGATAGGTCTGGATATAGGAGTTCATCAGGTCCTCCACAGCAGTACGTTAAATTTGAATTTCTCTCAGGCTTTACAGCCTTGGCAACACTGGATATAATATTAATGGCACCATTATATTCCGTATTGCCCTGAAAATGGCATGGGTCATGGAATGCAACTGTTTTTCCTGAATTAGTAAACATTGATTTGTTTAAAAAATCTGTGTAATAATAAACATCAATATTAAAATCTGGTATGTATTTTTTATACTCATATCTTAATATATTATATGTATGCGGGTCAACTGTTATTACTTTTTTATAATTTTTTAAAATGTTGTAAACGCCGGTAATATAATCCTTAAAATCATTTATATATCCATAATCATATAAAAGTGTGCCCGGATACGGCTCATTATATCCAAGCACATCAAATGATATCCCTGATTTGTTTAAAAGCTCCACAATATGTATTAATGTGTTATTTGTCCTGTCAAGCATCCTTTTATCAGGCCTTCCAAATCTCGAAAATACCGGAATCACCGATGCCATAGATATCATAATATGAAATAATTTATTTCCTAATTTTTTTCTCATTCTCTCCATATTTTCAGTATACGGCATGAGCTGGTACATTAAACCTGTATAAAGAAGGGTGTCAGATCTCCCATATTTTATATGGCCTAACCATTCATATGATACCTTTTTTAATGGAACCGGACTTTTATATTTTTTAATATTTTCTATTATTAAATTAACCTCAGGCTTCTGAAGTTTTTTGTATTTTTCAGAGATAATAGCCTTTACTATATCACTAATTTTTCCGGCATCAACCCCTGTTGGACAGACCTGAAGGCATACATGGCAGTCCAGGCATGAATAAAATGTATCTGAAACGTTCAGGCTTAAATCATTTAATGTAATTTCCCTAAAAACATTTAGTCCGGTCTGCGCCCTTCCACGTGCTGTTTTTGCCATGTCATATCCTGAACTTTTATATGTTGGGCATACAGAATCACAGAATCCACAGCTGATACATTTTGAGCTCTCATTTTTTAAATCATTTAAAATTTTTTCAAATTCAGTCAAAGAAATTACCCCTGTTTAAAATATTTTTTGGATCAAACATCTTTTTTAGATTTTTCATTATAATAATTGTTTCATCCTGCTTTTTGTATTTTAACTGTTTTAATAACAAATCTTTTTTAATTCTTCCAATTCCATGCTCACCGCTTATTGATCCACCAAGCCTTACAGCCTCAATGTTTATATCATCCATGGCAAGCAAAACGTTCCTCCAGTTTTCATGGTCATCAGGATTTCCACCAATCTGTGGATGGAGGTTTCCATCCCCAGCGTGCCCGCATGTTGCTATGTATACACCGTATTTTTCCCTTGTTTTGTACACAAAATTTATCATATCCTTTAATTTTGAAAGCGGTACAACAACATCACCATCTATAAATCCGGGGAATAGAATTCCAGGGGCTGTAAAGGCAATTCTTCTAACCTCAAAAATATTGTTGAATTCATCCTTATTTTCAGGAATTATAATTTTGCTTGCATTTTTTTCCATGATCTTTTTTATGTCTTCAAGATAGGATTCATCAAAATCTGTATCTGCTAATACCATGCCACCGCGTGTTTCAGGGTATGAAAATCCTCTAATTTTATTTGCCGCCACTATGCCATAATAGTCACTGAACTCAAGTATGAGCGGATTTAATTTTCTAATGGCCAGTATGGCATCCATTGCATCATTTATATTATCATAAAATCCGGCAATGCGGTAAATTTTTTTGGGCATTGCTATGATTTTTAGCCATGCCTTCTTGACAATACATAATGTCCCCTCGCTTCCAGCAATCAGGTCAATTATGTTAAATCCCCCTCTATTTTTATATATGGCCTCACCGAATGTGGTTTCACTGCCATCTGCAAGAACCACATCCAGTTTTAATATCCAGTCCTTAACCACACCATAGCGTGCACATCTCATACCTCCAGAATTTTCGTTTATGGCGCCACCAACAGTTGAAACACTCACACTCGATGGGTCAGGCGGAAAGAAAAAATTATATTTTTTACACTCCTCATTAACCTCCTGAAGTGTTGCACCAGCATAGGCCTCAACATATCCATCCTCAATTGAAACGTTTATTTTGTTAAGCGGCCTTAAATCCATTATTAATGTATTATCATCAGGCACAACAGCGCCTGTTGGGCTTGATCCACCTCCCCTGGCTATAATATTAATATTAAATTCATTTGCTATCTTTATGACCCTGGAAATATTTTTTTCATCTGTAATTTTTACAACTGCCAGTGGCATGTGTTTTAAAGGGTCTATACTACCGCGCTGGTATATTATCAAATGCTCATTATCGGTAAATACATTTTCCTTTCCAGCAGCATCAATTAATTTTTCAATTAATAATTTATTGTCCATGGCTTCCTAAAAATATATAATATACTATTTTTTAAATTTTTGTACAAAATTATTTTTTGTTAAATATTATAAATATTATTGTATTTATTGCATATCAGGGATTTCACGTTTAAACCATTTCCTTTGAATAAATAATATTATTAATTCAAATTTTCTACGGATATATTTGTATTTAGGTTATTGCGTCAAATTATATATTCAGTAAATTTTTAACCAAAATGCTGCAGGAACGGGCGTTAACCATGATGAATATCAGGGATTACATTCACATAAAAATTTATTTGATTAAAAACGATTAAAAATTTAAACCATGATGAAATATTAAATTATGTCAAAAAATAATGAATCCAGCATCAAAACCACGCTTTCAGGTAAAAAAATCGTCCTTGCAACATCAGCCAGCATAAATATATACAGAATTCCAGATCTAATCAAGAATCTAAGGAACGAGGGTGCTGAGGTGTACTGCGGAATGAGCACAGCATCGGCTGAACTTATTAATCCAGATCTTCTGCAGTGGGCCTCAGGCCATGATGTAATAACCAGAATATCTGGAAATATAGAGCATATAACATTGTTCGATAAAAATACTGTTCTTGTAATAGCACCTGCCACATACAACACCATTGGAAAGATAGCCTCGGGGGTTGCAGATAATATCCCATCACTGTTTTATTCCTATGCAATGGGAAATAAAAATCCCGTTGTAATTGCGCCGGTGATAAATAAAACAATGTTAGAAAATCCGGTGAATAAGGAGAATATTAAAAAATTGAATGACCTTGGTGTGCATATGGTTGATTTTACACCATCAGATGACGACATAAAATTGTGGAGTGATAAGATTATAGATTATATATACCGCGCATTGTATGGTGATAAACTTAATGGAAAGAACATTATGCTTGTATGCGGTAAAAGCGAATCCGCTGTTGATCCTGAAAGGGTAATCACAAATAAGTCTGATACATTAACCGGGTACATGCTTGCCAGATACGCCTTCAGATTTGGTGCAGGAATTATTACATATATAGGAAACTCTGAATATAAATTACCGTCATATGTTCAGTTGATTGAAAAAACAGATATAAAGGATATAATAAGGGAGATAAACACCTTCCTCGGGGTTTATAATTATGATTATGTAATAATATCATCATCATTAAGCGATTTTGACGCTGTTGAGAACAAGACCAAGCTTGACAGTTCTGAACCCCAGACCCTATCATTGAAGCCAAGAAATAAGGAAAGGAATCTTATAAGGAAGCTTGATGCAGGTGTTACAATGGTATTATTTACAACGAAGAATGATAAAACATATAACAGCGAGGCTTTTGAAAAATCCGATCCAGATCTTGTTATTATGACCGGAACAGGTGCATTTACCTCAGGTGATGTTTCAGGTGATTACACATTTATATACGGTGAACATAAAGATGAGATAAAATCAATTACAAAAGAAGAACTTGCCATAAATATATATAATTACCTTGAAAATAAAATCAGGAGAAATCAAAAAATGGATTTTAAAATTTAAGTGTATTGTTTATAATTTCGGCAATTTTATCCGGCCTAATATACTGCGGTGTATGCCCTGCACCATCAATAATATATAATTTGCTGTTTTTTATCCTTTCATTCATCATTTTTCCGTATTTAATATCAAGTGTTTTATCCTCAGACCCCCAGATTATAACAGTATTGCAATTAATCTCCATAAGATCATTATCTGTAAGCTTTTCCGTAGAATTCTTATTTATTTCCATTATATTTATTAGTGCATTCTCATTTTTATAATTATGAGTTCTCACAATATTTTTAATTATATCCTTATACGTATCAGGATATTCCTCACTTAATGTCGGGGATATTCCTGCCGAGTCTATTAAAATTAAATTTTCCGGATTTTTTAAAATGGCAATTTTTAAGGCAATCCAGCCCCCATATGAATGACCAACAATTGAGAATTTATCATATTTTTGAGAATTTATGAATTCAATAATTGCATCTGCCATATTTTTAACTGTATACTGTATATCAGGTTTATCAGAGTGTCCGTGGCCAAGCAGATCAATATAGAATGGCATTATTTTTTTATTAATGTATTCATCTGTTTTTAGCCACACATTTCCAGTACTGCCAAATCCATGCAGGAAATATACTGGATATTCGCCGTCCCTGGTTAAATATGATATTTTACCAAATGTTGAATCAAAATACTTTCTTTCCATTTTTACTCCTTTGATCTTGCGGCAATTTTCATGGCCTCATCTATATTTTCAAGCTCCATGGCTATGTCAGATGCAGCATCATAAATATATGAAAGACTTGACTTAAACTCCTTTTTGTCCTTTTTGGTTTTAATTTCATCCATTATTTTATCAATTTTGTCCAGGGATTCCTTTGCAAGACTGAATGCTTCATCAATATCTGTTGATCTTAATATGTTTATTTTTCCATAAACAGCCTCAAAATAATTCTCCCAGTCACCTGAACTTTCTGTCATTTCTATAACCTTATTATAAATATCAAGCGCCTCCTTATAGCCGCCTTTTGTTGATGATAGGGCCTCAGCCTTGGCATTGTAGGCCATGGCTATTAACTGTCCCTCCTTTAATCCCTCAGCTATTTTTATTGCCTCTTCAAAATATTTAATTGCATCATCCCTTTTTCCTGAATCGAGATTTATATAGCCTATATTCATTAAATCCATAATTTTCATATCATCTTCGTTTAACTTATTATGTATATCAAGGGATTCCTGTGCATATTTTAATGGATTTTCTGTATTTTTAGGCTCCAGCGCAAAATATGCCTGTGATAATTTATAGCATATCTCTGCCTTTTCATCACTGGCATCTGTCATTCCATTGTACGCCTGTGTATAATATCTAACAGCATCCATGTATTTTTCCTTTCCCATGGCCTTATCCCCATTCTCTATTAATTCATCTAAATTTTCCATTAGTTACCACCATTATATTTATTTATTAACTCTTTTGCACTGGAATAACTTATGCTTTTATTCTTTATCATTTCATTAACAATATAATCAATATTTTTCTCTGTTGCACCGGCAGCAATGGCAACATTTCTAGCGTGCAGCTTCATATGCCCCTGCTGTATTCCCTCATCGGACAATGCCCTCAATGCTGCAAGATTCTGTGCCAGTCCAACAGAGGCCAGAACACATGCAAATTCCCTGGAATCCCTAACATTTAATATCCTTAAGAATAATGAGGCTTTTTTTGAGGTTTTTGTTGCGCCTCCAATGGTTCCAACAGCCACCGGTATTTTAATGGTTCCAACCAGATTACCATTTTCGTCCTTATAATAATCTGTTAATGGTTTATAACCATCCATGGATGCATAGGCGTGTGCATTTGCCTCCTGTGCCCTGAAATCATTCATTGTTGCAAGTAAAACAGCGTCAATGCCATTCATTATGCCCTTATTATGGGTTACCGCACGGTATATATCCGCTTTTGCCATATGAGATGCCATAATTATTCTATCAACTATTTCATCCCCACCAAGAAGATCCCTGCTAAACACTGCATGTGAATATGCAACCCTTTCTGTAGTAAGGTTACTCATAATTCTGAGGTTAATTTTGCCCCCTGTGATACTCTCTATATATGGTGCAATAAATTCAAGCATTGTATTTATTATATTTGCACCCATTGCATCCCTTACATCTATAATTAAATGCATTATTATATAATCATCCTGCATAAAAATTTTTATATCCCTGGCACCGGCATTCATTGAACTTAGTGTTTTTGATCTTGAGTTTGCCATTTCAAGTATCTCATTTTTATGGCTTAATATATTAATCACCGCAAGCCCCGGGTCCTTTAAGTTATAAATCTGTAATTCACCACGCATTACAGGATCTGAGGCAAATGCAGTAAATCCACCAAGGGGTCTGGCCATTCTTGCACCATTGGAGCATGCAGCAACCACTGAAGGCTCCTCAATGCTCATTGGTATTAAATAATCCCGTCCATTAATTCTGAAATTGGTTGCTATTCCCACGGGAAATCCTATTGTTGATATGGTATTTTCTATCATGTTTTGCAGGTCTTTAATGGAATCCTCATGGGATAAAACTTCTGTTTCCTCCTTGGAGAGCGATGAAAATTCAGAGACTATTCTAATTCTTTCCTCAACAGACATTTTGTGAAATCCATGAATCGCTGAATCCATAGAACTATATACTCATTCATATTAATAATTTTTTTATTGTTAATTTTAATATTTGTTTTTATTAAGCTCCTTCTGGAATTTTGGCACATCCTTAAAGTATACCTCAAGTATGAACGTGCCAACATAATTGCAGTCATCACATTTATAAACCGGCCCGCCAATGCCACCATTTATCCAGTTAACCTTCATGGAGCCGCACTGCGGGCATATTTTAACTATTTTAAAGTCATCTCTCATTATTTATAAATCATATAATCAATATTTAATATTATCCATTTGTATATCAGGATACATTGAAACTGTTTAATTTTTATTATATTAGAACATTTTTAATTGCATTAATTTAAATTTGATAATATAATTACTTATCAATGGCTAGAAATTTTTCAAAAAAGGAGATAAATTTCTCATTTTTAAAAAAATATGGTAATTTCTCGCTTCTTTCCTATTTAATAGAAAATAAAAGGGTTCAGGAAAATTTTGAAAACATTACAGAGGTCATACTAAATTCTGAAATTTCAGCAATTAATACAAAATTTGGCACACCCGCAAAATATGATGCAATAATAGCCCTAAAGCAGGGATATATAAGTGCAAAAAATGGGCTTTTAAGCGCCGCATTTGAAAACAGCAGGTTTTTTCTTGAAAGATTATCGTTGTTAAAAATCATTTCATGCATGGACATGGAATATAATCCATATGAGCAGGCCATTATTAACCGTGACTGGCATGTTTTAATAGATAACAAGTTCACAATATATAGCATCACACAGTTTACCGGCAGGCTTAACCATTATTTTGGCAAAAATTTTATGGCCAGGTCCAGCTCTATTTATTCAACCGGAATTCCACTATGCGGAATACATTCAAAGCATTTTAAAAATTATTCCTATCCAATTAATGAAATTGAAAAGGACTATGCCATTACAATAAACGAAAAGTGTGCAAAATGTGAAAAAAAGGCCACAAGATTTGTAATTTCACTTCCCAAGGCCGGTGCAATTATAGGCCTTCTTGGCTATTACACCGGTGCAGATACACGTGATTTGGGGAAAATATATGCTGATTATTCAAGGGTTCTTCACCCATATGGATTTTATAGCTACTCAGAGGAGAATGTATTTAATCTATGGTCTCTGGATATAATAAGGCTGGTTCATCTTATTAATAAGATAGTTTTTTAACCTTAAACCCTGATGTGGGAAGATCCCGATAACTGCAGGGAATGATGTCACACATTTTGTCCGTCAAAATATGTATGCCTTCTTATGGCCTTTCCATTCCTGAATGTGTATATATCTGCAAATTTTGTATATGAATCACTGCCGTCCTTTAATTTTCCATGGAATTCTCCCTCAACTATTACATATGGCTCACTGACAATTATATTATTTATTGTATGATGCCCCTCAGAAATTATCCTTGTATCCTCATAAAATTTCTTGAAATTTTCCATTCCACTTATTGGTGGATACCCTGGACGTTCGTATACAATATTCTCATCGAATATTGAAAATAACGTATCAAGGTCATTTGCATCAACCGCTGTATAGTATTTTTTTACAGTATTTTCAAGGTTTTCCATGCCTTATTAATTTATTAATCATTTAAAAACTTTTGTTCCCCCCAAACAATAAGATGGAAACAAAAACTTAATGAAATTATAAACGATTACAATTTAAATGTTAAAAAATAAAAGTCTAATCTCAATTGCAGACCTGGAGGATGATGATATAAATGCCATTTTTGAAAAGGCAGATTATATTTCCGGACATATGGATGAGGTTCTAAGGACATCTCCCATGAAATCCAAAATTCTTGCCACATTGTTCTATGAACCAAGCACAAGAACCCGGCTTTCCTTTGAGGCTTCCATGGAAAGACTTGGCGGCTCTGTTATTAGCATGGCAGATTCAAAGACATCATCATTTGCCAAGGGGGAAACGCTTGCGGACACGATAAGAATTGTTGAGTCATACTCTGATATCATAGTTATCAGGCATCCACTTGAGGGTGCGAGCCTCCTTGCATCTAAGTTTTCCTCAAAGCCAATAATCAATGCAGGTGATGGTTCAGGGGAGCATCCAACACAGACATTAATAGACCTTTACACTATTAGAAATGAGACCGGCGGCATAGATGATAGGGAAATTACAATTGTTGGTGATCTTAAATATGGAAGGACAGTTCACTCGCTTATACTTGCACTATCAAGGTATAACGTAAAAATTAATCTTGTATCGCCACCATCTCTTGCACTGCCCAACTATGTTTATAATGGCATAAAGGATAAACTAAACATAGAAACATATAATAATCTTGATGATGTAATATCAGGAACAGATGTTTTATATGTAACCAGAATACAGAAGGAACGTTTTGTTGATAAAAACGAATATTACAAGCTCATAGGTTCATATAAAATCACATTAAACGAGGTCAATAAAATGAAGAATGGATCCATTATTATGCATCCCCTTCCAAGGGTTGATGAAATTGACCCTGCCGTTGATTATACAAAAAATGCAAAGTATTTCCGGCAGGCTGCAAACGGCATACCGGTTAGAATGTCATTAATATCAATCATACTGGGTGATTAGAATGGAAAGAACCTTAAAAATTTCAAAAATTAAGGATGGAACGGTCATAGACCATATACCATCAGGAAAGGCTGTAAAGGTGTTAAATATATTAAAAATTTCTGAAAATACCTCTGTAAGCATTGGCATAAGGGTGCCCAGCAATATGATGGGTTTTAAAGACGTAATTAAAATTGAAAATAAATTTCTCGAAAAAATAGAACTGGATAAGATTTC
Source organism: Acidiplasma sp. MBA-1 (assembly GCF_000949015.1). Taxonomy (NCBI): domain Archaea; kingdom Methanobacteriati; phylum Thermoplasmatota; class Thermoplasmata; order Thermoplasmatales; family Ferroplasmaceae; genus Acidiplasma; species Acidiplasma sp. MBA-1. Next base: position 84,246 of record NZ_JYHS01000002.1, on the reverse strand, counting down.
ATTGATAGCCCCAAGCGCCACAATTAGCATAATTAAGGATTATGATATAACTGAAAAATTTAAGGTCGATCTGCCAGAAAGCGTTATAGGAATAGTAAGATGCACAAATCAGAATTGCATTACAAACGCAGGTGAGCCTGTAAGTCCAGAGTTTAAGGTTATATCAGCAAATCCATTAGCCCTAAAATGCATATACTGCAAGAGGGAAATGTCCGAATCTGATGTAATAAACAGCCTGTAATATAAAATTATATGTATAAAATAAAAGTATAAATTTTTATAAAATCTTTATGGTTATGCAAATAACCAGTAATGTTCAAAAAATTGATGGCACAGTTGCAAACTGTTATTTAATAAAAGAAAAGGATATGGACATTCTCATAGATGCCGGAACAAAGTCTTCAGGAAAAAAAATTATAAGCTTTTTTGAAAAGATAAATGAAAGGCCGGATTATATACTTATTACTCACAGCCACATGGATCATATTGGTGGCCTTCTGGAACTTTACAACAAATTTAAACCGGTAATATATGTTCCAGGGCTTGAGCTTAAGGTTATTCAGGGAGCAGATAAACTTCATCCAGCAAATATGTTTCAGAAGATTATATATGCCATGTTTAAAACAGAGCCTGTAAATGATATTAAACCTGTATATGATATGAAAATTCCATTTATGGACTATTATGATACCCCGGGGCATACAATAGGGAGTGTGTCATATCTTTACAAGCCCGGCAATATACTATTCTCAGGCGATGCTGCCATAGAACGGCATGGTGGATTGATTGTGAATAAAAAATTTTCATGGAATTATGCAGATGCCATGGAATCACTTAATAAAATAAACAGAATTAATCCTGATATGGTATGTCCCGGCCACGGCAACCCTGTAGGAAATAAAAAATAAACAAATAAATAAAGCATATTGTAATTCATAAATACCTTGAAGGGATCAATTTACAGGAAAAGGTACATACTCGCATATTCGGAAAATGGTGATGAACTCGATAAATACCTGTTTTACTCCATGGGCATTAAAAGGAAATATAGATATAAAAATTATAGGATATACCTGGCCAACCAGTTCAACCGTAATAACGTGATTAAAAAGATAGAATACCATGGCGGCAGGGTAGAATATGTAAGTGGAACCATAAAAAAATGCAAGAAGATATTGGGCAGTGAAATCATAAAAACACTGAACTAAAAAATATATTTATTCAAGGGCATTTTTTTCCTTATCTGTTATTTCAAGTATTTTTATTATATCAGAAAACAGTTTCCTATCATGTTTTTTTATGAATTTATAAAACCATAGATATTTGGCCATCTCATTTGATGGCATATGGTTAACCAACGCAAGTTTTTCCAGAACTGTTTGTATGTTATATCTTTCAGTATTGCCCTTTCTTGAGCTCATATTTTTAATAAAGGCCGGAAAATTATATTTTACATAGTGTTCATTCCTTTCATTTGCCTCAAAGGATATACCACCCGCAATCTCCATGGAATAGCTGGAAAGCGAATAATCCCTTATTCTCATATTATAGTATATATCAGCCTGTGAAAGTATATCAAATATATTTTTAAGATCCTCAGGGTTTTTGTATTCCATGCCAGCATTTTCTGCAAGCCACTGCATGTAAAAACCTGGAAAATCAGTATCACCATTAATTGCATAAAGAGAATTAATTATATCATTATAATTTCCGGACTTAAATGTCTTTGAAACCACATAGTATATGGATTCCTGCTCATCCCTGTATGCATCCTCTGCATTATTTCCCCCGCGGTAAAGCTCCAGGTCATTCAGTGTTGCCCTCATATCGGGCTCATCCTTTTTTATAATTTCCATTAACTGTGAATCATTTATTTTAATATTCTCATTTGATGCTATATATTTCAGCCTCTCAAGGAGTTTCTGTATATAAATATGATAGTTTCTTTCGCTCCTTTTTTTATAAGGCGTTATTTCCATGCTAATTGATAGTGATATTATTTCCCTTGCACTGCTCTTTCTCTTGAATTCATAAAAATCATTCATTGTTAATATAACCGGATTCAATGTATTTTTAATAATTTCAAGCAGTTCAGAAATCCCACCGCTATCCCCGCCCTTTGCCGGGTCCCTGGATTCAAATATATTATCAGCCTCATCAATTAATATTATTCTGTCAGGATAATTTTGCTCATAATTAAATAAATCCCTGTATTCTGCGGCCATCAATGCCACTTTTTTCATGTTTTCCCTGTTCCTCTGATCTGATCCATTCATCTCTATTAATGGAAGGTTATAGCACCTTGAAATAACGCCTGCCAGAGTTGTTTTACCGACACCCTGGGTGCCATAAAGTATTAAAGCCTTTTTTGTCTCCTCATGTCTCATCCATGAATCCATCCAGCTTTTTATCTGATTCTTGATATCATCAGGAAGTATGATATCATCGAATTTTTCCGGGCGGTACTTATCGGGGAGTGGCATTAATGCACCTTTGAACCCCTTTCCACCTCCCTGTCCGGTGTTAAAAGTGATACGCCCTTATCATCCTCAACTGCAAGAAGCATTCCCTGGCTTTCAAGGCCCATAAATTTTGCCGGTTCAAGATTATTTATTATAACCAGCTGCTTTCCTATCATTTCCTCAGGTTTATAATATTCATATATGCTGGAAATTATCTGTTTTTTTTCATCCCCAAGGTCCACAATTATTTTTAAAAGGCTTCTTGATTTTTCCACCTTTTCACATTCAATTACCTTTCCAACCCTAAGGTCTATATTATGGAAGTAGTCTATTGATATTTTGTCCATATCCTGTATTTTAGAAATTAAATATAAAGTTATTCATTTTTCAGCGTTCTGGATAATTTAAATGGATTTAATTCCCTTATAAAATCAATAATAACCGATTTTTTTATTTCTCCCATTTTTATTGACAGAGAAAAAAATATGGCAATTGATATAATTGAAAATATTAAAAACAAAAATACACTGTAGGGCCTTACATAATATGCAACTAGGTATAAAAAGATAAACTGCACTGATGCAGGAATTATCTGCCTGAAAATTTTCATGTTTATTTTTGATTTTTCTATTTTAATAACATAAAATCTAAAAAGTACAGCCTCAATTATCATTGCAATAAATGTGGCAACAGCGGCACCAATAACGCCAAGTGAGAAAAATGTTATTCCAAATATGCTTTTTGGAATTAAAATAAAATCAAGGATAATATTTGAAGATATTGAAATTAAGGTTATTTTTCCAATGTTAATTGTTAGCCCCCTGACAATTAAACCGGATGTGTACGGTGAATTTATTACATTAAGATAATTCGCCAGTGACATAAATATTAAAAGTGTTGAATACGGAATAAGATTGGCGCTCCAAAGGTTTGCAACGAAAATTCTCAGTGCTATAAATATTATGACCAGTGGCAGGATAAACAGGGATATGGTTCTTTCAAATACTGATATATTATCATTAAAACCATTTTTTGTCTCCTCCCTTGTTAATAATGGTATGAAAAAAACACTCAATGCCATCGAGAATGTGATTATTGGCATCGTTATTCTCTGCAATGCCGCATAGGCCCCGGTTGCGGAGGCATGCCAGAAAAACTGTATAAGCACCTTGTCTATATTTCCGCTTATAGTTGCAATTATGGATGAGGCTGCAAGGGGCAGTGCCAGGGTTATGTATTTTTTTATTATTGTTTTTTCAGGTTTTTTAATATGCCAGGGCCTGCCCAAAAAATATGAAACAATAAAAAAGATAAAGTATGAAAAACTGTATATTATTGCAAATATAATTGCAGCACTTACATGCATAAATATGGAAATCCTGAATTTATACATCAACCCCATATAAATGAAGGCGGAGTTCCTGAATACAGCCTCAACAATCTGTGGCAGCATCATACGTGCAGCCTGCATTTTTGCATTAAAAGTTATGTAATAAAAATCCTTTAACCTGTTAAAGGCAAAATATGGTATTAAAATTAGAATTGAATAATATTCAACCGGGCTCTGAAAACCCCTGTGAAGCACATCAACCCATATATATAGTGCAGCAAGTATTATTAGCACTGTTCCAAATGTTGTTATGAATTTCAATGTCAGGAATGAACCATTGTATTTTGCCCTGTCCGGATCATTCATGGACATAAACCGCAGATGGGCAGAATTAAATCCCAGATCCGAAAAAATACTTAAAACTCCAATGAATGCCAGTGAAAAACTTAGAAAACCCCACTGCTGAAGACCTATAAACCTGATTATAAAAAAAAGACCTATGTATCCAAATAGCGAATTTATAATCTGGCCTTCCAGTATCAGCGGGGACTTTTTTGCAATCAACGTTACGGTATTAGAATTCAGTAAGTTAAAGTTTATGGTTAAATTTTATTTATCAATTCTATTAAAGCACTTTCATACTTTTCTGCTATTTTTCCATCCGAATTAAGGTATTCCCTTGAAAATACTGATGGCTTCGGCATAAGAATTCTGGTTTTTCCATCATTTTCTATTAAAACAAGCTTGCATGGTATAAAAGCGCCTATGTCAATTGAATCCCTTATCAACTCCACTGCAGCTGGTGGAAAGCAAACGTCCAGTATATAATATGGATTTAATTTTTCCTTCATTTTAGAAAAAATCTCCTTAACATCTATATATGACATTATTACCCAGTTGTTTTCTTTTAAAATTTTATGCAGCTCTCCAAATACCTGTTCAGCATTTTTATCCACTGTTCTTTCATATGAATACATAAATTGAAATTATAGGATGATATTTAAATCATTATTTTATTACATAATATTTATTTATTTCTTTTCGTCATCCGATATCATATATTGAATCTTTTTGCCCTGTTTTATATATTTATATAATGATGACCCTGTATCACTGTTTATTCTTAGTTTTATCATTCCCTTGGATGATGATCTTGCCTGCATTATTAATATGCCGTCAACATAGATTTTGACAGGTTTATTTCTTGATCCAATATCAATGAATATTGTTTTATTTTTAATTTCAAAAACCGCATCCTGCAATACATTTACGTCCTCATCAAGGGTATCAACATCAAGCTTTACCCCAAATATATTTTCAAAATTCGATATTGTTTCACCCTTCTTTCCTATTAACTTTGGTATTAATGTGTCCGGAATTTTTATGATTGCACGGTTATCAGAAATTAGGTCAACAGAAACCTTCTCAGTGTTAAGGAATTTTGATATTTCATCCTTTATTTTTCCTGCAGCAAGAGAATAAAGCGGATTTTTGCCCTGAACCTCGCCAACCGGAACAACCACAACCTGATCCCCGAATGTGTATATCTCACTTACCGGTTTATTCTTCATGAAGTCCTTAATAACTATGACAGGCCTGGCCAGATCCTCCTGATTAAGCCCATATGGCACCTTTACAACATATTCAGTGGTTAATACCTGTGATATCTTACCGCTTTCTATAAAGAGTATTGTATCTATAACCTGTGGTATTAAGCCCAGCTCGATTCTGCCTATAAATCTCTGAATTGCATCGGTGGCCTTTGTGGCATGCACAACGCCTATCATTCCCACCCCTGCAAGCCTTAAATCTGCAAAAACCTTAAAATCTGATGTTACCCTCATTTCATCAAATACTGTGTAATCCTCCCTTACCAGTAATAATATGTCACCGGTTTTTTCCATATCCCCCTCAAGGCTTGTATACTGTGTTATTTTATCACATACCTGCAAATCCCTTGGTTTTTCCATTGTTTTAACGATCTTTTTCTTTGATGCATAAAATTCAGCAAGTGCAGTGACAAAGGTACTCTTGCCTGCACCCGGGGAACCGGCAACAAGAATTCCGTTGGCCCTGTTTTCCAGCCTTTCATATAATTTTTTATCTATATTATAATCACTTATTGTTGTTTTTTTAACCGGCCTGACCGCTGTTATTTCAAGTGAATCTGAAAACGGGGGCCGTGTTATGACAATTCTTATGTTTTTTAGCTGTATAACAGTGGCACCGAACATATCCATTTCTATAAATGATTCATCCTCGAATTTACCCCTTTTAACAATATCACTTGCAATGCTTTCCAGCTCCTCCTTTGTTACAATGTAACTTAATTCCTCAAGTACAATGCTTCCAGGATACCCATTTTTTAACAATGGCTTCATATTCGCCTTCAAATGAACAGATGTTGTATTCTCCTCAAAAAATTCCTCTATTGTCTTAAATTCCTTTTCAAGTGATTTAAGGTATTCAACATTAATACCCTTAATTATTGCAATATCCCTCTGTATGTTGTCCCCGGTTACAAGGGTGGCGTTATATTCAAGCGCCACATCCCTTATTATATTATCAATTTCCCCACTGTGAGCCCTTCTAATCTGCCAGTCCTGTGGCCTTTTTCCATATATTTCTATGTAAATTTTTCCAGCATTTTCAAGCTCCCTCAACCTTTTTAGCTCCTCGAGGGCAGCGAATCCTATGGACCTCCCCTCATTTGCCTGATGCTCAACCTCAGCAAGCATGGCCTCGGGAAGTATTACCCTGGAACCCTCATGATCCTTAATGAAGGAGGTAAACCGACCGTCAATAATAACCGATGTATCAGGTACGTAATCCACATACTTTAATGGTATATTATTATTTAAATAATTTCCCATAATAATAAAAAATCATGTTATTATAATTTCATAATTTTTTAATATCATCAGGATATATTGATACAATGCAGGGCACCGGAATTAGTTACAGCGAATATCTGGTTTTAAAATATTTAAAGGAAAATGGAGAAAAATCAGAATATGAAATTATTATAGATGGTCTTGATCAGAGAAATATATCAAGCGCAATATCCTATCTTATTGCCAAAAATCTTATAAAAAGTACGGAGAGAAAAAAAACAACCTACATTGTAACAGACGAGGCAATGGGATATCTAAAAGATGGTTTTCCTGAGGAAAAATTGTATAAATACCTAAAAAATGCTGGAAGGGCAAAATTAAGCGATATTAAAACCATGTTTAAGGATTGTTTTGGAATTGCATTATCAAATCTGGCAAAATATGGAATAAAACCTGTAAATGGTGAGCTAATATACAGGGATACCAGATTATTGGATTATGTTGAAGACCTTAAAAAGGGAATAAATGAAATAATTTCAGGCAGCGTTCCTGATGCAGGTATCATAGATTTTTTAAAAAAACGAAATCTTATAAGGGAAAAAACAAACATTGATAGAATAATAAGCATTAATGAAAATGGCTTAAAGGTTCTTTCAGGTTACACAGGCAATCAGTATTCAGGCCAGCTGACATCCGAAATGATAACATCTGGAAGTTATAAAAATATTGTTTTCAGGCCATATGATTTGAATATGAGGCCGGAGGAAGCCTCAGGTGGGGGCCTTCACCCTCTTACACAGCTAATAAGAAACATAAGAAGGATATTTACAGAAATGGGATTCACAGAAATGCATGGACATTTTATAGAATACACAGCATGGAATATGGACATGCTTTTTATACCACAGGATCACCCTGCCCGTGACCTTCAGGATACATTTTACCTTGATTCAGACAGATTACCGGAATTTGAAAATCCTGAAATAATTGACCTGGTGAAAAATGTCCATGAAAATGGCTATAAAAGTTATTCTGGCTGGAATTATAAATGGTCTGAGGAAGAGGGCAAAAAAATTATTATGAGAACTCACACAACAGTAAATACAATAAGATACCTGTATAATAATAGAAACCCACCACAGTATATATTTTCAATAGAAAAGGTATTCAGGCATGAAAGTGTTGACTGGAAGCACCTTTCTGAGCTTTATCAAATAGAGGGTGCAGTTTATGCCAGGGATGCCAACCTGTCAACATTAAAATGGCTTTTAAGGGAATTCTACTCAAGGCTTGGTTTTAATAAAATAAGGCTTATTCCATCATATTATCCATACACAGAACCCAGCATGGATGTTGTTGTTGAAATAAACGGAAAGGAGGTTGAGCTTGGTGGATCGGGCATATTCAGGCCCGAGGTCACAGGGCCAATAGGCTTAAAATATCCAGTTCTGGCCTTTGGTCTTGGCCTTGAGCGACTGGCAATGATTTACTATGGCCTGACAGATATACGCGATATATATAACAGTGATATAGAATGGTTAAAAAATTATAAAATAAGATTATACTAATTATTTTAAGAGGCATTTTTTAATTTGTCTGACTCCTTTTTGTTTTTTGGAAGCAATGGCAGGAGTATAACGGAAATTATTGCAAATATAAGCATGTATACAAATGAGGTAAACAGTGTCACCTTAAGGAACAGAAGCAGGGTTACTATGGCTATACCAACTGACCCGCCAACTATGTTTCCAAAACTCCATATAAGCGCATTTGACTCTGTTGAGAATTCCGATGGTATTACCTGTGCAACGTATCCAAGGAGCACCGGGAAGCCACTGAATGCAGCAAATACATATAATAGATAAACCACTGTTAGCAGGGCAAATGTATGAACAATTAAAAAAATGCCAAAAAATATTGTTGATAAAATTGTGGTTAGTGCCACAGTGAATCTTCCACCGCGTTTTCTTACCATTGACCCAAAATATGGCTGGCCGGCAACTGCACTTAAAAAGCTTATTGAAACAACATCACCCATTAATATTTTCGAATTAAGGACATCATCCAAATAGTCTGGGACAAATGTAACAGTACCCATCATAAATATTGACCTTATAAATACTATTAACGTAAGGGCAATTAAGAATTTTTTATAATCACCGAGTTTTGGTTTTTCCCTGGTGATTTTGGTGACCTTTCCCTCATCAATTTTATATTTGCTTCTTCTGAAAAAGCTAAGGCCTGCCAGTATAATAAAGGCTGAGGCAAATGTATAGACGCCTATTATATAAAGTCCATTTACCTTACCAAAGAAATCAATTGAATATACAAGTATAAACGGTATCACTGCCCTGCCTATGCTTCCAAAGGAACCATTATAACCCATTGCTGTTGGTGACCTTTTTTTCCCATATGTGAATGAAAGTATTGATGCGCCTATCGGATGATAAAATGCCTGTCCTATGCCAAGAAGAACGGCTGCAATAAGTATGGTATAATCAATTATGTTATGGCTTACTATAAAGGAAACACCAAAGAGCATTACCGATGTTGCCTCAATAAAAATGCCTGTGAATATAAGGAAACCATCATGATCAATCCTGTCAGCAAGCCTGCCTATTGGTGAACCCAGGAACCCTGAAATTAAATTATATACAATTGCCATTGCACCTAGTAATGGAACGCTGACCCCAGGAATTAACTTATAATACGCTATTAAAGTTGGAAATAACAGGAAATTACCATCGTTTGTAAAATGACCAAGGGATGTAAATATTAAAGATCTTAAATCCTCCTTCATGGATAAGTAATTTATCTATATTATTTAAACTATTTGATTGATAAAAAGTTTATTCATAAATTATTTGAAATAATCCTCTATATTCTTTTTCTGTTTTGGTTTTTCCTCCCTGACCTCAGTGAAATTATCAGTTAGCTTGGCCTGCGGATCCTTAAATATTTTTATCTCCTTATCCAGACTCTCAAGAACCCTGTTAAGTGTTTCCTGCAACCTCTTGGAGTAATATTCATAATCCGGCCTGTAATTGAATGACATTCCGTCAATAAACGGTTCAACCTCCTGCGGTGTCTTTTTGGAATTTGTGACAATCCATGAAACCTTCATTCCCGGAATAAATGTTTCCCCACGTTCAATCATTTTTCTGGCAGCATTTACATTTGCCATTGAATCTGCATTCTTATATGTGGAGAATTCCTTTACGCTTCTGGATATTACAAGCTTTTCAATATCAACATCGCCGTTTGAAACCTTTTTAATTAAATCCTCAGCATATTTTTTTGCCCCATCAATGTTACGGTCAAGAACAAGCTCAAATACATTATTTAATGCCTCGCTCTGGAGATCAAATGAATCGGTTCTCCTTGTTTCATATCCCCTGACAAGTATTTCGCCCCTTTTATCCTCAGGGTATACAATTTTCCCTGCATATCTTTTTTTTGCCCCATGTGAAAATAATGGGTCCATAATTTTTTCAAATTCCAGTGTAAGATTATTTTCCTTAGAGATGCTTGAACTTAAATCATTTCCAAATTTAACTGCCTCATCAAGTGTTTTTTTGCCAGACTCAATAAAAATGGAATCTGTATCGCCATATATTACCCTTAACTTTTTATTTTCTAGTTCTTTTATTATTGTCGTTATTGTATCTCGGGCAAATGCGGTGATGGCACTGCTGATCTCCCTGTTAGTAAATCTGTAAAATGACGTACCCAGAACGCCATAGAATGTATTCATAAGAACCTTTATTGCAGCCTGCAATCCATCAAGGTATTCATAATTCTCCTTATCGGTTTTCATCTGTTTTTTTACAGAGTCTCGATCCTTCATTAATTCTTCCAGTATTTGAGGAATCAGCCCTTTTTTAACCTCTGGGGAAAGAAATCTGGCACCGTTCGGTGCAACAATTGTACCCTCAGGGCTTAATGTTGTAAAACAAATATTGTACTTTATTATCATTGATGGGTACATGCTTTTAAAGTCCAGAACAACAACCATATCATATAAACCCGGCTCTATGCTGTGAACATATCCACCCTCGTAGGTTTCATTTGAGGCTGATCTTGCGCTCATTGGAACAGCAATATTTAACCTGTCTGCTCTCCTAATTAAAATTGAATCCACATAGGTACTGGTGCCGCCGTTTGTAACATCATCCAGTGGAAGCATTGATACCGTGGACATGTATAAATTCCTGTCGAGTATCCTTATTTTTCTGTAGATTTCCAGTGCAAGGTAGGCATCCTTAATGCAGTATTTTATTACATCATCCTTCCGGTTCTTCCATTCATCCTCTATATTTAATCTGTCAACGTTTTCCTTGCCCTCATTTAAAAGATAATTTGCAACATAGTTTAGGCTTTCATGCTTTGGCTTTAAAACCTTTTTTACCTCCCACCATGCATCATCAACAACCCTGCCATGGAGCCTCCAGAACTGGTTCATTATTCTTCTTGGTGGAAGAAAATCACGGCCGATATTGAAGCTTAAATGATGCTCCCTCATCCTCTCTTCAAGTAAGGGCAGGTCATAGCCATCTATATTGTATCCGGTTATTATATCTGGGTCCTCATCCTGTATCAGTTTATTAAAATTCCTTAATATGGATTCCTCATCAGATGATATGGAGCCCTGCCTTATGGACCCATTAAAATATATTGCATAACCAATGACATATATTTCCTTGGATTTTATTGAATTCTCAATATCAAATGATAATATCTTAAGATCGGGATTAAATGGTTCTGCATTTTTTATTTCATTTATTTTTATAACATAATCTGTCGTATAATTATTTTTTTCATCGTCTAATTCTTCCCCATCTATTTCTACTGATGGACCCAGATCAAAATCATAAAGAAACCTGTGATGGAACGGTATATCTGCAGCAAGAGCCTCACAGCTGCATATTTTTCTCATTTCAGGTACCTTCCAGGGAGATTTTATGTATATTTTTTTTACATTCTGGTTCCGGCCATCAAGAAACAATGTTTTATCCTGCATATCCAGAAACTCAGGATTCTCCTTAATTTTTTTAATGCATTCATCATCTGGGTTAACATAATAGAAATATGGCTTAAATCCAAAATATAAAGCGGTTACAGATTTTCCATCAGCAGTTCTTCCATACAATTCCACTGTAACATCGCTCTGCCTGTATGAGGCGGTTATTAAACGCATTTTTAAATTCATTTATTTCATATTCATATTTAAAATAAATAGTTTATTATATTGGGTCTTCATCAGTATTCGCAAGTTCCCTTATTCTGTTTATCCCGTCAAGGCAATTTGTTATTATATTATAAACTGTTTCCGGAACATCATCCTTCCAGTCCAGTCCCTTGATCATCTTCTCCCTTATTCTGGTTCCAGACCATGATTTTCTGTTAAGCAGGGGAAGACTCCTGACCTCGTATTTTTTCTCATAAAACAATCTTTTAACCAATGGATTATTTGTATAAACCCTTGAAAATGGCGGTGTTAATGATTCAACATGGGCAACCCACATTGGATTGGAGTTTACATCCTCTATTGGTACAATATAGAAATTTTTTATGTTGTTTGCCTCCAGTGTATTTGATATCATTAAGTATCTTTCACCTGCTGTAAATGGATTTGTAAGTGTATGTGAGAACTGTGCGCTTCCGATACCTATGATAACATGATCATTATCCTTAAGTATTGTTTTTATGATTTCCAAATGCCCCTTATGAAATGGCTGAAATCTTCCAATAATAAAGGCTGTCATTTAAACATTATGATAAATATATAAATAAAATTTCCCACTTATTTCCCATAAAAAATATGTGATTTAATAAATATAAATTATATTTTATTCTTATATTTGGCCGATTTCTTTAATAATTCCTTTGAACAATCGGATATTGTTGGTTTGTCTGTTGATTTTAGCTTATTTAATAAATAATTTTTAATGCATTCTGTTTCCTCTCCGCCTGAAATATATACCTTTATTTTATTATCCAAAAAATTAAGTCCGGGCTCTCCAATTCCAGGCACTATTAATGTGTTCACACCATACTTAAACAGTGTTTCAAGCATTGGAAGGCCACCATCGGATTTTATCTCCAGGGCAGGATTTTTATATTTTTTAATAAGATTGCATTTATTCCTGTTATCAGATATTTTAAAGATATGGACCTCCCTGGCCTTCCCCGGCATGTCAACCATACCATCTGTAACAGGCATTGCCAGTATTTCCATGTTTAGAATATAAGTGTTATTGGTTTAAATACTTTATGCATAATTTAAAAATCTTCATTAATTTTTAATTACAAACACATATTGTTTTGGCGCATTAATTTTTCTATATTATAATTTTTATATAGTATTTTATTACTTTGGATTATAGCATATAATATATAGAAACCCTTTTATAGTATGAAATCTATATATATAGATATTATGAAACAAAGATTCATAATAATTGTACCTATAATAGTTTCATTACTGTTTGTTATGATGGCATTTTCAGGAAATTTTGATAATAATAGGAACATCATTAATAATGAAAACCCATCCAATAATTATGTTAGGATATGAAATATTACATTCATGAACATTTTTAACATATCAAATAATGGAATAATATCATTTAATAATATTAATAAAACTAATATTAACAGTATAAACAATTATGAAAACAATGATATTAAGAATAATAATATAATACCACATAAATATAATTATATAAAAACAAACAATACAAATTATTTATTACAGTATTACAATAATTCCAATATAAGATATACAATAGCATTTACAGATACATTTAAAGATTACAAGGTCGAAATAGGTGATATAATATACAATAACAACAATGAAAATATTTCATACATATATGCAAATATTGTGCCAATAAATTCATCAAAAATATTATTGGGAAATGAATTTACATTAAATTATAAATCAACATATAATAATGAAATGAAAAACTTAATAAACAGTATGGAATTAATTTCATTTACTTATATGAATTCCAATAACAATACACTAAATAAATTCGGAATAGAATATTCATATATTGCATTGGCAATGAATAATATACTGAAGTTAACAAATAATAACATAAAAAATATGGAAATAAATAAAACTTAAGGAATAGCTATGGCCAATAACAGGTGGTTTGCAGTATGTATTGTTGGTTATATAGCATTAATCATGATTGTTGAACTTTATGTACTTCTGACATTGGGCTCTCTTATAGAAGCACTGGTTGGTTTGGTTTTTGCTACACTATCAGTAATACATAGTTCTTATAATGGCTTTAATATATCAGTGATAAAATGGAAAAGATAAAAAAATCTTTGTATTTTAACATGGCTTTACTAATTTTAATGGTTTACGAGTTAGTAGCTGCAATACTAACTAAATGGCTTTTAGGTATATATCTTGGAGCTTTTATAATTATAATATATTCGTTTGCTTTAATATACTATATTTACAAAATAAAAAAGAATAATAATAAAATAAATTAATGAAAAGTGATAAAAATGGATAAAATAAAATATTCTATATATATTGCGATATTTCTAATATTTTCAATTTCTTATGAATTAATATCATCAATAGTTTCAAAACATAAATTAGGTATAATTATTGGCTCAATACTTTTAATAATAGATTTTTTGTTATTAATATATTATACCATAAAATTACAAATCAGAAATCATGAAAAACGATAATATAATATTTTTACTGTAAATTCAAAATGACTCTTTGCAATATCATAAATCCATCATGAAATAATGATAAAAAATTTTAATTGCCAATTATGAAAAAATATCTAAAGTCAAAAAAATTAAATGCTATGTATCAATATCGAATAACAAGGGCACGTGGCCTAGCATGGATAGGGCAACAGCCTCCTAAGCTGTAAATCAGGGGTCCAAATCCCCTCGTGCCCGCTCAGGATTCCATTCTTGGTGCCAGCAAAAATCTCCCTTTAATTCTGGCATTTTCATTTCCAGATCCGAGATTAAACTCTATTGTTAATGGATAATCACTTTTAAATGATATCTTGATATCCTCATTTGATGATATTGACTTAACAAGTTTTAACAAATATTCAAGAGGATATGATGATTTTATTGGTTCATTGCATACAAGTTCCTTAACCATGTCCTTTGGCAAAATCATCTCACTCTCATCAGCATCTGATGTTGACTTTGCATAAAAGTTATTTTTATCAAGGGTTAATCTTATTGCATCCGATACATCCTCGGCTGCCCTGAGTCCCTTCTCAAAATCGGCCTTTGTTAACACAACATAATCATCAGATGCAATCTGCGGAACCCTGGGATTTGTTATCTGATCGTTATCTATTAAAGAAATGCTTTTAATTATTGTCCCTATTTCAAATTTTAGTTTATCTTTATCCTTTGTTATTATAACAGTATCAGCAGACGATGCTAGTTTAATAACAGACCTTATTTTTTCAAGGTCAACTGATATTTCCTCATCCGCAGGCACGTCATATTCAGAAAATACAGTTTTTGGGACCTCTAATGACACCATTGCCACATGTGCAGGGTCAACTGCATTAACTGAAACACCTGAAATACCAATTTTAAATTTAGCCTCTGTAACCACAGTACCAAGCATATCTACTATGTCCTTGAGATTTTTTATGGAAATACTCATTCTTGTCATAATCATCTATCATTAATATAACCCTTATAAATATTTTTTTTGTTAAAAATAATAAATGATTAAAAAGAATAAAAATATAAAATTTTATTAATAGATTCCCCTAAGCTTCATTGCGTCCGCAACACGCTTGACTGCTATTGTATAGGCAGCAGTCCTTGGGTCAACATTGTATTTTTTATATGTTGCGAGGACATCCTGTGCGGCCTTTGTCATCTTGGCATCAAGTTTCTTATAAACCTCCCCCTCAGTCCAGTAATCTCCAGTAATGTTCTGTACCCACTCAAAGTATGATACGGTTACCCCACCAGCATTGGAAAGAAAATCTGGCATTAAAAGCACACCCTTCTTAAAGAATATTTCATCAGCCTCTGGCGTTGTTGGACCGTTTGCAAGCTCCAGGATTATTTTGGCCTTTACCTTATCTGCATTGGCACCTGTAAGCTGGTTTTCTATTGCTGCAGGTATAAGCACATCAACGTTTAGCTCAAGAAGCTCCTCATTTGTTATTGTTTTGCAGTTTTTAAATCCCTCCACCTTTCCAGTTTTTTCTTTATATTCAAGCAATTCCTGGAAATCTATTCCATCCTCTGAATAAATGCCGCCCATTGAATCGGATACAGCAACAACCTTTGATCCAAACATTTCTTTAACAAATTTTACAGCAAACTGTCCGGCATTTCCGAATCCCTGAACGGCGACTCTTGCCTTTGAAAGATCAAGTCCTATTGACTTTGCAGCCTCCCTTAGGACATACATGCCTCCCTTTGCTGTGGCATCACCCCTGCCCAGTGAACCACCAATTTCCACTGGTTTTCCTGTAATAACACCGGGTGCTGAATGCCGTACTATCTTCTCATATTCATCCATCATCCATGCCATTATCTGCGGTGTTGTGTAAACATCCGGTGCAGGTATGTCTATATCCGGCCCTATGAAATTTGCAATTGCATCTATATAACCCCTGCTTAATCTTTCAAGCTCACCCCTGCTCATTTTTTTGGGATCGCATACAATACCTCCCTTGGCACCACCGTATGGAAGGTCCAGAAGGGCTGTCTTCCATGTCATCCATGCTGATAGGGCCTTAACCTCTGAAAGTGTCTCCTTTTCATAGTACCTTATTCCACCTTTCATTGGTCCCCGGGCATTGTTGTAATGAACCCTAAAGCCCTTAAAGACCTTGGTTTCTCCACTGTCCATTTTTACAGGTATGGAAACCTCAAGTATCTCCTTTGGAGAACTTAAAATTTCAAGAGCCTGTTTATCTAAATTTATCACGCTGGCAGCCTTTTTTAGCTGCTTGAGAGCTATATCAAATGGGTCTAAATCCTCCATTGTAACACCATACATGAATTGTTCAGAAGTAGTTTAATCTTTTTGTGGGGGAATTAAATTGACCTATTATAACGAACATGAAATAAACATATGACATGATAAAAAAATATTCTCATCATTTTTTATATAGACCATGATTTAATAATAAATCAAGTCCATCCCATGATTTTATAATAAAATATAAAATGTATTATAATATAAATTAATATTCAACTGTGGTGTAATCATGGAAGATGATGAAATAATTAAAAATCTTGTATTTGATAATCAACTTTTAATGGTATTGCAGCATTTTAATCTGGCAAAACTGGATTATGCAAAAAATATAAAAATTTATACAAGCATACCCCAAATGAATGTAAATATTTATCTGGAGCGCCTTGAGAACATGGGGTTAATAGAAAAATATTCCGGTTCTTCAATAAAAAGAACTGAAGCAAAGCTTAAAAAAACAAATGAGGTGCATAAGCATCATACATATTATTTACTTACAAATAAGGGGCATTATATTCTGAAAAGCATAGGACCCCGGGAATATATAAAATATCTTGAACTTCCCTGCCTTAAGATGCTCGCATATAAAAAGAGAAGAAATGATGACCCATCAAAAAGGGCAAAGCTTATTAATATGGGGCTTCTAGATAAATATGGTGAAATTACCCCCATCGGGGAATCCGTTCTGGACCTAGCAAAGAGAAGGCAGATAAATCTGTCTGATACTTAAAAGTTAAATATAAATTTTAAATAAGGTCTGTAGGCGACTGTAGTGTAGCCTGGTATCACAGTGGCTTCCCAAGCCACTAACCCGGGTTCAAATCCCGGCAGTCGCATTATTATAAAGGTTTAATGCTTTAACCAATACATCATTAAATTTTTTTATTTATATACTCTGGATCCAGATTTTATAATATAAAAATAACATTATATAATTTATATCTTATAATTAATAGAGAATATAATTAATCGGAGATGTTATAGAACAGTTAAAAAGAATTCCAAGCAATTCAATAGACCTTGCTATAACATCTCCACCATATTGGGGCCAAAGAGATTATGGCATTAAGGGTCAGATAGGTATAGAAAAAGAACCGGAAGAATACATAAACAAACTCTTAATTGCTTTTGATGAGTTTAGCGGAACCTAGTATTAAACTCAGAGGGCCAAGCAAATTTTATTATTTTAAGTTCTCAATTTAAAATGAAATATCCGAACCTACTATCATTATCAAAATCCACCGCTATTTTATCAGTACTTTTATTGCATTCTTCTGGAAGGCTATCAAGCATGCTTATTAAATCATCCCTGCTGGTTATGGAACCATCGTTTGCTGAAACAAAAGCCACAATATATGCAGGGTCTGGTTTTGCACTCTTTAGTTTGTCAATATCGTTTACAATAGAAGAAGAATTATAATTCTTGAAATAAAAGTCAAGTTTAAAGGAATTTTATTTATTTATTTGATTGCCTATTAAAAGATGCTTTAATTCGATCCAGCAACAATCCCCATTTAATTTTATTTTAAAGTCTGCTTTTTTTCTCTTTCCTGGTTCTTGATTAGGTATTTTTACCTCTCTATTCTTATTAGTCAATTCATGAACATTGCCATCAAAATATTTCATTAATTCTCCTCTAAACCATCCCTCTATCTGAATTTGAAGTTTAGAAAATAATTGTAAATATTCCTTTTTACTGTTAATCAATTCATTATAAAACAAACTTATCTCATGCTCGAATTTATTATTTTCCATTATAAATGATAGCATAATTTATAGGCATAAAAAACTTTGCAATATCATAAATTTCCTCATTTTACATTCCAAAATTTTAAAACCGTTCAATAAAGATTTATATAACAAATGGATATATTTATAACAGATAATCTCAGCATGGAATCATTATTAAATGAATATTATAAACCGATTACTTATGTTTTTGATAGAAAAAGTATTTTCTTTATATACTTTTGAAAATGAAAGCACTTAGTGGTATAATTCTACCTAAAACATCTTTCAATCTTTAAAACTCCTTTATAACGTATCTAAATTTTACAAATAAACGTATATATTTAGAAGGCCTTAAGGTATTATTTCCACAAAACAAATAGCAACATAAAGATCAGGGAGTATATTAGGAGAAAATTAAATTAATTTTTGAGAGATTCGATTGCGGAAATAAGGAATGTACCAGATATTAGATCTAAAGCATACCTCTTAACTTGGTTAGATCCCTTATTTTCCTATTTCATCCTTCTATTATAAGCAGTGAAATTTATATGATACTTTCAGATGTATTCTTATGAATTCATTAAGATTCAAGGAAACGTTTTACGTTGATTATAGCCTGGCATATACTATCATTAAACAGTATGGCCTTACAAGCAGGGATAAGGACAAAATAGAAGGCATGAAGATGGATCCAGGCATTAAAGATGCGATATACAAAATACTGAATATAGCTTGATTTATTATAAAACTATGATTATAAAAATATGCGAAAATTTATATATAGACATAAGATAATTTATTATGATTTCATCAGAAACAAAAGAGCCATTATCTGTAATTATAAAAGAGTCCTTATTTCGCAACTATTCAGCTGCAGAGTATCTTATTAAAAAATACAATTTAACAAAAGCGGATAAAGAAAAAATAGATAAAAACATTACAGATGAAAAACTTAAAAAAGCTATATATGAAATCTTGGGCATTAATTCTGGTAAGTATTGATTTCTATAAATTATCTGTTAAATTTTTTATAAAATTATTCTTTCACAGTCTTTTTGGATGGAACTGCATAAACTCCGGAAGCAGTATCTGCCCTCATTGAATTTATTGTCATTTTAATATTCTTATCATTGTTTAAAATAGATTCTATAAGCCTGGACCTGCTTATACCCTCACCATCGGCTAAAACATCTATTGCGTTTTTAAGCTCTTCATTTATTGATATGGATATTTTTTTTATTCCTACCACAGTATTACATCCAATGATATTATTTAAATATTATCATCTATCTTCTTTTTCATTGGAAACAACAAACCCCAGTCCTCATCGTAACAAGGATCAGCATAAATCTCAAAACCACGGCTTTTATAAAATTCTACCTTATTCTCCACAGCCTCAAGATAGATTTCCTTAAAATTCAGCTGTTTTGCTATGCTTTCTGCTTTTATCATCATGCTTGTGCCGGTGCCTGTCCCCTGCCTTGTTACATCTACTTCAATCATCTCTATAGTAAACTTTTCATCCATAATAATTTCAATTACACCTACAGGAATATTCTTTTCTGTTTTAACAACAACAAGATAATTGTCATATAAAGAATCATTATAAAAATCATTTAATGTATAATCATCCATAGTTGCATTCCCAGATTTGATTGTGTACCTGCAATCATTTTTATTAATTATATGGTAAGTTTTTCCAAGATGCAAATTATGATATTTTGTATTTGCCATACGATTAAAGCAATTTCGGATATATATTTATTTCAATTCATTCCTGAATCTATTTAACATCTCTGGATCCTTTAATATTTCCTCAAGAACATTTTCAATTAATTTATATTTAAATGATTCCGGTGCATTCTCTATCATCTTCTTTGCAATTCCTGGTATTATATTAGATTTTTCTATTTTATCCTCTATTTCCCTTTCCCTATTTTCATATTCTAAAGCTAATTTCTCATCGAATGGAAGCCAGCAGTTATGGCAGTACTTTGCATTTAAAGGATTTAAATAATCACATCTCGGGCATTTCTTAGGTTTTTCCTCTATTTCATTTTTCTCATTGATGTTTATTCCATAGGCCTTTAAAATTGCATTGTCCTGATCCCTCATTGATAAATGCACATATATGGATGTCATTTTTGAACCATGGATCCACCCCATTTGAGATTCCAAAGGAGATTCCGGAACCTTGGATGCCAATATGGAAGCCCTGGTATGCCTGAACAAATGTGGATATATCCTTTTGTCTATTCCGGTCCTGGCCTTTAAATTCAATAATAATTTCCTGGCATCATAGTATTTCATTTGTTTATGCATATTCTGCTTCTGCAATCCAGTAAACAGGTATTCATCGTTATCATCCTTTGACTTTAAATAATCCTTTAAATATGCTATGGAATCGCCTATTATCCTCACGTTTCTATTTCCTGTCTTTCCATGCACATTTAATATTAATCCGTATTCGTCAAAGATTACATCCCTCATTCTTAAGGTTAATATTTCACCGATCCTGCATCCAGAATCGTATAATAATGATACCAATGCCTTATCCCTGGTGTTATTGCATGCGCCTATTAATCTCTCAATGTCATATCTTGTTATTAAATCCATTTTTTTATCATGGCTTGATTTATGGTTGAATTTAATATCCATAAAATCAGGCAATGACTTGTAGTACCATTTATAAAATCTTTTCATGACATTTTCATAATCCATTATTGTTTTATCAGTGTATATTTCCTT
The DNA here is from genome assembly GCF_000949015.1 of Acidiplasma sp. MBA-1. Classification (NCBI taxonomy): domain Archaea; kingdom Methanobacteriati; phylum Thermoplasmatota; class Thermoplasmata; order Thermoplasmatales; family Ferroplasmaceae; genus Acidiplasma; species Acidiplasma sp. MBA-1. The sequence goes on along the minus strand of NZ_JYHS01000002.1, from coordinate 63,126 downwards.
GAACCTTAAAATCATGTCGATAATATCCTCCTTGCCAGGATTTAGGAATTTATCCTGCAAATTATTGTAGATGACCCTCAGCCTTGTTAAATAGAAATATTCCCTGTGCTGGGTTATGCCTGTTATCTTTATTTCCTTGACAAATGAGATAATTGTTTTCCTTTCTTTTTCAGGTATTTTATTTATTCTTTTATATTCTGCATTAAGATCCCTGTCAATAGAGTATATATCCATAATGTTTTATTGTCTGGAACGGTATTAAACCTTTAGGCTAAGTTTCGGCACTCGCATTATTAGAATTTTTATTTATCCATTATCCAGATTTTATTAATATAAAAATGGTTTAAATTGTCTTTAAATTAAAATAAACGCACCGATTCCATTAGGAAAATAATAAAATTATATTCCCATCATAATATCAAATTAATTACACTTAATCTTTTGGTTCAAGTTTTTCCCTCAATATAGATGTCACATATTTTGCTGCAACCTTAAATTCAAGTTTTGGTGGCATTGGTGTTTCATTTGTTTCTGTTACAACGTCAAGAACCACAGGACCATTATATGAAAAGAACTCATCCAGTTTGGAATCCAGTTCAGACACACTGTTAACCCTTATACCTTTTATTCCCACAGATTCAGCAAGCTTTGAAAAATCTGGATTGTATAAATCGACGCCATATTCTGGATATCCCATAACCTCCTCCTCAAGCTTTATCATTCCGAGTATATGATTATCGTACACTATTAATTTAACAGGCAGGTTGTATTTTTTCATCGTTATTAACTCCATTGATGTCATTGCAAAGCTGCCATCTCCTATTATTCCGTAGACCTTTTTGCCTGATGCAAAGGCCAGCCATATGCTTCCCGGTATTCCCGCACTCATTTCAATTAATTCATTATAATAAAATTTTGATAGTAAATCCGGCTCTATTATGCCTGCATTTTCATCCAGTATTGCTGTTTTTATTGAATCTATATCCATTATATTCTTTGTCTCATTATCTATATTTATATTAAAAAATTCTGATAAATCATCGTATATTATCCTTGAATTTGGATATTTTGAAACAAAATCATTTCCGTATTCTTTATCAAATAAAAATAAATAACCGCAAAACTTCATTCCAATATCAATGTTTAAATCATTCTGCAAATGCCTATAAAAATTTATCGATGCCTATGCCATTACCTGGTTTTCTCTTAATGAGAAAAAATCCCTGAATGCAGCAGCACTTTTTGCTGTATTACCCTGTGAGAATGTTTTAAATTTATCCACAATAAGTATTTTTAATGATGGATTATCCTTTTTAAATGGTATGCAGAGCTTAATCCTGTAATTCCGGCACCTATAACAATAATATCATATTTCATAGTAAAGAAAAATCAAAACTTTATATAAATATATCCTTAAAGAATTTAATAAAAAAATATAATTTTAAAATAAAAAATAAATTTATTATATTAATTTAAATAATTATGGAATTACATTTGTGTTATAATCTATAAAAATTCTGTTTCCTGTTATTTTAAATCCAAGGTTTTTATATAAATTAACAGCATTATTATCTGATCTTACATATATTATTATATTTTCAGTTTTATTTGAGCAGTATTTTACCATTGATGAAATTAAAGATTTTGCATAACCCCTATTCCTGTAATTAATTAACGTGTATATATTTCCAAAAACATACGCCTTAAATGATTTTGCAGCTATTATTCCTGATGAGACAATTTTATTTTCGTAGAAATAGCCAAAAACATCAAAGTTTTTTATATAGAATTCCTGATCTATTTTAATATTTGCAGTGTTTATAAATTCCTTATATTTAATAATATCATCATTATTTAATTTTCTTGAATTATTATCATTATTAAAAATAAAATCCTTTATTTTTAATCTCATTATATATTCATTATAATATTTTATTTTATATTTTGATTTTATAATATCAAGATTCTTTTCATCTATTATCATTATAAATTTGTCATAGTTTATATTATTAATAACGGCCTTGAATGAATCCCTGTTTCCATAAAACCATATTATTTTATTATTTCCATTGTATATAACCAATATGCCCTTTATTATATCATTTTCATAAACTATTTTTATTTCAGAATTATCATTATTTAAATCGTATATAATATATGCATTTTTGTATGGCTCCTTCATCAAAAACTCTTCGGCCTTATATTTATTTTCATTACTTAAATTAACTATTTCAATCATTAAAAGAATATATAATTATTATATTTAATTATTAAAAAAATTAATCCTTTGGCTCCAGTTTTTCCCTTAATATTGATGTTACATATTTTTCTGCAACCTTAAACTCAAGCTTTGGCGGCATTGGCGTTTCATTTGTTTCAGTTATAACATCAAGAACAACAGGGCCATCATGGGAAAAGAACTCATCCAATTTAGAATCAAGCTCTTCTATACTATTAACCCTTATGCCCTCTATTCCTACTGATTCCGCAAGCTTTGAAAAATCTGGATTATATAAATCAACGCCGTATTCGGGATATCCCATGACCTCCTCCTCAAGCTTTATCATTCCAAGTATATGGTTATCATATACTATTAATTTAACAGGCAAATTATATTTTTTTGCTGTTATTAACTCCATTGATGTCATTGCAAAGCTGCCATCCCCTATTATTCCGTAAACCTTTTTTCCGGATGCAAAAGCAAGTCCTATTGCTCCTGGAATGCCTGACCCCATTGTTCCAAGCCATGAAGAAAAATAAAATTTATTTTTATTTTTTGCCCTAATAAATCTGTTTGTCCATAATGTCACATCGCCGGTATCTGTTATTATTATTGCGTCGTCCTCAATTCTTTTTGATATCTCATTTGTTAATACCTCTGCCCTTATAGGATTTCTTTTGTCATTTATCATTTTATTAAGGCTAGCAAACCATTTTTCCCTTTCATCCTGAAGTTCATTGTAATATTTTTCATCCTTTTCATTAACATTTATGTTATCAATAAAATATTTTATATCACATAAATATGAATAATTTGCCTTCATAATTTTATTTAAATCATCTATATTATTATTTACCTGTATATTATTGACCTTTTTTAAAAATGATGTGTACGGAAATATTGTTCCAAGGAATATCATTAAATCACAGTTTTCTATGGCCTTTACTGATGGCCTTGTTCCAAGCAGGCCTATGCCGCCCATTACCTTTTTATCATCATCATTAAATGTTCCCTTTCCATCAAGTGAATAAACTATAGGAGCACCTATTTTTTCCGCAAAATTATTTATTTCATCATGATAATTTCTAGAACCACCACCTATGAATATTAATGGCCTTTTGCTTTCATTTATTAATTTTGCTGCCTCTTCCATGCCATCTTGTTTATAGCTTACAGGATTAATATAATATGACAGGTCCTCCTCAGCTGCATTTTCCCTTAATATATCCACAGGCATGTCTATGTGTCCCACGCCTTTTTTCAATATTGCCTCCCTGCATGCCCTCCATATTAAATAATGGGCATTTTTCGGATTAACTATTCTTGCATTAAATACAGAAACATCATCGAATAATTTTATTAAATCAACCTCCTGAAAATAATCATGGTGCAATAAATCTGTTTCAATCTGACCTGTCAATGCTATTACTGGAACATGCTGCATTTTTGCATCATATAAACCATTTAATAAATGAATAGACCCTGGTCCTGAAGTGCCCATGCAGGCAGATAATTTACTGGAGTATTTTGATTCAAATGATGCACTTAATGCGCCGCCCTCCTCGTGCCTAACCTGCACATACTCAATATCCTTATTTCTCCTTATTGCATCGATGATTGGATTTAATGAATCTCCTGGTATTGCATATATTCTCTTAACTCCAAAATTAACTAATGTTTTTATAATGATATCTGCCACCGTTGCCATAAATTAATATTATGATATCATTTATATAATTAATGTAGTTATTAATAATTATAATGAACAAAAATTACGGTTAATGCAGAAAAAATTACACTGACTGAAGCCTAAATATTAAAGAAAATAATTTTAATTAGTTTGAATAACTGGTTTTTATTTGATACACTAATTATTTAACAAATAATAAAATGCATTTAAATCAAAATTTATTTTATAATAAAATATATACATAATTGCAATATCAGAATATGGAAAAATATTGGAGATATATATTATCTGCATTTTTTGGTGTTTTATTATTTGCATTCGATTTTGAAATGTTCCTTGCAAGCATACCGGGATTGATAGCGTTATTTAATTTTAATTTAAATGATATAAATATAATAAACGATACCGCATTTATTGTTTCCGCCATAGCTGCATTCTCCTTTGGTTACCTTGCAGATAAGTATGGGCGAAGATTATTATTTATGATTACTGTTTTATTATATTCATTTGGGTCTTTAATAACCGGTTTTTCCTTTTCTGTTCCAACCTTTATGTTTTCACGCGGTTTAACATCTGTAGGTGCAGGAACAGATGAACCGCTGGGTTTCACCTTAACGGCAGAGACCGCACCGCACAAACTTCGTGGAAGACAGATGCTAATAACATCACTGGGTTTTCCTGTGGGCCAGACATTTGGTGCTGCAGTGGTTTATCTATTTGAATTATATAATATACATTTAACATATGTATTTTTTATAGGCGTTCTGCCCGCCCTGTTCATATTATATTTCAGAAAATCACTGCCTGAAACAGACAGATTCATGGATTTAAGGAAGGCAAAAAATGATTATATTCAAAATAAAAAGGAGGAAACAACAAGATACAGCGCCAATTTGAGGGAGGCAATAAAAAATCCCTTTGTACAAATGTTCCACAGGGATTTAAGGAGAAAATCCATACTCATTGCAATTTATGCCGCAATACTATCGGGAAGTGCAACAATATCTCTTGTGGCATTGCCAATATATTACGTTGAAATAAAACACATAGCATTCCTTGACACATTATCCTTTGAATTTATATCCTTTGGCATAGGTATTATTGGATACATATTTGCAGCATATCTTGGCAATAAAATAGGCAGAAGAAACGTCATGGCAGTATTCATGTTTATAACATCAATTTCCGTTGCCGGAATAATATTATCAACATCATATTATTATGTACTGCTATTTAATATTGTATTTATTTTCTTTTTATTATCACAGTGGGCTGCATGGCCATTTTACGTAAACGACATGTTCCCAACAAGAGTTAGGGCGACTGCAAGCACATACGGTTATGCCTTTATGTGGATTGGCAACATAATAATGCCAACATCTTTACTTTCACTCGTTTACATAATAGGCTGGAACCAGTCAATAATATACATCTTAATGATTCCTATAATATTTAGCATTATAATATCTTCACTGTTAAACCGTGATATACCAAACAGAATACTTGAAAAAAATGCTGTCTGACCAAATATATCTGGTAACATATATTGATAATATATGGCTTTAAGCCTTTAGAATAAACATAATTATCATCAATTTTTATAATTTTTGAAACACTAAAAATTCTTAATGCATGCAAAAGTTGAATTCATAAAATTACATCAGATGTTTATATTTTAGTTACTTCAACTTTAGATAAATTTATTTAGGTATACCTAATATTGTTGCATGGATTTTAGAAATAATGAGGAGGATTATATAAAAACAATTTACACCCTCATAGAGGCATTTGGTAGTGCCAACGAAATAGGAATAAGCTCCGATTTAAATGTCTCCATGCCAACAGTTTCTGAGTATTTAAACAAGCTTGAGGCTAAAAACATTATTAAAAAGTTTAACAGAAAGATATATTTAACAACATATGGACTTGACCTGGCCGCACCAATAATGAGCAGGCACAGAATATCCGAGGTATTTGCCGTAAAAATGCTCGATGTACCATGGGAGGAATCCCATGATGCTGTTATGGATATAGAGCATTCAATAGATGATTTACATTTTAATAAGCTCAGGAAGAACCTTGGAAATCCTGATAGATGCCCTCATGGAAATCCCATAAACATTAAAGAAAACCCAAATATCATGGAATTTAGCATTAATCAGGTTCCAGAGGGAAGATACAAACTTTCAAGAATTATATATGAGGAAAATAACCTTCTGAAGAAATTTGCAGATGCATCGATCCTTCCCGGTCAGAACTTAACCTTCTACAGGGATGGTAGGAGCATAGTTATATCAGGTAATAATGAATTTAAAATACCAGAAAAACTTGCAGGCTCCTTCAGGCTAGTGACATCATATGAATGAGGAATCAGATTTAAACCTAAGATCCAGAAAGAGCAGGTTAAGGTTCTACCTTCGCTTCTTTGGTCCCGCATGGCTTGTTATGATTGCTGATATGGACGCAAGCAGTACAATAGGGGCTGCAGAAACAGGTGCCATTTTTAAATACGGATTAATATGGTTCATGATTCTCATGATACTTCCATTATATTTTGTCCAGGAGATATCAGGGAGGATAGGCATAGCAACATCCAAGGGACTTGGTGATGTCATACGTGAGAATTATTCAAAAAAAGTATCTGTTATTATGTCATTTCCAATGGCACTTACAGATGTTGTAACATATGCAATAGAATATATGGGCATAGCCATAGGATTAAACCTGATGGGCATACCAATATTAATTTCACTTCCGGTTATATATGTGGTTCATTTATTCGTTGTTTCCAGACACGGATACAGAAAAACAGAAAAAATCTTAATACCAATAACACTGGTGCTTATAGTGGCCTTCATTGTTGACCTGTTCCTGCGTGGTTTTATTAATTCATCCCCGGTATACTTTTCACCAGGATACTCCTACATATTTATTCTGGCAGTAAATGTTGGTGCGGTCATAATGCCATTTATGCTGTTTTTTCAGGCATCAGCCACGGCAAATAAGGTCAGGTATGTTAAGAACTCATATATTGATATAAACAATACAAGGAGTGATGAAATAGACCGGGCGGCGTTAAAATCAATGAAACGTGAAACGTTATTTGGTGCAATAGTTTCAGAACTGCTCATGGTAATAGTGGAGATGGTATTTTCAGGGGTGCCAAAAACCACAGATTTTGCCTCAGCATCACAGCTTTCAGTTGCGCTTGACGCAGTTGCCGGGTCTTTCTCCCCATATCTATTTGGAATAGGTTTAATTGCAGCAGGATTTATTGCCCTAATAGTAATATCCATGGGCAGTGCATGGGGGGTTGTTGAGTCATTAAACATAAATAAAAAGCATGTTTTCACCGTTTATGTTCTGGAAAGCCTTCCTGCAGTTATAGCCGGAATGATACTGCCTGCAGATATGTTAATTAATTCAGTTCTTTACCTGCTCGTCATCTTTGTTTTTGTTCTGATAGGCCCTGGTGTGATAATGGGCATTATTGGTCAAAACAGGAAAATAATGGGAAAATTTTATATGAAAAAATTAACAAGAATATTTTACTGGTTAAGCCTTATATTTGTTGTATTCTTTGGGGTTCTTGCAATAATTTGAAATTTATTTTTTAAATTTATATTAAATTATAATTTGAATAAAATTTATTTCAAAGGTCATTAATTAAATAATATAAAAGGGCTGCACGCTCGGGCATTGAATTAATGTATATAAATTCATTTTCAGAGTGGGCACCGTCACCAACTGCACCAAGCCCATCCAGAACAGGGGCATAGTATGAACAAAAATTGCCATCGCTGCCACCGGCAACAGATGTTTCCTCAAGATTCATATTTAATTTTTCATGTGCAATTTTCCTTGCCCTCATGAACAGCTCCTGTGATTTGAGCGTTTTTATCATTGGTGGCCTTATATTGTATTCTGTTTCTATTTTTGCCAGTGGATTTACAGGTTTTATATTTTCAATCAGATTTTTAATATCAGACACCATGCGTTCTGATCTGAATCTCAGATCTGCCTCTGCAATGCAAAGATCTGGTATAACATTTGACCTCGTGCCCCCTCTTATGACATCAAAATTTATTCCAGCTATACCTGATTTTTTTACCTCCATTATTATATTGGCAGCCTCTATAATTGCATTTACTCCCTTTTCCGGATCAAGGCCGGCATGCGATGATTTTCCATGCACTGTTAGTTTTACTGTGCCAACACCCATTCTTTCCGTTTTAAGCTTTCCATTTAATGATGGTTCCATAACCAGAACATATTCTGCATTCCTGGCATTTTCTATAATTATATCCTTTGAAAAGCCACTTTCTATTTCCTCGTCAGATGTCATTAAAAGAACGATTTGCCTATTAAATTCAGAATGCTCAACAATGTATTTAAGTGCATATAATGTCTGTATTATTCCGGCCTTCATGTCAAATATGCCGGGACCGTATGCCTTTTCACCCTCAATTCTGAATGGCCTTTCCTTTAATGTTCCCTCTGAAAAAACAGTATCATAATGTGTTAATAAAAGTATTTTTTTTCCGCTGCCAAGTGTGCATTTAATATCATTCCCGGTGTTATCAGATTTTATAATTTCCGGTACACATTTGAGGTTTTCCTCCAAATATCCTGAAATAAAGTCCACAAATTTATCAAGAAGTTTTTTATTATATGATGGGGTTTCAAATTCAACAACAGTTCTAAGGTCATTTATCATATTTTTTTTATTTTTTTCCATATATTCAAGCGGATTCAAAATATAACACCCCTTTCAACAGCATACTTATTAATTAATTCCTCATCTATTTCTATCCCATTGCCTGCGCCATTATAATCCTTTATTATGCCGTCCTCCATATTATATGGATTTTTAACAATGTCCCTTATGTAATATTTGCTGTTTGGTGATGTATCACCGGGATAGTCTATGAGCTTATTTGACGCCATTGCGATGTTATATGATCTGCCAACCCCTGTTTCAAGCATTCCACCGATCCAGACATGGCCATTATTTTCCCTGGCAATTCTTGCAATTTTTAATGAATTGGTAAGTCCTGATACCCTTCCAGGTTTTATATTGATCACGCTGCATGCGCCAATGTCAAATGCTTTCTGTGCCTTTTCAGGGGATGTTATTGATTCATCAAGGCATATTGGGGTTGATATCTCCCTTGCAAGTCTTGCATGGTATATTAAATCATCATGATATAATGGCTGCTCTATATACACCAGATTGAATTTATCAAGTTTTTTAAGTAATTCAAAGTCCTTTTCAGTGTAATCAGAATTTGCATCAACGCTTAAATTTATATCAGGGTATACGTCCCTTATGGCAGAAACTATTTTTAACTCCTCACCCTTCATTATTTTTACCTTTATTCTCTTATATTTTAATTTTAATGCATCATCTATTCTTTTTATCATTTTATTTATATCGTCCATGCCTATTGAAATTCCAACGTTTGCATACCCACGGCTATCACCAAGGAATTCATGCAACGGTTTTCCCATCTCCCTTGCCCTGTAATCATATAAAAGCATTTCAAGTGCAGCCTTTGCCATATTATGGCCTTTTATGTTTGATGATCTTGTTAGAAATTCCTCAGGATCAGGAACATCCTTAATATTTTGTGCCAGATACCTTTTTATTACATGAAGTGCGGTGTCATTATCCTCATAGCTGTAAAATGGATCCTGATCAGTTACTGATTCAGAGTATGATACAATACCATTATGTTCAAGCCTAAAAATAAGGGGCTTTCTGTTCACATCCGTGCCAAAGCTAGTTTTGAATGGCACAATCAATGGCATATCCAGTAAATAATATTCAAGTTTCATTGGTTTATATATATTAACTGTTTATTAATTTTCCGAGTTAAACAATGTATAAATATTTAAAATTGTGATAATGTATTTATATTAAAGAATCACAAAAACAACGGTTACCAGAAGGATTAATGCAACAAGATAGTCTATTTTCTGTGGACTTAAACTGTTTATTTTATTAAAAAGAATTTTATGCAAAAATATGGTTATTGAAAAAAGTGTTAGACCGGAAATTATTATAAAAACGGAGATCGTATTAAATATAAATCCCATGCCATATGTAAGCCCCATGAGTATGACCGGCACTATTGCCGGATCTGGGATAATACTTGTTAAAAGTATGGTTTTTTTAATTGGCTCTGGCATGCGGTTCTCATGTGCCTCATGCCTTGCGTTTATTATTATATAAAATGAAACAAATAATAATATGGAGACCACAAATAGCCTTAAATATATATCAGGAATAAAATGAATACCAAAAATAACTATGGTAAATGATAGCACAGATGAGAATAAACCATGAAGAATTCCCAGTGAAAGTGAAACAGCGCCCGTCTTCTTTTTTGTATATCTATTCTTTATTGCATATGAAATTATTGGGGTCCAGTGGTCAGGTGCAATCATATGAAGTATGGCTATTATTATTGCCAGTGATACTATGGCTGCGGGTACCAGCAGGTATAAAACTACCATCATAAAAAGGTAATGATATAAATGTTAATAATCTTGCCTATAAATATCTGATAAAAAATTGGGTTTTAATTCGCTTAATGCCGTATTTATTAATCTTGTATTAATGAAAAAATAGATAAATGTATTTATTATACTTATTCGATGTTAGATACTTATATAGTTTCGGCAAAAAGAACGCCCATAGGGAAATTTGGAAAATCCCTGGCAAGGGTAAAGGCCACAGAACTTGGTGGTGTGGCAATTAAGGGCGTCATAGATGATTCAAGGATAGATAAGGACCTCGTGGAGGAGGTTATTATGGGTAATGTAATCCAGGCCGGTGTGGGCCAAAATCCTGCAGGCCAGGCAGCATTTTATGCAGGTCTGCGGGATGAGGTGACAAAAAATACAGTAAATGTTGTATGTGCCTCTGGAATGCTTGCAGTTGAAAATGCCGCAAGGGAGATAGCCCTGGGGGAGCACGACATAATAATCGCAGGCGGCATGGAAAATATGAGTGCATCACCACTGTTGCTTAATTCTGAGTTTAGATGGGGACCAAAACAGCTTTTATACAAAAATTTCAAGGTTGAGGATTCCATGCTTGTTGATGGTCTGATAGATGCAATGTACAATGAGCACATGGGCGTTTCCGCCGAGGGGTCTGCAAGGAAGTACGGCATAACAAGAAAGGATGCCGATGAGTTCTCTGTTGAAAGCCAGGAGCGTGCATTAAGGGCCACAGAATCCGGTGAATTTTCAAAGGAGATTGTGCCGTTAAAAAACCTTGAAAAGGATGAGGGAATAAGAAAGACCACCATGGAGGACCTTGAAAAGCTTGTCCCCGCATTTGATCGCAATGGGATTCTCACGGCAGGCAGCTCATCCCAGCTTTCAGATGGTGCCTCTGCCCTGCTTCTGGCATCAAAAAAGGCTGTTGATGAGTATGGATTAAAACCCATAGCAAAAATCACAGGATTTGCCTCCGCATCAATGAATCCAAGGGACTTTGTTGAGGCACCAATACCCGCAACAAGAAAATTGCTGGAAAAACAGGGGAAAAATATAGATTATTACGATCTTGTTGAGCACAACGAGGCATTTTCAGTTGCATCCATAATAGTACGTGATCAGCTGGGTATAGACCCTGAAAGGTTTAATGTAAATGGCGGGGCAATAGCAATAGGCCATCCACTGGGAAACAGCGGGTCAAGAATTATAGTAACACTTATAAACGCACTTAAATCAAGAAAGTTGAATACCGGCCTTGCAACGATATGCCATGGTGGTGGCGGTGGCCACTCATTATCACTGGAGATGATATATTGAGGGTAACTGTAATTGGTGGTGGAACCATGGGTTCCGGTATTGCGGAGGTATTTGCACAGTTTGGACATGATGTCATACTTTCAGATATTTCCGACTCAATACTTAGAAAATCAGAGCTGGCAATCAACGCATCACTTAAGAAATTATCAGAGAAGGGCATAATAAAGGAACCTGAAAGGGTATCAGAAAGAATATTATATGATACAAATTTCACTGCATATGACTCAGAATTTTATGTGGAGGCTGTAATAGAAAAACCTGAAATTAAAAGTGAGGTTTTGCATAAAATTAAAAATCAGAATGCCATTGTTGCAACAAACACATCATCAATATCAATTACAATGCTCTCAAAATATGCGCCGAATCCAAAAAAATTTATTGGCATGCACTTTTTTAATCCTCCAGTAATAATGAAGTTAATCGAGGTTGTTTCAGGATACGATACTGATGGTGATACAATAAAAAGGGTTATGGATATTTCAAAATCACTTGGAAAAACCCCGGTTATGGTTAAGGATTTTCCCGGTTTTATTTCAAACAGGGTTCTGATGGCATTAATCAGGGAGGCAATTATATCACTTGAGGAGGGCATATCAGATGCGGCCGGAATAGATACAATAATGAAGCTTGGAATGAACCATCCCATGGGCCCGCTTGAATTATCTGATTTTATAGGCAACGATGTTGTTTATGATATACTCAATGTATTATATAATGACCTTGGCTATGAAAGGTTTAAGCCACCAGTCACGTTGAGAAATATGGTTTATGCCGGAAAACTTGGTAGAAAAACAGGTGAGGGGTTTTATAAATATGATAAATAATGAAGAGTTTGATGAGTATAATGTAATAAAAATGGATGATGGCGGACTTAATCCACTTGATATTTCAAGGCTGGAATCTGTTAAAAACCTGCTTAAAAATAATAAGATAAACATTATAACAGGAAATAACCGTGCCTTCTCTGCGGGTGCAAATATAAACAATTTCGTTGGCATGAAGGATACAGAGGCATTTAATCTGAGCATGAAGGGGCATGAGATACTTGATGAAATTGAGTCTTTTCCCATGCCGGTCATTTCCGTACTTAATGGATACACACTTGGTGGCGGTCTTGAGCTTGCATTATCAACAGATTTTAGAATAGGAGGGCCGAAATTAAAATGGGGATTTCCGGAAGTTAATCTTGGAATACTTCCGGGCTGGGGGGGAACCCAGCGCCTAAAAAAAATTGCAGGAAGGGCAAATTCTGAATACATAATCATGACAGGTAAAACCTTTAATGCCGATGATGCAGTGAGGTACGGCATAATTGCAGAAATTTCAGATAATCCGATGGAGAGGGCCATTGAACTTGCAGTTGATCTTTATAAAAAATCCCGTGAGGCCATAATAAATATCAAAAAATTGATGATGGAATCCTCATTTTATGATGAATCAAAATATTTTGCTGAATTATTTAACACAAAAAATGCGAAAATGGGCATAGAGAGCTTTCTAAACAAAAAAACCCCAAAATTTAATGAGTAAATATATTTTTCTCCCTGTAAATTTCCATATATTTTTTACCGCTATCAGGAAACACTGTTACAACATTTTTATCAGGAAACATATCGCTTAATTCTTTTGAAACATAATAATTAGCACCCGATGAGGGGCCTACAAAATAAACGCTGTTTATCCATAAGTTCCCTAACACCATAATATGCATATTTTTCATTTAATTCTTTAACATCATCAATATATTTCATATATTTATCAAGTATCCACTTATTATTTGAAATAAACGGATTCCTGAGGCCAAAAATATGCGATCCGGAATCAGGAATTATTCCTACTGTTTTTGTATTTCCATTCTCCTTCAAATATCTTGAAATTCCTGTAATGGTACCGCCTGTGCCAATTCCAGCAACCAGAAAATCAACGTTAATTATTTCATTTTTAATTTCTGGTGCTGTTGTGTAATAATGTGCATCTGAATTAAGGTCATTTCCGTGCTGGTTTAACCTAAAGTATCTTCCGGGATCGGATTCAACGATTGATCTGGCATATTCAATGGAGGCCTCTGTGCTGTTTCCCTTTGTAAGTATCAAATCTGATCCAAGAGATTTTAAATAATCTTTTGTACCATTACTAGCACCCTCCGGTATTATTATTTTACTCTTAAGCCCAAATAAATTTGATATACCTGCCACTGCTATTCCTGTATTTCCAGATGAGGCCTCAACAATAATTGTATCCCTATTTATTATGCCGGTTTTTAGTGCATAATCTATCATAAAAAATGCTGCCCTTGATTTAATTGATCCGAATTTATTGCAAAATTCGGCCTTTGCGTATAAATTATCATCCAGCTTTATAAGTGGTGTGTTGCCTATGCCAAAACTGTACATTTCACTGGCAATATCATTTTCAATAGACATAAACATGGATATATTTTTAATTAATTAATATTTGCAAATTAAAGAATAATATACAAAACATTTAATAATTAAAAAATCATGATTAATAAATGACTGACAATAATGAGAACACAGAAAATGAAATAAAGGCTGAAAATATTTCAAGTGACGAGAATGTTGAATCAACTCAGGTTATAAATGAAAAACCTAAGGGAAATAATAAAGCTCTTTTTTATATAGAACTTGGAATACTGCTGGTTGCCATTATTTTAATAGGAATTGCATCCCTCCAGTTTGATAAGATAGGCCATGTAAAAATTAATGGATTTACAGAGGTGGCATTTCCACTGGGATTAATATTTATAGCATTTCCAAGCCTGTTTTATTTCGAAAAATTAAGGCATAAGAACCCGGCAATTGTCATATTAATAATATTTTTAATAGGAATAATATTAATATACGTTCTTCTGGGTCCATATAAAATGTTCACTGTGCATCTCAGGCTCCTTGGTGCTGTAATGGCAGAGTATATCATTGGATTCTTTATGCTAATGCATCACATATCATATGAGAGAAAACATATAATAAAAGAATAATTGTCTTTATATTTTATTTTTCACCAAATTTTGAGGTGTATTTCCCAGCCTCGTCCATGGCCCTTTCGACAGCCTCCTCTGGTGTTTTAACTCTTATTAATTTTCCATCCCCCTCTTTTACATCAATGTTTAAATTTCCTATTGATATCACACTTTTTCCCTCGGTTAATGCAAATGCCGCCTCGGAGGTTGTCCCTGATTTTCCGTCGATTGCAATTAATGCATCACTTGCCCTTATAATGAGAAAGTTCCTTAAATAGCCTATTCCGGTAGGTATAACCAGTGAAAGATACTTATTTCCACCATTTTTTGTATATTCCGGCATAAAGCCTGCAACAAACCCACCGGCATCATAAACACCATGCGATGCGCACTCCATAACGCCTGTTTTTCCGCCGCAGAACACTGCGCATCCATTTTTGGAAAGTAAATATCCAACCTTATAGGCAATGTTACAGTAAAATTCATCAGCTGTGCTTCCGCCAATAATTCCAATGTTATATTTGAACATGGTCAAAAATTTGTAACAATTATAAAAATTATTGTATTTTTGTAATATAAACCGTTAAATTTTTTATGGCCTTTACATATGCCATTTCACCCTTTTTAAATGTATCCTCGGGATTAACAGGAACGGCACGCCAGATCTGCGAATCTATGCTAATTTCATATGTATTATTTTTGAGAACATTTTTTATTTCACCGGTTTTGCCGATTAGTGCATCCGGCCCTGTGGCTATTGGCCTTCTGAATGGGTGCCTCAACCAGAATCTTGAAAACCATGCCCCTATAAAGAAGAAAATTACTGCAACCAAAAATATTGTTATATAATATTCCTGTGAATTCATAAACATTTAAATGAATTGCTTTATATTAATATTATGTAAATGTTTTAGTGCAATGCTGGAATTATAAAAGAATGAATCTTAATGAAGAAATAATCAATTGCAGAAAATGCCCAAGGCTTGTGGAATACAGGACGACGCGGGAGATACCAAGAAGGTATTCTGGAGAAATTTACTGGAGCAGGCCCGTTACAGGTTATGGGGACATTCACGGTAAACTGCTCGTGATTGGTCTTGCACCGGCATTTAACGGTGGTAATAGAACAGGCAGGATCTTTACAGGTGATAAAAGCTCCGATTTTTTGATATCGGCACTTTACGAGGCAGGTTTTACAAATATCCCAACATCAACATCCAGGGATGATGGACTAACATACAATGATATGTATATAACACTTGCATTAAAATGTGCGCCACCGGATAACATACCATTAAAGGATGAGCTTATAAATTGCCAGCCGTTTCTTATAAGAGAAATACAAATGATGGATAAGCTTAGGGCTGTTCTGGTTCTTGGTAAAATAGCCTTTGATTCCTATTTAAGGATACTATCAGAAAAGGGAATAAACATTAAAAATGTTAAATTTGGAAATGAACTTTATTATGATATCAATGGAATCAGACTTTACTGCTCATACCATCCAAGCCCAAGAAATGTTAATACCGGGTCATTAAAAAGGGAGAACTTTATAAAATTTTTAAGGGAAATAAAAAAATACATAAATTCCTGATCATTCCTTTTTATGGTAAAACCATTTATTATTTTCTAAATGAAAATATGCACCATTTCTTAAATAAATTCTGTCTATTTTTTCCTCACTTTCTATAACATCATGATAGCATATTCTGCTTCTTCTTACCACCTTTCTGATGCAATCATTCCTTCCACCACATTTATTCAATGCCTTTCTAAGGTTTATTATATTATCCTTTTCGTTTTTTAATTTCTGCTTTTCCTTGGTTATATACCCGGGCTCAAAGCGCTCCCTTGAGGAATGCTTTCTTTTTCTTACATAAACTGCCCTTCTGGGTATAAAAACGCCCTTTCTTGGAGTTACAGCCATTGCATATATTAGTTAAATATTATATTTAAAAATTTTTAATCAATGTCCTTTTAAATTATAATTCCGGAGGATATGAATTATTTATGAATTTCAATGTTTAATGATATTATAATCAATAATGTTAAACATTAGAGTGTCTAAAGGCTATTTAAACTTTAAATATAAGAACATCCAGCATTGAAGCTGAATATTTAAATCTTTAATGGCATATTAATGTATGCATACTCTTATACTGAATACCACAAAAAATTTGGAAAATTAGGATAAATAATGGAAATAATAGGTCGTATATATTATGGCCTTTTTTGATGTTAAAAAAATTAATAAATATTTATCATCAGTATTTTATTGCATATATGTTGATATTTGGTTCTGGTATTCTATAAAGCTTGATACAATAATGCATTAACATGATATGGGTTTACCAGTTTTGATAACTATATCTTTTTTTATTTGTACAAATTATTGTTAAAAAATGTGCGTTATCAAAGACGTAATTATGTATTATATGTTTTTTTAATTATACATATTTTTTTATTTGTAACATTCAGTTATGGAAAATGATTCAATACCGATGGATATGGCTACCTTCTTCAATGGGAATATTATTTTATTGTTTTAAACCATATTGTTGATAATATTAATCCTCTAAATTTATTCTTTTAATATCCATTTTGTCATATACGTGGTCAGAACTAATTATTTCTCCATTGCAATAGGCTGAATGGAATGCATCGGAAAAATTAACCCCACTTTTTATATACTCTGCGGCCAAAATATACATACTGTTATTTTCATGGCAGATGGCCATAACGTCTTTTTTAATTTCAATAAATCCAGATCATATTTTTTGGCAAGCAGCATTAATTCAATATATGTTACCTCTGAGGTTTCAATTTTATGGTTTTTCATAATCTTAACTGCATTTTCCTTTAACCAATCAGAATTTTTAAAATTGCCAGAAAAAAGTCGGTATCAGCGTATGTCATTATAAGCCTCCTCATTTATATCATTTTTTAATTTTTTGATCGGTATATCCCTTAACCTTTCTCCAAGCCTTATGAGGTCCTCTATTGGATTTTCAGGAATATCATAAGGTATAATTTTGTCCCTGTATGGAACTATAAAAAATTTTGTTCCATAGTTTTCTCTTATTTCTTTGGGAATGTATATTTTACCATTTTTTTCCATTCCTATTATTGAATTTACCATAAGACTGTATTATATAATTAAATATTAAGTTATTAATAAATAATCAATTTTAAAATTTTTTGAGAATCCATAGGGGATGGATTCCTGAAACAAGATCAAATTAATTATTTTTAGAACAAACATTATGTATACAGTATTTATGAAGAAATTGTAACCTAGAATTATTGATAGTAGATTGAAAATGAACATAATAACTGGCATTGGGATAATGAAGGATATTCATATATTTATTCACCCAGATGTTAAATACAAATAACATTTTCCATGCTTGTTTGGATAATTAATTAAGAACAATATGCAATGTAAAAAATGTACGATGAGATGCAATTATTGAAGTTTTAACAGTGGTATAACATCTAGGCAACTCCAAGTATAAGGGGTGCAAAAGGCCAGGAGAATAATTAAAATTGCCAGTTATTAAAAGTTGAGACACCAATATCAAAAATTCTGTTAAATAATCAATGTTGAAGATATACAAATATTTATTTGATATAAATTCGTATAGAAAAAGTATTAAAATAATGAAAATATGTTAATAACATGTACAAAATTGCTGAATATATGTTTGAGGGTATGGAAACCCGGGATGGTGCAGGCGTTAAATTAAGGCGCATATTCGGGTCACAGCAAACAGTAAAATTAACCGATCCATTCCTGCTTCTTGATGCATTTGGTTCAAAAAATCCTGATGATTACCTTGCTGGTTTTCCATGGCACCCACACCGTGGAATAGAAACCGTTACCTATGCACTTAAGGGTAAGGTATATCACCGGGACAGTGAGGACAACTCCGGAACAATATATCCTGGTGATGTTCAGTGGATGACAGCCGGGAGCGGCATCTTCCATGAGGAAATGCCAAAATATATGGAGGATAATGCGGGAAAGATTCTGGATACAGAGCTTGCAGGATTTCAGCTTTGGATAAACCTGCCGGCATCACAGAAGATGTCAACTCCTGTATACAGATCCCTAAAATCAAATGAAATCCCTGAAATTTCAGGAGACGGCATACGTGTTAGGGTTATTGCCGGCAAATACATGAAAGTTCAGGGTATTTATTCTGGTGGAACTCAAGACATATCATATTTCCATATATCCATGGATCCTGAGGCACAGATAAAATACATATCGGCTGAGAATTACCGCGTTATTATATATATTATAAGCGGCAGCATTAAAATTTCTGGAAATACATTCATGGCAGGCAATGCAGTATCATTTTCACTTTCAGGTGATGAGATAGATGTTTATACGGATGTTTCATCTGAAATTTTATTAATGTCTGGCAGGCCATTAAATGAACCTGTTTACTGGTATGGCCCGATTGTCATGAACACACGTGAACAGATTGAGGAGGCCATAAACGATATAAATAATAATAAGTTTGTAAGGGAAAAACATCCAGTAATAGACTAATTAAATCAATTTCATAAATAACTTTTTGACAGAAATTTTATAAATAAATAATTTATTATGATAAGTAATTTTGGGATTTAAAAATCCCGCTGCAGTGACCCGACTGCGTGAAGTGGAATAATTATGGAATCAAATGGTGAGAAAATAAAAACATATGTACTAATAAGTGTTTTTATAGGCACACTGATGTCCGCAGTAGATACCACAATAGTCCTGCTTGCACTGCCAACAATGACGGTTGATTTGAAGGCACCGTTTCTTTCAACGATATGGGTCATATTAATTTATCTTCTGGTGCTTGCAGCATTTACAACACAGCTTGGTAAAATTGGCGATATTTATGGCAGGGGAAAAATATACAACATTGGATTTCTCATATTTATACTAGGCTCGGGTATGGCCGGTGCGGCACCCAATGTCACATTTTTAATTTCATCAAGGGTAATACAGGGTTTTGGCGCCGTTATTCTTCAGGCAAACAGCAATGCAATTATTGCCGATTACTTTACACAGGGTACCCGCGGCAGGGCTTTCGGAATAACAAGCATGGGCTGGAATATAGGCGGAGTTCTGGGGATTGTCCTTGGCGGGGTCATAACAACGTTTATAGGCTGGAGATATATATTTTATATTAATGTTCCAATTGGCATAATTGGATGGTTAATTGCCGCAAAATACATAGAAGACAATAAAAAAATAAGCACAAAAATAGATGTGCCCGGTGTTATTATACTTGTTTCTATTCTATCTCTAATATCATATGGTTCTGTTGAGATCGCATCCGTTGGTGTAAACACAGTTAATATTATACTGGTTTTGGCAGGCATATTACTTATAGCACCATTCATAGCGGTAGAGGCAAGGTCCAAAAATCCATTGATGCAGCTAAAAGTATTTAGGATAAAAAAACTTTCATATTCATTAATGGCCGCAACCTTTCAGGCCATAGGATTTTTGGCCGTTCTTTTTATATTAATAATGTATCTTCAGGGTGTCAGGGGCTTCTCACCATTTTATGCATCGCTTATACTGGTTCCCGGATATTTATTATCAAGCGTTCTGGCACCAAGAATGGGAAGGCTATCCGACAGAATTCCCCCGGGTATTCTTTCAGGCACAGGCATTGCCATGATGGCCGTGGGTATAATAATATACCTGTTCCTTGGTGTATCCTCACCAATTTATATTGTTATAGCAGGTTCCCTTGTTACTGGCTTTGGGGGATCAATGTTCTGGCCATCAAATACAAGTGCGGTTATGTCAAACACACCAAGGGAATTTTATGGTTCAATTTCTGGTCTTTTAAGAACACTATCAAACATTGGCACATTGTTAAGCTATGTTATTGCAATAACTGTTGCAGCCGCCACAGTACCAAGAGATGTTACCTTTGAGGTTTTTCTGGGCATTGGCAGGCTCAACGGTGGGCTATCTGCAAAGTTTATTACCGGTCTCCACTCAGCATTAATTGTCTCCTTCATTATACTGGTACTTGGATGCATTTTCTCATATATAACCGTGTTACATGGCAGTAATAAAACTGTTGAAGAAACAGCATAAAATATTACATTGAAATAACATCTTTTTTAAATACCTGCATAAATATTTGTTTAAAAAAATCATTAACATAAATCATGTTTTTCATGCAAAACTAAATGATCCTTAAGCGGTATAAGGTGTCGTTTCCATAATAATAGCATTCAGAATATCCCAAACCGGTACCTCCGGGCAGGTTTTCAGTTTTAATTTCTATGTTTAGGATTTTATTCAAATTTTTTGACTCCTTCTGCCGGAATAAAAATACATGGCTTGAATTCTTAAAAATTGAATGTGATCTGATATTCATAAAAAAATCATCTATATTCTGTGTTATATTTATAATGGATGTCCCATAATGCCTGGAATTTCGTATAAAATTGTCTATGGTTTCAGCCGTTTCTGGATTGCCAAGAAGCAGGTGGCTTTCATCTATTACAACAAGCTTATGTCCATTATATGACCTTGCCATATTATTTATCTGTGCAAGTATAAAAATAAAATTAAGCATTTTTAAATCCTCCCTATCAAGGGAGTACCTAAATATTATTCTTTTATTATTTGCATTCACAGGAATTTTAATGTAATTGTTAATGTAATAATTTAATGATGATGAATGGTTACTTCCTGAATAATATTTATTAATGTCGGTTAAGATTTTTTTAATATCATTTCCGGGTTTTATATTATTTAGTGTATTTAATATATCAAGATATTTTACATCCCTTAATATTGTGCTTATAAACAGTGCAAGTATGGATTTTTCCTCATAGTTATCAACACTGAAATTTAAGTATTCACCGCTGGATGAGTTAATAATAAGGCCATCATCATACTCATTTAGGGGGTCTATGATAAATGCCATTTCATAGTATTCATGGAGGGATTTAAGAATTTTTTTGGTGAAAAAGGTCTTGCCAGAACCTGTTTCTCCAGTTATTATCATATTATATGACTGGTAATTAAACGGGTTAAAGTAAAATTTTTTATTATTTATGGAATTTATTGCAATTGCAGGGCATGATTTCTCATATTCAGAAAATGAGAGAGGCACCATACTGGAAAAACATTTTGACCCTATCAAATATTTATATCCATTTACATATAATTTTCTGAGGTTATAATTCCTGTATTTTAAATGATCTGAAATCTTGAATTCCAGCCCCATTGATTTTAGATGCTTAACGGTATTATCGGTGTTATTTTTCAGGTCAACCGGGTGTTCCGATTCTATTATTAAGGTCATATACATATCAAAAATTTTTTTAGAATCCTGCATATTTTTAATTGAATTTATCTGGTCCTTAATATTTACAGTCCTTGTGGATTTATTTCTGAATTCTGAAATTCTTTCGGCAAGCATCCTTTTTAATCTCACATCCTTATTTTTTATCGATTTTAGATTCAATACCGCTATGCAGGGGAAACTAAAACTATCAATAAGGAGGTTATATAGAAAATCCTGATCATAATTCGCATCATGTAGATCAAGAAGTGAGGCAAAATAATCATTGGTTTTTAAGAACGATTTAAAAAACCTTTCAGTTGTCAAAAATAAAATCCTGCTAATTTCTTCATGGTTATAAACCTGATTTTTAATTATTAATTTATTCTTTAATATAAACTCAGAATCATTTTTAATAATATCAATAATCCCTGATGAAATTATTAAAAAGGTTTTATAAAAATATGACCCATCTGCATATTTAACAGGCCTGGATATTATTGTTAATTCGGAATCAATATTCTCTATAAGTCCCTGAAATGATCCCATTATCCTGTTTTTATTTAAATTCATATAATAATTTCCGGTGTTTAATTCAAATGCTGAAATAAATTCTTTATCATTTAAAAAAATCCCATCATCATTTGTTTGATTAATACTGCTGGTTTTATAATTGATACTCTCTCTAAACGAATTATAAAATACCCAAATGTCTGTTTTATGGCCAAGAAAAATATACAGGTATATTATCAGAAAAATAAAAGGTATGTATATATTTATTTTAATTAAAACCGCGAATAAAGTAATTCCTATTATAATTACTAAAAAATTTTTGATAGAGATTCCAAAAACATACGGGGTATAATTATATGTATTTACAGGTATTTTAATTAACATCACCCTTACTTAATTTAACAGTATTTATATGCAAGGTAAGGCATGCTTAAACAATATTTAAGTCTTGAGTGGTATAATTAACCTAAAACCTGTTTAAGCCTTAAGAGTTTAATTCCCTGCCTAATTATTTATTAAATTGCGGATTATATAATATATGAGTTTATCAGGATTTTTTTAATAAATATTTTTAATATATGTGGCATAAAGATTTTAATGAGAATGTGGATGGTTAATCCAAAATATATGTGCAGCAGCCATCTGCTGGGAGAGCATAATGAAATACATATGGCCGTTGGATATTTAAGGGAAGGAAATCATTTGGGAAGGTACGCATCTGAAAAGCTCATACAGGTTAATACAATGTTATCAAGGCATAATCAACTTGTGGAGGAGATGCTATCACGCGGGTATAAACATAATAGCCCTCTAATTTTTGACCCCACGGAGATTGCAGGCCATTTATTTGAATGGGAACTGTCAGTGGTAATTGACCCAAAATATTCACTAAATATTCTAATGGGGCGCTGCAGTGGCTGCCGTGAGAGGTATCTGCAAAACATTGGTAGAATAGATCTTAGGGAAAAATGGGAGTATGCCATTCATAAGCAGCCAAATATTAATAACTCATCTGAAAAACCCAAAAGATATCAGGTGGAAAATGCCATGCAGCTTTTGGATGATATTCTTTAGGCAGTCCTTAAACAAAACATTAATTGTAAAAATTAACAATTAAATATTGCTGGTATGCCGGGATCGGGGATTGAACCCGAGGCCTTCGGATATCTCAGCATATGCTTATGAGTCCGACGCTCTGCCAACTGAGCCATCCCGGCATCTTTTTTTTAATTCTCCACTTCCTGCTCAACAGGTGTTTCATTTAAAACGGTCTGTTCAGATTTGCCCTCAACCTCTGAGCGGCGTATTTCTATTTTTTTAATTGGATATATATCCTTTAATGCATCACTTATATCATTGTATATATCATCGCCGATTAAGTAGAGTGCAAGCTCGGAAAGTTTCATATTTGCAGCCCTGTCACTAATGTATGATACAACTGTGGCCCTAACCTCGGCCCTTTTTGTTCCGGTTAACTTATTATCTGCAACAAGAACTATCTTTACAACGATTTTATACAAATCCTTTGTTGTTACTGCTGTTATAATATCTATTCTTTCCCTTCTTCTCCTTACCATCCTCCTTATTGCATCGTCGCTTACTTTGTGTCCTATGAATACTGTTGAGCATTTTTTACCAATACAGTTATCTATCTTGAAAAGCACCATGGATGATGATTTCTTAAAATTTCCAGTAAATTCTGATACAGGAACGGCCACAGTTCTATTTATTATATATCTTGGATCAGAACCGGGCGTTAATGCAATTTCCTTCTCACCAAAATATGAAGGTGCAACTACCGTATACCATGATTTTTCCTTCCATTTATCCTTTGTGTTAACCTTTCTTTTATCAACCATTTAATCCCCCGTTCACATTCACATTTGAATTTGATTATCCTATAGTGAAATACCTTATTGTTTATAAATTTATAATGTTTTCGTAAAAAGAAATGTAATTAATTATTTGTTTGAAAATATTGGTCTAAACAAAGAGGTGTTCATAAGGCATTAAGAAATCTAAATTACTGGGGAATTTCGGTTATGAAGCATACCCATAAAAAAGAAATATTTAAATATTTTAGCATAATACTAATTTATGGATATAACAAAAAAGGAAAGGGATTGTATTGTAGTTATTCACGATAATAGCAAACCTTTACCCTTAAGGCTTTCTGATGTGGCAGGTCTGATGAATATAAAACCACCCACAGCACATGAATTAATTAACAGGTTATTATCCAAAAACATAATTAAAAAGGAAAGGGGAATGATAACACTTACAGACTATGGGAATGAGATTTATAGTGAGATAATGATGGCCCATAGAACCCTTGAAATAATTTTAACAAGAAGCGGTGTTAACAGTGATAAGGCCTGCACACAGGTTGAAAAGGTAGATTATCTAATGGACACATCATCAATAGAAAAACTGCTTCAGACAATAGGGAATCCTGATAAATGCCCCCATGGAAAGCCGGTCCATGCAGTTTAAGATTTAAATATTTTTTTTATTCTGTCTGTAATAAGCAATGACCCTATTGAAAGGGGCTTTTTTCTTTTAACGTCTATAAATGACATGGATGCATATCTTATATCAATGCCAAAACTCTCCTCCTCATTAAGGTCAAGGTAATAACATATGGCGCATCTTATGGGAAATGCATGGCTGACTATTATGTACCTTCCATCATAGGAATTAATAAGGTCTATCATCCTTTCCATTTGGGACTGGAAGGACTCCATCCCAAGCTCCTCCCTTTTTTTATTTGGTATCTCTATTATCCTTTTTCCATCATAAACACCAAAATCCGATTCTATTGCCCTGTTATCAACAGTAATATCAAGGTTAACATAGGATGCCAGTATTTTTGATGTCTGAACCGCCCTCAGAACCGGACTTGATATTATACCTGTAAATTTCAAATTTTTAAGCTGCTCACCGGTGAATCGCGCCATTTCCTCCCCGGTCTCAGTTAACCCATATTTATTAAGGTCCCTTGAGAGTATGCCGGTTCTATTCGTATAGCTTTCGCCGTGCCTGATTAAAACAGCATAATCCATCCATGGAATATATATAATTAGTTTATAGTTTTTATTAAATTTTTTAAATATATGAAAATTTAATAATTATGATTTTTAAAAGCAAAAATTTTTGCATTCTTTTAAAATCCTGTTAAATTCATATTAATTATATAAAATGGTTAGCAGAATTTAAAACAATATATTTGTATATATAATTTTGATAAGCACGCATGAACCATTTAAAAAATGAAAAGAGCCCATATTTACTTGAACATGCCAATAATCCTGTTGACTGGTATCCATGGTCTGATGAGGCATTTAACCTTGCAAAGAGCCTTGATAAACCTGTTTTCCTGAGCATAGGTTATTCCACATGCCACTGGTGCCATGTAATGGATATGGAAAGTTTTAGTGATAATGATGTTGCGGCAAAAATGAACTCAACATTTGTATGCATAAAGGTTGACAGGGAGGAACGGCCTGACATAGATTCTTTATACATGACAATGAGCCAGATTCTTACAGGCCAGGGAGGATGGCCGTTAAATATGATACTTACCCCTGATAAAAAACCAATATTCGCATTCACATATATACCAAAAACATCCAGAAATAACATGCCGGGCCTTATTGAGATATGCGATAGTGTAATGGAACTCTGGCAGCACAGAAGGTCTGAACTTTTAAAAAATGCTGATTCCGTAATAGGGGCAATTGAAAATTATGAAAACAGTGAAAATAAAAGCAATGATTATGATATAAAATCCCTAATTGAAAATGCATATAAATCACTTTCAAAAAATTTTGATTCCGAGTCAGGCGGCTTTGGGTCAAGCCCAAAGTTTCCATCATTCCAGAATCTAATATTTTTAATGCAGTACTATAAAAAATATCATAATGAAAATGCTTTAAATATGGTTGAAAAAACATTAAGAAATATGCGCCTTGGAGGTATTTACGATCAAATAGGTGGTGGCTTTCACAGGTACTCAACAGACTCAATATGGAGAATACCGCATTTCGAAAAGATGGCATATGACCAGGCCCTTGCAATTTCAGCATACAGCTTTGCCTACTCTTTAACAAAAAGGGATCTTTATAAAAACACCGTTGATGAAATTTTTAATTTTGTTAAATCTGATATGTTTAATGGTGCATTTCTTACCGCAATTGATGCGGATTCAGAGAATGAGGAGGGTAAATATTATCTATGGGATTACACAGAACTAAAAAATCTGGTTGATGAGGATTTTATGAAAACAGTTGATGTTTTACCGCAGGGTAATTTTTATGACGCCTATTCAAGACCAACAGGAAAAAATATCATTTACATTCCACAGAATTTGAATGACGATGAAATTTTTAATAAAAAGTTTAGAGAAAATATATTAAGGCTCCACCAG
The DNA here is from genome assembly GCF_000949015.1 of Acidiplasma sp. MBA-1. Classification (NCBI taxonomy): domain Archaea; kingdom Methanobacteriati; phylum Thermoplasmatota; class Thermoplasmata; order Thermoplasmatales; family Ferroplasmaceae; genus Acidiplasma; species Acidiplasma sp. MBA-1. The sequence goes on along the minus strand of NZ_JYHS01000002.1, from coordinate 36,150 downwards.
GCCAGGGATAAAAGGATAAAACCAAATACCGATGACAAGATATTATCCGATATAAATGGCATGATGATAGAGGCACTTTCAAAGGCATATATTGTTTTTAAAAAACCTGAATATCTGGATCTTGCTGAAAATGCTGCAGATTTCATCATCTCAAAAATGTATAAAGATGGTGTGCTTATGCACAGATACCGTCAGGGGGAATCTGAGATCCCGGGATTTCTTGATGATTACGCGTTCTTTGCCTCGGGCCTGCTATACCTCTATGAGGCAACATTTAATGATATTTACCTTAATTATGCAGATGATCTCATAAAAACAATGATAGGTAAATACCATGATAAATCATCAGGAGGTTTTTACTCATACCTGACAGATCTGCCGGTCAGGTTAAGGGAAAGCAATGATAATGCAATTCCATCAGGCTTTTCAGCAGCATTAAATGATATTATCATTGAATCATATATTCATGATGAATACAATGAAATTATTGATAACAGCATAAGGTCTGTTGCATCCAGTATTAAAAGGAATCCTGTATTTTTTACAGGTTCATTAAATGCATTGTTTAAAAGAATAAATATGTATAAGATAGAAACAACCAATGAATCTGCAATAAATTCTATATTAAAATACTATCCATGGAACTACTTTATTTTAAAAAAAGGTGATAATAAAATAAATGTATGCGATGAAAACAAATGCTATAATATAGATGAATCAATGATACCAAAATTGATTAATGCTTAAATACACCTATGCAATAATAAAATGATGAAATGCATAATATGCGGAAAGAACGAGGCATATAAACATGGTATGTGTTCATCCTGCCTTGCCGATCAGATCCGCCTTCAGTCCAGTAAAATGGAGATTACAGTATGCCCAAAATGCGGGGCACTTAAAATAAATAAAAAATGGTATTATAATGATACTGAAAATGTATTGAAAAGACAGGCCCTTGGCCATATTAATATCGATAATGGCAATGTTGAATCCATAAATAATCTGGAGTTAAGTGATGATAGAATCATAATAAATATAGATGTAAATAGCAAAACACTTGGCATGGTAAATAAAACAGCTGAAATAGATCTTAAAATTTTAAAGGAAAGCTGTCCTGTATGCAACAAGGTTACCGGGTCTTATTATGAGGGTATAATACAGCTAAGAACGTTCAGCACAGAATTTGACAGCAGGCTCAATGATGCCAAAGACCTAATTGTGTCGTATGTAAGGGATTTAAACAGGGATAACCCAAATTCCTTTATAAGCAGGATAGAAAATAAAAGGGAGGGCATAGACATATATCTGGGCAGAAAGGAGGACGCAATAAAAATAGATAAGCTTTTAAATAGCATGTATTTTACATCAATGAAGCAAACAAAATCACTTGCCGGGAGAAAGGATGGCAAAGACATATTCAGATACACACATTTAATAAGAATACTTGATGTTACAAAGGGATCAATATTATTTGATAAAAAATATTATATGGTTACATCCATATCAGCAAACAGCATTGGGATTATGGATTTGGACACCCAGACCACAGAAAATATTACACAGAAGGAATTTTACAGAAGGAATTTTAATATTATAAGAAAGGAGCCATTAATTGATAAATTCATAGTAATATCCACTGATGGTGGAGAATCACAGATAATGAATTCTGAAACATATAAAATTATAACTGTAAGACAGGTATTTGACTCAAAGGAGGTCTCGCTTTACAAATACCGGGATAGGTACTACAGCATGTAAGCATTTGAAGAAATTTAATAAATCATAACCGCGCGCTTAAAATTTTATGGCTTATTTAAACCAATTTAGAATTACGGTGAATCACCGGATAATACCACCAAAGTTTTAATAATATATTTGCCTTTTTAATTTATGGCAACAATTGAGGGCCTTCAAAAAATTGCAAGGGAATTTGTTGAAAAAAGGGACTGGCAAAAATTTCAGACATTAAAGGATTTATCAATGAACTCTGCCATAGAATCCTCTGAACTCATGGAGATATTTCTATGGCACGATCTAAATTTTGAGGCTGATATTAAAAACGGGCGTAATCCTGATATAATGAAAAAGATACAGAATGAAATATCTGATATATTTTTCACATGCCTTGCAATGGCAAACGAGCTGAACTTCAATCTTGAGGATGCATTCTTAAATAAAATGTCTGAACTGGATCAGAGGTATGATGTGGAAAAGGTCAGGGGAAAAATAGTAAAAATACCATCACCGGACCATAAGGAAAAGTAACAGCAGCTATTTTAAAAATTTCATTAATTTAATTTTGTGTGTAAATTGATTTATATATCCTGTAAAACTTCCCCTCCTTTTTAAGCAGGGCCTGCGGATTTCCATATTCCACTATGCTGCCATTATCAAGATAATAAACAGCATCCGTATGAAGTATTGTTTTAATATGATGTGCTATTATAATCATTGTCTTATCCGCCATTAAATTCAATAATGCATCCTGAATTCTTTTTTCATTGATTGAATCAAGTTCAGATGTGGCCTCATCCATTATTATAATATCAGGGTTTTTAATAACGGCCCTTAAAATTGACACCGCCTGCCTCTGCCCCTCAGAAAGCCTGTTTCCATGCATGCCAATATCATCATGCAAATTTAAACCTGAAAATACCTCTGAGAGGCCAAGATCATTAATTTTATTTTTTATTTCCTCCTCTGTAATATTTTCATTTGAAAATTTAATATTGTCCAGAATGGTGCCATCAAACAGAAAGGGATCCTGAAGTATCACACCAAAATGTTTTCTGTAATTATATGTATTAATTCTTGAGATATCAATATTGTCCATTAAAATTGATCCTGAATCTGGATGATAGAATTTTAGTATTAAATTTGTAATGGTGGTTTTTCCAGCACCCGTTCTGCCCACAAGTGCTATTTTTTCACCCTTTTTTATCTCCATTGATATATTTTTTAAAACCCTTGTTTTATTGTATGAAAAATCCACATTAATAAGTTTTATTGACTCTTTTAAGCTGATATCATCCACATCATAATGATTTTCCTCTGCAGGCTCATCAATTATTCTATAGATACGTTCCACCGCAATTGATGATGACTGGTATGAGTTATAAAACTGGGAAAGCTGGACAATGGGCGTGAAAAATCCCTGAACATATATGACAAAGGATACAACAAGGCCTATGCTGATGGTACCGGATAATATCTGCATGCCACCCATATAAAGCACAAGGATAATTCCGGCCGCCTCAATAATCTCCATCATGCTGGAAAAAATTGATGTTAATTTAACTGCATTAACATTTGCATTAAAATTATTCCTGTTGAGCGATTCAAACTGCCTTTCAAATACATCCTCTGCACCATTTGATTTAACAGCATTTATACCATTTATTGATTCTGAAACACCACCTGTTAATGCTGCTATTTTTCTTCTAACCTCATGATAATTATATCTTATTTTTCCGCTCATAATTGCAATTACCGCCAGAAGGAACGGAATAACAATAATCGCATAGGCAGTTAACACAGGGTCAAGGTAAACCATAATTATTATGGATGCAATTATGCCAATTACACCTGCAGCAACCTGTGGAAGTTGAAATGTTAAAAATTCGCTTAATGTCTCAGCATCGTTTGTAATCCTGCTAATGATCTGGCCTGACTGTTTCTAGCCATAATATGATAGCGGCACATACTGTAAGTTTTTAAACATGCTCTGGCGCAGGCTTTTTATAACCTGCTGGGCCGTAATCATGGAAAAAACGTCCTCTTTTTTGATGCAATATAATTAATAAAGTATACCAAAATATAAATTATTGAGAATAAAACCACAAGCCTGAATCTAAGATCCAGTATATAATCAACAGAAAGGCCTATAAACAGTGGGCCAAGCATTGAAACTGCAGATGTTGCTATTATTGAGATTATAATAATTAATGAATTCTTCCGGTAACCCAGCATCTGCCTTATTAATCTTATAAGGTATTTATTAAACATTAATTATACCTCCTGGCTTTCATAAAATTGAGCCATTATGGGGCTGTGCTTTTCAACATAATCCCTTGGGCCATGATCAATTACTGCACCATCCTTCATTATTATTACAAAATCTGCAAGACTTAATGCGGAAATTTTGTTGCTTATTATAATTGCAGTCTTGTCAATAATATAGTTTTTGAGCGACTCAATAATCTCATGTTCCGTGTAAACATCCAGATTTGTGGTGGAATCATCAAAAATAATAATTTTTGGATTTTTTATAACCACCCTTGCAATGGCTATTCTTTCCTTCTGGCCCCCTGAAAGGTTAATGCCCCTTTCACCAATGAGTGCGCCATATTTGTCTGGAAGTGATTCTATAAAATCATCAATGCCTGCAATTCTGGCAGCATTTTTAATCTCATCATCTGTATATTCCATGCCAAGCGTTATATTAAATTTAATTGTGCCGGAGAATAATGTTATGTCCTGTGAAATTATTCCTATGGTATTCCTTAGAATCTTATCGTTTATTTCCCTTAATTCATTTCCACCGAGATAAACATGGCCATCATAATTCTTATAAAGACCGGATATTATGTTTGCAAGTGTTGTTTTACCGGATCCAGTAAAGCCCATTATCATTATCTTTGACCCCTCATGCATATCCATGTTAATATTTTTCAGCAGGGTCCTGCCATTGATATTATAACTCAAATTAACTATTTTTATATCATATGAATTTATGTTTTTTATAGAATATAAATCTTTCTCCGGGGTATAATCCATTGAATTAATCCTTTCAAGGCTGGCCCTGCCATTTTCATAGAATGATATGTACCTTCCATAAAATCTAACCGGTCTGAGCACTATGGCAAAAACATTGACTGCTGCTATTATTGAACCAATGCTAAGATTATAATAAACAGACCGGTAGCCACCATATATTATTATGAAACCTGTTGCCATGCTTATTAGAAAGAGTGATAATGGCACATAAAAGGACCTTATTGCCGCAATATTTTTATAGTCCCCATAGTAGTCATCTGTTATTGAATTAAATTTATTTATTTCACTGTCCTCAGCATTAAAGGATCTGACAACCCTGTTACCGGCAATATTCTGGTTCAACCTATCATTCATATATCCATATTTTGACCTTAAACCCCTCCAGTACGGCCTCTGTAATATCTGTAATTTAACAGTTAACAGGATCACAGGAATGATTACAGCAAAGAATATTAATGTAAAACCATAATAAAGCCTTGTCAAATCTATGGCTGCAACAATTATTAGGAATGTTACACTGAAGAAGTTTGACAGTGTCATATTTATTAATCGGCGTAATGTTTCCATATCCATTGTGAATTTTGATAATGTATCGCCGGGGTGATTCTGCATAAAATATTCATAATTTCTGTCCATTACCTTTTCAAACTGTTCCCTTCTTAAATTATATATAAATCTCTGGCTTACCTTATTTGAATAATAATCAATAATAAATATAAAAAATGATACAAGTGCCGATACAAATAATATTAGGATGGAGAAATGATAGATTCCCATAAAATTTTTTTCCTTCATTGAATTTACCGCATCACCGATATAAAGCGGTATTAACACACTAAAGTATGCAAACAGAATGGATGCTGCAACAACCGCTGTAATGAGATGCCACAGCCCCCTGACATTCCTAAATATTATGGAGTAATCATTTAACCTATAACGCATTATAAATCTATATGCCCGATTTGTATTTTTATTTATCTTTTACCGGTATTAAGTGAATAAAAAATTAAAGTTTCATACCGATAATATTATATATTCTCATTAGTTTATTGTATTTGGGATAATATGAGTGGTGAAAGATATTATTACTATTTAAAACTCATTAATTCACCAGCAGATAATTCCATAGATTATTTCATGGATATATCCCAGCAGCTTGAAAATGATGCAGGCCTGGATGAAAATGAGATAATAAGCCTTGAAAATATAATCAACGATGCAATGGCAAGGTATAACAGGGTGCCCGTAAGGGTGGTTAATTCTGTAACAGGCATGGAGGAGGAGCCACCAAAAACTACAGTTGATGACTTCGGGGGCAATGCCATTTATTTAGGCATCGAGAAAAAGTATGGCATAGAATGGAAGGTTTATGAGCCAAAGTATGATTACAGCCTGCTCTTTAAAAAATGGTATTACAATGAAAATATTTCAAAAAAATTAAACACAATACTCAGGCCTGCCATACCGGGAAGGCTGAGCAATTATTTTGACATACCGCCATGGATGTTCGGTACAAGCTCGTTAAAGGGTATAAAATACGTTGGCCTTAAGGATATAATAGACGCAGCTGTATCCATGGAGGTTATCCCAAATAAATATCACCTTGTTTCTAGGGGTATACCAAAAGAATTTATAGACCATCTAAAGGAGGGTGATATGTGGATTTGAATTTTCTTATTTTTCTGTCATTCAATGTATGACAGAATTAATTATTTCATTTTAAATAAAATACATAAAAAATTGAAAACGTTTAATTAATAGCTAATAATTATAGAATATATGTTAGAGGATAAATTTATTGATGTGGATGGTGCAAGCATACATTATATTGAAAGCGGATCTGGAAAGCCCTTTTTAATGTTTCATGGGGCAAGATTTAACTGCAGGACATACGAGGAAACCGGCACAATAGATGCCGTTGCAAATTCTGGTTTTCACGCAATATCTGTGGATTTCCCGGGTTTCGGCAAATCTGCAAATCTTAGCATATCATTATCAGAATTTATTAACAAATTTATGACAGCACTAAAAATTAAGAGTGCAATAATTCTTGGTGCATCCATGGGTGGTGAGGCTGTTGTTGGCTTTGCAGTAAATTATCCTGATATGGTTGATGGCCTTGTACTCAGCGGTGCTGTTGGTGTTTCACAGTATGAGGAAAAATTAAATAATATCTCAGGCAAGCCAATGCTGTTAATGTGGGGCAAAAACGATGCCGTTTCACCACAGAATAATTATGAGCTGCTGTTAAAATACAATAAAAAGGCAGAGTTTTATAATGTTGGAAGGCAGCACGCATGCTATCTTGACGACTCTAAAGAGTTTAACCAGCATATAACAGATTTTTTAAAAAAATTGTAATTTTTATTATTATCATTAAAATAAAATGCGAAAAATTATATACTCCAGATATCATTAACACATATGTCCAGTCTTAAAAAGGAATACGAGGAATTAACACAAACTTTAAAGGGGCTGCAATCAGAGCTTGGGGATAAGGATAATGAGATCAGCCAGCTGAAGGAAAAGATAACACAGCTTGAAAATGAAAATTCAAAGCTTAATGATACAATTATGGGAAAGGATTCTGAGATAGAAAAATACGCAAAATCACAGGCAGATTTAAAGGACCAGATATCTGCGCTTTCCGATTTAAAGGATAAATTTACAGAGGAAATTGAGAGTTTTAACGCACAGACACAGCATTATAAGGATGAAATTAATGATTTGAATAACAGGCTTTCAGAATCCGGAAACCAGATACAGGATTTAAAATCGGAGTTGCATGATCGGGATATTAAAATCGCATCATTAAACAGTGATATAAATTCAATACAAAAAAAATTTAATGATTTAATGGAGGAAAACAAAAAATTAAATTCAATTTTAAAGGATTTGCAGGATAAAAATGATGATCTTTCATACCAGATAAAGACACTGCAGCTGGAGGATAAAAACAACAAGGATATTATAGATAGCTATGAAAAGGAGCATGAACTTTTTAAAGGCCTTCTTGAAAAATACAGATATATATTAAATAACAATATATCAATGCTGACAACAGAAAAATCACGTACATATTCAAGAACAAAAAAGGCAAAGGAGGCAGATAAAAAATCACAGTAATTTAAAAAAATTTTATTGCATTAAAATAATGTTATTATTTTATAATAGAAAACATAATATAATATATTTAAATAATTAAGCGTGCAGTATGAATTTAGGGGCGGAAAAATTTATCAGGACGGTAACGAGGTCTATTCAGTAAATACAGTTCAGGGCAGCCTCGGTTCAAGAGCTGTGGAAATTACCGGTCAGCAGACAATATCAATACAGAGAACCGGCGGTGTATATAAGATAATGCAAAATGATATGGACATGGGTTCAATTTCACGCGGGCTCAGGATGAATTACAATGGTAGAAATTATTCAATAACTGCATTCAGCTCCGACGGAATGAACCGCGTTTCAAATCTGCTTTCAGATGGCACAAAGGTTGGAACAATTACCATTTCAGGTGACAGTTTAATTGGTGTATGCGATTTTATGAATGATGAGGTTCCATTAATAATTTATTTATCATTACTGTCACCGTATATTAACCGTCTTGGCCCACAGCCCGGAAACATGCAAAATAACCGTGCAAACATGTACAGAATGTCACGTGGCTATTTAATTGCATCAAACCTTGTATTTGTGCTTGCAATAATTTTTATTTTTGCAGGTTCATTTATACTTCCCAAATCAATTGTTGATTCACATTATTTCCTTTACATAGATTATGGTGTTATCGTTATTGCCATAGCCCTTTCATACGTTATAAGGTTTATTGGAAGAAAAAAATACAGGGAGCAGATGGCGCAGAAAAATGATGATATGAATAATAATTTATAATCATTTATAATTTAGATACCAGTTATGGATTTCTATGAAGAAATTACAAATGAATTAAAAAGCGGAAGAATAAGAAATAAGATGGAATTGCAGAAAGAAAAGGTTAAACTATCAAAAAAATTTAATCTTGATGTTGTTCCAAGCGATGTTGAAATTTTAAATTATGGGGATAATAAAAACGAATTCAGGGAGCTTTTAAAAAAGAAACCAACAAGAACAATTTCAGGGGTTGCCGTGGTAGCAGCAATGACATCCCCGGAGGCATGCCCGCACGGCAAATGTTTATTCTGCCCCGGTGGTGTTGATAATAATTCACCGCAGTCATACACAGGATTTGAACCATCTGCATTAAGGGGTAGAAATAATTATTATGATTCATACAATATAACATTTAACAGGTTAAAGCAGCTTGAAAATATTGGGCATGATACAAGCAAGGTTGACCTCATAGTAATGGGTGGCACATTTACCGCGAGAACCGAGGAATACCAGAAAAACTTTGTCAAGGGTTGCCTTGATGGCATGAATAAAAAAATATCAAATACACTTGAGGAATCCATTTTAGAAAATGAAACAGCATCAAGGAGATGCATAGGATTAACAATAGAAACAAAACCGGACTGGTTTTATGAAAAGGAAATAGACCTTGCACTGTCATATGGTACAACAAAGGTTGAGCTTGGGGTTCAGATTTTAAATGATAAGATTTTAAGGGATAACTTAAGGGGGCATGGTATAGCAGAAATCATAAGATCAACCCAGCTTGCAAGGGATGCCGGTCTTAAGGTTTTATACCATCTTATGCCGGGCATGTACGGGGCGGATTATAAGGATGATATAAAAAGTTTTGACCTGATGATGTCATCACCGGATTACATGCCTGACATGCTTAAGATATATCCTACGCTTGTGGTTAAAAATACATCAGTATACAGACTCTGGAGGGAGGGAAAATATACACCATATGATACAGAAAGGGCTGTGCAGGTAATATCATACTTTATGAAAAACATGCCACCATGGGTAAGGGTCATGAGAATGCAGAGGGATATACCGGTGCATTTTATAGAGGCCGGCGTTAAGAGAAGCGACCTTCACAATCTTGTAAATGAAAACCTTAAAAGCCTTGGAATAAGGACAATGGAGATAAGAAGCAGGGAGGTAGGAATAACAGGAGAAAAATTTGATGGCGATTACAAACTTATCAGAAGGAATTATATCGCAGCCGGCGGGGATGAAATATTTTTATCATTTGAAAACTCCAGAAATGAGATTATTGGATATTTAAGGCTCAGGATCCCCTCTGAAATGGCACATAGAAAGGAGGTTCTGGGATCGTCCATCATAAGAGAAATAAAGGTTCTTGGTGATGTGGTGCCAATAGGTTCTGAAATAGAAACAAACTGGCAGCATCATGGTTTTGGCCAGAGGCTAATCAGGGAGGCCGAGAGAATAACACTTGAGGAATATGACAAAAAACGCATACTTGTAATAAGCGGAATTGGTGTCAGAAACTACTTCAGGAAGCTTGGTTATGAAAGGCTTGGTCCTTACATGGCAAAATCCCTGAATCACAACTAAAAATACATGCATTTAATATCCAGAATAAAACTAAAAAATGATTATTTATCAGGCACCATTATAATTCAGGATACATTCTCTTTTTATGGTTATTCCCAGTTTTTCCATTGTTTAAGATAATTTCCAGACTTTTCCATTAATATTTTTATATCCTCATCCGGTATTGTTGTGTATTTTCCATACATAATAGCATAGGACATAATTCTTGCAGTTTTTTCTAAAACCTCTGAGGCGGCCATTGCCCTTTCCATATCCTGGCCAACTGAAACCGCACCATGGTTTGCCATTATTGCCGCATTATTACTGCCAAGTGCATTGACAACGTTCTGTGCAAGCTCCTCTGTTCCGGTTAATGCATACCTTGCTATTTTTACCGATTTCCCGAGTATCATTGCAACGTCCTCAGTAATTGCCGGGATTTCCATGTTTATTACTGAAAATATGCTTGAGTATACGGCATGTGTATGTATTATAAAATTAACATCCGGCCTTTTCTTATATATTTCATAATGCATGAGCCTTTCACTTGATGGTTCAAGTGTACCCTCTATTTTTTTCCCATTTATGTCTGTTACAACTATATCTTCAGGCCTTAATTTTGAATAATTTGATCCACTAGGGGTAATGCATATATAATTACCAGAACGCATGCTTATATTCCCCCAGGATCCAACGGTAAAGCCGCTGGCATACATTCTTTTGCATGCATTTACAACATTTTCCTTGCATGATTCTAGCATTATTTGTGATTATTACAATATATAAAAATGTGATTAAATATAAATATATGGATGATATTAAACAATACTCATGCTGGTATCGTATATAATAGTTGGTGTACTTCTTTTATTGGTTGCAGTATACCTTATAATCTCAATATTAGAGGCTGAGAGGCTATGATCAGTATATACTCATTAATAGACAGTAACAGGGAAATTTCTGGGCTTTTAATTGTGTTTTTTTATATAATTATCGCCCTGTTTTTTGGCTACCTGATTTCGGGGTTTATCAGGAAAATTTATCTTGATCAGGAGGAAAAAACATGGATTTATCCGGTATCCGGGAGAATTGTAAATTTTTTTGAGCGATTTTTAAAAGAGGATAAGAACAGGCAGATGGATTTTAAGGAATACTTTTTAAATCTTCTTATCTTTAATTTTTTTGCAGGTCTCATTGGCATAATCTTTATTTATTTTCAGAATTATTTACCATATTCACATGCAAATAATCACATGACACTATCACTAATTGTTAATACAGTTGTCAGCTTTCTAACAAATACAAATCTTGAGCATTTTTCAAATCCATTTGATCTGAGCATACTTTCATGGACATTTGTAATAACCGGATTGATGTTTTTATCTGCAGGAACCGGTTTTGCAGCATCCATGGCATTTATACGTGCAATATTAAACGACAATGGAAAGCTGGGAAATTTTTATCATGATTTTTTGATATCCATATTTTATGTAATATTCCCGCTGACCATTCTTTTTACTGTTATTCTTGTACTTTCCGGTGTGCCTGAAACCCTGAGCAGTTATATAAATGTACTTCCAATTGGAAGCAACTCTGCGGTCAGGCTTCCACTTGGCCCTGTGGCAACCCTGGTTTCAATTAAGGGTGTTGGAACCAATGGCGGTGGCTTTTACGGTGCAAATGCCGCATATCCCCTTGGAAATCCAAACTGGTTTACAAACATAGTTGAGTATGTTTCGTTCATGCTTGTTCCACTTGGTTCGGTATTTTCATTAAGATTGATTTTTGATAAGAGATTTGGAAACATGGTCATTGGTGTTTTAACATTTATATTTGTTTTTACATCCGTTGTTGCATTTATTGCAGAATACACGGGAATACCGGCACAGTCAGCACTTGCACTGTATACCGGAAACATGGCAGGAAAGGATGTGTACCTTGGGCTCTCAGAATCAACTGTTTTTCAGGTCGGCGCTGTATTTACATCCACGGGTGCCTCCACAGGAGGAATTATAGACTACACCCCAATAGGCCTTATGTCATTGCTAACAAACCTTGTTTTAAATGATCCACTGGGCGGTATTGGCACCGGAATTATCAATATATTTACATACATAATATTCACAGTGTTTATCACATCCTTAATGGTTGGAAAGCTTCCGGAATTAATGAACATAAGAATAGGTTCAAAGGAGATGAAGTATTCAACATTGTCACTGATAACACATCCGCTTATAATTTTAATACCACTTGGAATTACATTAATTATTCCAGCGGTAATGCACACATTTTACAATGGATTTTCATCAAATATTTCAGATCTATTGTATGAGTTTTCAAGCTCAGCATCAAATAACGGTTCAGAGGCGGGTGGATTTCTTACAAACTCGCCATATTTTAATTACCTTGATTCCTTAATAATGCTCCTTGGAAGGTATTTAATAATGGGCATACAGCTGCTGCTGGCACAGCAGTTTGCATTTAAGAAGCCCAAGATGATATATGAAAAATCAACAATAGATACCGGATCATTCTCATTTGGATTCATGCTTCTTGCTGTAATTATAATGGTTGGCCTGCTGTCATACATACCTGTCTTCTCACTTGGAACATTGTATGACTGGGCAAGGGATTTTAACTTTCTGGTGATTCCATGAACATTAGGGAAATTGTAATAAATTCACTTAAGGGTTTTGACCCACGTAATGAAATTAAGAACCCTGTAATGTTTATAACAGAAATAGCCTTTGTGCTATCAATATTTATAGCAGCATTTCCATCATCGTTTAATGTGCCATCATCAGGTGTATACATGGACTTTTATATTTCTGTCACGGTCTTATTATTTTTAACAGTGTTCTTCTCAAATTTAAGCACGTCATTATCTGAAAGCCAGAGCAAGGCCATAACAGAATCACTTGAAAAAATGAAAGTTTCCACAAAGGCAAATTTACTCAAGGATGGAAAAATAGAGATTGTTGAATCCGATAAATTAAGAAAGGGCGATATAGTTTTAGTAAGAAAGAATGAAATTATTCCGGCCGATGGTGAGGTAATAAAGGGCTCAGGATATGTTAATGAGTCAAATATAACCGGTGAATCCAGACCGGTCCTTAAACTTGTGGGTGACTCTGTCACAGGTTCAACAATGCTTGTAACAGATGAAATCACGGTTAGGGTCAATGTAAATCCCGGGGAATCATTTATAGACAGCATGATAAATATGGTAAAGAATTCTGTAAGGGAGAGAACACCAAATGAAATAGCATTATCCATATTTTTATCCGGGGTTACATTAATATTCCTAATAGTTGTTGCATCAATATTTTCAATATCAAATTACAGTGGTGTGAGGCCAAACATTGATATTTTAATAGTTTTATTAATAGCATTAATACCAACAACCATAGGCGGCCTGCTTCCTGCAATAGGCATAGCTGCAATAAACAAGGTGTCACAGTACAATATTATAGCGAAGAGTGGAAAGGCGGTGGAAAATGCAGGGGATATTGACACAATAATACTTGATAAGACCGGAACCATTACAATGGGTGAGAGGGAGGCTGTAAAGTTTTATCCAAATATGAACGTTGATGAGAGGGATGTTGCCCGGGCAGCACTGATGTCGTCATTAAATGATGAGACAATAGAGGGGATATCAATAGTCAGGCTGGCAAGATCAGAAAATATAGATGTTAATGATGATGAAATTAAGGATTATGAATTCATACCATTTTCATCAGAGACCGGTTTCAGCGGCATAAGGAAGGGTGATCATTACATCTATAAAGGCTCCTTAAGGTCATTATCAGAAAAACTCAATCTGCAGGATCAGTACATAAATGGAATATGCAAACAGATATCATTAAAGGGTGGCACCGCCATTCCCGTGGCATCCGATGGAAAATTCCTTGGCGTTATAGAATTAAATGATATATTAAAACCAGGAATTAAGGATAGAATAAACGACCTTCATAAAATGAACATTGAAACAGTGATGCTCACCGGTGATGATGAGGTTACAGCTGCATATTTTGCACGTGAGGCCGGTATAGACGATTTTATTGCCAACAGCAAGCCGCAGGATAAGTACAACAGGGTTGTCATGGAAAAGGAAAGGGAAAGAATGGTGGCAATGATAGGTGATGGGACAAACGATGCACCGGCCCTGTCAAAGGCAGATGTTGCCATGGCCATGAATACCGGCACACAGGCTGCAAAGGATGCTGCAAACATGATAGATCTGGACTCCACGCCAACAAAACTTATTGATGTAATCTTCCTTGGAAAGCAGATTTTAATTACAAGGGGATCACTTACAACATTCAGCATTGCCAATGACATATCAAAATACTTTGTAATAATACCTGCAATGTTTTACATGTTTCCTGAGCTTGGATTCCTGAACATACTTGACCTTACAGACCCGCTCAGGGCCATTACAGCGGCGCTTATATTCAACACAATAATCATTGTAATACTGGTTCCACTTGCATTAAGGGGTGTTAAGTATTCGCCATCAAGTGCATCAGACCTGCTGAAAAGAAACATAATAATATACGGCTTTGGTGGCATTGTCTTTCCCTTTATTGTTATATACATAATTTATTTATTGTTAAGTTTAGGAGGCATAGCATGGTAAAATTAAGAATTATAAAGGCATTTGCGCTTGCCATATTAATAATGTTTGTGGCCGGTTTTGCATTCCCGGCGGTAACATCATTAATAACGGAAAGCACACTTCCATACTATTCAAATGGGCATCCAGTGAAATACGATGGAAAAATAGTTGATTCATATCTTTTGACAGAGGCATTCAATGAGTCATATTTCTTCCAGCCAAGGCCATCTGCAGTGAATGATAACATTTCATCCAGCGGATCGTACTCAACATCATTAAGCAATAAAACAACACTTGAATTAAGTGAAAAATATCTAAAGGAATTTGAGGAAAGAAACCATGTCAATGCATCACAGATACCTTATGCCATGATCACATATTCCGGATCCGGTGTTGGCTATGCAATTCCATTAAAGGGTGCAACGCTTCAGGTTCACAGAATTGCGGTCAGCATCAGCAATTTAAGCGGTGGCAATTTAAGTATTTCTTCAATAGAATCATTCCTAAATGGCATAATAAATAAGGATAAGCAGAGGAACTTCCCGGTATTTGGAACATACTATGTAAACGTTGTGCAGCTCAACATGCAGATACTAAATTACCTGAAACAGAACAATATTTATGTGGATGTTCATTGATTATTTTTTTATTAATAATGTATCAACCCTCTGATCCTTTGATATATACTTTATATCAGAATTTATTCTTATTCTCTCATTTGCCGGTGACCTTGCGCCAATAACAACGCAGTCAGGGTCCTCGTTAAGTATAATCGAATCTATCTCTGTTTTTATTCCAGATTTTTCTCCCGATTTTTCTATTTTAATATCTATACCATTTTTTGCTATATCTCCTATGCCATCAAAGAGGTTTTTAAATCCATGTGTTCTCCTTTTATCGTATTTTCTTAAATCAAAAATAATTATTTTTGCATGGTTAATCTTTGCAAGCTCAATACCAAAATACACTGCAGCCCGGGTGTTTATGGACTCTGCAACAGGCAAAAGTATTTTTTTATACGGGTATTCACGCTCGCTTATGCTTAGCAGTGCCACCGGTATATCTATGTTTTTAAGTATGTAATCACCAATGGACCCAAAAATAGAACCTGAAAGCATTGCCCTTTTATGTGTGGCCATTAAAAGCATGTCATAATAATGCGATGATGCCTCCTTTAATAGCCCGGACCTTACATTATCGCTTGTGGTTATTTTTGGTATTACCTTCAGGCCGCGCCTTTTTCCATCCTTATATGCATTTGTTACAAGTGTAACACTGTTTGACCATTCTATGCTATCATTTTTTTCCCTTACTGTTATTGCTGTAATCTCAGAGTTATTATACTCAGCAATATCATATGACATCTTAAGCGCCTTAATGGAATTTATACCCCTAAACATAGGTACCAGTATATGATCTGTTTTCAAAAAATATGATCTGGATGCCTCAAACATAATCTATTATATGTTATACGCATATAATAATTTCTATTAATATGTGTGTAAAAATGACAATGATTAACACATATAATAAATTATTATATGAATATATTAATTAATATATATAAATTGTGAGTGTTTATCTCAGGTACAGAATTTTGATAATGTTTGAATTTCATAAAATCAAATGATATTTTTTACAACACAAAACTATAAATAATTGTTTTCATTTTAAATTGTAAGGGGAGCCATTAAATTGGCTGAGAGGATTGGGATCGACCCTTGGAACCTGATCCGGGTAATGCCGGCGGAGGGATGTTATGTATGAGGATGCTGGTTATAATGATATAAGGAAAAATTTGGATTATCACCATTGGAATAAACAAGATTCACTCATACTGACAACAATGATATCAACATTTTTTATATGGGGCGTTGTCTTAAGCATAGCACCTTTAATAACAACATGGCCTTTTATACCAAAATATTTTGATGAATACATTATATTATCATCACCATCAGGACTGCTATCAGGAAACTTTCTTTTGGGATATATTTCTGACAGGTACGGCAGGAAAAAATTATTTCTCTTAACAGTATTTTTAACATCTGCCGGTCTTCTTGCCATTGCACTCATTAAAAATCCCTACCTTATAATATTATCTGTTTTTACTGCAGAATTTGGGCTTGGAGGGGATGAAACAATATCATTATCATATTTATCAGAGCTTATACCCCTGAAATACCGTGGGGCGGTGCTGGTTGAAACATCAAATGTGGCAAATGTTTCCATAGTTGTTATGGCTGCAATTTTTTTATTTATACCAGACTCTGTTTATGCTGATAAACTATCCCTTCTAATAATTGCAATTTCAGGATTTTTTATATCATTAATCGCAAGGCTAAAATTAAAAGAGAGCATACGTTGGGATTATTTAAATAAAAATACAGAAAAACAGAGGGTTAAAATTAATTTTTCAAACTCCATAAAATTTTTATCATTATCATTCATAGCAATAACCATTGTTGTTGGCTTTGCCTTTTCAAGCCTTGTTCTTGGCCCATTTGAATTTCCGCAGTACTCATCTCTTATAATATTTGGCTCAACACTTGGCGGGACATTAACCGGTTTAATAGGTGGAATTTACATCGGTAAATCCAGAAGAAAAATTGTATCACTGCTGGGCTATACCGGTATGTTTATTATATGGATTTTACTTTTAATCTTCATAAAATTTGTTCTGTCAAACATATATATACTTATATTTATGATAGCTGTAAGCGGCATATTCGGCGAGCTTGGCTGGGCATCAAGGGAGATGCTGGAGCCTGAAAACTTTGAAACGCTGCACCGCGGCACCGGCATTGGTAGCGTAAGGACTGTTGGATACTTTATATACATAATTTCAGTGTTTTTGCTTGTTAATAAATCAATTTATTTTTACCTTTATTACCTTTTAATAATATACCTAATAGGTTTCATCGGGTCTGTGCTTTATTACAAATATGGCAGGGAAACAAGAAAAAGCAGTGTTCTTTAAATCCATATTTTTATTTTAACAGTATTTATATATCCAATCAAATTTATTAATATGAATACAATATTTAAATGTGTTATGCATTGGAATAAGCAATAAAAAGATAGTGGGATACCCAAATATAATGAATCTACTTAAATCTGGTGTTGAATCATTATTTTTAATAGATTTTGATGCAATTCATAAAAGGGTTTTAAACCTGGAAATATACGAAAAACTATCCAAATTTTTTGACCTCACCGTTATGAACTATCCGCAGACCGAGGAGGATCTAATGGATACAATAATCAGCGGGGCCACATATGTTATAATAAACAATAATCTAACATATAAAAGGATACAGAGCTATTTATCATACACGCAGAACATTGGAATTAACTATGATTACAACGATACATGTGTTTTTTTCAGCCAGAACGGCGGAAATATATACCTGACAAATAAACAGGTAATGCTTCCATATAGGCTTGCCTTTAACTACGGCCCATTTGATCTGCCAAATTCCATAAAACTTGAAAATTACCCATCCTCATTCATTTAATCTTTAATCTGGGAATCATTTTTGTTATTTTAAATATTATTTTTGGAATACTTTAGATATTATTAAACAATTAGGATGCAATGAATCTAAATGTGGATATAGGAATTAAAATTTCGAATCCCTTTATCCTGGCCTCCGGAATTCTGGATGAAAACGGCTACACAATGAAAAGAATTCTAGAAAATGGTGCGGCCGCGGTGGTTACAAAGTCCATCGGAACATCTGAAAGGCAGGGATACAATCCTCCAATTATATATGAAAATGACCCTGTATTTTTAAATGCTGTTGGCCTTTCAAACCCCGGCATAGACAATTTTAAAGATGAGGTAAAAATAGCCCTCGAATCCGGAAGGCCTGTAATAGGAAGCATTTTTGGAAAGGACGCCCCTGAATTTTCAGAACTTGCCAAAAAAATGGAGTCATACGGTGTTTCTGCCATAGAATTAAATTTATCATGCCCGCATGTAAACGGCTATGGCATGGAGGTTGGATCAGATCCTGACCTTGTCTATGAAATAGTATCTGAGGTTAAGTCAAGAGTAAAAATACCGGTTTTTTCAAAGCTGAGCCCAAACACATCAAATATACTCGAGGAGGCAAAGGCTGCTGAAAAATCAGATGCGCTTGTATTAATAAACACATTAAAGGGCATGGAAATAGATATAGCATCGAAAAAACCTGTTCTTAGCAATGTATACGGTGGTTTATCCGGAAAATGCATTAAGCCTGTTGGAATAAGATACGTTTATGAGGTAAAAAAGGAGACCGGAAAGACAGTTATAGGCGTTGGTGGCATAGAAAATGTTAATGATGCCATAGAATACATTATGGCCGGTGCATCTGCAGTTCAGATCGGAACTGCAATTTACAGGCATGGAATAAAAATATTTAATGAACTGAACTCTGGATTAATAGAATACATGGATAAAAACGGAATAAGTAATATTAATGATATGATAGGGGTGGCCATAGCATGAATCATTCCATAGTTTACAGCAATGTAAGGATTAATGAAAGCACGCATTCATTGAGATTTTTCATGGAATCTCCAGTACATCCGGGCCAGTTTATTATGATCTGGGCACCGGGGATAGGTGAAATACCCATATCCTTTTCATCTGTAAATAATCCGGTTGAAATTACCGTAAAAATTTATGGAGAACCATCAAAATATATTGCAAACCTCATGCCGGGAGAAAAAATTTTTTATCGCGGGCCATATGGAAGGCCATTCACCGGTGTAACTGGAAAAAAGCTAATTATAGGTGCAGGAACAGGAATTGCACCGTTAATGCCACTTGTTGATAACATGACATCAGGAATATTATCCGCAAAAACAAAAAATGATCTGATATTTACAGACAGAATTAAAAATTTATATGTTGTAACAGACGATGGAACACTTGGAATAAAAGGTTTCGCGGTTGATGCACTTAAACAAATGGATATAAACGAATTCGATATGATATATGTATGCGGCCCGGAGATAATGATGAAATCCGTTTATGATTATTTATTAAACAAAACAGACAGGGTAGAATTCTCACTGGAGCGTCCAATGAAGTGCGGTATAGGCATATGCGATTCATGCTCAATCAACGGCATTCAGGTATGCAGGGACGGCCCTGTATTTTCAATTAAAGATTTAAAAAATATGGATGAATTTGGCAGAACAAGGCTTTCATTCTCCGGAAAAAGGATTTATCTTTAAAATTGTTTATATATTATTATAAAATTATATATCATGGTCTCACTGGAGGAGTCATGTGTTTTTAACCGCGGTGGCATATGCTATTTTCTTGAATCATCCACATCAAAATGTTCGTTATGCTTCAATTTTAAAAGTTTTACAAAATACGGAAGCAGGAGGAAGATATATTATAATTTATTTGACTATATAAAATCCACCGGGTCACAGATTGCCTTTCCAAAGGGTGATGAGGAGCAGGAAACCCTTGAGTAGTTATTGAAATTTTATATTATTAATTTAAAAATCCATAATTATTAAAAAATAAGATTAAATTTATATGTATTTTAAACATACAATCAGAATGGGAATAACCGACCATCTTGCAAATAAGAGAACATTCCTTGCATGGGTTAGAACTGGCATAGCACTCATGGGCTTTGGTTTTGTAATCTCAAAGTTTGAAATTTTTATTCACATATTAAATAGATCATCATATAATAATATTGGAAACTCACTAATAGCCGGGGAGATTATGATAATTCTTGGCATTGTTACCATAGGCTATGGCCTCTATGAATTTCTATCAAATGAAAAGGATATAGAAAATAATAATGTAAATTCAAGAAAGGTTGAATCAATAGTATTTTCAGCCATTATAATTGGCATGGCAATACTTCTTCTGGTATTTATTGTTTAAAAATACTATTATAAAAATTTTTAATTAATATGTTTAATTCTTCGGCCTGCCCCTTAAAACGATCTCTCTGAGCTCACGGCCGACCTGCTCCTCAAGGGAATTATCAAGGTCATCCATTAATGCCTGGAGGTGTTTTGATCCCTCATCGTATTCCTCTATCCATTCACTGGCAAATTTTCCACTCCTGATCATTTCGGCCTTCTCCCTCATTCTTTTTTTGACCTCATCGTTAATTATATATGGCCCAACGGTAAGCCCGCCATACTTTGCAGTATCTGAAACTGCCCTGAGCATGCCTGAAAGCCCCTTATCATATATCTGGTCTGTGATCAGTTTCATCTCATTTATTGCCTCAAAATATGCCATCTCCGGCCGGTATCCAAGATCAACTATGGTCTGAAATGTTGCCCGGAGCATTGCGGTGAGGCCGCCAACAAGGTCAAGCTGCTCACCCATTAGGTCTGTCTCTGTCTCCTCCCTGAATGATGTTTCAAGCACGCCTGCCTTTGTTGCTCCAAGCCCCTTGGCTATGGCCAGGGCCTTGTTCAGGGCATTTCCTGAATGATCCTGATGAACGCCTACAAGCACCGGAACGCCGCCGCCCTTAACGAAGAATTCCCTTACAGACGGCCCTGGTGCCTTTGGGGCTGCCATGTAAACATCAACATTTTCTGGTGGAACAATCAATTTATAGTGTATGTTAAAGCCATGTGCAAAGACCAGGTCCATGCCATCCCTTAAAACAGGCATAACCTTTTCTGTATATATCTTTCTCTGCACCATGTCCGGAACAAGGAATATAACTATATCAGAATCCTTCAATGCATCCTCTGTTTTTTCCGGTGTTATGCCATCAGAAACTGCCTGCTTCCATGAATTGCCCTGCCTTTCAAGACCAACATGAACATTCAATCCGGAGTCCCTAAGGTTCAGTGCCCAGGCCCGGCCCTGGCTGCCGTATCCCAGTATTGCTATCTTCTTATTCCTTATGTAATCAAGATTTGCATCATTTTCAGTGTATACCTTACCAAGTATCTTACCCAACAAGCTCACCCCATTCATATTTTTCCGATTTTTTAAAATTAATGTTAAATTTATTTACATTATAATCCTCCAAGACCTCGACATTGTCAACATCAACTGTCTTGCTAAGTGTCATTATTGCTATATTCATATTGCCGAGATTGTACCTGTCGTAAAGGGACAGGTAAACCGTGCATTCATTTTCATCATTGCATTCCGCATTCATCCATTTTATATCAACCCAGAATTTTCTAAAATTGGCTGCAATTCTCTCAAGCAGCCCCGGGTCTCTATAATTGGCCGTTACCTTTATTACCTTTTCTTGGGTCACTTACTATCACCTCGCTTAATTTTCCTCCCGGCGGTAATGTCGGAAGGGCCAGCTCCTCCTTATTAACCGGCACCCTGATGACTGACGGCACATTCTCATGCATTGCCCTTTTTATGGCCTCTGCAATGTCACCATATGTTTTTGCATCATATGCATCGGCACCGAAGGATTCTGCATACTTAACTATGTTTGGAGAATTGCCGTAATCAACGCCAACTATTCTCTTATTCTGGAACATGTCCTGAACCTGTCTAACAAGTCCAAGAGTCCTGTTGTCGTTTACCACCGCTATTACCGGTATGTTCTCATCCACTGCGGTGGCAAGGTTGTTCCCTGTCATCATAAAAGACCCATCACCGTCATAGTCCAGAACAACCTTATCCGGCCTGCCGACCTTTGCCCCCATTGCAGCAGGAAGCCCAAAGCCCATTGTGCCCATTCCAGTGGATGAGAAGAATGATCTTGGCTCAAGATTTTCCCAGTAAACCTCTGCCCACATCTGGTGCTGGCCAACACCTGTGGTTAATATCGCATCCCTTGGCAGCGAATCCCTCAGCGTCTTTAGTATTCTCCACGGCCTTAAGTGGCCGTCATCCGGTGGATGTGAAAACTGTGAATAATACTCCTTTAGCTCATTTACCCTTTTGTTCCACTCATGGTTCTGGTGCTTGCTTCCCAGAAGGGCCATGGCATTTAATAATTCTGATACTAAAACCTTTGCATTGCCCTGAAGCTCTATGTCAGGCTTTATGCCCTTATTAAAATCTGTCGGGTCCAGATTTATTGATATGAATGTTTTCCTTGTATCCTTCATTTCATCGTACGATGTGAATGTACGGTCGCTAAACCTTGCACCTATGGCAACCATGACGTCAGATTCAAGTGCCACCATGCTTGCCTCTGCACGGCCATAGTAACCCATGGCACCAACATATAATGGGTAATCAGCAGGTATTACTGATTTTCCGGGAAGCGTTGATACTATTGGGCACCCGATAAATTCAGCAAGCCTCATTATTTCATTGGTTGCATTGGCCCACATTGCCCCGGTTCCAACTAAAAGCACGGGTCTTTCTGCATTTAATAATGCATTTGCAGCCTGCCTTAATTTGTCCTTATTTACAACGGTTCTGAATGGCCTGTAATGAACCCTTGGCTCTTCTGGATAATTAACATTATCTATGTCCTCGAGCTGTATGTCCCTTGGTACATCCATTACCACCGGCCCTGGCCTTCCAGTGGAGGCTATGTAAAATGAGTTTTTCACCCATAGCGGTATCTCATTGATATCCTTTATCTCAACGGCATATTTGGATACCGGGAATGAGGCGCCAAGGGTATCAGATTCCTGAAATGAAAGCTTCCCCATAGAGCTTCTGTTAACACCGCCTGTTATAGCAACAACCGGTGAGGAATCCTGGTATGCCGTGATCAATCCGGTGATCAAATTGGTCACACCAGGACCGGATGTCGCAGTGCATACACCAGGTATGCCTGTGGCACGTGCAAAACCGTCAGCAGCGTGCACCGCTGCCTGCTCATGCCTCATCAGGATATGCCGGAGCTCGCCATTGTTGACATCCTCAAAAAATGAGTCATACATTGGCATGTTGTATAGCCCCGGTATTCCAAAAATATTTTTTACACCCTCCCTTTTCAGGGATTCCACTAAAAGCCTAGAACCCTTCATTTACATCACTTTCTTTAAAAACAAACCCAGTAGCATGCATTATACCAAAAAAACCGCCACAGATGTTAGATAAACCTTTTCATCCCATACATATTTATTCACCACCCCATGCATTAGCACGACACAGGGTAATCTCTATTAATACTTAATACTATTTAAATATTTCTCAATATTTTATGGAAATATGTCCCAATTTTAAATTTTTAATAATTTTTTTCCTGTACATTACATTATTTTAAATGATAAAATCAGAAATTATCTCATTTTTTACATTATTAATATTTTTTTAAACATAATTTTTTAAAATTTTAATAATCAATTATCAATTCATTACATAATCACATATTTTTATAAAAATTTATATAATGGCAATTGTCCGCTTAACAAGTCTTATATACTATATTGCTTTTAATTCAAAAATGAAACGATCTGATGTTACCTACAGCGGTCCCGAAAGGGCACCCAACAGGTCTTACATGAAGGCCATGGGGCTTACAGATCAGGACCTTGAAAAATATATTGTTGGTGTTGCTGCAGCATGGAATGAGGCAGGTCCATGCAATATTCATGTCCTGTCACTTGCGAATCATGCGAAGGAGGGTATAAGAAATAGAAACGGAACACCAAGGGTTTTTACCACGCCTGTTGTAATAGACGGTGTTGCAATGGGCACAGAGGGGATGAAATACTCACTGGTGAGCCGTGAATTAATAGCAAATACAGTTGAATCCACTGTCAATGCCCATAGTTATGACGGCTTTGTTGCACTTTCAGGCTGCGATAAGACCAGTCCAGGGATGATGATGGCAATGGCCAGGCTTAACCTTCCGTCAATAGTGATGTACGGCGGAACCACACTTCCCGGATACTTCCATGGAAAGCAGATTGCTGTTGGAGACCTTTTCGAGGCTGTTGGCGCATACATGAACGGGAAAATGTCGCTTGCAGAGTTAAAGCTCATGGAGGATAAGGCCGTACCAACTGCAGGATCATGCGGTGGACTTTATACTGCAAACACAATGGCAATGATGACCGAGGTTCTTGGACTTGCATTGCCGGGCAGTGCATCGCCGCCTGCAGTGGACAGTGCCAAGGAAAAGTATGCATATGAAACCGGCCGCACATTAATGGATTTAATTGAGACAGACCTTAAACCAAGGGATATACTAACTCAGGAGTCATTTTACAATGCAATCTCTGTTTTGATGGCATCTGGGGGTTCAACCAATGCTGTATTGCACCTGCTTGCAATAGCCCATGAGGCCAATGTTAAAATAGATCTGGATGACTTCGACAGATTATCAAGGAAGATACCTGAAATTGTTAACATGAAGCCATCAGGTGAGTATGTCATGGCAGATCTTGATAAAATCGGCGGTGTTCCAATATTAATGAAGATACTTTTGGAGCATGGCATTTTAAATGGGGAACAGCTCACTGTAACAGGAAAAACCATAGCAGAAAACCTTAAGGATATAAGGGTTGCAAATTTAAATAATGTTATATACGATTATGATAAGCCGCTTAACCCTACCGGGGGCATAAGGATACTAAAGGGATCACTGGCACCAGATGGTTCTGTTTTTAAGATATCGGCATCAAAGGTTAAGTACCATAAGGGCCCTGCAAGGGTATTTGATTCTGAGGAAGAAACATTTAAGGCAATAAAGGCCAGGAAAATAAAAGCCGGTGATACTGTAATAATCAGGTATGAAGGGCCAAAGGGTGGACCGGGCATGAGGGAAATGCTATCGGTCACATCAGAAATCGTTGGTGAAGGTCTTGGAGAATCCGTTGCCCTTGTTACAGATGGACGGTTTTCCGGTGCAACCAGGGGAATAATGATAGGCCATGTGGCACCAGAGGCCATGGATGGCGGCCCCATAGCACTTGTCAGGGACGGAGATATGATTGAAATAGACGGGGTAAACGGAAAAATAAATATCCTTGTCAGCGAGGATGAGCTTGAAAGGAGAAAAAAGGAGTGGAAAAAACCGGAGCCAAGGTATAAGACAGGCCTGCTTCACCAGTATTCAAGGCTCGTTGCATCCTCTGCTGTGGGTGCCTACCTTGAATAAAACATACAAAATATTTTTTAAGTATTTTCAATAATCATTTTTAATAATTTTATCTTATGGGTATTATTTGCATTATCAAAAAAAAAATAAAGTTTAATATAAAATAATTAACAGGACCTAATGATAATTCAATTGTTTTGCTGAAATCCAATAAATAATTAAAATGTGTGTAAATAAGCATAAAAACTTCATGAAAAGTGGTTCATGAAGACTTAAAATTATAAAATATTAAAAAACATTGAAATTGAGAAAAACCAGCTGCATTATTTTAGTCTATCCCCATAAAAATACAAAAGACTAAATATTTTTAATATATAAACACAAATGGAAGATATAAAGTCAATTGAGGAACAGATGGAAAAAACGCTTGAGGATTACAGGTCAAAAATAGAATCTATAGTAAATTCAGAATATGAAAAATTGAATACAAAAACATTAAACAATCAGGATGATGAAAATGTTTCAGGTGCCCTTACAATGATGGAATCAATTAATATTGATATTCTGCACATCTTAAGAGACCTTGACGACCTTATTTATTATTTAAATGAGATTAAAAAATTATAAAATTTATTTTATTAGTTTCCCTTATTTCCCTCTGCCTTCTTTGCATTTTCCTCCATTGAAAACCTTTCTATCTCGGCATTTGATGGCGGGTATGACATGTCAAATCCAGTTTCCCCATGTATTGCCATATCTCCTATCTTAAGATTCTCCTCCTTTTCCTTTAATGGTATAAACACACCTATAAGCTTTAGTATTCCATAGGTGAGTGCAAATACATATATTATGACGACCACAGCAGCAAATGCCTGTATGCCGAGCTGATAGAAATCACCGTATATTGCGCCCCTCAATCCCGGGTCTACGTACTGTGTGACAACAGGGTCGGCCAGAACACCTGTAAGAAGCCCGCCAACAACACCCGCAACGGCATGTGAGGAGAACACACCAAGGGTGTCATCAACCCTGAATTTTGGTTCTATTTTATATAAAAATATCCATGGTATTATTCCGGTTGCTATTCCTATTACCATGGCACCGTATATATTCACGTATCCTGCAGCAGGAGTAATTCCGACAAGCCCCGCAATGGCGCCCACGGATGCACCAATTAATGACGGCTTTTTAAAGAACTTCATATCCATCATCATCCATGTAATCATGCTCACGGCCGTTGCCACATTTGTGTTTATTATTGCAATGCCCGCATCAATTGTGCTTCCATACGGGTCACCACCATTGAAGCCATCCCAGCCGAGCCATATCAGGCCAAGTCCAAGCATGACAAGGGCAAGGTTGTTTGCCTTCATGTGCATTTCCTCCTTGATTCTGGGCCCTATGGCAATTGCAGCGGCAAGTGCGCCTATGCCCGCATCAACATGTATTACATAGCCACCGGAAAAATCCACTGCGCCAAGCTGGTTCAGCCACCCACCTGCAAAGAGCCAGTAGGCAACAGGGCTGTATACAAGAAGCGACCAAACAGGAACAAATATCATCCATGCCTTGAAGTTCATCCTCTCAAGTATCCCCCCCATCAGAAGCACCGGTGTTATTGCGGCAAAAACAAACTGGAAGAACATTACAGTTGAGTTTGGAATCGTAAGTGCCTGCTTAAGCGGGCCAACAATGGCCTGTCCCCCGATAAAGCCCCCGCTCATTGCCGGCGTTGGAATTCCAAGGATGTAATAACCATCTATCTTTAAAATGCTTGATGTGCCAAACCCGAAGTTATAGCCTGCAATAACCCATATTACCAGAACGGCAGCAAATGCATAAAGGGCCATCATCATTGCATTGACCATGTATTTTCTTTT
Organism: Acidiplasma sp. MBA-1; assembly: GCF_000949015.1. Taxonomy (NCBI): domain Archaea; kingdom Methanobacteriati; phylum Thermoplasmatota; class Thermoplasmata; order Thermoplasmatales; family Ferroplasmaceae; genus Acidiplasma; species Acidiplasma sp. MBA-1. Next base: position 8,449 of record NZ_JYHS01000002.1, on the reverse strand, counting down.
TGTTAGCCCGGCATAGTAAAGTGCAAGCCCTGGTATGCTCTGTAGACCTACAAGGGTTGCTGCAGTAAGCATCCATCCATTATTGCCATTGCTTAACCACGACGTATTTGTTAGGAACATCGTCAAAAAACTTCCATTAAGCATATAATATAAACCTAAAATGCATAATATAATTTACCATGATTTTTCTGTCATTTTATTATAAAAAATTTATTTTAGGAACAAAAATTCAAAAAATTAAAATATTAACAGGTAAAAATGCAAGCCGTGTCATTTAATAACGCGGTGTTATGACCGTGAATTTTGAATCCAGATATTTTATATTTTTTGTTCCCATGGATGAATCAAACTCATTGATTAAATTTCTAACCTCCTGAATTTCATCCTGATTAAGCTTTCTGTACTCATAACTTGGAATTTCATGCTTGCTCATCATCTTCCTAACGTATTTTTTTGCCTCATCAGGGAGTTTGTCAAAAATGTCAATTATGTTTTTGTTTTTCATTGAAATGTAAAAATCATTGTCTATTATGGATGCCTTTCTAAGAGCCATGAGCATGCTTCTTACGTATTCTTGTGATGGCTGCAGTCCAACATACTTTTTATTAATTTTTTTCCTTATTATTATTTTCCCGCCTATCATGCCGGAACCGATATATTTACCTGTATATGCATTGTTGTTTGCAAATGATATTATAATGCCCCCGGACATGTACTCACCAAGATAGTCGGCAAATCCACCATTAATGATCATTACTGGTTTATAATCCATGTATGCCCTCATCTGCAGGCCTGATCTGTTTCCAACGTTGCCCAGCACAAATATTTTTCCGTTCTGAAAGGCCTGTCCAAAAACATCGCCGGCATTTCCATGAATTCTTATGGTTCCGCCAGTCATTGTATCACAGCAGTCATCAGCAACGTTGCCATACACATCAACATCATGGTTATAATTAAGGTTCATAAGGCAGTTCCCGGGGTTTCCATATAATTTTATATGTTTATTTCCAGCAGGGAATTTCATGCCTATGTATCTGTGGCCCAGTACATTTGAAATTATAATATCATGCTTATTTAACGCCATAATATGCGAATCAAGATCATTGTATTTTACTGATGATGCATCTATATCTGCATCATTATATGAATAAACATAATCTGTTATTTTATGTCTCGTTCCATGGCTTATTATTCCCTTTTTCATTGATGCAATAAAATATGAACCGGGCTCCATGGGCCATACCGTGGCATTTTTGTTAATATTCCTTATCTGGTTCTCCTCGCTGGCAATGTAATAATTATTTTCATCTGAACCCAAAATAACAGGCCTGAGTTTTGTCTTATCTGTAAGGCATATCATGTATAAATCATCGCCGGAATCATATCCGATAATTAATGTATATGGCCCATCAAGCACTGCACCACGGTACTTGTATTTTATAACAGGGTCATCACAGTTGTTTGACATTATCTTCACGGCTGTTATTAAATCAAAGTCCCTTAAAAGCTCCCTGAATAAAAAGGCTATAACCTCGCTGTCAGTGCCAACAAAGCTCCTCATTCCCCTTGATATTAAAAACTCCCTGTTTGCACCAAATGAGCTTATATCACCGTTATGGACTATTGCTATATTAAATGATGAGAATGGATGGGACCAGTATGGATAATTTCCGGGTGAGTTTGTTGGCTGCCTTGTATGGGCCAGCCACATATCGGCCTCCTTATCATATATATTGAACGCCCTGGCAACATCTGCCGGAAACCCAACACCCTTAAAGACATTAAGTGATTTTCCTGCACTGTAAATCCTGCCACTGCCATTAATCCAGAGTTCATCGTTAATTTCATCAAGTGCATCCTCATTATTATATAATGAAACATTAAAGCAGTAACTCTTTGTATTGCCTGCATCCTCAAATGTTACATTATCTGGGTATATGCCTTTTTCAGCAAATATCTTTTTAATCTCATCCTCGGTGCCATTAAAAAATGTTTTTATTGTATAATAATTGTTTGAATCCAGATTAAATGCAGCATAGCCAGACCCCTTATCGCTTCCCCTGTATTTTATTAGCTCAAGGGAATTTGCAACATTATTTCCGCATATCTTTTTTGAATCAATTTTCCTCAAAACACCCAAGAGACCGCAGCTTGATGGAGAATAATTCATAGTGAACCCGCCTCATCAACTTTTATTCTTGACTCTATATCGATATCAAGATTCACGCCCCTCATTAATTCTCTGTTGCCTGTGACAGAATATTGCAAATTTGATACACCCATGGCACCGGCAATTAATGCAAGTTCCCTTCTAATGACAATCAGAAAATTTAATGCTTTTTCATTTAAATTTGAATAATTGTTGTTAAGTGCATCCGTGAAAATGCCTCCGTTGAGTATGATGGTATCCGCACCAAGTGCAAGATATTTAATTATGTCACCGGTATTTCTCAAATTATTAAGGTAAACAAGAAGATCGAAATTGTATCTTGTGCCATTGTTTTTCAGATTTATGTCAAGGTCTGATAGCCTCAATTCCTGATATTTTTCAGGGAATATTATGAAGCCATCCAGACCATGACCTCCGGCAGGGCCGTATCTTATATTATTTTTTACAAGCAAATTACCATTTTTTAATATTGTCATCTTTTTGAATCCCTTTTTATACGATTTATCAACGATAACGCTACCTGTGAACATTGATGCCCAGTAAAGCGACGACCTAACATCCTCCGGCTCTGAGGAAGCATCAATTATAACCGGCATTGGAATTTTAATCCTGCCATGCGCCAGATAAAAACTGGTATCTATATTTTCCCTGTATGGATCAATGGGCGGCCTTGTAACCTGTGCCCCATCAAGCCTGAGAAAATCAATTATCCTTGATGGTCTGGCAACCTCCGGTGATGCTGTGCTTCCCATGCTTGTTATGGGAACCTCGCCCTTTGTAATAATCTCATTGAGGTATTTTTTATTTGGTTTGAAGTCATCAAGCATTATAGTTGAATTGGATTCTGCATGAATCTTAAGAACATCCGCAGCTCCTTTTGATATATTTTTTGCCGCAAGCAAATCCTTCCTGCCTGTTAATTCTTTTATGGAATTAAATCCAAGATTGTCCAGAATGCCTGCAAGCTCAAGCCTGAAACCTGTTATAAAATTGACTATATTGTTTACGCCGAAATCAACATCATAAATTCTTTTACCGTCTATTTTATTTGTAAGAGCCGTCGGGCAGAACCCAAGGTTGCACTTCCTTACCATGATGCATCCCATGGAAATTAATATGGCCGTGCCCATGCTGACCACATCTGCACCCAGAGCATACAGCTTTGCCGCATCGAGTGCACCGGTAACCCTGCCTGCGGCTATTATCCTAAATTTATCCCTTAAATTCTCCCTGACAAGCGCATCATGGGATGCTGCAACCGCAAGCTCAATTGGAATGCCAAGGTTATCCCTGATTACCTCGGGGGTTGCGCCTGTGCCTGCCCCCTGTCCATCTATTATGACCCCATCGGCACCTGATCTGGCAATTCCGGTAACTATATATGGTATATAATTTGTTGCCGCAACCTTTACAAATACAGGTTTTCCTGTGGCTATTTTTAATGCCTCTATCCTCTGTGATAAATCCTCTATGGAGTATATATCATGGTGGGGCGCCGGTGAGATTGCATCTATATTCTCAGGTATTCTTCTTGCCCTTGATATTTTTTCGGTAACCTTGCCCGCTGGGAGGTGGCCTCCTATGCCGGGCTTGGCACCCTGACCGATCTTTATGACTATCCCTGAACCAGAATTTATGGTTTTATAATCCACGCCAAATCTGGCGGAAGCCCACTGGACATATATTCTCCTATTATCACGTATTTCCGGAAGAAGGCCCCCCTCACCAGTACCGGCAAAGGTTTTTGTAATCTCTGCCGCCCTTGCAATTGCTATATTTGGATTTCCACTCAGGGCCCCAAAGGACATATCACCAAGGTAGAGCGGAACCGAAAGCTTTAAACCTTTGAAATTTACCTCTGTATCTGCAAGTGTGGAACGCAAATCTAGAGGCATATTCTTGAAATATATCTTGTCCAGTATTCTGTTGCCGCTATCTGAAGGATTAAAAATTCCAGTGGGTTTTCCAGTGTATGCGAGTTCCCTTATGTGTTCAATTATACTCCCTGTCCAAAAATCCTCCTCTTTCTGATTGGGTACATTAATAAAATTATCAACTATATTGGCCATGTGCAATATGATAGATTGTGTCTAGCTATATATATTTTTTGTCGAATTGTGCAATTATGAAGTAAATTAAAAAAATATTAATCTCAATAATAAAATAGGCTAAAGGTTATCAATATTTATCCATTCATTATTAATTAATCTCTGCCTCAGCAATGATATATTCAGGCCATTATATTCATTTAATGTTTTAATTTTCAATGCCCTTGATACTACATTTTTTGCAGTTTCCTGATGCCCACGCTGGTTATGCACATTTGCGGCGCATATTAATATCAGGAATCTTAAGGTTTCCTTTTCAATTCCATATGAATCTCTCCATATATTTTCAAGAACCTCATGGGCAAGCCAGTACATGCCATTATTCATCAGTTCCAATCCATCAGAAAAATTTTTGTCATTCCTAAAATTATCGACATTAATTACCTTATAACTCCTTGAAAAGAGGTCTGCCACAACCCTGTTAATATAATCATATGATGCAATTTCAACATGATTTTTCCCTATTCTAAGATCATAAATATTTTTATCAAGCAATTTGAATGATTTTAATAAATCATCACGCATATCATTTTTAAGCATTATGTCATAAACATATATTAACAACATGGCATAAGACGTTTAAAATATCTAAATATTTTTATTACCACATTTTCAGGATATAAATTGTGTTTATTCTAATAAATTTCTAATTATTAAAAAAAATCATCCAGTGTTTCATTTTTTGTTATTTTCCCAAGCCTGACGCCGACCCTTCTTATATTTCTCTGATCCTCGTTGATGATCCTGTTTAATAGACCTATTGCTATTTCAAGTGCGCGGTTTTTATCTATTCTTGCACCTGTATATGACCTTGATAGTATTGAAATATCCTCCATAATGGCAACAAGGCTTAACTCAGATGGCAGGCCTGGTGCCTTTTCATATGCTGAATCAATTGCCTTTTTTACATATGGTATGATGATATTCACATCCCTTGTATTCTCAGGCAATGTCATGTACCTACCAAAATTTTTCTTCTCCCTTGGTGTTACAGGTTTATTGTATGTATTATTTGCTATATCATAAAGATAATTATATTTGGCAGTTCCAATTATGTTGATAAGTTGATCCCTATCTGCATTGATTACATCTGTGATATATTTAATACCAGCATCATTTAGCCTCTGCCCTATTACTTTGCCAACACCAGGTATTTTGCTAATCTCGAGGCCCTTTAGAAAATCCTGAATCTCTGATGGCCCAACAGACTTTATACCATTGGGTTTTGCCATGTCACCAAGAACCTTTGCTATTGCCTTGTTAACTGAAACACCAACAGATACCCTTACACCCGTTTTATTGTATATCTCATCCTTAATCTTTTGTGCTGTGTTAACAGCATCATTAAAATCTTTACATGAATCTGTTACATCAATATACGCCTCATCAATGCTGGCAATTTCAATTTTATCAGAGTATTCGGAAATTATATCCATGATATGGTCAGACCATTCCTTGTAAAGATCCTTTCTTATGGGCAGGAAAACGGCCCTGTCCTTTCCTATTTTCATTGCCTGTGGAAGTGGCATTCCCGATTTTATGCCGATCTTCCTTGCAAGGTAATTTGATGTTGCAACCGCCCCGCTTGTTTCAGTTCTTCCGGAATAAACGCAGACAACAACGGGCTTTTCCCTGATTTCTGGATTTAATATCTCCTCTACCTGTGCAAAGAAGTAATCAAAGTCAATGAAAATTATAAACTGAGGCATTATAAAATAAATATTTAATTCATATTTTAACATTTTGAATAAATTTTAATTCTTATATGGTTATTATCATCAAATGTCAAGTGTGTTTATTGCGCCAAAGAGCGAGGAGGAATCATATAAAAAACTGCTCGAAATGATAAATAACGGCATATTATATAAGGACATTGAAAAATATCTAACGCCAGAGAATAAAAAAATTTTAGGATTAAAGGAAAAATTTTATGGCTGCGGGTTAAGAAGGACATTAATAGATTATTATAACATGATAAACATTAACGACAAAATTATATTTTATAGAAAAAAGGATCTTGTATTCTATGGAAAAATAATAGCAAAGCAGTATATACCTGAGGTACCAGATATTTATGGTTGGCCCATAAGGCATAACATGAAGAGGTCCTATGTTTATTTTTTTGATAATATTAAACCAATTAACATATCTGTTTATGTTTTTAACGAATTTAATTATAATATTATGCCACTAACGCATTTTAGCAATATTAATAATGAAGTTATGGATAAAATAAATGAAAGATATGGGAGTTTTGACAGCTTTATTGATGTTAAAAATAAATACATTCATTTTTTTTAATGATTTTATTAAAATATTTTTGTATATGTAACGATAGCTTGAAGGATAAACAAAATAAAATTTACAAATTTTAATATTATTCGGCTTGTTCTGACCATAAATTTATTTATAAATGGATAATAAAAAAATAATTCCATTTAAAGCAAAAATCATGGTTCACTGCCCTAGGCAACAAGTACTGTACGTGAAACGCCGGTATATATCATGCCACGATCCGATTTGGTTTGATTTTAGACTGTTTTCAGAATTCATGGATTTAAAATTTTTTATATTATTAATATTTCTGCGGGCTTAAATAGAATAAGTTATGGAAAAACAAATAATTAGATTAATAATAACATAATGCATACTAAATTATGCCAGATAATTCAATGGAATTAATAGGAAATTCCAGATTTAAAGAGGCGGTTAACACTGAATTTGCAAGACTTCTTATTGAAAACCACTGCCCGGAAAATTTGCTAAAAAAATATTTTATTCAGGATTATTTTTTTGTACTTGAGGATATAAAAGTTTTAAATAAATTGATTGATATATCAAATGATAATTATGCTGAAAAATTCAGACGGTTCAAACACATTGTTGAGAATGATGAGATAAAATTTTTTACTGATTTTTTTGTTAAAAATAACATAAATTCTAAAAATATTGAGTTATCAACATGCACAAAAGAATACATAAATTTCATGGATGAAGTAATAAATTCCAACGATTTTGTATTAATATTATCAATGCTCCTTGCAGGTGAATGGATTTACCTTGAAACATTTTCAAATAGGAATTCTCAAAATGATTATATAAATACCTGGGAAAAGCTGCATTCCGAAGATTTAAGAATATTTGTTAATTTCATGATTGATATAATAAATAATGAAAATATAAATGATAAAATTATCAATGTATTCAAAAATACTGTTGAACTTGAAATAAAATTTTTTTGCCAGTTTTTAAAAAATTAAAATTCTTATGATTGCAAAATTTGATTTTTATAAAAATTATTATCAATCCTTGTTATATATCTCCTATCTTCATTGTTTTCATGCTTCCTCCTGTAATAGTATGTTATCCTGTTAATTCCAGAATAATAGCATGCTTTTTTTACTTCAATTCCATTATTATTCATCTCATTCACCGAACTCATCTTTTCCTCCTCATATAATTTTTTTTAATATTTCATTTGCTATGGTCATTTCACCTATTATTGAGTTAAGATTCTCATTCTCCTTCATTAAAGACTTATCAGGATCCTTTCCTTCCAATCCCTTTTTGCCTCCTTCTAAAAACTGTTCCCTCCATTTATAAAATAGTGATACTGCTATTCCATGGTTCCTGGATATTTCTGCTATTGTAATATTTGGATTCTGGAATAATTACATTATAATATTGAATTTCTCCTCACCAGTCCATATTCTTCCAGGCATTTTACATTACCCACCTTTGTATATTTATATAAATCATTCTTTATATAGAGCTCTTTAGATGTGTTTAACTTTAAACTCCTATGAAAAACCTTTACTTAACAATCTTTTATGCCTCCATTGTATTTTAAATTTGCTGAATCCCCCTTTATATCATTATTGCCTTTTAATAATGTATATTCCATAGCCCTTCTTTTCCTTATTGCAAGGCTTTCCAATTTATCATAATAAGAATAATCAATATTTTTTAGATCTGTTTTATTCCTTTCATAGTCAATGTAACCTGTATTATTTTTAAGCATGGTAAATATTGTCTCTGCTAATATCCTTGCTATTGCTATTATGGACCTCTTCTTTCCTAATCTTCTTACAATGCTTAGGTATTTAGTTCTGAACTTCTTTGTATATTTTATAATTATGTGTGATATTTCTGTTAGGAAGAACCTTAATAT
>NZ_JYHS01000009.1:0-852 GCF_000949015.1 Acidiplasma sp. MBA-1 | reverse complement strand
TATAATAAACTTTTAATACTCTTAGTAATAAGCATTATATAAATCTTGGGTGGTATTTAATGGAAGTTGACGACGTGAAAGTTTGTCCTGAATGTGGTTCACATCATCTTGTAAAGGATTATGAAAGAGGGGAATTAACCTGTTATGATTGTGGTATGGTTATTGAGGATTCCATTATTGATCAGGGACCTGAGTGGAGGTCATTTGATTCTGATCAGGATGAAAAACGTTCAAGGACAGGCTCACCAAGCAGCTTTATGAGCCATGATAAGGTGCTGGCCACTGAGATTTCATGGTAAAACAAGGATTATTACGGAAAGAGAATACCACATAAAAATCGTGCCCAGATTTACAGGGTTAGAAAATGGCACCAGAGAATTAGGGTAAGCAATGCGGCCGAAAGAAATTTGTCCATGGCATTGCAGATACTGAATGAGGATGGTACAAAACTTGGAATTCCAAAGGATATTAAGGAAACAGCAGCATTAATATATAGAAAGGCCGTGGAGAGGAATCTTATAAGGGGGAGAAGCATAGAAAGCATAGTATGTGCATCCATATATGCTGCATGCAGAATGGTAAATATACCAAGAACGCTGGATGAGATCTCCAAGGTATCATATGTAAATAAGAAAAAAATTGGAAAGGCATACCGGCATCTGGCAAAGGAACTTGCATTAAATATTAAACCCGCAACTCCATACTCATATGTTTCACAGTTCTGTAATAAACTTGACCTGGACAAGAAGGTTATAATAGACAGTGAAAACATAATAAGGCTTGCATCGGAATCGGGCATTTCAATGGGAAAGGGACCAACAGGTGTTGCAGAAGCGGCAATATACATAGCGG
>NZ_JYHS01000008.1:0-1097 GCF_000949015.1 Acidiplasma sp. MBA-1 | reverse complement strand
TTGCCATACATTTGTCGCTGTATAGCATAAGGTGACTATAAGCACCATCCATAAACAATGTATATAGATTTAATTAAAGTTATTTGTCTTTAACTTCTGTTACTTCTGTTATAAAAATATATAATTATAATAATTAAAGACATAATAGCAACTGCTCCTGATATTATTATAGATTTTGTTACAAATCAATATACCAGAAAGAAAGCCACTGAGTTTATTATGAATTTCTGGAATTTAAATACAAATATTCAATAAATAATATTTTTTGAAACATTTTTAGAACTAAATATTTATATATTATATACACATATACATAAATATGGGGTTTGTAAATATAATAATTCATGATGAAACAAGAGAAAAATTAAACAAATTAAAATCTACTCCGAGAGAAAGCTATAATGATGTTATAGTAAAATTAATAAATGAACATGATAGAAGCAAGGAAGAATAAAATAAAAGATTCGTTGAATAAAACCAAAATTAAAAGAAAATCTCAATCAGCAGTAATTATAAAAACAAAGATAGACAGTGATAGGCTAAATACCAACACATCAAGGATATTAAGGAGAATATTTTTGGAGGCTAAATGGTTATACAATTATATTATAAATAAGGAATTTAACAGTGATATTTTTAATATGGATTATAAGGTAAATAAAGTACCAGTGTATGTAAAGGACCATTATGAAATAAGGGATTTAAAATATTTATCATCACAGATGAGGGAAGAAATTATTGATAGAACCATGGATAATATTAAAGGATTATCAAAATTAAAGGAAAATGGATATAAAACAGGGAAATTAAAATTTAAAAAATATATAACATCAATACCATTGAAACAGTATAACAATACATATAAAATAATAAACAACAATTATATTAAAATACAGGGAATAAAGCAGAAATTAAAGGTAAATGGATTATATAATTTAAATATATTAGAACCGGCAAATGCATTGTTAATAAATAAAAACAATAATTATTATATTTACATAACAGCATATAAAAATAAGTATATCATGGAGAAGCCCATTAATAATCAAAAAATAGTATTAGTTGATTTGGGAATTAAAAATCAATTAACATTGTCC
>NZ_JYHS01000006.1:0-27399 GCF_000949015.1 Acidiplasma sp. MBA-1 | reverse complement strand
GTATTTAACATATAAATATTTAGTTCTAAAAATGTTTCAAAAAATATTATTTATTGAATATTTGTATTTAAATTCCAGAAATTCATAATAAACTCAGTGGCTTTCTTTCTGGTATATTGATTTGTAACAAAATCTATAATAATATCAGGAGCAGTTGCTATTATGTCTTTAATTATTATAATTATATATTTTTATAACAGAAGTAACAGAAGTTAAAGACAAATAACTTTAATTAAATCTATATACATTGTTTATGGATGGTGCTTATAGTCACCTTATGCTATACAGCGACAAATGTATGGCAACATCCAAAGGTGTTTCTTAGCATGGTTAATAAAAACCATAACATAACGGCCCGAATTAAAGACTATTTTCAATGAATCAGAAAGTTTTAATGCCACTGGCATAATTCAGCCCACATTGGCCCAGCATGGCGGGTAATGATATTCAAAATTTATATAAAATTAAATTTTTTTAATAAAAACTAGATTTATTAATATAATACTCTTAAGTCAATAATGTATTAATAAAATAATGTAATATAGCATAAAATGACAGAAATTTTAAATATTTCAGATAATAAATATTATGAATCAATAAAAAGGGCTGCAGAAATAATAAAAAATGGAGGCACTGTTGTTTTTCCGACGGAGACCGTTTACGGTCTGGGTGCAAACGCATATTCAGAAGATGCATGCAAAAAGATTTTTGAGGCCAAAAAAAGGCCTGCAGATAATCCATTAATTGTAACGGTTTCAAATTTTGAAATGGTAAATAATGTATGCTATATTGATAAAGATATTGAAGAAAAAATGAAAAAAATCTGGCCATCTCCATTAACATTGCTGTTAAAGAAAAAGGATGTAATACCGGATATAGTCACATCTGGAATGGATACAGTATGTGTAAGGTTTCCGGACAATAAAATCGCGCTCGATTTAATAGAGGCTGCAGGTGTGCCTGTTGCCGCACCCAGTGCAAATATAGCAACCAGGCCATCAATAGTTGATTCAAAAGATGCAATAAAGGAACTTGATGGCAGGGTGGATGCAATCATAGACGCGGGCAGGGTAAAATTTGGTGTGGAATCCACCATACTTGATGTTACAAAAAAACCATACAGTCTTCTACGCCCTGGTGCGTATTCCGTTGAGGATATTGAGGCGGTATTTGGCCAGATATATATAAGCCCTGTTGCCGAGGGTTATAAGGAATCCAGCATTGCGCTTACACCGGGCATGAAATACCGGCACTATGCCCCCTCAAAGAAATTATTCCTTATTGAAAATGAAGAAGAATTCAGGGAGTTTATATCATCAGACAGATCCAGGGAATTCCTGGTTTTATGTTCAGCGGACAATGCAAAATATGCAAAATTTGATAAAATTGTTCTCGGAAAAAATGCTGTGGAGGCTGCACATAACCTGTTTTATGACTTCAGAATACTTGATCAGAGTGATAAAAAATATGGTGTTATTCAGGCATTTCCTGAAAAAGGGATTGGCTTTGGCCTAATGAACAGAATTAGAAAGGCAAGTTTTCTTATAATAAAGGACAAAGAAAATATAGATAAAATAAATGAAGTATTAAATGAGTCCTGAAAGCTATAAGATCAGATGGGATTTAATACTTAAAAAGGAGATAGAATACCTGCAAAAAAAATATCCTGATATAGATGTTAAATCAAATTATCAGGGCATAATTTCAGACCTGATGGAAAATAAGATAAAATCAAAAATAATGGTCAATAAAAACGATTTAATTGCCTATGGGTATATTATGGATTCCGTTGAAAAGCATGATAGGATTTATGCTGATATTGGATTCCTGAACCAGAAATACATAAACAATGAGAGATTAAAGGTATTTTTTGACTGGATTCTTGAGGCCGGTAAAAATTCGAGAAAAAAGATTATGCTAAATCCAATATTTAATGAAAATGAAATTTCAGAAAAATACCTTGAGTCAATAGGCTTTAAGAAGGCAGTGAGAAAAAGAATGGTCTTAAATCTGGATGATTATACCTATAATGAAATTAGTACAAAATACGAAACAGGAAACCCAAGGGATATATCATCTGAAATTTATGCAGATGCTGAATATGATGCATTCAGGTATTCATCTGATGCCTTTCTGTTCAGCAGCATCAGGCAGGATAGAATAGAATCTGTAAATTCTTTATTTAATGGAGAATATGGAAAGATATTATATGATGCATCCCTAATAATAAAAAACAAGGGAAGGGTAATTGGATCGGTGCTTTCCTCACAGATAAGCTTTGACCGTGCCTTCATACTTTCAATTTTTGTAAAGAAGGAGCATAGGAATGAGGGAAACGGCAAATACCTTTTATACTCGGCATTAAACAGGTTAAAGGCACTATCATATAAGTATGTGTACCTCTGGGTAAATGAAAAAAACACTGCATATAAAATGTACGGGGATGCAGGGTTTAAGTTTGATAACTATCCTCCGGAGATTATATATTATATTAATAAACCATGAATGGCAAGCAAAAATATTAAATCATTTTATTGTTTTCCCATTTATGAGTATTATAGATTTTATTTCCATGGCATTATTTATTGCCACAATTATATATATATCATTAAAGCAGATAGAAACATTCAAAATTAAACTACTTGTTTCCATACCTTTTATTATTCTTATATTCCTATTTTCAAGATCTTTTGTACTTCTTCCAATATATATTTATTCATTAATAGCTGCAACATATTTGTACACAATATTTTTTTATATACCATTTGCCATAGATTTTATTTTAATTTTAATATCCTCATTAGACCATATGGCCACACTAAAATTGCTTTTGATATCAATATCAGTGCCAATGCTTATGTCGATGTTTCTTGATAAGAACATGAAAAAGTACGGATTGGAAAATGAGGAGCATAAGGGCAAGGATATTAAAAGAGAATCATACAGAGACTATTTCCAGATAGGAACAGGTATAATTACCATTCTTGTTTTTGTATTTTTCGGGCATTTTGGAAAGGTTATAATCCTTTATTCTGTGCTCTTAATATATCTTTTTGGCAATATACTGTATCTGCATAAGGATTACAGAATTACTAATCTTGTATACAGAATGGAAAGGGAAAACACAAAGCTTGGCCTTGGTTCAATGTATCTTGCATCAGGTTTTTTGCTTGTTATGGGTTTTATAGGTTCCATCAAGGTGCTTTATGTGGCGGCATTCCTTATAATGGTTGGGGATTCCCTTGCAACAATAATAGGTATGAGGCTGAGAACCCCAAGGCTTGTGTATAATAATAAAAAGTCAGTTGGTGGATTTCTTGCAATGTGCATTCCATCATTTATCTTCGGTGTTTTTTTCATTTTTTATGTACCTGCAATATTTTATTCAGTTTTTGCCACATTTGCAGAAAGCATATCCAATAAAATAGCAGACGATAATATTACAATACCTGTATCTATAATAATAGCCCATTTTATTCTTGCCGTGGCCTGATATTTAAAAAATAATTTTTTAGAAAGGCATTAACTGCAAAATTTTTATAGTCTAATGTATTTTAGATGTTAAGCGAGTGTGGTGTAGCCTGGTAACACGCGACCTTGCCAAGGTCATGCCCCGGGTTCAAATCCCGGCTCTCGCACTTTTTTTATTTAATGTTTATTTAATTGTGTGATTATTTAATATTAAACACATATCTTTTTGTGACCATAATTAACTGAACTTTAGATTATGCCTTCCGTTAACCATTTTAGCATACACATTTGCAAGTTATCATCCATTTGATGCCTAAATCTTAAATACTGTACAAAATCCCTAATCCTGTTAAATGCCTCATGGTTTCTTTTTAATTATATTATATGATGCAATACTTATCAGAATTATTAACAGCATTTATGAAATTTTAATTCATGTTAATTGCGCAAAACCACGGTTTCTGTATGCTGTGAAATATTGCAATCATAAAAATATCAATGAAACTAATGGCCATAGTATTATTTATGTAATTTTCTAATAGATAGTTTATAAATCAATAGTATAGTAATAAAGTTTAAGTATTGCCATGCAATTACTACTATCTCGTGATTAATTATGATTAATAAAAATAGTAGAAATGGTATATTATTTACGGCAGTTATAATAATGGTAATGACAATAGCAATGAGGTCAACAAATAATATGGTGATTACCACACTGCCATTGCTATCCAAAATTGACCTTGGCTTTTCCAAATTCTTTGTTGGTATTATATCTGCATTGCTTTACCTCTTTACATTTTCAGCAACGTTTTACATAAATCCAAGATTATCTGCATCGCCTAGAAGATTTTTATTTATAATATCAAATATTGTAATTACAGTTTTACTAGTATTATATTTCCTTGCAAATTATATAATTATATGGCCTGTATCTGCACTGGCAGGTTTTTCATATGGAATGCTGATGCCCAATCTAATTACCTCAGCATCATTGATAAATGATCAGAAAACCAGGGAGAGGCTTATATCCCTATATTCAGTTGGATTGAGCTTAAGTTTAATCATAGGGCCAGTATTTGAGGACTATATACTGTCAATAACCTCAAACAATTACAGACTGGTATTCTTATATTTTGTGCCCATAGCAGTGGCCGGCCTAATTGCCTCAATATGGATAAAATTCCCCGAGACCAAACATGAGAACAGGAAAAGAGCATTTAAAAATAGGTCTCTTAAGATTTCAATTTTAACCATAACCACGTATAATGTTCCATTTGCTGCACTCAGCATTTTCCTGACCCTATTTGCCATAAGCAGATTCCACATATCAGGTGCACTGGCTTATTCACCATATATTTATTTCTTTGCAGTCTCATTCATAACCAGATCATTTATGACAGTACGTCCATTTAACTCCATTAAATCACCATTGCTCATATCAATAATAATAACGGCGGCCGCACTTGCAGCCTTCCCATTTTTGCCAAACTTTTTATCATTTATACTGGTAATGATGCTCCTTGGAATTCCTCATGGATCAGTATTCCCATTATCAACAATAATAATATCTAGAGGTTCAAGCCTGGAGGAACGCAGCGCTGTAAATTCATATTTCATGGCATACAATAATATACTATTTATGATAATTCCCCTTGTCTTTGGTTATATTGTTGGCATAATAGGGTATTCTGTATCATTTTTCCTTTTGATCATTCCTGTGATAGTATCATCAGTAGCATTATACTGGAAATACAGCAATGACGAAATCTTTTCATATTCGTCATCTAATAAGGGCAGGGTCCGGAAAAATGCAAGCAAAATTATATATAAATAAGCGGGACTAACTGTTCATCCTCAGTTAGCCCGCCGTGATGGCTTTTAAGCAGTGGTTTATCCCTGTTATTCTGAACCTTATATATTAAAGCCCTCCCATCCTCTGGTAGGAGTAAATAGTCCCCTACTCTATTCAGAAACCTTTGACTTACATTTCCCAAAAGATTTTTATTAATTATATCATTGTATTTAAAAATAGAAACATTTTCATATTTTATAAGGTCTGAAATATCCTGCCTTGTTTTTAAAAACATGGCCCTTGAATCACCGTATGGCATTATATCCAGCCTTTCAAGGAGGTCTTTATTGTCATTTATAATAACATTTTCTGAAACAGGTACATGCCCATGATCCGCTGTTATGATTATATTATAATTATCCTTGTATTTTTCAACACTATTCTTTACATTGTTTATAATTTCATCTGCTGCATTTAGCACAAAATCCTGATAGGTACCATAGGCATGTGCAAGTGAATCAATAAATGGTATGTAATAGTATATAAAATCATAACCCCTGGATGCTGCATTATCCAGCTGGTAAATTGAATCCCAGAAGAACTTATACTGATAATAATCCCCATCCATCATTACGGAGGTAAATGTTGTTTTATCAAGCCTTCCCGGCATTATAACGGCATATTTTTTATCAGTATTTTTTAGGTATGGTTTTATATCATATTCATCTGTAAAATTTCTAATTGGCTGCAATGCTTCAGATGTATCAAGTCCGTTAAATGTAAACCTCATGGGGTTTATCACACCAATGTCATTTGTATAATTTGTGTATCCTATTACACCATGTTCTCCAGGCATCATTGCTGTAAACAATGTTGTAATAACGCTTGCTGTTGTTGATGGGAACACTGTTGTAATTTTTCTGTAATTCATATTAATATTCAATCTTTTAACATAATTTATGCCGAATCCATCAATTAGAACCAAAATTGTTTTATCCTTTTCAAGGTTAATATCAATTGGTTCCCTTTGTGTATTTACACCTAAAGAATCCGATAACTTTACTGCAAGATTATATATGCTGTTTTTTTTATAATCAGGATAAACAAATGTCATAAATCATTATTGCTTTTTTATATATATCCTTAGTTGGTATTTGTACATAAAATAATATATTTCGTTTAATGCCGTAATTAATTTTAAATAATTTGAAATATTTTGATTTATATGCTATTTAAAGAAAATGCCAAAGACATGGACTATGAATCGATATATAAAGATTTTAAATTTGACATTCCAGATCATTTAAATATATCTGAAGAAATAGAAAAAAACAGCGGTGTTGCATTAATAGACAAAAATAAGAGAATGACATATAGGGACATAAAGGAAAGAAGTGGCTACGTTGCAAAACTTTTAAGGGAAATAGGTATTTCAAAGGGTGATGTGGTCTCAATTTTGCTTAACCAGTCATTTGATTTTGTTATCTCTCTTTTGGGAATTTATAAAATGGGCGGCACAGCACTGGCATTATCACCGGTTTTTGGAGACGAGGCAATAAAATACAGAATTTGCAGTTCTGGGTCAAGGGCAATCATAAGTAATATACAATTCAGGGAAAAGTTCAAAAGCATAGATATAATCAAAATTGGAGATGGGCTGGATTTTGGCATTAACGGCAAAAACAGTAATGAACCATATGAAAACACAAAAAAATCAGATCCGGCACAGCTAATTTATACCTCAGGTACCACCGGAAATCCCAAGGGAGCAATGCTTCCACATCAGTGGGTTATAGGGAATATGCCGGCATGGATTATGGGATATGATTTCCCAGATGCGGGTTCTTTATTTTCAACACCTGCTGAATGGGCATGGGCTGGTGGTCTTGCTGACAGCCTGCTGCCTGCACTATACACAGGAAATACAGTTGTTATAAGGGAGAGGAAAAAATTTGATCCGGATGAATTTTTCGATTTTTTAAATCTATTTCATATAAATTACCTTTTTCTGGTACCAAGCGCAATTAGAATGATTAAATCCTCAGGAAAAATATATAATCATAATGTTAAGTCCATTCTCACAGGCGGTGAATACATATCACCTGAATTAATAAATTACATGCACGATAGGCTTGGCATTAGGGTAAATCAGACATATGGCCAAACTGAGGCAAACATGGTGCTAATAAACATGTGCAAATGGAATAATCTGGATAAAACTGGAAGGCCTGTGCCCGGTCACAGGGTTAATATTTATCATTCTGACGGTACACTGTGCAATGAGGGTGAAACTGGAGAAATTGGGGTAGAGCTTCCAGATCCTGTGGTAATGATTGGCTATAATAATGCCGATGCAAAAATTATAAAAAATGTAATTATGACAGGGGACCTTGGATATTCAGACCATGGATTTATTAAATATGTTAATAGGAGCGATGAAATCATAAAGATATCCGGATACAGAATTAATCCAATAGAGGTTGAAAATGTAATAGATGAGATTCCATTTGTTAAAAAATCTGCAGTTGCAGGTATAGATGATGATATAAGGGGTAAAATTATAGGTGCAATAATAGTATTAAAGGACAAAACTGTTCAAAATCCTGACAAAATTATAAAGGAATATGTAAGGGATAGACTTGCACTTTATGCCTATCCGAGGTTAATAAAATTTTCTGATTTTTTGCCAGAAACATATACCGGAAAAATTGCCAGGGCGCTTGTTAAAAGGGAGCTAATTGAATATAAATCGTCAATTAACGAAATTAATTACGGGAAATAGTAAAAATATTTATATATTATTGTTTACTAAAATTTTTTAATGATAGAAAAGAATATTACTTTTAAAAGCTATAAAAATGAGGATTTTACCAATGCATTAAAAATATCAGTTTCAGCGAATCTGGGCTGGGGATTTGAATTATTTGACCTTGTTGTCTATCTTTATGTAACTACAACTATAGCACCACTGTTCTTTCCAAGCAGCAGCTACATAGCATCTGTTTTATTATTTTTAGGAACTCTTGTTCTTGGATACTTTGCAAGGCCCATAGGGGCGGTATTTCTGGGGCACTTTGGAGATAAAATTGGGCGCAAGAGTATATGGCTTGTTTCCCTGCTTGGCATGGGAATAGCAACCGTTTCCATGGGATTTTTACCAACATACGCTCAGGTTGGTGTCCTTGCCACCGTTTTATTGATAGCCTTAAGAATGTCACAGGGATTTTTCCTTGCTGGTGAGTGGGGTGGTGGCCAGACCATAGTTAATGAGAATTCCCCGCAGGGTTTAAGGGGATTTTTTTCAGGGATACAGCAGGGGGGAGCAGCACTTGGGCTTATATTTGATTTGCTGTAATTGCCAATGAAATAGCACTTTATATAGCACCCGGGGCAGCATTCAGCACAATAGGCTGGAGGATAATGTTCTGGTTTGGTGCCATCCCACTTGCAATTGCAATTCTAACAAGATATAAAATAAGGGAAAGAATTGTGTTTAATGCTGAAAAAACCGTGAAATTTCCAATAGTGGATGTATTTAAAAAATACTATAAATTTGTTATTGTTGGCACACTTTTATTACTTGGAAACGGAATTATATACTATGGAGAAATAGCATACATGCCAACATATCTTGGGCTTTATACAAAACTCAGTGCAGCATCAATAGACCTGGCCGTTCTTGTTACAAATCTGGTCTGGCTATTCAGCAGTCCAATTGCCGGTTACATGAGCGACAGGGTCAGATCAAGAAGGGCATGGATATCATCCATATTTATTGTAATGATTATACTTGCGTATCCTGTAATATTATTGCTGCACAGTGGATACCTTCCATTTGTTCTATTCAGCGGTATAATTCTTGGATTAATAATATCATTTCAATATGCGGTTATACCTGCGTTCTTATCAGAAAACAGTGATTCTTCAGTGAGATATTCCTTTATTGCATTCTCAATAAACCTTGGCGTTGCGTTATCATCATTCGGCCCCTTCCTTGGAACCTATCTATCAACTGTAATGAAAAACAGCGTCCTTGGAATAGTAATACTGGTAATAGCAAGCTCACTTGCAGGCTTCATTGCCATGATGTTTTCTCCAAGAGACAATATTGATGCAGAACTAAATTAATATTTTTTATGTTTTTTAGAAAAATATATAGCAATAAATTATTTAAAAAACTATAAATAATAGATGTTACTTTATGAAAAGGGGGTGTTAAGATGGTCAAATTCGTTGAATTTTATGATGATGATGACGACGATGAAGATGACGATGATGACGATGGCGACGATTTCTAATAACATTTTTATACAAAATTAAAATCAAATAAAAATGGAGGTCATTGTCATTGGTGGTGGGGCTGCAGGAATGTCTGCAGCATCCAAAATTAAACGGGAAAATCCGGACTATAATGTAACAGTTTTTGAAAAATCCAATTTTGTTTCATATGCCGAATGCGGAATGCCCTACTATCTTGCGGGCTATTTTGATGATTTTACAAGACTTTTACATTATCCAATAACGGAATTTACAGAGAAAAGGAAAATACGGGTTTTTATAAATACAAAAATAGACAGGATAGATGCTGTAAATAAAAGAGTATTTTCAGGAACAGTTGCATACAGCTATGATAAGCTTGTTATTACCACAGGGGCATCACCAAAAATTCCTGATGTGCTTAAGGATACCTACTCTTTAAGATCCATGAATGAGGCAATTAATATTAAAAAGAAGCTTGAAAACTCACATGATGTTACATTAATAGGCGCAGGCGTTCTTGGCACAGAGCTGTTTTCGCTGCTTAGTGAAAGGTATAATGTAAGGCTTATATCAAAGCATGAGTTTATACTTCCCTACCTGGATGAAGATATTGGAAATATATTAAAAGAAATTGTTTTGGCCAATAATAAAAATATAGAATTTAATTCAGTTCCTGTTGAGGTCACAAAAAATAACAATAAATTTACTGTAAAAACAGAATATGGAACGCATGATGCAGATATTGTGATATCCTCAACAGGCATAATTCCGGATGTTTCCTTGGCAGAGGAGGCTGGATTAAAAACCGTTAATGGCCTAATAAGCACTGATGATTATCTTCACACATCGGATTATGATATATTTGCTGGCGGTGACACTGCTGCAGTAAAAAACATAATAACCGGTGAGAGACAGCATTTCCCGCTGGCACAGATTGCAAATAAAATGGGCAGAACAATAGGGATAAATATAAATAGGGATACACGTAAATTCCCCGGTGCTCTGGGCACAACCATAATAAATGTCTTTGGCTGGCAGGTTGGATATACCGGCATTAATGAAAGAACTGCAGCCAAATATAATATAAATGCTGAAAAAATATTGGTACATGGAAAGAGCAGATCAGCCTATTTAAATGGCAGCGATGTTTATATAAAGATAATAATAAATAAAAATACGGAAAAAATTATTGGGGCGCAGATAATAGATAAAGATAATGGGGCATGGAGGCTCAACACCCTGGCAGCAGCAATAACATCAGGAATTTCGGTCTCTGACATGTTCTATGCAGACCTCGGATATGAGCCTGAATATGGGCCGGTATGGGATCCAATAATAATAGCCTCAAGCCTTGGCATTGATAAATTAGATGCGAAATGAGAGTAGGACAACAAGATATGATAGAACCGTCAAAAATATTATAAGAATTATTGTGCCATAAATATAATTCATTATTTTTCTGTTATATATCACAAAGAGGAAAAAGTTTACGATTTCCCTCATTTTCAATTTTGATTTTCCCTCAGTTCTTTTTACAAATTTTACAGGATACTCGGTTATTTTGAAGTTATTATTTACAAGCCTGTTGACTATGTCCACCTGGCCTACATACCCATTTTCTATATCTATTTGATGGGCCAAAAATTCACACGCCCTTCTGCTGTACACCCTAAAACCTGATGTGCAGTCCTTTATATCTATGTTAAACGCAACATGAAAAAGGAGGTTTGCTGACCTGCTAATAATCTGCCTGATAAATTCATCATCTGTGACACCATTTTCAGTATATCTTGAACCTATAACAAGATCAGACGATGTTTTTATTGCCTGATCTATCATGCCATTGATATCCTCAGGCCTGTGTGATAAATCAGCATCCATGACAACAACATAATCAGAATCAGAAAGCCTCATGCCATCAAGCTCTGCACTAATAAGGCCAAGCCTGCCACTCCTGAATAATAAATGCACATCCGGATACCTCCTTTTTATTTCTGGAGTTCCATCATCAGAGCCATCGTCTATTATATAAATAGAATCCAGATTCCTTTTTTTAAGCTCAGGAATTAATCTTTCAAGGTTTTTTTTCTCGTTAAGTGCGGGTATAACCACACTTGTGGTTGTCATATGGTGGGTAATCTAAAAATTGCTATTTAAATTTTTTAAAAAAATAAAATTTTATAATGATACCTTTCCAGGAATCTTTGGGAATGGTGATGTGTCCTCTATTCTTTCTAATCCACACACAAATCTTGTGAATCTTTCTATGCCTATACCAAATCCCGTGGACATTTTAATTCCGTGTTTTGCAAGCTCAATGAACCATTTAAACTGTTCCTCAGTCTGCCCCTTTTTATGTATTCTTTCTATTATTCTGTCAAGCTCATATTCTCTTTCTCCTCCAGATGATGCCTCCTGATAACCCTCGGGCCATATTAAATCCATATCCCTTAGTATTCCGGGTTTGTCAGGGTACTCACGATCATAGAATTCCCTTTCCTTTAATGGTATATCTATCAGCCATATGGGCGTTTTTGATTCCTTTGAAATGATCCTTTCAAAATCCTTTCCATATTTTTCCTCTGCCTCAGCATATGTTATTTTTGGGAATGGTTTCTGATAATCTGGAAGATCACGCCCAAAATATTCAAGTTCCTCTGGGTGCTCCTCCTTTATCCTTTTGATTGTATATATTATTAAATCCTCGGCAAGATCCATCATATCCTCCCTTGTCTTCTCCAGTGCCTCAATATCTATCTGTGTGAACTCATACAGATGCCTGCCTGTTTCAGCCTTTTCCTCCTTTTCTAATCTTATGTTTGGTGACATTATAAAGATCTTTTTTAATTCCTGAACTGCTATCTGTTTATGGAATATCATGCTTTTTGTTATCCACATATCGCCTCCATAGGCACTTATCTTTGGATCATATACAGGATGGTTTAGTGGGTCAGTAAGCGGTGATATTATAATTGGTGATATTTCTATATAGCCCTTTGATCTTAAAAAATCCGTCACATAGGACCGGATAAAACTCTGCACCTTTATGGCATGCTGTACCTTCTTATCTGCAAGGTGCTTCATGGCAAGCTCAACTTCCTTTTTAACATAATCATTGCTTTTATATGCTATTTCCATATTAACTTTATATTATTACAATTTATAAAGCTTTTAGTGTAAATTCTGTTATTAAAACAAATAATTTAAATAATGAATTGCCATTTTGGTATAATGTTGGATAGTATTGATAAAAAGGATACTAAAATTATAGAGTATTTAAAGGAACATGGCAGGGATAAAATTTCAGATATATCAAATGCATTGCAGATGCCCAGGGCAACAATATTTGAGAGGATGGAGCGCCTTAAGAAGGAGGGTTTTATAAGGAAGTACACTGTAGACCTTGATTATGAGAAGCTCGGGTATTCTGTTCTTGCCTACATATTAATACAGTATGATTCAAAGTCAAAAACAGATCAGAGAACATTATGTGCCAACCTTGCAAAGCTTGACAGCGTCATTTCAGCATCAATTATTACCGGTGATTGGGACATAATAATATTAACAGCACAGAAAACAATGAAGGATCTTTCAACATTTGTGCTTGAAAAATTAAGAACCATGGATGGTGTTGAGAAGAGTCTTACAATACCATTATTCGAAAGAATATTATAAAAAAAAGTATTTATGTATACATTGCTGGGATAGCCTAGCCTGGTAGGGCGCAGGTCTGGAAAACCTGTGCTGAAATAGCTCGGGAGTTCAAATCTCCCTCCCAGCGCTTTCATCATTTATCTGGCTTAACCTCTTCACTGTATTTATTATATTTCTAATTACAGCATCCCGGTTTTTTATGTAATCAAGGGACCATACCCTGTAAATATTCCAGCCACGATCTGAAAGCACATTATTTCTAATTCTTTCCCTTTCAGATGGTGTTTTCATTCTGTAATAAACGTCGCCATCAGTTTCTATACCAAGTATGTAATGATTTCTATCTGCCGGGTCAATTATGCCAAGCGGTATATTGTTTTTTGAAAAGCCAACATTTTTGTCCACTCTTAATCCAGAATTTATAAGTGCCTCATAGATATCGTCCGTTATTTCATCAGAGCTTGAGAATTTATTAACCGTATTACCATCACCTGTTACCGCAAAATGTATGTACCTTCTTAGCAGTTCCGGGCCGCTGCCGGCAGCATTTTCCGGTACTTTTATGTCTTCTGGTTTAATTGACGATACTATTATTATTTTTTTTCTTGCCCTGGTAATTGCAACATTAAGCCTTTTTTCACCACCGGCAGAATTTAAAGGTCCAAAATTCATGGTTAATTTTCCATTTTCATCCCTTCCATAACCTATGCTGAAAATGATTATATCACGCTCATCTCCCTGCACATTCTCAAGATTCTTAATAAACAGATTTCCATTATTTATCATATCCGCAAGCACATTATCATTTCTTGAGTATTCAGTTACAGCATCCTCTATGGCACTCCTCTGGGCATCGCTTAATGTAACGATTCCTATTGACTCGTTATAATTATATTCTTTTTTAATTATATTCACAACCTCATTTGCCTCTGAAATATTTGTTCTTGATTTTCCCCTGCCATATGTACCATCCACATAGTCAAAAACTATTCCTGAATTTTCTGATGATTTGTATGCAGATGGAAATGTTTCAAGTGAATTATCATAAAAATATTTGTTGGAAAATGCTATTAAACGGTCATCAACACTTCTGTAATGCCATTTTAGTGACAATTTTGACAAACCAATGGCATCAAACTGATCCATTATATTGTCAAGGACAACGTAGTTTTCGTTATATTTGGATTGGTTGACATTTTCGAAAAATGACGTTGGTGGAAGCTGCTGTGTATCCCCGGATATTATTGCCTGGCCTGATCTGAATAATGAACCCACGGCCTCGGAAGGGGTTACCTGTGAGGCCTCATCAAATATAACCACATCAAAATTTATATTAACCCCAATGTATGAACTAACATTTATGGGGCTTGCCATAAAGCATGGCTTAATGCTGAATAATATATCCCTTATTTCTTCGAATATCTTTTTAACAGGCTTCTGGAATTTTTTCTTCGCGTTCTCTGTTTTTATTACCATAACCTCCTCTGGATATTTTTCCATTGCCGCAATTTTTCGCTTATAAAGGGAATAAATCAGACCCTTTTTATATATATCCATTCTCTTTATATCGAATTCCCTGAACATTTTGATAAGGCGTTCGAATGAATTGGAGCTAAAATTTCTAAGGTTCTCATCATTTCTTACATAATAATTTAGGAACTTAGTATAATACTCGTGATTAAATGCGTTAAGAATGTCACGGTCATGTATTTCGGTGCCAAGAATGCCATTAATTTTAATGCCCTGCGAGTTCAAATTGTCCATTAAATCAACTAATTTTATGTATCTTTCAAGGTCAAATTTATACAGGGTACCCATGTTTTCGTAAATTTTTGTTAAATCATATTCATTAATTTTGATTGAATCATCAAAATATAATTTGTAGTTTCTTATACCCCTATATAATAATATATAATTCCTGATTATATCACAGTTTAAATCATGATCCTTCATTTTAAAAGTTTCAGGGATATCATCTATTATTTTTTTATCCTTAATGTTATTTAAAATATTAGATATATACGCAATCTTCTTTATATTATCATGGTTAATGTCGCCTATTTCTAATTCGATTTTTTTAATGTTATTTCCCTCAAGCTTTATTGCCCTTGCAGTGCCAATATATTCCAGAATTTCACCATAGCCCTTTTTCTCAGTAAAATTATAGATATTTCTTATTTTTGCATAAATTTCCTTATACGATGATGACATTCTTTTAAATGGAGATTTATATTCATTTTTTAATAAACTGTACAGCCTTTCCAGGTCTGTATTCAAAATTCCATCACCATGAATTTTTTTTAATTCCCCTAATTTTTTATCGTAATCGTATTTTTTAGAAAAATATTCATTAAGCCTGATGTTTAATTTGGTATAATCAATGTTTAAATCCTCTGGGGTTATATTAATGCCATAATTAATGCCACAGGCAAGTAAAAATAAAATCTTATAATTATATATATTTGTTAATTTTATTTTAAAATCTTTTTCTATTTGGTCTCTGTGATTATTTATGTATTCAATGGATGCCATAATGTCCTCAATTGATTTATAAAATTCATTCTTATTTTTTTTAAAATAGTTTAAGTTGAAACCCTCTGGAACCTTAAAATAATCGCGAATTATATCATAATAATCCGCAAGCTCTGATAACTGAAACCTTATGTTCTCAATGTCGTCATATTTATATTTCAAAACCTTATCATCAATATCAATATGCACATTTGTTTTACTTTTTATTATTCTGCAGGCAGCGTCATATACTGATATACCTGAATTTTCCCTTATCTGATGCAGTGAATTAACATATCCATTTAGAACTCCTGTATATCTATCTCCCGGCATTGGTTCATTTCGTATGTTCTTTTCAGAATCAATGCTTTTATAAAATGATTTGATTACATCTGACTTGGATATATTTCCATGGAGGTCAAGAAGAAAATCGCCAAATCCATTCTCCTCCAGGCGCCTTCTGACAACATCTATTGCGGCCTTTTTTTCGCTGACAAAAAGTACACTTTTTCCGTTGCTTATTGAATCAATAATTATATTTGCTATTGTCTGGCTCTTTCCAGTACCCGGCGGGCCATTAAGTATAAAACTTGCGCCATGCCTTGCGGCGTATACGGCCTTTAGCTGGCTTGAATCTGCATCCATGGCAGTTATTATCCCGGAATAATCAATATTATCCGGCATCATAGCATTTAATTTTTTAACTGTATCAAAATCCCCAGCAAGTGCCCTTGTGAGGTCATTTTTCATTATAAGGGCATGGTTTGCCTTTAAATCGTTATAAATTATGTTATTAGTAAATGATATAATGCCCAAATAAACACTGTTTTTTACCTCCCATTTTGTTTCTTTTATTGCTGACTTAAAGGATTTAATTGCATCCATAATATTTAAATTCTCATCGAAATTAAAGTCAAATTTAATATTAAACTGATCCAGCTTTTCCCTTAGTACTGGATTAAAGAATATATCTCCCTGAACAGATTCTATATAATACTCATCGTATATTTTTCTTGTCATTTCCACAGGAACAAAAAATAGCTGTGTCTCAACATCAGAACCATCTGAATCCTGCCATTTCAGGATGCCAAATGATAGATAAAGGGCTATGGTACCGTGCTCGTTTAATGCACTCTGGGCCCTATAATAGATATTTTTAAGCGAATTAATTAATTTTTCACCACCTGAAACAATGATTTCATCCTTTTTTCTTGAATCCACATCCTCATGTGTGTGAAATGACATCTTTTTATCCTTGTTTACTATGTCATCAAAAATAAAAGGGAGGCTTGGGGATTTAATTCTCAAAAAAAATTTGCTATCAAAATATAATAATTTATTATTTTTTGATGTATCTATAACATCCTTTTCCCATTTTGATATATTATCCTCCATGTTTATTTCCATAAAATCCTATCTTAAATCATTATATCTGTATATTAATTTTATTGAAAATTTTAAATGTAATATATTATTTAAAATCATAAAAATTATTTAATATAATAATATATACCGCTATGAATTACAGGGTAAAGGAAATAATGACAAGAAATCCAATAACATATAACGTTCCAAGTTCAGTATCTGATGTAATAAGGGTATTAATAAAGAATAATGTTACAGGTATACCACTTGTTGGCAGGGATGGAAAATATGCAGGTGTTATAACAAGGCGTGATATATTTTATAACCCAAATGAAACCCAGACCGCACTCGTAATGAGGAAGGCAAATACGGTAAAAGAGGATGATTATGTTGAAGAGGCGGCAAAGGAAATCACAATACAGGGTAAAAGGCATCTTGTTGTTACCAATGACAATGATGAGGTCACAGGCATACTAACACCACAAAATTTTTTAAATATAATACAGGAAAAGTTTGGCGAGAGAAAGGTTAAGGAGGTAATGACATACAATGCATTTCCAATATGGGAGGAATCACCA
This sequence comes from Acidiplasma sp. MBA-1, assembly GCF_000949015.1. NCBI lineage: Archaea > Methanobacteriati > Thermoplasmatota > Thermoplasmata > Thermoplasmatales > Ferroplasmaceae > Acidiplasma > Acidiplasma sp. MBA-1. The sequence goes on along the minus strand of NZ_JYHS01000006.1, from coordinate 9,765 downwards.
TTGAGCGTTGCACTTATAGCCATGAAATTATCACAGATATTCTCATTTCCAGTTTTAAATGCAGAGGCAAAATTTGTTGGCCTTATTACTGACAGGGATATATTTGACAAGGTTAAATTATCATCAACAGAGGTGTTATCAGAGGCAGGCATTGCCGATGATGAGGACCCATGGTCATGGGAGGGCATAAGAAATGTATTTACATATATTATTGAGAAATCAAACATAAGGGTTCCAAATATGCCTGTAAGGGATGTAATGGTAAAGAATCCTGTAGTGGTTTATCTTAGCTCAACAATAGGGGAAACTGTTAAGCTTATGTCTCAGGGGAACTATAACCAGGTCCCGGTTCTTTCAGGCCACGGTGATATTTATGGAATGCTATACGATGTTGAATTATTAAAGGTATTCAATGATTAATATGTATAATGATATAATTGAATTATCCAAGAGAAGGGGTTTTTTCTGGCCATCATTTTCCATATACGGTGGTTTTTCAGGCTTCTATGATTACGGCCCTCTGGGTGTTCTTCTCAAGGAAAATATAATAAAACTCTGGCGTGAGGATTATCTTGAGGATGGCGCAATATTTATAGACACGCCAAATTTAACACCGGAACCTGTTTTTAAGGCATCAGGCCATATAGACCGATTTTCTGACCTTGCCTGTGAATGTGATAAATGCAAGACCAAATTCAAGCTGGAAACAGTTCTTAAATACAATGGGATAAATGCTGTGCCAAAAAATCTGGATGAGGCAAACGAAATATCGGCAAAAAACAACCTTAAATGCCCTGTATGCGGAAATATAATTAAGAAAGTTTACGATTTTAATTTAATGTTCAGGGCCAACGACATGTATCTAAGGCCTGAAACTGCCCAGGGAATCTTTGTAAATTTTAAGCTTCTTTACAATTATAATAAAAACAGGCTTCCAATGATTGTCGGTCAGGCAGGCAAGGGATTCAGAAATGAAATATCACCAAGGCAGAGCCTGATAAGATTAAAGGAATTTAACCAGTGTGAAATAGAATCATTTTTTGATCCTGATAGCCTTGAATTTGGTGAACTTTATGATTATTTGCCTGTAAAATTGCTGCCAAATACCGGTGATGTATATAAAAAGACCGTAAAGGAGGCCTATGAATCTGGCATAATACCAAATCAGGCCATGGCATACTTTGTTTTGAAAACACAGCGGCTTTTAAATAAAATTGGAATAAAAAATGAAATGCTGAGGTTCAGGCAGCATATGCCTGATGAACGCGCACACTATGCTGCGGATAGCTGGGATGCAGAGGCTTTAATAGACGATGAATGGTTTGAAATAGTTGGAATCGCCAACAGGACTAATTTTGACCTTACAAATCACGGTAATAATTCCAGTGAGTCAATGACGGTAAAAATTGGTGAGAAAGAAGTAATACCATATGTGATAGAACCTTCATACGGAATTGATAGAATAATATTATCAGTTATGTCACAGTCATTTTATAAAAGGGACAATGGGTATAACGTTCTTGCACTTAATGAATATGTTGCGCCATTTCATATGGCAGTTTTCCCGCTGCTTAAAAAGCAGAAACTTCAGGAAAAGGCCAAAGAATTGTTTTCAAATCTATTCCTAAAGGATAAATATATAATATACGATGATGTTGGATCCATAGGAAAACGGTATGCAAGGCAGGATGAAATAGGAACACCATACTGTATTACCATTGATTTTCAGACGCTGGATGATAATACCGTAACAGTAAGATTCAGAGATTCCATGCAGCAGAAGCGTATTTTAATATCCGACCTTGTATCCCAGGAAAATCCTCTAAGTGCACTGAATGCCTTAAAAATTGTTCAATAATATCTATTTACATTTTAAAAGTTTTCAATTTTAAAATTTTTTATTTTAAAAAATAAAAGGGTAAAATTACTGTTTGCTTGCCCGTCTTGCCCTCTTCAATCTTCTTATCTTTTTCTTTCTCCATTTCCAGCGCATATGCCCCCTTTTTTTCCAATCTCTTGAACTTCTCTTCAATATGTCACCTCAAAGTATGGTAATTTGCTTATGGTATTATTTTATAATATAAATACCTATTTTAGAAATTTTACAGTGGAAAAAAATGTCTGTTAAAACTATTTAAGGCATATAAATAATTTTTAATTTATTTTTATATGGTATACTAACATAAAAATAAATAAATTAATATATACTTAAAAAATAAACCCATATGAAGGTTTTAGTATCTTATGATGATTCGCAGGGTGCAAAGGAGGCACTAAAATATGCATTGAGTATGAAGTGTGCAATAAATGAATATAAAATAGTTTATGTAATACCCACAATAGTTGGAATCAGTGCCAGTTTTGACTCATATATACCTGAATCTGTGTATGAGGGTCAGGATAAAACAGCCGATGAAATTCTATCACATGCATCAAAGGAACTTGATAAAGCGGGCGTAAAATATGAATTGATTAAATTAAACTCCAACGGCGAGGAAATATCAAAATTAATCATAGAGGAGGCAGAGAAGGACAATGTTGATCTAATCATTACAGGCACAAGGAAGCTTCACGGGATAAGCAAATTAATACTGGGTTCTGTAAGCTCAGGTATTATTGCGCATTCAAATATACCGGTTACTGTGGTGCCGCCATAATTTGAAATACTTTATATATTTTTATAAAATCAGGTTGTGATAACCGTGGGAAGTATAAGACCATCAAATATAAAAAGGATAGCAGAGGAGCTCATAGAGAAAAATAAGGATGTATTTAACGAGGACTTTAAGCACAATAAGGAGGTTTTAAAGAACTTTGTTGAGAACAGCGTAACGAAAAAAACGTTTAATGAGCTTGCGGGATACATAACAAGATACAACCTAAAGCTGAAGTCCAAGCAGAAGAATGAAATGGAACAGCTTGGGCTTGCATAGGCTTATTTTCCTTTTTCCTCAGGTAATTTTTCCTTTCTCCATGTATTCATGCCACCATCAAGGTGGTAAAGTTTTTTATAACCCATCCTTGCAAGCCTGTTTGCTGCCGCCCTGCTTCTATGTCCGGTCTTGCATACAAGGATAATCTTTGCATCCCTGCCAAAATCCTTAATGATATCATCCTCACGGCCTAATTTGTAATGCACCGCATTTTTTATATGGCCCCTGCGAAATTCAATGCCGGTTCTTACATCAATAATTTTATATTCATTAAGCCTTTTCATAACATCTTCTGGCTTAAGGGGCTCCAGCTCAGGTGGATCAATAAAATAATCCTTTCCACGTAGGTAATCCTTTAATGACATATTAATCAACCAAATCATCATTATTATAAATCCCAACAAATATTGGGGTTTCGTTTGTTATCCACTTTCTGGCAAGAACCTCTCTAAGCTTTTCCGTTACATGCGACCAGGCTGCAAGATCCTCAACCTCATATAAAACCACAAATTCCTGATCTCCAAGGCCAAATGAGTACGTTGTATATGACAAAATTCCTGAACTTTCCTTATCTCCCCTGGCAGTACCTATATGTCCTGCGAGTATTTTCCTGCGTTCCTCATAGTTTATTAAATACCATTCACGATCCTTGCTCATTGGGTATGCCACAAAATACTTCTTTGGGTCTGTTTTTAATGTATCCTCTAGGTTTTTTCCCTCCTTAATATATGGTGAATCCTCATATAATGAAAGCATGCTGTATGTTGAATCGCCATAGGTGCCAAGTGCAGAATTAATCCCCTCCTTAAGTTTTTCAAGGTTTATTGGTTCATAGGCTGTTGACCAGAACAAAATATCATTATCATGCCTTACCGATTTATAATATTTTATGCTGATTAAATTCTTTTTAAAGCCATTTATAAAATCTATAAGTTTTTTGTTTACTGATTTTTTACCCTCCGGGTCCAATGACCAGAACTGGCCATTTAATTTATATGCTAAAACATACATGTATATTGTCATAACTGTCCTTTTTATAAGTTAATTTAGAAATATAAACTTTTCAATCCAGAGTTCTCTGATTATTATTTGCCACGTTATATTTTTTTAAATCAAACTGAGAATAAACAATTTCCCTGAGGAGCCTTGATATTGTGTAAATATCCTTATTTACTGGCTCTATCATTAAATTGCTCTGTGGAATTTTTACGCCTGTCATCTCGAGTTTTCTTATATAGTCAGATCTTAACGGTGGGTTTACAGTGTTGTAATCATTCTTGTTAATTTGTGAAACATTGCATTTTTCAATTTCCCTCATAAATATTGGGCGTTCAAAGAGATAATTCAATAAATACAATGAATAGAGTCCAGATTTTTCGGAATCCATTGATCTGGCAACATCACCTACTATCGAATAAATATCCTGGCTATCATCAAGGAATGAAAAAATTCTGGCAGGTTTAATTTCCTTCTCCTTTAATATTCCCAGCTCAACCATGGCATCAAGATATCCCGTAAGGACAAGCCTGTGCATGTTTATTCCCTTTTGTTCCAGAGACTTCTGTATCCCTGTTATTGATTTTTCATCCCCATTAATTTCTTCAAGTATCAGCTTATACATTTTTTTGTCTTCCAGTTTTTTGTTATCGAAATTATTAATCATACAAATCACCTGTTGCGTATTTAATCATATTCTTCGCCTCTTCTATGGCACCCATACATATTTCTCTGGACATGCCTGTGAATTTAAATGGGTCAAGAGCATCATCAAGCATGCTTTTATCTATAAATTTTTCTATTCCATTTTTTATTAGGGATTCTTTAAATGAAATCTTTTCCATATAAGCCTTCATTGATGCCTCCCTTACAAATTCATGGGCCTCCTGCCGGGGCATACCATTTCTGGCGAGGGTTACTGTTACACTTTCAGACATAATGAATTGATCATTAATTACCTTTTTTAACATTTCATCCTTATTTATATAAATGTTCTTAAATAAATCAATTGACTTTGCAAGCACATCATCCGTCAGTATGGATGTGTATGGTATTGTAAATCTTTCAAGGGCGCTGTTTGTTAAATCCCTTTCATGCCACTGTATCCCAGCCTCATACTCAGGGATTATATATGACCTTATAAGTCTGCACAGGCTCACTATATTCTCGGCATTTACGGGATTCCTTTTGCTGGGCATTGAGCTTGAACCAACCTGCTCGCTGGAATTAAAATACTCTGAGACCTCATTAATTTCAGGCCTCTGTAAATTCCTTACCTCAGTGGCAAACTTTTCAAGAGATACTGATATATTGTTTAAAATTGAGAGATACTCTATGTATCTATCCCTGCACACTATCTGTGTTGATGCAGTCTCCGGCCTTATCCTGAGTATCTCACATGTTTTATTCTGAATGTCCCTTGCCCTATCACCTAAAGCGGCACCGGTTCCAACTGGGCCAGAAATTTTTCCAACAATTATCCTCTGACGTGCACCGCTTAAACGCTCAAGGTGCCTTGTAATCTCTGAAAGGTATACAGAAAGCTTAAGGCCAAATGTAATGGGGCTGGCATGCTGGCCATGTGTTCTACCAACCATTATCGTATCCATATTTTCATTTATCAATTTTATAAGAATATTCATAAATTCAATAAGGTCTGATGTAATGATGTTTATGGCATCATGGATCTGTACTGCAGTTGCAGAATCATTAATATCATTGGATGTGACCCCAAAATGGACATAATTTTTTCCCTCATTGCATTTTTCTGTTAAAGCATCAACAATGGCCATAACGTCGTGCTTTATATGTTTCTCAATTTCTTTTACCCGTTCAAGTTTAACCTGATTAGAATTAACAACTCTCTGTATATCATTATACGCATTTTCAGGTATGATTTTATAATACGATTCTGCCTGTGCAAGTGCGGCCTCAACACTGAGCATTATTCTTAACCTGTTTTCCTCTGAAAAAACGCCTTTCATTTTATCTCTGCCATATCTGTAATCCAGGGGGGAGACGATCATAAAAACAATATAACACATAGGTTTAAATTTTTTTGTTATTATTTTTGAGTTTTGGATAAACTATATAAATGAAGAGCAGAATAACCCCTGACCCAGTGAATAGGGCCCCTAAGGCAGCAAGATAGCCCGAATACCTGACATCATTGAATTCTGTTATTTTTGCAAATTCATAATCCATCAGTGGTTTTTGGCTGTTAAAGGCTAAAAAAACATAATTCCCGGTTAGATTTTTATAAATTAATGTACCATCACTGGAAGAAACAGGTTTTACTGCATATTTACTTATATTCCCTGGTGAAATATACTTTGCCATGGATTCCTTTACAAGCCCGTATGTGCTGCTGTTTGTAATTATCATAAGCTCATAATTTGAGGAAAAGTTAAAATCATCTGATTCATACTCACCAGAATTGATATAATGTTCGGTATTTTTTACAGGAATCTGGGTAAGTCCATGATACCCAGTGCCAACCATGATAATTCCTGATATTATAAGGATAACTGCAATAATTCTCCAGTATTTTTTCACGCATAATGATTTTAATATTTTATTTAATATTTATTGGGAATTTATAGACAAGAGATATATAATTTAAAAATATTTTTATGGGTATTTAAGATTATATTAAAATGCAATATGATTTGAAAATAATTAATGGTAATATATTAACAGAAGATGGTTTTATAGATTCTATTGGAATTAAAGATGGGAAAATAACATCATTGCACCCTAAACAAAATGAATCCTATAAAGATTTATATGATTTAGATGGTAAATATGTCATTCCTGGATTTTTTGATGCACATACACATATGCTTATATCTGGATTGCAAGAAATAAGACTTAATCTGGAAAACGTAACTGATATAAATAAAGTAATTGAGATAGTATATAAGAGATCATTATATACCAAAGAAAAAATTATTATAGGCTATGGATGGGATGAATCATTATGGAAAAACCACGAATATATTAAAAAAAACGATCTCGATGTAACAAATTTGCCTGTCATACTTTTTAGGAAAGATTTGCATATGGCATCATTAAATACTGCAGCATTGAAATTATTAAATATAGATTCAAAAGATGGTATTATAAACGAAGAATTATTAAGAAAAATAGATTATTTAACACTCCCATCAGAAGAGGAAATTATAAATGCATTAAACATTTCAATTAAAAAAGCATTGTCTTTAGGTATAACCTCTTTGAGGGACATAGTTGATTTAAAAACATATAATGCATATAAAAAGATAAAAACCCCATTAAATATATATAAAGCTCTATATGATAATTTCTATTTTGAAGGCTTTGGTAAAAATAATAGAGATGCCGGAATAAAAATATTTATGGATGGTTCCATTGGTGCAAAAACAGCTGCACATGAAGATTATAAAAATTTAAAAATGACCTCAAATCAGTTATACAACCTTTCTAAGAAGTATTGGGATATAAATATTCCCGTTGTTGTCCATGCAATAGGAGAAATCGCCATAAAAGAAACTTTATTTGCCCTTCTTAAAAGCCCACAGTATATAAGAAATTCAATAGAGCATTTTGAATTGATTGAAGACCCGCTTATAGATATGATAAATGATAACACAATAATTTCGGCGCAACCAAATTATTTGCAATGGGCATCACCATCTGGATTATATGAGCATGAATTGGGTAAGGAATGGCTATATAAAAATAATTCTTTTAGATCTATTTTGGATGCTAAAAAGCATTTGGCATTTGGATCAGATTCTATGCCAATGAATCCATTTTATGGTATAAATTTTGCAATAAATAGTAAATATCCAAATCAAAAAATAAATATATATGAGGCAATAAATGCATATACCAACGGATCTGCCTATGTTCTTAATAAAGAAAACTCTGTAGGAAAAATTGATATAAATTATGATGCAGATTTCATTGTTTTAAATGAAAACATTTTTAAATTAAATAATATTTCTAATATAAAACCATTAAGAACATATATAAAAGGCAGATTAGTTTATGAAAAATAATTTTTTGATTCTTTTATTGTTCTTATTTATCATGCTTAGTTATTAAATTATTTTAAATGATGTTTTCTGAATCTTTATCATATTAATTAGGTTATCCAAACATACGTCAAATTACGATATATATAATTTTCCTCCCTGAAATGCCGGCAATTTTATCGGCCATTACTATGCAGTTATATGCAACTATTATTTCAACAATAGCCATGTCATAATTTCTGTTTCCCATCTCAATTTATACCTTGATGATTACATTTTCCTTAATTCTATTCCAAGCTTTCTGTTGTATGTTAATTTATTTTCAACAATCTCTCTTCTTCTATTGGTATCAATTATTGGCAAAGAATATGTATTCTCGAAGATATAATCATATATATCAGATGAGTCTTATGCTGCATCCATTAAAATATAATTACAGTTCCCTACAGAATCTACCATTTCAAATGCAATATTCTTGTCATATACAGATGCAGTGGTTATCTTCCATTCTATCACAGATAATGAATCTATATCAATAGCTGCATGCACCTTCCTTCCATACCTATAGCCCATTGTGCTGTATCCCCATGAACTTTCATTATCCTTGTATTTCTTATTCTTCCCTCTCCTCTGTGCTGTTGTATCCCTGCATGTTTTAACAATGGATGAATCCACCGCAGCATTGCCATCGTCAGGCTCTATCATATCTATTATTGCTGCATTTATGAAATGCCAGTCTATCCTTAATGATCTTTATGATAATGTCCTGAAGTTGGGTATATCTGTAATATTCAACATTTCCATGAACTCAGGATGGTTATTGAAGAAATATTTAGATGGCCTGTATGATACTTCATATATCTTCAATATCACAATAATTTTTATAATCAGTGATGCAGGATATTTTCTTATCCTATATTCCATAACTATTTTGAGCCAACCTTTGCATAATTAGTGGGATATGGTTTCCTGCCATATCCCACTAATGTTTTTAAAATTAATAAATTGACAATTGTCAAACAAGTTATGAAAGTTTGGACACCGTAATATTAATATTATTAATGTATGTTACCAATATATTTTTGATTATGATAGTTTTTGGAATAATTATTGATTGTCCTCTTCTCTTCTTTATTATGTTTTATGTTGCAGATCAATAAGCATTCTAGACTACTATCATATTATTATCTTTTAAGACAGTACATGGAAAATATCTAAATAATGCTATTATCTACATAGAAATAAAAAGCCTTATAAAAAAGAATATAGATAGTATATACCAATTTTTAGGAAAAAAATTCCATTTTTAATAAAAAATTGAGATTAATATTTCCTAAAATTATATTTTAGTAAACTGATAATAAGCTATATATATAATTTATTGTTTAATTTTATTTATGAGGTCAATAACTCATCTGAAATTTTTAAAAATAATGTATTATTCGCCACAAATTATGTGCGAATGTCACTTTTCGAGGTGCTTTAAATGAGTAGTAATACAGATTTATTATACAGACTTGATAGAAATCATGAAAAACCTTATTTAGCCTCAGCTATATGACGATATAGCTGTGAGAATCGGAGGCGGTTTTCTTTAAACTTGGCCTTCGAGGCCGCTGGATAGAATAGCCGCCCTTCGACTCGATTTCTTACCTTATTTAATAAGGTGAATAGGAGTTTGTCGAGTCTTCGATTCTAAATCTCACAGAATCACGGAGGTGATTGATATAGTAATAGGTTTGGATGTACATAAACATTCCGTATATGCTACGGTATTAAATGATAATGGAGAGCTCGTTATACAGAGGAACACGGAA
>NZ_JYHS01000005.1:0-210744 GCF_000949015.1 Acidiplasma sp. MBA-1 | reverse complement strand
ACATAAGGCCTCAACATTTATATTACTGGATAGGTTCCTGCCAACAACCAAGGAATGCTCCAAATGCCATAATAAATACAATATAAATTTAAATGATAGAATATATAAATGCCCTAATTGTGGTTTTATAATTAATAGGGATTATAATTCAACATTAAATGATCTATATTATGGAATTATAAAAATAAATGAACTATTAAGAAATAAATATAATAAATTAAAAAGATATTTTAATGAACTTAATTTAAATATAAATGTACCTGTGGAGCATAGGGAATTTACGCCTGTGGAGACCTTCACCTCTGTCCCTGAAGGGATTAATATAAGCCCGTATGTAAGGATAAGTGTGGTCGATGAATCAGGAAGCCTCATTGCCTTGGCATGAGGTAGCTCACAAAATATAATATAAAAAGGCTTGTAATAGACTCAATAGAACCACTGGAAATAAATTCAAACGAGGAAAGCATAAGATACCTGTTTAATGAATTAAGAAACCTTGACTGCGTTATAGTTGCAACAAAATTCATTAACATTATAAATTCAAATCCAATCGAGGATATGTTTTTCATCGGCATAGCCGAAATAGGCACCGTAATCGATGTTAATCTAATAAAAAACGTTTTTATAATCAAAAAATTTAGCCTGAGGGATAATTCAAAAAGGATCTTTGAATTCAACATAACCCCGGATGGCAGGCTCGAATTAAAGTGAGTACATGAAGATAAGGCTATATATCCTTGCCTTTTTTTCATTAATAGCCATACTTCTTTATTTATACTTTTTAATATATTCCTTAATATTATTTGATAAAACACTAATTGAAAGAATTCTTAGCATTATTTTAATATTAATCAACGGATTTTTTATAATGCATTCACTTTCATATTCGTATTATTATGTTACGGCATCAACAAAATATGAGGAAACTGTAACATATTATTTCAGCAGGTATTTTCCGTTCCAGACCTCTGTATTTATAGCAACATTTAATGAATCCCCTGATGTTCTGGAAAACACAATGTTGAATGTAAAACTGATGTGCCGCAGGGGGAATGGCATACCGTATATACTCGATGATTCAACCGATAGGAATAAGCAGGCTGCAATTATGAACCTTGCAAAAAAATATAATTTCATTTATGTGCACAGGGAAAACCGCAGGGGTTACAAGGCAGGGGCATTAAACGATGTGCTTAAATCCATAAATACAAAATACTTTGCCGTTTTTGATGCCGATCAGGTACCACTTCCTGAATTTTTAACAGAAATACTTCCAATTATGGAGGAGGACGATAAAATAGCATTGATACAGGTCCCACAGAGGTATGTTAATAATAATACCCATGTTGCAAAGGGTGCAAACGACATACAGGAGGTTTTTTACAATTTTATAACGCAGGGAAAAAGCCTTGAGGATAGCATGTTTTCATGCGGTTCAAATGTGCTGTACAGAACGAGCATAATTAAAAAAGTTGGCGGATTTGATGAACAGAATGTAACCGAAGACCTGGCAACGTCAATTAAAATACATGAGGCAGGTTACAAGACCATTTATTATAACCGGCCACTTGCATCTGGTGAGGCACCGGAAACGTTAAACTCTTATTTTATTCAGCAGTCAAGGTGGTCACAGGGTTCCATGGCCATATTTTTCAGGGTTCTAAAACTTCTATTTAGAAGAAAAAAATTAACAATAAGGCAGAAAATTGGATATCTTGTGACCACATCATGGTATTTTGTTGGTACCGTGAACATTATTATGCTCTTATTTCCCCTGTTATTCATATTTTTTAACATTGTATCAATTATTACGCCAAAAATATACATCTTTATTCTTGGATTTTATATAATATTTGAATTCTTTGCATTTTCCATAACAGTATACAGCATTAATAAATCCATCATTCCGGTTTTAAGGAATATCTCGCTAACCTTTATAATAAGTCCTGTCCTTGTTAAATCTGCCTTTTATGCCCTAATAGGAAAAAGAACATCCTTTAAAGTTACCCCAAAGGGGGATTCGACAAAAATACCCATAAAAGGAATCTGGCCAAATATTTTAATGATATTTTTAACATTATCAGGGACATTTTATTCATTATACAGATATATATTTACAGGCCTAATACAGTATGTTTTTAATGGAATTTTTTTAATATATTTCACAATTCTGGGCTTAACAATATTTTATTATAACAAATAATTACTGCTTCATAAATCTAAAGAGAAGAATTATTGCTATTATTCCGAATATGTTAATTATTAAAAGCGGAAGTGATACCTCATATCCGAGGAATCTTGAGAACATGAAGTAAACATATATGGTTGTTACACTCTGAACCATAAATATTAATGAAATTATTATAATCTGTGAATATATTTTGGCACCGGTTTGTTTATATGACCTGAGAAAAACCAAGAATATAGAAAGGAACAGTATAAATTCAGCCGAAATTAGCCCTATATTGGATATCCATAATAATTCCATCTTTTGTTCACCATAAATTATATTATACTTATAAAATAAAAAAATAGATAATAAAATTTTTCATTCAATTTCTTTTAATCCACCCTTTCCTATTATTTTAAATGTTTCGCTTATTATTTCAAAGTGGGGTGTTGTTGAATGCGGGCTCATGTTTTCATATTCCAGCGAGTATGTTGTATTTATGTAGAATGGCACACCTGTGTTGTTTAATAATACAAACTGCAGGAAATTGGAGGTTACATTTACATAATTTCCATGCACGGTAATTACCGGATTATTTGTAGTATTGGTTGACGCATAGAACCAAACTGCACTCCACATTCCAAAGAATTTGCCCCATGTTGTGTTAATGCTTGAATATCCATGGTATACACCATTTAATGGGCCTCCAATCCAGTATAATGTTGCATTGCTTGCATACTGCTTCATTATTAATGACTGGTTTTCAATTGCTATCTGATTCCAGTGGTTCATTGCCATGCTATCAACCTCTGTTGTTGATAAATTCTTAATCTCCTTGTTATCATGTGCTATTGTTGAACCATCCGTGTACATTACGGCTATCAAAACGCCTGCAAAAATCACGGTTAGGACTATAAATATTACACCAATTACCTTCCAGTTCATGGTTATCATTAAATTTATAAAATATCTATATATACCTTTATTTCAAAGTTATATGCAAATTATATGCCAATTATTTATAATTTTTAATTATTTCCTCTATTATATCAAAATGTTTATCATAGTAATCTGATAAAAAATAAACAGAGCCATAGCCATTTCCCATCCTTTTTATTATGTTATTATTAAGCAAAACCTTTACATGGTGCTCTGCAGTTCTATAATTTACATTAAGGTCCTCGCTTAATTTATAGAGGTTCTCTGGATTTTTCCTCAAAATTTTTATGATTTCTATTCTTTTTTCGCCACCCCTTGTGGCTATTAGAAGCCACCAGAGGATTTTTCGGTATTCATCAGAAAAATCCATTGGCTTATTATTAAAATTTTCATATTAAATTTATCTCTAAGTATTGGATTAACACTTTATATTTTGCAACTAAAATTTTTTATATTTTTCCTTATGAGTATCTTTAATGCAATGCGAACAAAAATTTAAATAATAATATAAAATTAATTAATATGTCATCAAAAAGCTGTCCTAATTGTAAGGTTGATATGGATGAGATAGGGAATATGAATTTTAGGGTTGGTGGATTTACAGGTATAGGGGGAATGTTTCTCGGTGGCTGGAATGACCTTGCAGAGACCACTCAGACCTTTACACTTTACCGGTGCCCCCAGTGTGGCAGAATTGATTTTTATGAGCCGCAGCCAGATCAATTTGGCAATCAAAAGGAGAAAAAGCACCACTTCCTTTGATCAGCAAATATAATTTTTTAAAAATAAATTTAGGGATTTTTTAAGGCATTTTTTATTTCGATTTTAATTATATTCATATAATAATTATATTCATCATCATTTTGATATTTCTGCCTGGGCCACATAAATCCACGGAGGCCATCACCACGATTTCTAGGTATAATATGAATATGGAACCTATCAACACTCTGGCTCACAATATTGTTGTTTATAATTAAAATGCCATCGCATTTAATTGCATTTTTTACCGCTGTTGATATAAGCTTTACATTTTTGGATATTATCGAGAGAACATCTGGTGGAATTTCAAAGATATTTTTATAAAAATTTAATGGCACGAGAAGCACGTGGCCCTTAAAAACAGGCCTTATATCGAGAAATGCAAATGAATATTCGTCTTTAAATAATATTTTATCATTATCAACAGAAAAATCCATGATATATTATTATATTTAAAAAGAAAAATATTACTGTTTGTTTATTATTTTTATCCCATTTTTTATTTTCGATTCTAATATATTAATAATATTTTTTGCGCTTTCGCCATCAAGGCCGGCATGCCTATTAATATTCTCGTGCATTAAAAGGAATTTGTATGAATTATCACATGTGATATTTATATAACCAAGATTCTGATCATCACCTGAATAAAATTCCACAGATTTTATATTATTATAATCTATATGCATATCATAATTATTACTAAGAGGTGCATTGCTGGCACCCGATATCAATTCATTAAGATTTTTCATGAAATTCTGGTAATTGTCCTCTGTTTCAGTTGGCAAAATCGCACCCGGATCATTTAAAGATTCTATAAATCTATCCTCAAGCTTAAACCTTAATTTCTCTGATACATACTTTCCAGAATAAATTCTCTGCAGGTATAAATTATCCAGAAAATGCATATTGTAAACTCCATTTTCAGAAATTGGAAGCAGCCATGCATTTTTTATTATATTATCATCCATTGATGATTATTATTTTAATCTATAAAATTTTTGAGAATTAAAACTAAAGATTTAATAAATACATAAAAATATATTATTGTGGCATTAAACATTAATAAGGAATATTACACAAGGATATTTCCTGAAAATATACCGGAGGAATTAAAAAGCATTGACCACTGGGTTAACTGGAGGATTATAGAAATAAAGGGGAAGATCACAAAGCCGCCGATTAAGCCCGATGGGAAATTTGCATCGGTGGACGATAAAGGCACATGGTCTGATTTTGATACAGTTTTGGACAGTGCACGGAAAAACCATTTTGGCATTGGATTCGTATTAACGAATGATTACATCGGTCTTGACCTTGACCATGTCATAGATAATAAAAATATCATGGAATGGGCCCAGAATATATTAAAATGGGACACATATTTTGAAAAATCTCCAAGCGGTACGGGCATACGTGGGATAATTAAAGGCGATATTCCCAAATGGTTTGTTAACAGAAAATTTGAGGGTGAATCAAGATTTGAAATGTGGAAAAATCAGAGATATGTTACAATTACCGGTGATGTTATAAAAAACACCAGGATTAATTTTATTGACCTTGAGGAATCATTAAAGAATATAAAGTATAAATACACATAAAATAATTCATTGTGATAATATGGAAAATAAAAATACTGGCTTTGACCTTAAATCAGAGATTTATAACTTTTTAACAAAAAACAGAAATATGGAGTATACTGCAGATGAGATCCTTAAATCAATGAATATAAGCCTCGATGATTATTTCACATTGCACATAGACCTTGCAAGGCTTATCTGGGAGGGTAAAATAAAGTACAGGGATATAATAGATCAGAATGGTAAGATCAAAAGGTTTTATTCCATAGATGAGGGTCCACGGAAATGATATACATAATGATAAGGCATGAAATATCAAGATATCTTATAGCACCTTTATCCTGTGATTATATGTTCCATAAAATAGAATCCATGGACGATAATGAGGTAAGAATTGATTTTTTGATGGTTTATTACATAAGCCCGCAGTTTCTTGACGAATATATAAAGGACAGGCTCAAATCAAAAAAGCACATAATAGAATTAAATGTGCCATATGCTTATAAAAGCAAATTATCCTTTAATTAATTTTTTGTTTCTTAATAATTTTATTCCGGTTATGTATCCACAATTTTTGCACCTTCCATTTGAATCAAGGCCGGTTACCCGTGAATAAAAGCCCCTTCTTGATATGAGCAGGCTATGGCAAACCGGGCAGTATGTGTTCTCATAATTCACCTCATGTACATTGCCGAGGTAAACATATTTAAAGCCCATTGACACTGCCAGATCATGATGTGCAATTAATGTATTTAATGGCGTTTCTGGTATGTTTAACTTATAATCTGGATGGTACCTTAGAAAGCTTACAGGTATATAGGGCCCTGCAATGTTCATAATTTTTTCCAGCATTTTTCTTGCATCATCAAGGCTATCGCCAATATCAGGAATTATTAAATCGGTTATTTCTGTATGTATTCCATAATTAACCGCATTTTTTATTGTATTAAAAATTCCTTCGGCGGATGGAACCGAGATGTATTTATTATAAAAATATTTATTTCCATTGCCCTTAAAGTCAACAGTCATGGCATCCAGAAATTCCGATGCCATTTTCATCGATTCATCTGTTTCATAACCGTTTGTAACAAAAATGTTGATTAATCCATGCCTTCTGGCAATTAATCCTATGTCCCTGGCATACTCCATAAATATGGTGGGCTCATTGTATGTGTATGCTATGCCATCAGTGTTATATTCCATGGCAAGGTTAACAACATCCTCCGGTGTGTAATAAACGCCATCAGCCTTTCTTCTCTGGCTCATATCGTAATTCTGGCAGTAAAGGCAGCCGAAATTGCATCCTGTTGTGCCAAATGATAGTATATCCGCACCTGGATACATGTGCAGCACCGGTTTTTTCTCTATCGGATCAATGTTAAAGCTGTATGGCATATTATACACACTTAAATTCAGATGACCATTAACATTTGTCCTGACACCGCAGTAGCCTGTCTGTCCATCTGATAATCTGCAGTACCTTAGGCAGGCTGTGCACATGATTTTATCATCAATATTTTTGTAAAGTGAAACTTCCATACATTTATAATATTGCTAATTTAATATATAATGTTATTCAATATATGATAAAAATGCACCGTAGCCCACCACACGCCTTTTATCCCCGAATGCATCGCCGGAGTTGCTGTGGTGCAAAATCCTTATTTTTCCTCCCATGCGTTTTGTTATATACATAAGTACTGCAATTGCACCAAAACCGCATGCTGTTATATCATATTGATTTATATCATCATAATACCTTGTCAGATTCAATTTTAATATGTCATTTATAATAATATCATCATTTCTGTTATTTTCGTCATAACTTAGGTAATGATTTAAATCGGAACTGATTATAACCGGCGGTATTCTGTTTAATGAATATATGGTTTCTGCAATGCTCTTTGCTGTATGCATGCTCTGGTCTCCAAGTATAATCGGTGCGAATTCAAAATTATTGTCAAATATGTACTGAAGAAATGGGATCTGAACCTCGATTGAGTGCTCTATATCATGTGCCTCCCTATCCTCCTGTATAATTCCTGATTTTTTAATTAATACTTTTGATAGATCTGAATCCACCTTTGCATCACCTAGTGGTGTTTCCCAGAAACCATCGGGATATATTGACGGGTGCCTCGGATATCCGTAATGGTTTGGGCCAATAATAATAAAATCATGCTTTTCAATACCCCTGAGGATATTATAGGCATATGCCGCTGTTGATCCAGAGTAAATATAACCGGCATGGGGCACTATTATACCTATAATTTTTTTAAATTTGATTTGCGGAAAATCCTGGGACATGTACAAATCAAGCATTTTTAAAAGTTCATTCCTATCATCTGGATAAAATGCGCCTGCAACGTATGGCCTTCTGGCATTCATGATAAAGTATTACTATGGCTTATATTAACGTTTATATATGAAAAACAAATGTTTACAGCATTATATAAAAAAATATACTATTAGTATGTTTGCTTGGAAAAGTTATTTTTTAATACCTTTTTTACAGAATCCCTTAAAATAAGATCCAGTGTTGTTGGTGGAATATGTAATATAACTGAAAGCTCCTCAAGCCCAATCCTTTTGGGTGTATCAAAATAACCGAGCTCATATGCCTCATGGAGTATGTATTCAGATTTTGGATCCTGCTTTTTGATCTTATTTATCTTTCTGGATACATTTTTAACATTATATTTTGTTTTTAATGCATCGGATATATAATTTAAATCAGATAATGCATCAAGTTCTATATTCCATTCTATAATGCCATTTGAATCTATTTTTTCCACCAAAGGTTTCTTATCTGTATCTAATTTTTTTAATATTGTTAGGAGTGGGCACGAATTTGTTGTGACCTTTACAACAACAGAATGTTCATTCTGGGATATTATATCATAATCTGATATATTCATATGGTCTTTAAGGTATGGAATAACAAGTTTTAATTTATCTTCATTTGTTGAATATACAAAAATTGTTTCCTGTAAGAGATCATCACTGTAATATTTTTTGAGAAGCTTTACATCAACATTCAATTCCTGAACAAGGCGGGCCGCAAAGCAGCTTTCATATTCAAATTTATAGGTTATATCCATAGTCAACAGTTAATATTATGCTTTAAGCATTATTAAATTTTTTCAAATTAATGCAAAAGTTAATTTACCAGTTTATCGGATTTTAATATAAATAACCATATATAGAAATTTCTAAATTTTAATTTAAATTTTGTGTATTCTTTCATGTAAATAATATATATGGTTTGTATAATAATCCTGAAATCTTTCATTCATAAATTTTTAAAAATCTAATAAATTTTATATTTGTATGGAATTATCATCGCATGAATATAGGCATATTAAATATTCAGGGCGATGTTCAGGAACATTTTGACATGATAAAATCGCTTAAAAGAAAATATAATGTATCACCTGTTAAGGTGAATTCTGTTAATGACCTTGAAAATATTGATGGTTTAATCATACCCGGTGGCGAGAGCACTGTAATTTATAAATTCCTTATTAAAAATAATTTATACGATAAAATTAAATCAATGGCATTAAATAATGATCTTGCAGTTATGGGAACATGCGCGGGGGCAATTATATTATCTAAAGATACAGGAGATGATCGCGTAACAGGTATGGGACTTCTTGATATAACCATTAAAAGAAATGCATACGGCAGGCAGGTTGATTCATTTATTAAGGAGGTTCAAATAAATGGAATGGGCGCATTTAATGCAGTATTTATAAGAGCACCTGAAATAGAGGTTCCAGGAAATGTAAATATATTATCTGAATTAAATAACAGGGCTGTATTTGTTACAGATAAAAACCTTGATATAATGGCACTTACTTTTCATCCGGAGTTAACTGGAGATCCGAGAATACATGAATATTTTATAAGTAAAATTAAAAAATAATTTAAAATTAATTTTTATTTTAGATCTCTTAATGATTTTATCATTTTAACACAGCTCTCAACAGCATCCTTTGCCATCTCTATTCTTGCCTCTGCCTGCAATCTGGATTCCCCTGATCCGGATATGCCAAGTGCAACGGGCTTTTCAAATTCAAGGGATAAATCCGTGATTTTTCTTGCCGCATTGTCCATGATTACCCTGTGATGATCTGTTTCCCCCTTAATTACCGCACCCAGGGTTACAACCCCATCAACATCATCGAGTTTCAAAAGTTTTTTAATTGCAAGCGGCATGTCAAATGTGCCAGGAACCCTGAATACCCTTGAAACATTTACACCAAGAAATTCTGCATATTCTCTTGCCCGCTGGAGCATCATCATTGTTATATCATAATTAAATTCGGCAACAACTATTCCAATATTTATTTTATCCATTTAAATCACCTAGTGTCTGTGCCCTCCCATGGAACCACCGACCGGACCCTTATCAGGAAATCCCTGCCTGAGTCCCATGCCCGCATTTTCAATTAATTTTTCCCTATCAAATATAAGATAGTATGCATTTAATGCATGCTCCCTGGCCCTGGAATCGCAGAGCCATGCCAGCATATCATCGGAGTCCGCCTCATCCTCATGGACGAAAACCTCTATAATGTGCTTTTTTTCCTGCAGCTGTACCTCCATGAGGCCTGTGGATGCAATCTGTGCAGACATTTTATCAACAGGCATGGGCCCGGGCATTCCAAATGCCATTACTATATCACATTTATAGTCCTCAAAGAGTATTTTGCATGCAACCGGAAGGTCCTTTATGCCCGGAACAGTGTATCTCTCTATTGTAAAACCCGTGCCAGTTTTATATAGCTCATCAATGGCAGATGAGGCCATGTCATATCTGGCAAAATTTGTATCTGCAATTCCTATGGTCTTCAATGATTTTCACCCCAGTATTTTATAATTTCATCGCCTGTTATTATATCAAGTGAATTTTCGTCTGCATATTTTTTTGTTTCATCATATGTCATTGAATATCCAGAGTCAGAAAGCATTTCAACTATGGTTGCACTTGGTATTAGGCCGGCCTGCTCTACAAGGTATGTGCTTAGCTCTGTATGGCCCCTCCGATTTTTAAAATAACCATCGGTTGCTATCAGCAGGTGAATATGGCCTGGTGCCCTGAAGATTCTTGCAAAATCCTCTGGTTTTTCATTTTTTATATTACCAATAAAATCTGCAATATGATTTACAGTTTTTGATCTATCAATATCCGGTATTCCGGTAAATGTATCCCTTGAATTCACTGTTATTGAAAATGTGCTGCTTTTATCATATTTCATATCATTGGTGTCTGTTAATGCCCTTCCCATTGAAAGATTACTGGAATATAAATCCTCCAAAAGTGGAAGCCCAATTTTTCTGGCGTGGCATGATTTAATCGTTGTGCATATTAATCCGCCACCGTTTTTTCTCATCATTCTTATTATCTGTGGTGTGACAAACTGTGATGCAACAACTATATCTGTTTCACCCTCACGATCGCTGGAATCGAATATTAAAACTGGTTTGCCTGATCTAAGGCTCTGCAACGCACTGGAAATCATAATCTGCTTATGGCATAATCATATTTAACTTTTTAGTAGTTACTTAATATTGGGTAATATTTCCGGTTTATAATAATGTGCCTTGGTAATTATATCGTATTCATTTAACAGCTCATTCTCAAAGAAAATGTACCTGTCTGGAATTTTAATATTATGATTATACAGAAATCTTCTTGGTGTTTCAATAGCCATTGATAATATTTTTTCAGGTTCAATATAATTGAAAAACCTCTGGTATCTGTAAAGAAAATCCATTTCCGAAAACATATCCGGCTCTGTAACAAAAACATTATCGGTACCCAGCAATAAATCAATACCACGTGCCAAATATCTTGAGTAATCCGGCCTTTTTCCATAAAATATGTTTGACCTTGGCGTTATCACAATGGGTATTCTTAAATGTCCTATCATATCAAGGTCGCTGTCCGAGGCCTCAATGCCATGTACAAGAAAATCAGGTTTTAGCATTAATATTTTGTTTATATCCTCATTAACATTTTCACTGAAATGCATTGCAAAAATTTTTCCCGCACTGTGTGCTTTTTTTGAACATTCCATGGCAGTATTAAAGTCAATATCATTTAATGAACTCAGTGCTATGCCGTCTGCATTTTTTATAATGTCATCTATATTATCATTATTATACGGCCTTCCCAGTATTACAGGCCTTATATAATTTGCCGCAGACCTTTTTATTAAATTTATGCCATGAATTCCCTGCTCACGGAAATCAACATATGCCACGGTGCCTGATCCCTCCATGAATAGATTTGTCATCGAGATATATTTTATAATTTCATCATCTGTTGCATTATCGAGAAGCCTGTGCTTGAGCCCGCCCGGACCAACTATTTCCGGTATGGTCCCCCTTGGTTCCTCCTTAATAAATGAATCACCAACATGGGTGTGAAAATTTACAGGTGCCGGTATCAGTGTGCCATATAATCCATTACTGGAAATACCCTCACGGAAGCGAAAATTTTCAAGGTCCAATGTTCCGGGTATGATCCTTCCATTATGGTAAATGTTGCCCGTAATAATCATTGTTCTGATAATTATTTTATATTATTTATTAATTTAGTATTTACTTAATAATAAGTTACTTAAAAAATAGTAATACCTCAAAATTGTTATAATATGAAACAATACCAGTGTATGAGACCGTACATTATAATTAATGTTGCCATGGCGCTTAATGGGAAAATATCATCTGCATCGGGAAGGTGCAAAATATCCAGTGACAATGACCTTCAAAGGGTTATGGATATACGAAGAAGGGTCGATGCGGTTCTTATCGGTGCAAACACTGTTATCAATGACAATCCAGAATTAAATAATTCCAGATGCAGAATAGTCCTTGACGGAAATCTCAAGCTTTCAGGGAATTATCATGTATTCGATGGCAGGATAAAAACAATCATTGTATCAAAATATAACAAAAAAATAGATAATGCATCAACATTATTTGTAAAAAACACCAGCATAGAATATATTTTGGATGAACTTTATAATTATGGTATTAAGAGCATCCTTGTGGAGGGTGGGTCAAATGTTATTAACCAGTTCATTGACAAAAAACTGTTTGATGAATTTTATATTTATATAAATCCTGGAATAGTATTAAACGGCACCGATCTTTTTAATTTAAAAAAAAGGAAGATTATTTTTGAGATAATGTCCGTTGATATGGGAATACTTTTAAATGTCAAAGGCATACTAGACTGATGGCGATGGAAAATTCTGGATATCTTAGATTAAAGTGGGCACGCGATCATATGGGTGTTTCACAAAAAATAAGGGAGAGATTTTTAAAAGAAAAACCCCTGAAGGGAATTAAAATTGCGATGGCGCTTCACGTTGAGGCAAAAACTGGCATATTCGCATTATTATTAAAGGAGGGTGGTGCCGATGTCAGGCTTGCATCCTGCAATCCACTGAGTTCTGATGATTCTGTTGTTGAATCATTAAAGAATGATTATAATATGAAGGTTTTTGCAAGAAAGGGTGAAACAGAGAAAGAATACTATGAAAATATAGAGAAAACCATAGATGAGATTCCTGATATTATTATCGATGATGGCGGGGACCTTACCAACCTTGTGTCATCAAAACCCGAAATTGTTAAAAACCTTATGGGGGGAAATGAGGAAACAACCACCGGTGTTGTTAGGTTAAAGGCTATGGAGAGGGCTGGTGCATTAAAATTCCCAATGTTTGATGTAAATGATGCACAGATGAAGCACCTTTTTGATAACCGTTATGGCTCAGGCCAGAGCGCACTTGACGGCTTTATGAATGCAACAAATATATTAATTGCAGGTAAGCACGTAATAGTTGCAGGCTACGGCTGGGTTGGCAAGGGTGTTGCCATGAGGCTGAAGGGCATGGGTGCCGATGTTACAGTGACAGAGGTTGACCCGGTGAAGGCCATTGAGGCTGTAATGGATGGCTTTAACGTTGATACAATTAATCATGCAATAAGAAATGCTGATATTGCCTTTACGGCCACCGGTATGAAGAATGTAATATCATACGATGATATGCTTGCCGCCAAAAAGGGCATAATACTGGGCAATGTTGGGCATTTTAACAATGAAATAGCCGTTGATGACCTTAACAGGAGAAGCCTTGGAAAAACACAGGTAAGAAACATGGTCACCGAGTACAGGCTTGAAAATGGAAATACGGTAAATGTAATATCAGATGGCAGGTTGCTTAATCTGGCATCAGGGCAGGGTCATCCCGTGGAAATCATGGATTTAAGCTTTTCACTTCAGGCACTTACCGCAGAGTATATTGTCAAAAACCATGAAAAGCTTCAGAACAGGGTTTATCCTGTGCCGGAGGAGATTGACAGGCAGGTTGCGGAAATAGAATTGGATGTGCTTAATATAAAAATAGATAGGCTTACAGATGAACAGTTAAAATATATGGACAGCTATACAGAGGGCACTTAATTTATTTATAAATTAATATAATATTATATTTCCTTAATTTTTAATAATTACCATTTTTTCATTTATAAAAATTATATATAGAATTAATTATTATTATTGCATGAGGCTTGGCATAGTAAGCATAGATAATAAAAGGCATATTGCGCTTTTCAATGGTAATAAAATCGCACTGGCTGATAATTTTGGGGTAAAAAAGCAGGCCATAAAGGACCTTGACCGTGAGGATTTTAAAAAAATTGAGAACATTAATGAATTCGAATCATATGATTATTCATTTGAATCAGCAGTTGATAAATCCTCAAACATTATATGCATAGGGCTCAATTATAAAACACATATTGATGAAACACGGGAGAAATCGTTTGATGACCCTGTCTTATTTTTAAAATCAAATAATTCATTAACAGGAAATAACAGCAGGGTAAGGATATTAAAAAACATGAATGTTGATTACGAGGGTGAGCTTGGTGTTATGATTGGAAAAAAGGCCAGGGATGTTTCAAAAAGGGATGCACTTGACCATGTTTTTGGCTATTTTATTGCAAATGATGTAAGCTCGAGGAAAATGCAATTTTTGAATGGCCAGTGGTTTATAGGCAAGAGCTTTGATGGCTTCTTCCCCAATGGGCCATACATTGTTACTGCGGATGAAATTCCGGATCCTCAGGATTTAAGAATACAGACCTATCTTAATAATGATCTGAGGCAGAACTCATCCACTGATTACATGATACACCCCGTGGATGAGCTTATCAGCTATATATCAAAATACATAACGTTAATGCCCGGGGACGTAATATCTACGGGAACACCGTCAGGCGTGATACTTGGCATGCCAGAGGATAAAAGAATCTGGATAAAGCCGGGTGATAACGTTACTGTAAAAATCGATAAAATAGGGGAATTAAAAAACACATTTGTGGAATAAAAATTATGTATTATACATTAATAGTAAAGCCTGGATTAAAAACAAGGCGCAGGGTAACATTATTAAAGAAAAGAATTAGCAATGAATACGGTTACATAGGCACATTAAGCAATAAGGGCGTGCATATAACACTTGCATATTTAAAGGATTACAGGCATCTTGACATGGATAAAGTGTATAATGTCTGCAAAAATATAAAGGCTTTTAACATAGGCTTCGATGGGCTTGATTATTTTCAGAGGGAAAAAAACGGCAGAATTTTTTATATTGTTTATCTTAAAGTAATTTATCCATATGAATTTAGGAGACTCCATGATCTGATTAATAATGCTTTAAAGGATAATGTAATTAATTCATCAGAGTTTGTTCCACATTTAAGCATAGCCAGGAAAAACATACACGATGACGAACTAAATAAAATACTTGAAAAATATAAAAATTTTAAACTGGATTATGAGGAAAAAATTGATCATATTCTTATTGGAAGAAGGTCCTCAATGGAAAAGCGCTGGAATTTCAAAAGGGTTTATTTCAATGATAAATTTTAATTATTCAATGGCATTCTGAATTATGAAAAAGATTTTATTAATAATACTGGATGGACTTGGTGACAGGCCTAACAGGGCCCTTGGCAATAAAACTGCACTTCAGGCTGCATTTAAGCCAAATCTGGATTACCTTGCAGATAATGGAGTTACCGGTTTAATGTCCCCAGTAGGTTTTGGCATCAGAAGCGGATCGGATACATCGCATTTATCAATACTTGGTTATAATCCAAGGGAATATTACACAGGCCGTGGTCCATTCGAGGCACTTGGTCTAGGCATAGACCTTCAGCCGGGGGATGTTGCATTTAGGGCAAACTTTGCATCGGTGGAAAATGGAAGGGTAACAGACCGCCGTGCAGGGCGTATAAAGGATACCACAGAGCTTTCAAGGTCCCTTGAAACTGAGATAGACGGTGTTAAATTTATAATAAAATCTGGTGTGGAGCATCGCGCAGCACTGGTTATCCGCGGGCCAAACCTTTCTGATAGGGTCAGTGAAACAGATCCGCATGCAATAAATTCTGATATTATGCTTACAAAACCACTGTCACCGGAGGGGGAATTTACATCCAGTGTTATCAATAAATTTCTTATTAGATCAAGAGAGATATTAAATAACCACGAGGTTAACAAGAAGAGGATTCAGAATGGAGAGAAGCCTGCAAATGAGATAATGATCCGTGGCGCAGGTAAACTTCCAGAAATGCCATCCTTTGAAAAGCTTTATGGTTTAAAGGCCGCATGTGTTTCAGGCACACCATTGATAAGGGGAATAGCAAGAATGGCAGGATTTGACATTCTTAATGTTTCGGGAATGACAGGCAGAACCGATACAAATTATGAAAATGTAATATCAGCTGCCGTGGATGCCCTGAAAACACATGATTTTGTCCTTGTAAATATTAAGGGCACAGATATTGCCGGCCATGACAGAAAGCCCGAGCTTAAAAGGGAGGTAATTGAAAAAACTGATCGTGCCATGGAGGGGCTTAAAAAACTTCTGGATACAACAGTAATAGCGGTAACAGGTGACCATAGCACACCATGCAGTTTTGGCGATCATACCGGCGATCCTGTGCCGATATTAATATCAACATCAGGAATAACCAGGGATTATGTTAAAACATTTGATGAGGCAAGCGTATCCCTTGGATATTATAAAATTACAAGCCTTGACATTATGCCATTGCTCCTTTCATATTCAGATAGGTCAGAAAAATACGGTGCATAAAACAAAAGTTTAAAATATTAACCTTATTTACAATTATGAAGGAATTAAAATTTGCAAGGTCAATAGAGATAAATTCAAAACCGGATGTTATATATAAGGTAATTACAGATATCCCAAGAATTCCTGATTTCTGGCATGGAACAAGGGAAATAAATAAAATAGGTGAAAACAGGTATGATGTAAAATTTGCATTCCCATCAAGGGCTGTTAGCACCTTTGAATTTGACAGGAATAGCTTCATATTTATACAGAATTACATTAAGGGCCCATTTACAGGATATACAAAAAATACAATTAAATACGATGGAAATAAGAGCATACTTACAACAGAATGGAATATCAGGCTCGGCCCATCATTAATCCTATTTTCACGAAGGTTGCAGGGGCATTTTGAATCAGGTGCAGAAAATGCATTAAAAAGAATAAAGGAATTTGTAGAATCTAATGCAGGGGAATAACCTCTGTATCCTTTGGAACATCCACATCCATTAATTCTGTGCTCAAATATGTTCTTGGGAACACGCTTAATGCATCATTAAGAAGAATTTTAAGATCATTGTACCTTGCGCTGTAATGGAATAAATATAATTTTTTCACATTTGCATCCCTTGCTATTTCCGCAGCCTGTCTGGATGATGTGTGGCCGTATTCATTTACCATGGGCTCCATGGATGAATCCATTGTTGAATCGTGGATTAAAACATCTGCATTTTTGGCAAATTCCACCATGGAATTTAACGGTCTGGTATCCCCGCTGTAAACTATTTTTCTTCCCTTCTTTATGCCCAGTGAAACATCCTCTATTTTGAAAATTTTGTTGTTTATTTCCAGCCTGCCCAGGGACCTTAAGGCCTCCAGTTTATTCACCGGAAAATTTATTTTATCCACCAGATTTCTATCAATTTTATATGCATCCTTCTCCTCAATGGAATATGATATTGCAGGTACGGGATGATCGCTTTTTAATGTCCTTAATAAAAATTTTCCAAGGTCATATGTTTTTCCATAATCCAATTCTGTAATTTTTATATTAAAATTCAATGAATAATAACCAAGGTCTATTATCTTTTTAACAAAATATATTGCACCGGGCGGGCCATAGATATTAAGGTCATTTTCCCTTCCACTGAATGACATTGTATTTATTAGGCCGGCAAGCCCCAGAAAATGGTCCCCATGAAAATGGGTAATAAATATGTTTTTAATATCCATGTACGAAATAGAACTCTTCATAATCTGCTTCTGTGTGCCCTCACCGCAGTCAAATAGGTTAAGGACATCATCAATGTGGACTGCAACTGCAGGCAGTGCCCTTCCCGGTTTTGGTAATGAGCCACCTGTGCCAAGGAATGTTATTTTAATATTTGATGCCATAAAAATGGCTATGCAAAATTAATATATTACATTTCATAAATTAATTATATTACATTTATATTTATAATTCATGATAGATCAGGAGGTAAATATTAAGGGGAAAAAATATGAGTACATTAATGTTAAGCTCGGAACCAAGGCACCAATGGTTGTTTTAAAGGGAGAAACAGGGTATATCATGTGTGGTTACCTGAACATTGACGCTGCAAATGCAATGGGAGATATAGCCGTAAGGGTAACCGGCGTAAATGACATAAATGATGTATTGAATTCAAAGGTAAATTCATGCTCACAGAGGGCATTGGAGCTTGGCATAAAGCCCGGTGATAACATAATGGATGTAATTGATAAATTATAGGTAATCTGGTAAACCAATAAACTTATATACTTATAAGCCATTATTACCTGATAGTTATGGCAGAAAAAAAGGAACTTGAAAATAAGGAAGAGGATGCAGAGGACGAGACAGTCATAAGAAAGACAATTTCAATAAAGGGTGTAAGCTCAGACCTTTATAAAAGAATACAGAAATTATCCAGCGATACTGGAAAAACAATTGGGCAGATAACAGATGAGGCATACAGGTCATTTGTTGGTTCAATAGATAATGCAAAGCATTTATCAGATAACTTTATAAAGGGCCTTAAGGAGGGTTCATCGGAATATATAGAAAACATAAAGGATCTGGATATATCCGGGAAGGATCTTGAGGAAATAGGAAGGAAAATAGTCTTTAAAAACATAGAAAATCTAACATTTACAGATATTACCGGTGAGCAGTTTGATAAATACGTTATATCAATAATAAATGTTAAAAATGTAATAATACCGAAAACACTTAGCAAGGCAAAGGTCATATTAAGATGCAATTTTGTCGATAAAATTACATCATAATTTTTTTAATTTATCCTTAAAATAAAACGAGCTTTCAACCTCTGATATTATTGCAAGATCTCTGTTTATTTTTATTATATTTTTAAAGATCTCTTCATGCATTGGCACCCAGTATTTTTCCTCGTAATCCGGATTCATTGATAGCATGAATTTATGCTTTGCCCTAAAAACGCTATCTGTAAGCTCAGAATTTATTGTATCACCATCCTTCCAGTAGCCCTCCAAATACGTCCTTGTAATTGAATTGAGCATATCAAGAAGATTCTTTTTGGTGGTTGTTTCCGCATTTTCCGGCCTTATTTTATATTCATTTTCAATATTTCTGTAAAAATCCATGTCTATACCGTTGAAATAAATATTATAGGACCTTTTTAGCATTGATATTTCAGGGAAATCATCAGGATTTTTATTATATTCTTTCTCAGAAGTATATGCTATGAACACCTCATGATAGCCAAGTGATCCGGGCAGGTCTGCAAGATCCTTATATGTGTAATTTTTTATTTCATTATGCAGCTTTCCAACAGTGGATAAAACAATCATAATATGTAATAACATTAAGGGTTTTAAACTATTCATTAAATCCAATTTTTTGTAATAAATATTTTTTTATATTTTTAAATTGAAATAGGCCATTTAAAGACAAACAAAGTACTTACCTGAGAAATGTCATAAAATTCATGAGGTTCAATGTTGAAAATTTAAAATTAAGAGTTTTCTCAATTTTTTCTGACGATACATCGTAATTATAACAATTAGAACTGTTTATTTTTATGAAATTATAATTATCAACATTCAGTGCACCCGCAATGTTCCTGCCAAAATCATAAAGCGTCATATTATCAGGTGATGCCAGATTATATATATCATTGTCGCTGTATTTTATTATTGCCTCAACTGCCATTGAGGCATCACGGTTCAGTGTTGGATTAATTCTTATGCTATTATCGAGTTTCAACGGTGTTCTTCCCCTAAGTGAAACAAGTATGTCCGTATATATGTTTTTAATACATTTACCATATATTAAACCTGATCTGAATATAATATAATCATTATCCTTTTTTGCCTCGGCCTCACCCATTAGCTTTGTTCTTCCATAATATGTTTCAGGTTCAGTTTTATCAGACTCAGATTTTTTATCACCGGATGATGAATATACCATCTGTGTTGATATATAAATCTTTTTTGCGGATCTGAATTTTTCATTGATTATATCCTGCATTTTAAAATTTAAATCAAACAAATCGGTGTTTCTATTATAATATGATATCTCAAAATTATTAATGACAAAATCAAAATCATCATTCAGGTTCTCAATGGATTTTAACAGGGAATAAAGCCCATGCTCACTGGATAATGGCATGATTTCATATTTATCGGTATAATCCTTGGAAAATCTAAATCCAAGGCTCTCACTGGCATCCAGAACCAGTATCCTTTCCATAACTAAAAATAGCAATCATGGATATAAGCCATTCTATTTATTTAATTATAATATATTGGATTTTTGAAAATATTACACATATGAATATTTTATAAATACCATTCATAAAAAGGTGTAAAATTTGCACTAATAATCTTTTTTTAATATTAAAATTAAATAACATTCCATGGGGAATAATCAAATTTATTTTAAATACTCAAGATTCTTTCTTCTCTCAATATTTTTGGATGAATATAATATATTCGCAGTTCCAATGCTTGTTGTCTTTATTGATAGATATTTTTCACTCAGCTCGCTGCAGATTGGTCTGGTAACAGGCGCCACAATTCTGGGGGTGGCACTTGGATCACTTTCAGGTGGAATCATCACAGATCGGTTTGGAAGAAAAAATGGATATAAAATCAACATGGTTCTGTTTATTATATCAGCATTTATATCTGCACTTTCACCCAGTGCAGGCATTTTCATAGTAAGCAGGTTAATAGCAGGGATACCTGCAGGATCTGATATTTCAAATACATATGCATACATAATGGAATTAATACCTCCAGGAAAGAGAGAAATCACTGGTGCTAATAATACATTAATGGCCAGCCTTGCAATACTTGGCATAAATTTTTCTGTAATTCCAATGATCATCATGCATTTAAATACTGGAATGATCTGGAAGGTTTCAATGCTTATCTCTGTAATTCCAGCATTTATACTTTTGGTGTTTTCCGTGAAAATGAACGAATCAGAATTCTGGAAGAATTCAGGTCATCAAAAAATTACATATACAAAAATTATAAAGAATTTAATGGGCAATCCAGTAATGAAAAGAACAACCATTTATGCCTGGTCATGTGGAATAGCAAGTTCAATTGAGGTGGGAACATTTGCATTTTTTATACCGTATATTATTAATACACTGGATATTTCAGGAATTTTATTTACAAGGCTTATAATAATACTTATTTATTCATTTGGTGTTCCGGTCGGTTACATCGGTCCATTATTAATTCCAAAAATTGGTCTAAAAAAATTATCATACACCGGTTTTATAATATCGTTTGTTTCATTAATTGGATCTGGAACATTTCTCGTCTTAAGGCAATTTTTACTAATTCCTGCATTTATGGTATTATTCGTCATTGGCAACCACTTGAATAACCAGCCGGTGATAACATCACAGTCGTTGGTTTCTAATACAGAATACCGTGGCAGGGCAGTTGGTTTAACCAATTTTATTCTTCAGCTACCATCATCAATGAGCATTACAGTTTTTCCCTTAATGTTCAGCAGGATTGGCCTTGGCTATTCCACGCTTGTAATTGCATTTGCATCATTTGCAGGTATAATAATATCAGCTGCAATCTTTAAAGATATATATGGTTACAGCAGTGACCTTGAAAATCACGGAAATGCAAAAAACGATATAAATTAATAAATACCATGAATTTCTAAATATAAAAAATTTAAATATAATATATCCATAATTAATTATGGTTTTGGACAGCCTTTCCGATTCATTAAAGGGAATTATACGTAAAATATCAGGATCAAGCTATATTGATAAGGACACAATTAAGGAGGTTTCAAAGGAGATACAGCGGGCACTATTAAAGGCCGATGTAAATGTCAAGCTGGTTTTAAGGCTTACAAAAACTCTTGAGGATCGGGCAATGAATGAAAAGCCCCCCGCAGGCATGACAGATCAGGATTATATAATAAAGATAATTTATGATGAGCTTTTAAAAATACTTGGTCAGAATGTGAATTTTGAATTGAGGCCACAGACAATAATGCTTGTTGGCCTTTACGGCAACGGTAAAACCACCACGGCAGGAAAACTCGCAAGATTTTTTATAAAAAAAGGTTTCTCAACTGCACTTATAGCCGCAGATGTACACAGGCCCGGTGCATATGAACAGCTGTATCAGATTGCAAAGGAGGTCAATGCCCAGTTTTATGGGGAAAAAGATGAGAAGAATGCACTTAAAATAGTGAAGAACGGATTAAATGCAACAGATGCCAAGATTAAAATTATAGATACTAGCGGCAGGGACTCCCTTGATGAGGATCTTATTAAAGAGGTCAGGGAGATTAAGGAGAGTGTAAAACCGGACAATGTATTATTTGTGCTCGATGCAACCATGGGGCAGCAGGCAGGGCCACAGGCAAAAACATTAAATGATGCTGTAAGCATAAGCGGTGTTATCATAACAAAAATGGATGGCACAGGCAAGGGTGGTGGCGCATTGAGTGCTGTGGCAGAGATTAACTCGCCGGTATATTTCATAGGAACCGGTGAGCACATGGACGACATTGAGATTTTTAATCCAAAAAAATTCCTTTCAAGGCTACTCGGCATGGGAGACATTGATGCATTAATGGAGGCAGTTAAGGAAACAAACTTTACAGAGGAGGAGGCAGAGGAATCGCTTGAAAAATTGATGTCAGGAAAATTCAATTTAAAGGATATGTATGATGTCTGGGAAAAATTTTCAAAACCAGGCCTATTAAAAAAAATCTTTGGATCCCTTCCACTGGCCGCTATGCCGGGCGGTGATAAAATCAATGAAAACCAGATAGATGAGGCCAATGAAAAACTTCAGCTTTACAGGGTTATACTCGATTCCATGACATATGAAGAACTGGAGAACCCGGATATTTTAAACCCAAAGAGAATAAGGCGCATAGGAATTGGTTCTGGAAAGGGCGAGAATAATGTAAGGGCGCTTTTAAAGGAATATCGGGCAATGAAAAACAACATGAAGATGATAAAGGGGAACAGGAACTTCAAGAAGATGCTTAAGGCCTCAATAAAAAGTGGGAATTTCAGCCTTGATGATATAAATTGATTTTATCTGGTGAAAATCTATAATATATTATAGGATAAAAATATAAAATTTTTAATAAAAATAATTTAAATTAAATCCTCCAGCTGTTCCACAAGCTCGGGATATTTTAACTGAACCGCCTTTAGTATCTCCTCAACTGAAATATCCTTGATTTTTACATCGGATATGACATCAACCAGTTTGTCCATTGTATCGTCGCTTAATGTTGCCAGTTTTTCCTTGGCATACCAGTTTCTTAGGTGCTTTCTCTCAAATTTGTTTTTTACCATTATATCATAGTTCTTCATCATTGTCTCTGAAAAGTCATTGGCATCTATCGCCTTTTTGGCAACCTCTGCGGCATATTTTCCTGAAATAAGCCCGTTTGCTATGCCACCGCCCGTTATTGGGTCTATAAGCCTTGCAGCATCACCAACTGTCAGGAGCCCTGGCATTGACATTTTATCCTTTACCCTGTTAACAGAAACACCGCCGGTTATAACCTGTATTATTTTTCCCTTGTTATATCCTGGATGCGCCTTGATCCAATTGTCAAGATAATTCCTCACATCCCATCTATCCTTCATTTTTGATATGGTCACACCAATGCCAACATTTGCCTCGTGCGGCCCCTTTGGAAATACCCATATGTAACCTGCAGGTGCCACGGAACCAAGGTAGAAATCTGTATAATCCATATCTGAATCCACACCAACCATTCTGTATTCTATTGCAGATATTATGTCATTCTTTGCAAGTATTAATGATTTAAGCCCGGCCCACCTTCCAAATTCGCTTTCAAAGCCATCAGCTGCTATGACCATTTTTGCATGGACAGGAACCATCTCACCATTGTGCCTTATAACCGCACCTGAAACCTTGCCATCCTCATCCTTTATGACAGAAAGGGCAGGAGATTTTACCCATACATCAGCCCCCTCGGATGCTGCAAGTGCAGCCATGTACTTGTCAAATTTATCTCGCTCAATAACATAGCCAACCTCATTTCCGGCGGTTTCAGCTGTAAGCATAATGGGCTTTGTTTCGGACGGGCCATATATTCTGGCACCCTTAACCTCATCTGATATCCAGTGATCCTGTGGCTTAAGGTCAACCTCAGGCATCCATGCCTTGGAAACACCCTCACCGCATCTAACTGGAGATCCTATATCAGGCCGCTTTTCTATTAAAAGAGTTTTCAGTCCGTTTCTTGCAGCAAATCTGGCAGCCGAACTTCCAGCAGGGCCTGCACCAACAACCAAAACATCATAATTTAGCATGGAACCACTCCGCTGTTATTGCTGCTGTTGGACAGCCAACAACACAGAATCCACATTTAATGCATTTTTCTTCATTAATGTCTATGACAGTTTCGTCCATGAAAATTGCATCGGTGGGGCACATACCAACACATGCGCCACAATAATTGCATAGACTTCTGTCTACATCCATTTCACTTTTAACCTTCAATTCCATAAGGTTAAAAGACACATTGATATATCTATTTTTCTGTTATTTATATGGCTAAATGTTTATAAATAAATTTATTAAATTTTAAAATATTTTAATTCTTTTTTTATAAATGTGTTAATCCGCATAAAAATATTTTAAATATATTATTATAATAGTTAAAAATTAATAATAATTTTAAATAACCAATTCATGAATAAAAAATATGCCAATATTATTATAATTGCTGTTTCAATAATAATAGCAGCCCTTATAATCATCCCATTTGCAATTCAGCCCTTTGAGGAACCCTCAGGAAAATTTTTTAGGGTCAGCTCACACGGTGATAGCAGGGTAAATATTTTATTGGTGAGCTGGCTGGGATGCCCAATAGGCGCATCCCTTTCATGGCCCCTGTATTTTGCATTAACACATTATGGAAATGTATCGTATTATCAATGGCATTCAGACCCATCAGATGTTTATCCAGATACGCCTGGATTAATTTTCACTGGATTTAAATCAAATGCCATAAATGCAACATTTATTTACCTTTACAATGAGACCTTAACTGGAAATGCACAAAATAAAACCATTAATGGAAATCTTGTTGATTATGGGTTATCCGAATTAAAATCAAGTGTTAACGTCAGCGAATATGAAATAATAAAAAAGTACACAACACAGGAGTGGATTTCAGGCAGCTTCTTTCAGAGCAGTGCAGATTCAGTTTCACCACACCATATAAATACCGTTTTATTAATTTCAGGTCCAAACGGCACATACTTTTTAAATGGCGGTCTTTACAGCCCAAAGAATATATCATCATACAGCGATAATTATCTTTTGGAAAATGGATTAAATATAACATATATAAGGTCTGCGGAAAATGAAATAGAAAATCAAATAAAAGCAGTTGAATAATTTTTATTTATTGTTCTGTATTAAATAAAGGTATAAATAAAGTTTTTAAATATATCATGGAAAAAAATGATAATAGCCACAGTATCTTTTAGGGATGGCAGGCTTGTTGAATCAGACCCTTCTGATGAAATTTCTGTTCTGGATATAAAAAGGTCACTTGCGTATGCATTTTTATATGACTATACGGTAAATGTTTATTCCAATAATTTAATTTACAGGGATGTTAAGGTCATTGCAATCAAATTTAATGAGAATGGAAACCTGTTTTTCACGGGAGTTTTTAGCCATGAAAAAAGGGTTATTAAAAAAAGTTTTTCATGGAGGGAAATAAATTACATTGACATAAATATAAATAAGGAGCCCGAAAGTTATTACTGAGGTTTTAATTTATATGAAAATTTCTGTTTTACCTTTTCAACCTTTGGTTTTATAACAATTCTGCAATATCCCTTCTCCGGATGCTTTGCAAAGTAATCCTTATGATAATCCTCGGCCGGATAAAAATTACGGTACGGTTCAACCGACACAACTATTTTATCATATTTTCCAGACGCTTCAAGGGATTTAATATAATCCAGAGACCTATTTCTCTGCTCTTCATTTGTATAAAAAATTGCCGTACGGTAATTTGTACCTATGTCCTCACCCTGCCTGTTTAATGTTGTTGGGTCTATTGCCGAAAAATATATCTCAAGCAGGTCATTAAAGCTGATTTGATCGTTATCAAATCTTATTTTAACGGTTTCTGCATGGCCTGTTTCCTGACTGCATACCTGCTCATATGTGGGATTTACCGTGGTCCCCCCTGAATAGCCAGGCTGGACATCAACAACACCCCTTATGTCCTTAAAAACAGCCTCCATGCACCAGAAGCAACCTCCAGCAAAATAACATACATCTTCCATAATTTTATATTCTAATTTAATAATTATAGATTTCTATAATAAATCTTATGAATTTATTTAATTATTCAAAATTTAGGTATTTGAAATTAATATAATAATTTCTTTATTTAAATATACATTTAAATATATTAATATAATATATAAAATATGAAAAATGTGGCAATTATAATTTCAACTGCAAATAAGGAAAAGGCAATAGCTGCAGCAACACTTGCCGGTGTTTCAAGAAAAAATAAATTTTTTGGAGATACAAAATTAATATTTTTTGGCCCAAGCGAGAGGTTTATAGCAGATAATGACGAAGCTATTATGAAACTTATAAATGACTATAATAGCGCTGGCAACTCACTTGCAATTGCGTGCAAACTGGTTGCAAATAACCTTAACCTTGCAGACAAACTTGAAAAGGTCAGCGCCATTAAGCTTGACATGGTGGGCCCGATAATAAAGGATCTGGCAGAAAAAGATTATGAGTTTTTAACATTCTAAATTTCTATGTAATTCATATTTATTTAAAAATTTATAAAACTGTATTTAACATTTTAAGGTCTTTTATTAATGGATTTAACCTTATAATATATTCTGGCAATTTTTATATACCTATTTAATAAGTTTTACGCCAATATAAATATAGTACAATATAACATATATAGAAAAACTTAAATTATATTTAGCGATATATACGTTTAAAAATAGAAAGTGAGAGGTGATAAAATGGTAAAGCTTGTTGCCTTCAGCATGGAAGGAACACTGTTAAAAAATAAAAATACCTGGAACAGGGTTATGTCTAAATTATCCAGGAATCCTTATTATAACATAATCTATAACTTTGATTATTTATATGACAATTTAAATAACAAGATTAATGTATCCATAAATAATACAGCATTTAACAAATTAATCGATGAATCCTTCGATTACATGGACCTTTATGATGGTATAGATGATACAATAAAAATACTGCACCAGAATGGAATAAAAGCTGCAATAATAACCGCTGGTGTAAAAAACTATGCTGATATAATAGCAAGGGAATTTAAGTTTGATTATTCCATAGCCAATGAAATGAAAATAATTTCTGGCAAAATAAGATTTATCAAAAATGTGGATTCAATTAGAAAGGAAATAATATTAAACAAATTAAGAATTAAAAACGGATTTAAAAAGGATGATATAATATCTGTTGGAAGCAGCCTGCAGGACATCTCAATGAAAAATGTATCTGGTAAATTTATAGCATTTAATCCTTCAGCAGTTGAGGTAATAAGGGTTGCGGATAAAATTATAGACGGTTCTGAATCCCTTCTTGATATACTAAACGAACCGATAAATGCATAATAAAAATATATTTTAATTAAAAAGAATTATAAAATATATATGGTTTTTGTAATTATATCAGATGATCTTACCGGAGCCTCAGGAATGGCCTCAATGCTGAATAATTCAATTACAGTACCATATTATAATATTAAACTTATAGATATCAATGCATACGATTACGTATGTGTTGATATAGAAACCAGAAATGCGGATGAGCAAAAATCAATTGATAGATTTAAAATGGTTTTAAAGTTTTATTGCAATGAAACAATATTATTAAGAATAGACAGCGCCCTCAGGGGTAATATAAAAGCATACCTGATGGAATTTTCAAAAATGGGTAAAATAATAATAACCGATACCATTCCGGAGTATGAAAGATACACTGAAGATAAAAAAACATTTTATCGCGGTGATTTTAAAAATTTAATGGATTTCATACCAGAAAACAGGAATATAACCATTATGGATTCAAGAAATTATAACGATATTAAAATGATAGCATATGAATGTGTAAAAACCGGGTCACTGCCTGTCGACCCTGGAATTTTAATAAAAACCTACCTGACAATCATATAGTTATTTAAAATAATATATTTATATATTAATGTTATATTATAATATTAACCATGAAGGCAAATGAACTAAAGAACCTTTTAAGAATATCAGGAAAAACATTGAATGCATATGCAATGGATGGAAAAATAGGATATGTTGTAATACCAAATAATAAATATAATGACAATGATGGGAATGTTTACAGGATTCTTAATAATGATATAAAAGGAAAAAATAATAATCAGAACTTTGTTCAATTAACTTTTAATATGCTGATAAATCAGATTTATTACAAGGCCAGAGAATATAAAATAAATCTAATTATCCATGATGAATCATATACATCCAAATGCTCATTTATTGATAAAGAAACTATGGAAAAGCATGAAATGTATTTGGGTAAGAGAATCAAAAGAGAAATCTTTAGATCATTAAATGGTATATTAATACATGCAGATTTACATGCATCATATAATATTATAAAAAAGCAATCCCTGAAGCATTTGATGCGTTCTAGGGCATTGGGTTGTATCCAGGAAGTTTAAGCATGAAAGAAATAATAATTTCTAAAGGAGTTGTTAAACATGAATAACAAAAACCATAACCTGATTAATAAAATTGCAATAGTTATCGGCACAAACACATACGAAACGTTGATGCAGATCCATCATATGCTATTGAATGGACTTAAGATCCATAATATATCTGATGAAACCGGTGAGACTGACATTTATTATTTTGGAACCAATAACTGGAGGAACATAAATAGTAAGGACTTTATAAATAAATTAAAAAAATATGATCTAATAATTATAAGTGGTGGTGAAACTGCGTTTTCATTGCTTAATTCCTCGGAATTTAAATTCATAAAGAATATGCAATGTTTCATGCCACTCGTTTCATGCGGAATAATAAACGGTGGAGATCTGGATTCAAAATATGTAATTTTAAAGGGGGGTGGCATTGGTGGCCCAGATATTTATTTTAAAATAATTGATTATTTTAAAAAACTTTATAATTAGGTTATTTTATTATAATTATTGTATTAACTAAATATAAATAGTATTTAAAAATAACAATTTATGGTAAATATTGGCATAACCCTTGGTGACCCATCCGGAATAGGGCCTGAAATAGTTGCAAAATCTCTTGCATCAATGAATGATGATAAAAATCATTTCATTTTATTCGGTGATAGGGATAATTTTGAGGATATCTTAAAAATATGTGGCATAAATTCTAAAATAAAATCTGATTTTGAATTTGTAAATGTTGGGAATGGGCAGAGGATAGAAACCGGAAGGGTAAATGCATATTCAGGTGAAATTGCAGTGAAAAGCATTGAGGAGGCCGTCAAATACGCTTTAAAAAATAAGGTCGATGCAATTGCCACAGCACCAATAAATAAGGAGGCAATAAAACTTGCAGGTTCAAAATATATTGATCATACATCAATGTTAATGGATTTAACCGGGTCAAATTTTGTCTCCACACTTTTTGAGGTAAAAAACCTTAGAATAACCTTTTTATCAAAGCATATGTCACTAATGGAGGCTGTTAAATATGTTAAAAAGGACAATGTTAAAAGGGCCATTATTGAGACATATTATTCGATGAGGCTTTTAGGCTTTAACAATCCAAAAATAGCCGTGGCGGCATTGAATCCACATGCAGGGGAATTAGGCATGTTTGGCAGTGAGGAAATAAATGAAATTAGGCCTGCCATTGAGGAATTTATGGGAAAAATTAATGTTTATGGCCCGGTACCGGCTGATTCCGTTTTTCATTATGCGTCACTGGGAAATTATGATGCTGTTTTATCATTATACCATGACCAGGGGCATATAGCCGCAAAAACATATGACTTTGATCATACAGTTAGCATGAATCCTGGGCTGCCATTTTTAAGAACTTCGGTTGACCACGGAACTGCATTCGATATAGCAGGAAAAAACATGGCTTCCCATATTAGCATGATGGAGGCAATAATCAAGGCTGAAAAATACGGCATATTATATAAGGGCAATTATATGAGTCTCAAACACGAAATATCTGAGGTTATTAAATAGGTTAAAAATAAATTATTTTTAAAAAAATATTCTTTTATTGCAAATACTTATATATTAATGACCCATTTTATTTAATATGTCCAAAAAGGATAGTATTATACCAATAGTTACACCATTTGTGAATAATAAAATAGATACCGAACTTTTTATAAAGCATGGTGAGAATCTTTTAAAAAATAAAATGGATTTTCTATTTATGGCTGGCAGCACCGGGCTGGGCCCATCAGTGACGCCTGATGAAAGAAAAAAACTTGTGGATGCATTTTTGTACACACCGGATAATATTATACTCCAGTGCGGTTCCATTAATTTAGAGGATTCACTTGATCTTGCCAGATATGCAAAAAGCAATAAAATTCATGCGGTTGCTGCCCTGCCACCCTACTATTTTACGGGATTTAAACGTGAATGGCTTGTTAATTATTTCCTTAAAATATCAAGCATTTATCCAACAATAATTTATAATTATCCAGGGACAACCGGGTATGATATAACATATGATATTATAAAAGATATAAGGAAGGCCGGTGGAAATATAATAGGAATTAAGGAAACAACATATGACATGCATGAGATATTATCAGTTAAGGATAATATAGATGATATCAGGGTTTACACAGGGCCAGATGAATATGTTCTTTCAGCGTACAGGGAAAACCTGGATGGATATGTATCCGGAGCAGGCAACTATGCATATAGGTACCTTAATATAATAGCCGAAAACTATTCAAATGAAACCGGAAGAAAGGCCCAGCTGGCAGTAAACAGCCTCGCAGCCCTTGCAAGGAAATATGGCCCCTGGTCGGCAACATACAATCTTGTTAAGATTATTACAGGCAATGATGTTGGGCAGCCAAGGGAACCAATAATGCCTTTAAGTGATAATGATGCCAGATCACTGGAAGTTGAGGCAAAAAAACTAATGGACGGCTTTAAATTTTAATTACAAATTTTTTAATCCCATGCAAAATGCCTTAAAAAATGTTTAATTATAAATACAGTATATTTGTGAAAATATCAATTATATTGCCTATTCCAATTGTTTCGTGCGGATTCGGCCTTGACCTGCTTGAAATATATACACCATATGGTTCGTAGGTTTTATCAGCTTTTAAATCCCCATATGGGGAAAATATGATAAACTCATCAAATTTTCTTATAATTTCACCTATGCTTTTATCTATTAATGAATAAACATCGCACCTTTCCCCGGCATCAAGGTAATTATTAAGGCTGTTTATTGCTGCTATTACCGGGCCACAGTCAATGTGGTTATTAATTTCCTTAAATACACCATTTATTTCCTCATTAAAATCCGAATTTAAATAATTGGATGAGTAATCCCCATCTGTTGGATTTTTTACAGGTATGTTAATTAGAACCGGATTAAGTTTTTTCAATCCCTCAGGAAAATCATAATTGCCATTATTGTATCTCATTATCTTCTTCCATGAGTTTTCTATGCCCTGGTCAAGGCTGTTAAATACAACCCCCCTGCCAGAGGTATTAAACAGATTCACTATATTTGGAATCTGGCATCTCATAAAATAGCCGTAACTAAATCCTGTAATCCCAAGCATTAGTGATTTTGCATTAACCATTTTAATTTACCCTCCAGAACATTAAAAGGTACAACACCAACAGACCTTTCCACAAGACTTCCATTCTTAAAAAATAAAACGGTTGGAAGGCCAGTAACACTGTACTGGTATAATAATTCCATATTTTCATCACCATTTACCTTTGCAACTGATATTCCGGGATATTTTTTTGAAAGGTCCTCAACAAGTGGTGATAAAATATGGCATGGTGCACACCAAGGGGCCCAGAAATCAATAACTGAAATTTCATGGGTTTTTATAAATTCCTGGAAATTATCTTTATTAAGCTCGACAATTTTATCCTTTTGATTAAGAGAGTTCAAAAGCTCATTTAATTTCTTTTGATGGAGCCTTTCCTCCTCATCGTCTTCCATTGAATGTATATTAAAAAATAATATTTATTTTTTTCATATTAAGGATTTTATATCATAAATATGAATTATAAAACGTCATATTTTTATTGCGATTATTAATCTAAAATCATGCAGAAAATACCCGGAGTTTATGCCCTTGGCATAAATGTAATTCCCGGAAATTACAGAATTGGTGCAATAGGTGAATACCATATATCAGGAAATTATTTTTATGTGGGCAGTGCCATTAATGGATTGTATCAGCGTGTTTGCAGGCATTTAAATAAAAATAAGAAGAAGCACTGGCATATTGATTACCTAAATTTCGATGTGAGAATTATTGTTGCGGCCAGAACCGAAAATCATCAAAAGGAAAGTGAAATATGCAATTATATAAAATCAGATTACATAAAAAATTTTGGTTCAACAGATACAGGAAATAAATCTCATCTGTTCTATTGCAGTATAAACGAGGTTGAAAATGCATTTAAAATGGCAGGATTAAAATTTTATGTTATTGACCCGGACTGCGGCAGCCTATCACTTGCACTTAAAAAAATGCAATAAATCATTAATTTCCTGCCTGAAATGATTAAATAAATTTTATTGATTGTTTAAAATATGTATAATAAAAATTTATTTATAAAATTCATTAAAAAGATCGGGGGTGGCATTGTTGGATACCTTTAATTACAGGGCACAGGATGATGTTCTATCAAAAAATTATCCACCATGGGTCAGAAGGACCATTGAAATACCTGTTATAAATATATACAGCGCATTTATAGAATCTGAAAAAAAATATTCAAAAAATGCAGCAGTTGAATTTATGGGAACATTAATCACATATGAAGATTTAAAAAATGAGATAAATAATACAGCGGATCTTTTAAATTCCCATGGCATAAAGAAGGGTGATAGGGTTGCCGTAATGCTTCCCAATGTACCCCAGTATGTCATTGTATTCTTTGCATTGATGAGCCTTGGTGCAATCATTGTTCAGTTAAACCCACTTTATACTGAACGCGAAATCATTGATGAACTTCAGGATTCAGAAAGTGATACTATAATAACACTTGATGAATTCTCCGGGAAAATACTTAAATTTTATCCAAAGAAAATAAAGAGGATATTCTTTGCAGGCATTGGTGATTACCTGCCACCAATTATTTCCTGGATATATAAATTATCGAGGAGGAATTTAACCAGAGTAAATTTTAACGAAAATATCATAAGATTGAAACGGAATAAAAATTTAAATTCCAGGGAAACGCCGCGAAATAATATAGATCCAGAGAATGATCCGGCCCTGTTCCAGTACACTGGAGGAACCACAGGAGTTCCCAAGGCTGCGGTTCTAACACATTATAATTTAATAGCAAATGCATACCAGATCAGGGAATGGCTTCCAGATGAGTTTAAATATAATATATCTTTTTTGTCCTCAATACCATTTTTCCATGTATACGGCATGATGACTGCCATGCTATCTCCACTGCTCTCAGGTTCAAAAATAATTTTGATCCCCGATCCAAGGGATATAAAAATGACACTTAAAATAATAAATAAATCTAAACCAACAGCCTTTCCTGGAATACCAACCTTATACCATTCAATTATGAATTATAGGGACGTATCAAAATATAACCTGCGGGACATCAGGGTATGCATTTCAGGGGCCATGCCACTGCCGGTTGAACTCCA
Organism: Acidiplasma sp. MBA-1; assembly: GCF_000949015.1. Classification (NCBI taxonomy): domain Archaea; kingdom Methanobacteriati; phylum Thermoplasmatota; class Thermoplasmata; order Thermoplasmatales; family Ferroplasmaceae; genus Acidiplasma; species Acidiplasma sp. MBA-1. The sequence goes on along the minus strand of NZ_JYHS01000005.1, from coordinate 176,684 downwards.
GAAGGATTTTGAAAAAATTACCGGTGCGGTTGTTGTTGAGGGCTATGGCCTGAGTGAAACATCACCTGTTGCAAACATCAATCCGATTGTATCCGATAATGATATAACACATAGAAGGATGGGTTCAGTTGGCATGCCTGTTCCAAACACATATGAAAAGATCGTTTCAATAGACGATGGCATTACCGAGGTGCCCATTGGGTCTCCGGGTGAGCTGTTAATTAAGGGTCCGCAGGTCATGAAGGGCTACTGGAACAGGCCCGATGAGAATAATAATGTTTTAAGCGATGGCTGGCTCCATACAGGTGACATAGCAAAAATGGACAATGATGGCTATGTTTACATACTTGACAGGAAGAAGGACATGATCATAGCCGGAGGCTATAATATATACCCCAGGGAGATAGAGGAGGTTTTATACCAGAATCCCAGGATATCAGAATGTGCTGTAATAGGCATAAGGGATGAGCACCGTGGTGAAACGGTAAAGGCTGTAATAGTAAGGAATGATAATACATTAACAGAGGATGATGTAATAAATTTCTGCAGGGATAAGCTTGCAGTTTACAAGGTGCCAAAAATCATAGAATTCAGGGATGAGCTGCCAAAAACACTTGTTGGTAAAATCGATAAAAAATTGCTGGTAAATGAAAATCTTGACCGTATCATTCCAAAATGAAATTATATAATTATCATCTTTTTATTTTTAATTAAAATTTAAAAAAAATCATATTGCCAGTAAATTTTATTATAATCTACTGGGCAATCTGCTGAAGCTGCTGCATAAGCTGCTTTTCAACATGATCTGTCCACGCAATCTCGGGGACATCAACAACAATAAAAATCTCCGATAAAAATAAGGCCTCGATTGCCGTTACCCCAAGATTTTGGAGAAGCTTTCCAACGCCAACATGAACATGTATGCCATCATCCTGCTTTTCAAAGGTAAATGTTAATGCCCTGTCGGCTGCAATAATATCCCTTAAAATGCCAGCCTTCTGTGCCTGCAATATGGCCTTATTATCCTGCACATTGCTCTGAACCTTCCAGTTATTATTTGTAAGGTAATCTGAGAAATCCTGCACAACAGCCTTTAAATCCTTCTGTGTGTTAAACACCCTCTCCTTTTTGAATATTTCCATAACATTATATCAAAATTTACTACTTAAATATTTAGTTTAAATTTTTATGTTATTTTCAGGTATTTTCAAATGTTTTCCATATAATTTCGTGAAATAAATGGTTATGATTAAAATTGAATAAATCAGCAGTATAAGTTCAGAATATAAAAATGGAAATCCAAAATCAGAAAATGTATAATAGAAAGCTACAAGAATGATTATTGATGAAATTGATGGAAGCACGGCATCGGTCAGCATTGATTTTCTTACCCTGCTCAATCCAGTATTTGTTATTAAATGTATAATAAGTGTAGATAATGAGCTTACAGTGGCATACATAATAAACTCGTCTAAAAATCCGGAATATGAAAAATATAGATAAAATACTGCACCGGAAATTAATGCAGAAACAGTGAATATGATTGCAGTGAGGTAAAGCGCATTGTGCGGGACACTGTGGCTGTTAAGTTTTAAAAACCTTTCCGGAAGGAATCCATCCCTGGCCATTGCGTATATGTTTCTTGTTAATGATGTTGCAATTGTATTAAACAATGTATAAATAATTATAATATTCAAAATGAAGAATATTAAATCAACAACACGGCCTGCATGGCTCTGTATCACCATAAATGAGGGTATTAATAAATTGCTGAAATTATCCATGCTATTTATCCCAAAGCCAACAACAAGGGCGTATGATATTAAAAGGTCGAGGACGCCAATTATAAGTATCATTGCCAGAATTGCAATGCCAATATTCCTTTTGGGCTCCCTTGCTTCCTCACCAAGTGGAACAATTGATCCATACCCTGTGTATGCAAGGAAGCTTCCTGTTATAAATCCAAGGAATAATGATTTATATCCTGACACCGGTGTGAATGGTATTATTGAATTATCATGCGATGTTATGATGATTTCCACAGATATTATCACAACAAATGCAATCTCAATGGAATTTAAAATTATCTGGGATCTAAACGATGGCCTTAATCCCCTGTAAACCATATAAAATGATGGCATTATTAATAGTGAAATAATTATTACAGAAAAATAGAATGGAATATTTATTCCGGTGATATATTCAAGCGCCGGATTAAAAATCATTATAAAGAACGAAAAAACAAACATCAAATTTGCAATCTGATAAAGTATATAAACATACGATGTAAAAAAACCTGTGCCATGCCCGAGGCTCATTGATGCATATCCATAATACCCGCGGGCGGAGGCTGTTCTTTTTGAGAACTGGTACAGTGTATTTCCTGTAAGAAGCGATGCCACCATGCCTATTAAAAATGCCAGGGGGCTTGCACCCAGTGCGAAGGCAGCCACGCTTATAATCCCATCAAATGTAAATAATGGAGATAGCTGTCCCATTCCCTGAAAAATTAATCCTGAAAGTCCTAATGTATTTTTTTTAAGTTCATTATCCATGCATGTGTATTGCAACTTTTTATTTAACCTTGATGAAAAGTATTCATTAATGTTTATTATATATACATAATATATTTAAATAAATTATCCGCCACACAATAAATTTTTAATATAAATGAATGATAATTTACTGATTAAAATGTTTAAAAATATAGGAATTATAGGAGCAGGTGCAATGGGATCTGCCATAGCCGAGGTGTTTGCATACAATGAATTTAATGTGGTTTTAAAGGATGTTAATATGGATTTTGCCACAAGGGGCCTTAAGCACATAGAAAAAATTGTTGATGATTATAATTCCTATTATGAAAGGCTTCCAGAAAGGGAGGTATCAAGAATTGAGAGGATGGGATTAAAGCTTAGCCTGGAGCAGAAGGAAAAAATCAATAATTATTTTTCGCATAAAATAGACAAAAATGATCTGGAAAAAAGAATAAAAATTACAGATAAATATGAGGACCTTTCAAAATGTGATCTGGTCATTGAGGCAGCATTTGAAAAACAGGAAATTAAAAATGGAATATTTAAGGAGATTTCAGGATATTTATCTGATGATGCCATTATGGCAACAAATACCTCATCGTTAAGCGTTACCGAGATGGCATCATATTATAAGAATCCGAAAAAGGTAATATTAATGCATTTCTTTAATCCGCCATACACACTGCCACTTGTTGAAATCGCGCCATCAACACAGGGTTCTGATGATGCCGCAAAACAGGCCTATGACCTTTTGAAGGGTATGAAAAACCATAGAAACAATATGCAGCCGGTGATGACCAGGGACAAAACTGGATTTATTGTAAACAGAATTTTGCTGCAGGTAATTAATGAGGCCATAAAGGTCTATGATGAAAATATAGCCACAAAGGAGGATATAGATACTGCAATGAAATATGGTGCCGGATTCCCAATGGGGCCATTTGAACTTGCCGATTATGTGGGCCTTGATATTGTTTATGATGTGTTAAAAACATTTAAGGATGTTTACGGCGACAGATTTAATTTATCTGAAACATTGACAAATCTCATCAGGGCAGGTTATATGGGCAGAAAGTCTGGAAGGGGATTCTATGATTATACAAAATAATATTATTTTTAAATATTAAATTCCGGAAGCATGCATTGCAAAAAGCTTAATGTTTATGTTAAAATAAAAGTACATGGACTGTGATGATCTCGGATATATGATAATTTACCGGAGAAATGGAACATATATTGAAATTTCACATGATGAAACCGTAAATTTATGTAAAAGGGCGCTTGAGGCCGGCATACCACTTCCAGAATTAATTAAAAAAGAGGTTATGCCAGATTTAAAGCTGATAAAGTTCCGGCATTAAAAATATATACTGAAAAATTAATATATTAATGAAATGATTAAAGCCTATAAATTCTTTATAGCATCATTAATTTCCTCGGTAATAATCTCCCTTATTTTTTATTTAATGAATGGATCCATTTATATATTAATTCTGAACATTGCATTATACTTTATTATAATAACATCGATATTTATAATTCCATTCAGCATATACAATCATTTATCATACTCAAGTACATTGAAGGGCTTAAGAAAATACAGCATTTCATCATTAAAAAATACCTATAATTTTTCTGATTCGTATTTTGTAATAATAAAAAATAATAATTTTGATGTGAATAAATCGGTAATGGAAAACAATGATGTAGAGGCATTAATATGCATTAATGACAGGTATCTATTATTCTTCCAGTCTGCCGATTTTAATATAATATCTGCTGTTCCATTTATTTCCATAAAAATAAATGATATAACTGAAATTTCACAGAAAAATAAAAGCATATTATTTCCAGCGGTATCGTATAATATTGAATTAAAATGCACATTTTTTGATTTAAAAACATATTATAATGCATACAAACTTTTAATCCTGCATGGAAAAACTGATAAATTTATAATTAATTTAATTAAAAAAAGAAATAATTTATTTAAATAATCAGAAGGTTACATCTGCGGTTGCAAATTTTGCCTTCTGTGTTGGTACAACCAGTGTTACCTTGTATTTTCCTGAGAGATTGTGGTGCAGGCTTGTTGTGAGGTTCATGTATATAGTTGCCTCATCACCAAGAGGAACGTATATCCCATTATATTGATTATATTTTACATTGTCACGGTAATGGTATTTTGCATCAACAACCCTGTATATATCCATGCTTATATTCTGTGATGTTAATGTTATATTCTTTCCGGTTGTTACATTTGTTAATATTATCTCAGTTACCGCTGCCTGGTTTGGGCCATCAAGATCTGTTACATTAAACACCAGTATTGATCCAGATGTATTATTCATTGCATAAGGTGATCCCTGGAACTGCACATCAGGAACCTTTGAATCATTAAATAGCTTTCCATAGACATTTCCATATGCTATCTGTCCTGTTACCAGTGTGAATGCAACAACTATTATTGCAAATACAAGGGTTACCACCAGTATTTTACCTGTTGTTGTTTGCCAGTATTTATTTTCCTTTTTGTTATCATTTTTCACAGGCTTCATTTTTATCACCATAATTTAATCCATTTCAATATGGGTATGTTCTTTGATATTCCCCTGTCTCCGAATTTCTTGTAAAGGAAGTAGTCAAGTCCCATTGCCCTGCCGGCACCTATTAGCATTAACGTGAGTGAACCAGCAAATAATAGTATGCCTATCTGCCATTCATCTTCACACGTTGCGCCAAGCCAGAATGCAGGCTGGAATCCTATTGCCATCATTGCACCACCGAATGCCGCGAGCCTTGTCAGGAAACCCACAATTAAAAGTACACCTGCAGTTAGTTAAACGAATGAGAAGAATGTAATAAACGGTGCTGAAAATCCCGGATGTTCCAATGCGAATAATAAAAATCCCTTAAAAAATCCTGCATGTGGAAGGAATGATACCAGCTTGTTAAGAACAAAGGTAGGGGTTCCAACTGCAAGCTTTTGTGGTGCAAGAACTGCCTTTCTTAATCCACCATCAAAGTAATCCCAGCCAACTGCAAATCTCAATATCCATGTATACAGGGTTGGGGTTACGATCTTTGTCTGGCCCTCCAGACCATTTAAATCGACCTCAGCATTACTTGTATTTAACATTTTTTATCAGGCATTATATTGTATGAAAATATATAAATTTTTTCATATCTCTGATTATTTTTATGAAAACTTGAATAATTTATGAATTTATACATCTTTAATTCCCAAAATAAAAAAAAATAATTACATTTCATTATTTTTTATCTGAAACTTTCAAATAAATTTGAGATTTCTATATATATTAATATTAAATAATAATTTATATAATTTAAAATAATAAACTGGTAATGATAAAAAAAATTGCCACCATTGGCCTGATATTATTAATGCTTGGGGTTGCCATGGGCCTTGCAGGTTTTATGACCATAGATAAGGCCCCAACCAATACGCAATTAGAGCCAGTAAAGGCTGGTGAGTACAGAACATCAAGGATGTACTATGCTACAGGGGATGTTATTATAATTGCCAATCCCGGCAATGATTCGGGTCTTATTAAATATTCACAGCTATCATATGTTACGTCAAAAAATATTTCGCAGAATGCAATAAAACCATCAAGGTCAGTTACCGGCGGATTGGAATACAGTAATCTTAATTCAGGCACCTATGTATTTGTGGTTTTTAATAGCAGCAAGCCTTCAAATATGGGTTTCTCACTCGAATCATCATCTGAATACAGGGATATAATGATTGCATATTATGCAATGATCTCCGGCGTTTTTATCTTTATTGCGGGTATTATAATTATCATCATTGGTCTGATTTTAAAGCCAAAGAAAAAGGTACCTTTAAAAACAGTTATCAGGAAAAATAAATAATATTTTTTAAATTTATTTTTTTGATGCCCTTCTTATCCTTTCAGCAATGCTGCTAAATGTGTATGATATAACACCTGATGGTGTCCATGGTATTAGCCTTCCAACAGGATTCTGAAGCCTGAACCAGTAATTTTCATCAATATTCTGCACGGTATATCTGGAATTATATAAAAGCAAAAATTCAGAAAAAATTTTTTTGTAAAACTTATAAGGTTCATATATTACAGGCTGGACATATCTAAAATTAAGATGTTGCAGGTATTTTCTGGCAATTTCTATATGGGCATTAATTTTTGCCATTCCAGGAATTATGCAGTAGTTATATATTCTCATATGCAGCTCCCATGGTGGAATAAGAATCCTGGAAATACCATAATCCTCCCCCTTATCAAAGCTTGGAAGCGCACTTGAAAACCCCTCATTCTTTTTAAGATAATTTACCACCTCATCCACCCTTTCTTCTGGAACAAGAAGGGCAAATAGCTCCTCATCCTTCACCTTATCCTTTGTTATTTCCAGGGATATGTTATTTTCAAGCGTGATTCTTTTTGGGAAAAGCAGGTATACCATTATGGGTTAAAATGCTTATTAAAATTTAAATTTTTCTCATTATATAAATCTATTAAAAAATAAATTAAAGTCTTTATTTATATTAAATACATTTATATAAGATGCTTATATAAACAATCATGGAGAAATAATGCGGGCAGGTTTTATGATGAATCCGGATATATACCTATACAGGGTAATTAAAGGCATAAGAAATACATTTGACTCCTTTGGATACATAGAAATATTTCCAGAGGCCGTTGAAAAATACTCAAGATCTTTTAGTGATGGTGTTCCATTTGTTTATGCCAATAAATTCTATCTTATAAATCCTGATATAACATCGAGGCTTATACTTAGAAATTTCAGTGAGAATACAAGGATATTCTATATATATGAAAAGCTATCAAGAAGCCTTGAAAGTGAAATAGAGGCTGGTCTTGAATTAATAAATGTCAATGAGGAAAAATCGAATATAGAAATTCTAAGGGTATTGATCAAAACACTTGAAAACCTTGGTATTTATGATTTCAAAATTGACATAAGTGTTTCAAACATATTCTCAGGCAAAATAGGAAAAAGAAATTATGAAAAGATAAGAGAATACATAAAAATGAATGATTTTAATGCAATAAAAAACAGTGGGATAAAAAAGGAATACATTGACTATGTAATAAAAATGCTCAATTCAAGGGGTACAGACATAAATGTAGAATTGTTGAATAATATAAAATCAGCGGTCAACGATGACAGAATAATCATAGACCCCGGAACTGTAAGATATTTTAGTTATTACAGCGGATTAATATTTGAAATATATTCTGATGATTATTTTATAGGCGGTGGAGGGAATTATAAAATTAAGAACAGCAATGGCTGTGGTTTTTCCCTGAATACACTGGTATTAAGCAAAATATTAAGGAGGTTATAAAAATGATAATAACAATACCGAAGGGGAAGCTCATGGATGAAAGCATTAAAGCCTTTGAAAATGCAGGCTTTGATCTCTCAATTTCAGAGTCAAGGAAGTTAAGGATAAAAAAGGGTGATAATGAAATAATAATAGCCAGGGCAATGGATGTGCCGTTCTATGTTGAGAGTTATGCAGATCTTGGAATATGTGGAACAGATGTCATTAAGGAAAGAAACTGTGATGTCATGATGCCATTACAGCTAAAATTTGGAAAATGCCGGCTGAGTCTTTGCGCACCAAAAAAATATAAACTTAAAGACCTTAATGGCAAAAAGATTGCAACAAAATATCCGAATTTAACATCAAAGTTTTTTAAATCACACGGCATAGATGTTAAAATTGTACATCTATCTGGTTCAATAGAGCTGGCCCCTGTAATGGGGATGGCCGATGCCATAGTCGATATAGTTCAGACAGGTGAAACAATAAGGGAAAATGGTTTGGTTGAATTAAAAAAGGTTATGGATGTTTCTGCAGCATTGATAGTGAATAGATTGTCTTACAAGATTAAATTCGATGAAATCAGGAGGATTATGGATAATATGGAGGTTTTCAATTATGAATACGAGTGAGTATGTTTCGGGAATTATAAACGATATAAGAGAAAGAAAGATGCAGGCCTTAAGGGAATATTCCCAGAAATTTGACGGTTATTCAGGGGATTTTCTGGTCACTGAGGAGGAAATTAACGAATCAGAAAAGGCAATACCATACAGCGACATAAAGGTAATTGAGGAAACCTATAAAAGAATATATGAAAATCATGTTAAACAGATGCAGTATAATAATTTTTCATTCAAAAATTCATCAATGTATGGCATTATATACAGGCCAATAAATAGAATCGGTGAATATATTCCGGGGGCAAAACCACTGCCATCCACCGTTTTAATGATAAGTGCGCCAGCTAAAATAGCAGGGGTTAGGGATATTATTATAACATCTGCACCGGTAAATGGAAAAATCAATCCTTATATACTTTACATAGCAAAGTTTCTTGGCATCAGGGAAATATACAAGATCGGGGGAATACAGGCCATCGCAGCAATGGCATATGGTATAGGCATGAAAAGGGTTGATAAGATCTTTGGCCCTGGAAATTTATATGTCAATGAGGCAAAGAGGCAGGTATATGGTGATGTTGGCATAGACGGGCTTTACGGCCCCTCTGAGATATGTGTGCTGGCTGATGAAACAGCCAATATGGAATATTTAATAAGTGACCTAAGATCACAGCTTGAGCACGGAAAGACATCAAGGTCATGGATTGTCACAAATAATAAAAAAATTGCAAATGCCATATCTGATGAAAATATAGAAGTAAAAATTTTTGATACAATACAGGAATGCATAGATTGTGTTAATGATATTGCACCAGAACACCTTGAAATATTAACGAAAAATCCACTTGACATTGTTGATAAGATAGAAAATGCTGGAGCAATATATATTGGTGAATACACGCCGGTGCCATCCTGCGATTACTTTACCGGTGTAAACCATCTGCTTCCAACAGGAAAAACATCAAGATTTTCATCGGTTTTAACCGTCACAGATTTTATGAAAAAAATTTCGTTTGCATACAACTCCAGAAATGATTTTATGGAGAATAGATACCTCGGCATTAGGCTTGCTGAGATAGAGGGAATGCCACTGCATAAAAATTCCATGGAGGTGAGGAAATGATAAGGGAAACAAAGGAAACAAAAATAGAAATTACAGATAGCGATAAAAACGACATAGAAACCGGAGATTTAATATTAAACCACATGCTTAATACCCTGTTTTTTTACATGAATAGACCAGTAAAAATACGTGGTAAATTTGATCTGAAACACCATCTCTGGGAGGATGCAGGAATCACCATTGGACTTTTTTTAAATCCAAGTGATAAAAAAATAGCCAGATTCGGTACATCCATAATGCCCATGGATGATTCATTAATAATGGTATCACTTGATATTTCCAGGCCCTATATTAATTTCAATGTAAATTTTAATAATGAGGAGGGATTTGAACTGCTGGTATTAAGGGAATTTTTATGGGGTCTGGCAAGAACCATGAACATGACAATGCATGTGATTAAATTGAATGGCGAAAACCCGCATCATATTACAGAGAATATATTTAAATGCCTTGGATCGGCATTAAGGCAGGCCCTTGAAGCGTCAGAAGAATTAAAAAGCACAAAGGGTGTGTTATGATTGCAGTCATAGATACTCAGGCAGGAAACCTTTTTAATATAAACAAAATTGTTAATGGAGAAATCACAAGGGACCCATATGTAATAGAAAGGGCAGATAAAATTGTATTTCCCGGTGTTGGTTCATTTTCCTTTGTAATGAATTCAATTGAAGGCATAAAGGAAACAATAATTGAAAAAATCAAATCAGGAATACCGTATCTGGGAATATGCCTGGGCCTGGAGGTCCTTTATGATTCAAGTGAGGAGGGTCCCGGATCAGGTTTATCCATTCTGAGCGGCAGCATTAAGAAGCTCTCAAAAAATAGGGTGCCGCATATTGGCTGGGATACTGTGGAATTAATAAAAGATTCAAGACTCTTTTCAGGTATAAAAAATGGATCATATTTCTATTTTCTTCATTCATATTATGCAGAAAGAAATGACTATACAGTGGCAATCACTGATTACGGAAATATAATATCCTCTGCCATGCAAAAGGATAACATTTATGCTGTGCAGTTTCATCCTGAAAAATCAGGTATTAATGGAATACAGGTATTAAAAAATTTTAGGGATTTAATATGATAGATATATACCCTGCAATAGATATTTATAACGGCAAGGCAGTGTTTTTAACCCAGGGAAGGCTTGAGGACATTAAGGTATATGGTGATCCACTCAATTATGCCCTTAAATTTGCAGAAAAATTTAACAGAATGCATATTGTTGATTTAAATGGGGCATTCACCGGCAGGCCTGAAAATTTAAGCATAATAGAAAAAATAATAAGAGAAACGGGTGTATTTGTTCAGGTTGGCGGCGGATTCAGAACCCTAAATGATATTAACAATGCATTATTAATTGGAGCAGGAAGTGTAATTATTGGAACAAAGATAATGGACGGTGAATTTATAAACAGTATTAATACAGATTTTATAACGGCAAGCATGGATGTCATTGACGGAAACATTGCCATAAATGGATGGAAAAACATTTCAAATAATTATATTGATGTTTATTTAAGCCTAAAAAATAAAATAAAAAGATTCATTTATACATCGATAAAAAGCGACGGTGTTTTTAAAATAGATTTCAACAAAAAATTCTGGGGAGATGAGTATTTTATATATGCTGGAGGGGTTTCCACAATGGAAGATGTAAAATTTCTAGAAAAAAAGGGTTTTTCTGGTGTGATTGTTGGAAAGGCCATATATGAGGGTGTTTTTAAATGCTAGCCAAAAGAATTGTTGGTGCCCTTGACATAAAGGACGGAAGGGTTGTAAAGGGCATAAAGTTCAGGGATATTAGGACCATAGATGACCCTGTAAAGCTTTCAAAAAAATATGAGGAACAGGGCATGGATGAGCTTGTCTTTCTGGATATATATGCAACAAATGAAAACCGTGGCATTACATATGATTTAATATCAAGGGTTGCCGAGAACATAAACATACCATTTACTGTTGGCGGTGGAATTGATTCCCTTGATAAAATTAAAAAAATTATAAGGCTTGGGGCGGATAAGGTTTTTATAAACACATATGCAATAATTAATCCAGATATTATTAAAAAGGCATCATATGAAATAGGGTCATCAAATCTTGTTATAGCAATAGACGCTAAGTTCAATGGAAGTTACTATGAGGTCTATTCAAACAGCGGTGAGATATCCAGGAACATAAATGCTGTTGAGTGGGCAAAAACTGTTGAGGAGCTTGGTGCCGGTGAAATTTTACTGACATCAATAGATGCCGATGGCACAAGAAAGGGCTATGATTATAATTTAATAAAAAAAGTTTCTGAAAATGTGAACATACCGGTTATAGCATCAGGTGGTGCCGGATCGCCGGAGGATTTTTACAATGCAATACAGAGTGGTGCAGATGCCTGCCTTGCAGGTTCTGTATTTCATTATGGTATGTATACTGCAAATGAAATTAAAAAATACCTGATGGAGCGTGGTGTAAATGTCAGAATATAACCTTAATTTTGTTGACGGATTAATACCTGTTGTTGTTCAGGATTACAAATCTGGAGATGTTTTAACACTGGCATATATGAATAAGGAGGCACTGGATCTTTCACTTAAAACAGGGTATGCACATTATTATTCAAGGTCAAAAAATAGAATAAGAATGAAGGGTGAGGCCAGCGGGAACACACAGAAAATTATTGAGATACTGCCCGACTGCGAAAACAACTCGCTCCTGCTTCTGGTTGACCAAAAGGGGCCGGCATGCCATACAGGAAATAAAACATGTTTTTACAGAAAACTCGGCGAACCGCAGCATATAAAAGAAAAAATAGACTACTCACTGGACTTTATATTAGACCTTGAAAATATAATTAACGAAACCAAAAAACATCCCAGGGAGAATTCGTATACAACAGAACTCTTTAAATCTGGAGAGGAGAATATTAAAAAGAAGGTGGGTGAGGAGGCTGTTGAATCAGTGCTGGCACAGGGCAGGGATAGAATTATCTATGAGGTTGCTGATTTAATGTACCATTTACTGGTATATTTATCATATGAGGATATAAAATTCAGCGACATTGTTGCAGAGCTATCAAGAAGGAATGTTGAAAAATCAAAATAATGTTTTCTGACCCCTCTCATAAAGCCAGTCAGCCTGCTCTGATGTGCATATTACATTTAAATCATGGCACATCCCATTTATTTTTAATTCCATATCATTCCACCATGCTGAATCTGATATGCCATAATTGATGTTTTCCATATATTTTCCTGGCCCGGGATAATTTACATATTTATCATAAATTATCCTTGATTTTATTTTTGATGCAAATTCTGTAATATTATAAATATCATTCAAATTATCATTTATATTTTTAATGATTGGGCCGATAAAAATCCAGGTTTTTATGCCATTTTCAGAGAATTTTTTAAGTGCACGCATTCTTGATCTCACAGATGGTGAGTATGGCTCTATCATGTCTTTAATCTTTTCATCCATTGTTGTTATTGTGTAACCTATATCAATGATATTTCTGTATTTTTTTATTATGTCAATATCGCGCAGGGCAAGCGGGGATTTTGTCTGCAATGTTACATAAAAATTATTTTTTGCGAGTATTTCTATGGAATTTCTCGTAAGCCTGTATTTTCCCTCGACAGGATTATATGGATCTGTAATGGATGATATTCCAACTATGCCCTTTTTATATTTTTTTGCCTCCATCTGTAAAATTTCCGTTATATTTTTCCTCACATAAAGAACATTTCCCCAATCACCGGCAATATTTTTTGGATTCATACCTATGGCATAGCAGTAAAGGCATCCATGCAGGCATCCCAAGTATGGATTAAGCGTGTAATCGAGCTCTTTCATTCCCGATATTCCCAGTGCGTGTTTTGCATTGATTTCATTGATTATTATTTTTTTTCTGTTAATATGCATCGAGATTACTCCTTATATATTTTATATTATTAGACCTGTGAATCCAGCTATCAATGGGAACCCTGCTGTATCCCGATAAATATTTTAGTGCGGATTCCAGGTCAGAGAATTTCTCAGGAACTGAATTAAACATTTCACGGACATTTTCACGCACATACCAGACGCCAAGCGGTATGTTAAAGCCAGGATATATCTCACGCCATAGCATTACACAGGCCTGTTTTCTCATTTTTATTAATTTTTCTGCCGCTGCAAGCCTTGATGAATAATAGCACCCACCAATTTCGGGATAGGTCTTTCTGCCATAATAGCCCTCATAGTCGAGTTCAATTTCAACCGAGTTTCCAAAATAATTCCATGTGCTTCCAGGAAACCATGATTCCCCCCACTCAAACATCCAGTTACCTGGGCATAAAATTCCCATGAACAGATTTCCATCGGTTTTTCTGGTAAAAACAAGAAATTCATCTATGGCACTGTAATCCTTCAATTCATCCACAAGCCTGTTTGAAACCGTTTCATCCGCTGCTGTTATTGACCATCTTGTTGGCACAATTTTTCTATTTTTTTGAAGTCCCAGTGAGCCCGTGCTCAATGCCCTTGAAATTTCATTAATATTTAATCCCTTCATGTAAAGTTTTATTATTCCATCAGATGCTTTCAGGTCCACATCATAATAGACCTTTTCAATTCTATTATCTATTTTATAATTCTCATAACTTATGGAATCCACAGGTGATGAAGGCCCCATCGGGGTTATGTTTTCATCAAGAATAATATCCTTGTTAAAAGATTTTGATACCCTCATTTCTATATTAACCGGATTTTTTGATAGAGATGTCAGCTGAATGTCCTGAAGTGTGTAATCTGGATTTGAGGCGCTGTTAACATCCATCATAATTTTGCCCCTTAAGAGTGATAGCCTGGATGATATGAAATCATTTAAATTCATTTTAAGCCACTGTGATTCGTCCTCAAGGAATGCCGTGTTGCCGGTATAGGGTGGAAGCGAAGGATATACGCCAATCTTTGGATACCCATAACGGCCAACAAATATTGATGGTGGTGATGAACCGCTTATATCGTTTCCGGAAAAATTATAAATTTTTTTAATATTTCCTGTAATATTCACAGGACAGTATGAAAGGCCGCAGAGCATCTTTGCCCCCCTGCATTTTACGCATAATTCCGGTGGTATTTTAATTAAGGTTTTTTTCACATATTTATAAAGATATTTGAGTATTTAAAACATGCTGAAAATAAAAAATTGCTTTAATTTAAGAATTTAATTATTCTATTAATCCCTCTGAAATGTCATCAGCAGTCGTCGAACCGGCACTGCTTAATGATTCTGGATTTCTTATATATTTATACAGTGTAATAATAAATATTATTGCAATAATCAATATTCCAATAATTGATGCGTAATTATATGGATATGTCGGAAGTGGGAAAAAATTTGATGCAAACACGGCCATAAGGGACCCTATTGATATAACCGGTATTATAAGATATCCAAAAAGGGCACTCCTGGTCATTTTTCCGGATTTAAATGTTGATACTATAAGGCTACCTGATGATATTGATCTGATCAGGAATGAAAAGAATGCGTCAGAAAACAGTAGAACATATCCACCATTTACTGGTCCAAAAATAAGTCCGAATGTTATGCTCAGAAATATTGATATTCCCAGAATAAAAAATGTGGTATTTCTTGGAGTGCCATTACTGTCAGTTTTTGAAAATGCCTTTGGGAATATTATATTATCCCTGGAAAACGCATAAAAAATCCTTGTCATTGAGGTTCCCATGGATATGTTATTTCCCATGAAACTGTTAACAGTAAAAATAAACAGTAATATAAACATAACCGGACTAAGCTTTCTAAATAATACAAGACCATTATCAACTGAATTGCCAAATGAAACCATTTTTGACGGCCCCCAGGCCACTGTCATGGCATATGCCAGAAATACTATGGTTATTCCAATGATAAATGATGAAATTAATAATGCCTTTGGAACTGTTTTCCTTGGAATATGTGTCTCCTCTGATAATGATGTTAATGCAATTGATAGGCCTATAAATGTTACAATTGAAAGTGTCAGAGAATGTAAAAATCCTGATATGCCACCACTGGCTATGAATGGTGAGAAAACAGCGAGTGTATTGTTCTTTCCGGCAAGGATAACCAGTCCTATGCCACCTGCAATTAGAATAACGAATTCTGCCACTCCCGTTATTATCTGGTAGTTTGTTGAAAATCTGATTCCTTTATAAAGTATGTAGAATGTTATAATATTCAATGCTATAACTATGGGAATCCACAATCCCCCTGTAACTATTTTGCCATCAAATATGTCAAAAAATCCTGCAAGTCCAAGCATCCCAAAACCTGCATAGGCAAACATTGTACCGAAGAATAAATTCCACCCCTCAAATGCTGCCATGAAACCTCCCAGGCTTTTGCCAACATAGGTGAAATCACTTCCCGCTGATACATATTTTTTGGAAAACCTGTAAGAGGTATTAAGAATCGTTAGATAAATAAGAAAGCCAATTAATATTGATAGTGGGGTTGCGCCTAAAGCAACCAGTGCTATGCCACCAAGGAGATACGCTATATCTGCCGCCGGTGCAGTCATGCCCCATCCCTGCCATATTAATCTACTGGTGCCAAGTATGTTCCTCCTTAAATTATTTGCCATACATTAATATAAGGATAACATATAAAAATCCATGTAAAAATTTATTTTATCAAAAATTTTATCTATTATGAAAAAAATTATTTAATTTCAGTATCCTTATAGTTTTTTAAAATATTAATTTAATTTTTTTTCCCTAGTGTACCTGAAGCCTTTATTTTATTTTTTTCATTAATTTTTTTAAGGTAAACATTAGAATAATAATCACAGCATTTATTTACTGGGCATATATTGCATTTTGGATTTACCGGCCTGCATATGCTTTTTCCAAATTCAACAAATACCGGATTAAATTCTATCTGATATTTCTCTGGTATAACCTTTTTTAAGGCCTCCTCAGTCTTTTCCGGTGTTTTCTCGTGAACAAGGCCGATCCTGTTTGATATCCTGAACACGTGTGTATCCACCGCTATTGCAGGTATTTTAAACCCCTGTGTTAAAACAATATTTGCTGTTTTGCTTCCCACCCCGGGTATTTTTGTTAATTCATCATATTTGCCAGGAACACTTCCATTATATTTGTCCATAATTAATCTGGCAACCTCTATAATCCTCTTTGATTTGACATTGCTAAAACCAACATATCTTATTATCTCCTTTACATCCTCAGGTTTTGCACCGGCGAGACCATGGCAGTCATGGTATTTATTATAAAGATTCCTGGCAGCAGCATCGGTGGTTGCGTCCTTTGTTCTCTGTGATAATATTGTTGTTATAAGTATCCAGAACGGGTCATCCTTAAATTCAAAATGATGCTCCGGAACAGCGCTTTTTATCTTATCATATATTTCAACAAAGTTTTTCATACATACAATCATCATTTAAAAGGATAAAATATTTTATAATATATAAACAGAATTTTTCAAATTTATTTGTATTTTTCAAGCATATTGAAAAGATAATTTTTAAATCCTTCAACATTTATATCCATGGAAACAAGGGCATTTTTTTCCCTGCCGGTGACGTTATAAATATCAACTATGGTTCTGCCCCGGCTTGGCCCCGTTGATGTGTTTACATCAACATTCAATAATTTTGATTTTATTATTCCGGGATGAAGCGCCTCTGCCAGTGCACATGCATCGTGTATTGGAACACCACCCAGTGAAAAGTTTTCCTCATATGTTTTATAAAAAAACGTTAACAGTTCATAAACCTGTTCTGAGACCTTATTATTCATATTTTTAATTCTGTTAATATCATCCATGGTAAACAGTGCCCTATGTGTCACATCAAGGGTAACCATTGTGAAATTTAATTTTGAATTTAAGACTATTTTCAATGCCTCCGGGTCATTGTATGCGTTAAACTCAGCATCTGGTGTGATATTTCCCATGGAATAAGAACCACCCATCCATACAATACGACCTATGTTCTTTTTAACCTCGGGGTATGCAAGAAGAAGTATTGCCAGATTTGTTATCGGGCCTGTTGTAACTATTACAACGTTTTTTTGCTCTCTAAGTACATTGTGCATAAAATCAATTGCATTTGTTTTTGATGCCCTTAAAGTTGGCTCCCTGAAAAGTGTGCCATCAAGCCCTGTATTTCCATGTATGTTTGGTGCCGTTATTAAATTCCCCATAATAGGCGTTGCCGAACCCGGATATACATTAATGTCTTTTCTGCCAGCAAGCTCAATAACCTTAAGTGCATTTAATGTTGTCTTTTCAAGGCTTTGATTTCCTGCCACAGTGCATATTCCAAGTATTTCCGCATATTCATCAGCCATGGCAAGCAGCATCTCTATGGCATCATCATGGCCTGGATCGCAGTCTATAATTATCTTGGTCATAGAATCATAGTTTTTTATATTCTTCCATTAGTTTCTTATAAGCCTTAAAGTCACTTGGCCCGCATGATATGTTATTTTCCTTAAAGTCACTCTCACCTATGATCATGCCATCCGAAATATCAACATAATCATAGAAGTTCGTAAGGGATATCCCGCTTCCAATTAAAACCGGCTTCTTAATTACCTTTTTAACGGCCTTGACCCTCTCAACCTCTGGTGGTACAGGGCTTCTTGATCCAGAAACAATGATTGCATCTGCCCCACCGCGCTCGCTTAAATCCTCGGCCGCTATGTCTATTGGAACATTATATAATGGATATGAATGCTTTACATGCACATCGGCATAAATTTTCACATTAGAATTCAGGTATTTTTTATACCTTAATAAATCTGCACCGTTTCCCTCTATAATACCCTGATCTGTAACATAGGCACCTGAAAGCACATTGCACCTTATAAAGCTAAAATCAAACAGTGTTGCTATTGTTAATGCCTCGGTGCAGCCATTCCTTAATATATTAACCCCTATTTCAATTCCTGGTATTTTTTTAACCTCCTGTGATATGGCGGCCATTGCAGCCACCGTTATGGGCGGAATTTTATCCTTATAAAATGGGTAATCATTGATATTTTCAAGAATAGCTCCGGTTAAACCTGCATCCTTAAAACCGGTTACCTCCTTTTTGGCATAGTCTATAATCTCACCAAGCGTGTATTTTGATTCTGGTGAACCGGGAAGTGCTGGAAGGTGCACCATACCATAAAATAACTTAGCCTTCATACTGCCCGATAGGCAATTTGTATTTAAATATTCCCAGCAGGCATTTTGTTAATATTTTATTAAAACGGTTTATTTTGAATATTTTGACCTTAAAAGTTTTTTATCAAATTTTCCAGTGCCGGTTTTAGGTATTTCATCAACAAAATAAAAATCGTCAGGAATCCACCATTTAGGGAACCTGTCCAGGGATATTAAATATTCCCTTAGTGAATTTTTGTCCAGCTTTTTCCTGTATGATGCCTTTTTTACAACCAGCGCCAGCGGTCTTTCACCCCATCTATCATCCTTTTTTGCTATGACTGCCGCCTCCAGTACTCCTGGATGCTCCATAATGGTATTTTCAAGGTCTATTGATGATATCCACTCACCACCGCTTTTGATTAAATCCTTGTCGCGGTCAACAATTTTTATTGAACCATCAGGATTAATTTTAACAATGTCCCCAGTTCTTATCCATGTTTTTCCATCCATATAAACAATTTTATCAGTGCTATCGGTATGGAAGTATCCGGATGTGGCATAGGCTCCACGCACCAGGAGCTCACCTGTACTTTTCCCATCCCACGGCAATTTATTATTTTTTTCATCCACTGCATTTATTTCAAATGCAGGCATGGGTATCCCCTGGTTATGCACATTTCCGGTTTCCGGCTTGCTAATTGTTGCTATTGCCTCAGTTTCGGTCATCCCCCATAAATGCCATGTTTCAATTCCAGATTCCATGAGTGTTTTAATTATATAATCTGAAGGTTCAGCACCACCAATACCTGCATATTTTAATGGCTCCAGGCCGGTTTCATTGCTGATTGAATACTCAATAATTGATGTCCACACTGCGGGTGCGGCGAAGGCCTTATTTACCCTGCATGATGAAATCATATTAACTATATCTGGCGGGTCTGGATGAACACCCGGAAGGGCTAGGTTTGAACCTGTCAGTGCCGCGGCAAATGGAATATCCCATCCTGATATATGGTACATTGGAACCATGACAAGTGATGTGTCCTGCCTTGAAAGTGCTATTGAGTCATGGCCTAGCAGTGATAATGAATGTATAAAAATACTTCTGTGTGTGTATACCACACCCTTGGGATTGCCCGTTGTACCTGATGTGTAGCATATTATCGCCGCATTTTTTTCATTATTATCCGGGAAGTTTTTTTCAATTTCAGATGAATATATATTATCATCAAAGGCCTGATCCATTTTTACTGACCTTATATTTATCCCTTCAAGAATATCCTCAGGAATTCCCTCGTAAAATATCAGCTTTGCATTATTCTCCCTTATCATATTTTTTATAACATCCCTGTGATATTTTATATTGATTGTATTAAGCACGGCACCAATTAATGGAACGGCAAAATATAATTCAAGATGCCTTATTGTGTTCCAGGAAAGTGTGGCCACTGTATCATCCGGACCTATCCCAGTTTTAATAAGATAATTTGCAGTTTTCCTTATGCGTTCTGATAGTTCCCGGAATGTAATTTTTTTAATTTCAGAATTTTCACGGTAATATACAACACTTTTTCCAAAATATGTTTCCATTCTGTTGAATATATGATTTATATTTAGCTGAAAATTTCCTATAGTACCATCCATATTTAATTATAAATTAGAATCTTATATAATAATTTCTAAATGCTAAAAAGGAATAATTATGGGTATATAAAATAATAAAAGATAATTTTAATATTTTTTACTATGAATGCAATTTATTTAATAGAAAAGTTTTTAATTATATATATGTTTTAATAGATATATTAAAATAATAGAATATTGTGTATATATCATGAATTCAGATAGTTCTGAAAATAAGGATATTTTAAAGGATATGTATATAGCAAGGGCGGACAGGCTTCCTGCATGGGGATTAAGCTATCTTCTTATTTTTGGTCTGGCATTCAGTTTCTTTATTACATTATATGATGTTATTAACATAGGCTTTGCCCTGCCGTATATAGAATTTGTCACAACAGCCGGTGAGGCATCACTGGCAGCATCTCTTGGACTTTTTGGCTATGCAGTTGGCGGTCCAACACTAACAATAATAGCCGATAGAATTGGAAGAAAGCCAACATTATTATTCACCGCACTGCTAACATCCATAGGAAGCTTCGGTGATGCACTCGCTTTTAACATACCAACACTTTACCTTTTCAGGTTCATAACAGGCATGGGAATAGGTGGCGATCTTGTCCTTGTGATGACATACATGTCTGAAATGGCACCTGCTGTTAAGAGAAGGAGCTATGTTAACTTAGCATTTATAGGCGGCTGGGCGGGAATAGGCTTTGGACCATTTTTTTCATCAATAATTGTGACAACATATCCCACGGTTGGCTGGAGATATTTATTTGTAATAGGCGGTGTCATAGCCATTGCTGTCATAGTCATCAGGGCAATATCGCCTGAAACAATAAGATTCCTTGCAAATAAGGGTAAATTCAAGGAGGCCGATGAGCTGATTAAAAAAATGGAGGAAACATCAATGAAAAGGGCACATGTTACATCTCTGCCAGAGCCAAATGTGCTTGAATATAAGGAGGAAAATAAAGGGGTCTTTAAAACACTGTTTTCAAGAAAGTATGGAAAAAGGCTGACTGTATTATTTTTGTTCATGTTCTGGCAGTATTTTGTTGATTACATGTTTTTAGCACTTGCACCCACATGGGTTAAGGATATATTACATGTTCCAGGGCATGAGCTGGCCTATATGATTACATTACTTGGCATAGCAGGCCTCGGTGCGTTTATAGGATCATTGATGATAAGGCCATTTGCAGACAGATTTGACATAAGAAAACTTTCAACCATTGGTGTTGTGGGATACACAATAGGTACAACACTCATGGCCATAGGCGGTGTATACGGCATCATATACCTGTTCTTTTCAGGGGCTTTTATAGCAGAGCTTATAGGCGTAGGCTGGTATCAGGCCTATTATATGATGGATGCCGAGAACTTTCCAACATCATCGAGGGCCACAGGATACGGTATTGCAGACGGTTTAGGGCACCTTGGCGGTGCAATCGGCACGGCAATATTTATACCAATTGTTGTTGCTCTTGGAAGCATCCTTACGTGGAGTGTTTTATGGATACCTAATTTAATAATGTGCATATTTTTATTCCTAACGCTGCCAAACGCAACAGGAAAAAGGCTTGAAGAAATCAACGAGGCAAGCTGAATCCAATAATATTAAAATTTTTTATATTAAATAATTTTTAAATTTATGGATGTATTATTAATTTATAAACAGACAAAAATTCCGTGCCCATTTATTATACAATCACAATAAATATATAGAGTTAATATTTATATTTATTTATGGTAAGAACATCATCAGAATTTCTTAAATCCCTCCATCCAGGAAATGTTTATTACAGGGGTAAAAAGATAGACAATGTTGTTTCCCATGATGTACTCGGCATTGGTGCAAAACATGCTGCCAAACTTTTTGATTATCCAGATAGGCTATTTACAGGTAATTCCGGCGAGAAAATCAGCAAATATTTTAAGGTTCCTGAAAACACAGAGGATTTAATAAGCCGCAGGGAATTAATATACAATACCACAAATTATTGCAATGGAATTTTTAATATTTCCCAGGCCATTGGATCAGATGCCATATTTGCAATGAAAATAGTATCACAAAAAATAGACAAAAAATATAATACGCATTATTATAAAAATGTTGAATCTCTCTATGAAAGATGCATAAAAAACGATTTAACACTGGCGGTGGCACAGACAGATACAAAGGGTGACAGGTCAAAAAGGCCAGAGGAACAGGACGATATTGATTCATATTTGCATATAACAAAAAAGGATAAAGAAGGCATCTATGTTACAGGAGCAAAGGTGCACACAACCCAGTCAATATATGCCGATGAGCTTATAGTAATTCCATACAGAAACATGACAAAAAAGGATTGTGATTATGCCGTTGCATTTTCTGTAAGCACAAACACGCCTGGTTTAAGGTTTATTGTGAGGCCAATAGATGAGCTTGAGGGAAACTCCTCATCAATTCTAAGCAAAATGGACTTTGAGGTGGAAACAACAACAATATTTGATAATGTTTTCATTCCATGGGACCATGTATACATGGCCGGTGAGGGGGAATTTGCTGGAGAGCTTGCCAACCTATTTGCAACATTTCACAGGTTTACAGCGGTTTCATACAGGGCCGCAACAGCAAATTTATATATTGGCATTGCAAGCATGATGGCAGAGGCCAATGGCATAGAAAATGCCGGGCATGTAAAAAATAAGATGCTTGATATGATCCAGTATAAGGAAATTATGACCATGAGCAGCTATACAGCTGCAATGTTCTGCGAAATTGATTCCGGTATAGCTGTTCCAAATCCGGTATACACAAACATAGGAAAATTATACTCAAATGAAAACTTCTACAGGCTTATTAATGGGCTTATAGAAATTTCAGGAGGCATTATTGTTACAATGCCATCTGTTGAGGATCTTGAAAATAGGCAGAATCAAAAGTACATATATAAATATCTCGCATCCATGGCACCGGGTGAATACTGTTTTAATCTTTTAAGGCTTGCAAAGGAACTTGCTGGAAGCAATTTAGCAGGCTACATGCTAACACTGATGGCACATGCTGAGGGTTCAGTTGAGGCAAGCAAAATAGGGCTTTTAAGGGAATATAATGTTAATGAGGCCAGGGACATGATCAGAAAAATCCTGATGCCTGGAGACTGATTTTTATGTATGACATTAAAAATAAGGTTGCAATTGTAACCGGGTCAACAAGGGGTATAGGAAAAAGCATTGCCAGAAAACTTGGCTCTGAGGGCGCATTGCTGGTATTAAATTACCGAAAGCGTGATGATGAGGCGAACAATGCATTAAGGGAACTGAAATCTCTTGGGTATGAGGCCATGGCAGTCAAGGCCGATCTATCCATGGAGGAGGATTGCAGGTTATTAATAGATACCACCATGGATACATTTGGAAAACTGGACATACTCGTAAATAATGCCGGAACCGGATTTTATTCCCCATTTAAGGATATAAATGATAAATTAATAGAAAAAACACTTGGAACAGATTTTAAATCAGTGCTCTACTGCTCCCTTTATGCTTCCAGGGCAATGGAACGTGGTGTGATAATAAACATAGCATCAATTACCGGAATTATTCCTTATTATGGATTATCAGTATATGGAAGCCTCAAAAGCGCTGTTATAAACCTGACAAAATCCATGGCACTGGAACTTGCACCTGATATAAGGGTGAATGCAATCGCCCCGGGCCTTGTAAATACAAATCTTGGTGGAAGCCTACTTAATGTCATGGGCATAAGCTGGGATACGTGGATAAATAAATACACACTTACAAAGAAGGCAACAGAACCTGATGAAATAGCAGAGGCAGTCATTGCGGAGATTAAAATTGACACAATGACAGGTGAGGTCATAAAAATAGACGGTGGCCAGGCGCTAAAATCAGGGGATTTCAAAAAAGAATCAAGAATTTAATTTGTTTTTTAACCTCTTTGATAGTTTAATAAAGTAATCCAGTGATTCCGGATTCATGAGGGAACCTGGGTTAACAGCGTCAGTTACATTATATCCGAGTAAAATCTTTTTAATTGGAACCTCAACCTTCTTCCCATTAATTGTTTTAGGTATATCATCAACAATTAAGATTTCATCAGGAATATATCGTGGTAAATACTCTTTTATTGAATTAATTATTTCAGATTTTATTTTTTCTATATTCACATTTTTATCATTTAATGAAATAAAGAGCGGCATGTAATAACCATCCTTGATGTCCATTCCTATGATTAATGAATCCCTAACACCAGATATATTATCCACAATATTGTATATCTCCGAGGTGCCCATCCTTATGCCATTTTTATTTAATGTTGAATCTGACCTTCCATAAATAATGGCGGTATTTCTGTCAGTTATCTCTGCGAAATCACCATGCCTCCAGACATTTTTATAATAATTGAAGTAGGATTCATTATATATTTTATAATCAATATCATTCCAGAGATAAACAGGCATTGATGGCATTGGTTTATCTATAATTAATTCCCCTATCTTATTGACAACAGGATTTCCGGAATCATCATAAACCTTGACGCTATCACCAAGTGATATTGATTGCATCTCCCCAGCATAAACCCTAAGCATTATGTTTGGCTCAAAGAATGCTGAACAAATATCTGTACCACCGCTTATGCCTGTAAACCAGACGTTCCTTTTTATTGAATATATATACCTATATCCATCTGCACTCAGCGGGCTTCCGGTGTAGAAAATTGCATGAATATTTTCTGCATTTCCTGTTTTAAAACCAGATTTTTTCAGATAATTTATATATGCAGCACTTGTTCCGAAATATTTTACATTGTTAATATTTAAATAATCCCACAGCACATTTAAATCGGGATAAAATGGGCTGCCATCATAAAGAACCACAGTTGATCCAAGCAGTAATGAACTTATCATAAAATTCCACATCATCCATCCTGTACCAGTGTACCAGAACAACCTATCAGACCTTTTTAGATCCAAATGCAGTGATAATGATTTTAGGTGCTCAAGCAAAATTCCACCATGGCTGTGAACTATACCCTTTGGCTTTCCTGTTGTGCCTGATGAAAAGAGCACCCATAAAGGATCATTAAATTCCATTTCCCTAAATTTTAATTTTCCCATATAATCCTTAAATATATCGTTAATATCCCATACATTATCATTATCCATGTGTATTTTTTTATTAATGCTGTTTACAGTAATTACCAGTTTTATTGTTTGAATATTTTTTAAAATTTCATTAATATCTCTAGTTTTTTCATATTCACGGCCACCATAATAATATTTCTCGGTAACAATAAGTACCTTCGGTGACAGCTGCATTAACCTCTCCATTGCACCTCTGGAGCCAAAATCTATGGAAATTGATGAAAATATGCATCCGAGAGATGCAGATGCAAGAAATGATATAATATTTTCTGTTGTATTTGATAGATATGTTGCTATCACATCCCCGGATTTTATGCCATTTACCCTTAAAAAGTTGTAAAGTGCACCTGTTTTCATTTTCAATTCTTCATATGACATTGTTTTTGTTTCATTCATTTCGTTTTTATAAATTAATGCAGTGCCAGTGCTATTTTTAAAAACATTTTCTGCATAATTTAATTTCAGCCCTCCAAACCATTTATTTCCTGGCATTGGGTATTTTGAAAGTATGTATTCATAATTTCCATGCGATTTTATGCTAAAATATTCCATAATATCCTTCCAGAATACCTCAATGTTTTTTATGGAATAATTGAAAAGATCATTATATTCATTAATATTTAAATTATGGTTTTTATTTATAAAATCAATAAATTTAACCATGTTTGAATTATCAACATCATCCCTGTTCGGTTCCCATAAAATTTCTGGCATAATTGTATTAATTGCATTTTATACTTAAATTTTTATAATGTCTTATTAATCTTTTATACCATTTTGAAGGGAACCAAAAAGGAATTTTTTAAATTTATCCTCATTAATCCTGGTAATTACCTTTATTTTACTGTTATCATCAGGAATCATTGATGAAAAGCCTCTTGTTATTTCATCTTCAATTGATATATCTACCCTAACATTTTTTGTCTCCATTATTATATCATTATTTAAAATGCAGGACATTAACAATGAATCAGAATGTGTGAGGCCGTTAATATTTATACCAGATTTTCCAGATTTATTATATTCTATTGCAGATCGGTTTACATCCAAATAAAATTTAAAAAGGTCTGTTTTATTTTTTTCATAATTATGCATTATTTCATCAATGGTTATCGTTCCATGTTCAGCGCAAAGATCCCACGGCAGTATTGTAGCATTGAAACCAGATTTAAGTACAATATATGCAGCCTCAGGGTCAACGAAAAAATTGTATTCTGCAGCAGGAGTTATATTTCCTGCATGCCTGTATGTTCCTCCCATTATATATAAATGTTTTACATTCTTTGGAAAATTATTATCCATTAATGTTGCAAGTGCAATATTTGTTAATGGAGCCTGTGCGCATATTATAAGATTTTTTTTATACATTTCTGCATAATTAACCAGTTCAGCTGAGGCATTTCCGTTCTCAGGCTGTTTCTGCGGGTCAGGAAAATTAGAATTGCCCATGCCGTCATTGCCATGGACATACTGGGCAGTAACCAGATCCCTTAACATTGGCTTTCTTGATCCAATAAAAACCGGGACATTCTTTTTATTGACCTTTTCAAGCGTTAGCAATGCATTTTTTGCGCCCAATTCTACAGGCACGTTTCCTGCAGCTATGCTTATGGATATTAAATTTATTGGGGAGAGTGCTGCAAGCATAATTGATGTTACGTCATCGCCTGCTGTATCCGTATCTATTATAATATTCTCCAATAGATAATAAAAATATATCAATATATTAAATTTTGCATTAAATTTTTGAAAATTTGTTGTATAAATAAATTATTTTTAATATATTTATAAATATAATTTACATAAAAATATTTATTATTTGTATTTGTTTACAAGCTCGGAAAATTTGCTGTAATCATCCGGCCTGTGGACATTAAGTTCAGAATTTTTCATTGTATTAATAATAAATTCAGGCGGGAATTTAATCGGAAGGTTGTCAACAATGAATTTTGCAGCTTCCTCAGGTTTCTCCTTTAATATTTTAATTCCAAGGTTATATGCATCAATGAATTCCTTGTCCTTTCCATTGAATATTGCGGCCCCGCAGCTACCAGGTATGTAAATGTTATATTTCTCAAAATATTTCTCAAGGCTTTCACCGCCCTCTGACATTGCCGGAACCACTGCAGAGTCAATCTCTCCTTTCTTCATTGCCTCCATGAGGTCATTTATTCCCTCATAATATTTGATTTCAACAGTCTTCCCAGTTTCACTAACGAATGCTCTAAACAGTATATCTGCCGCTCCGCCCTTTCTGGTTAATCCTATTTTATAACCAAGCTTTGGTATAACAACAGACAGGTGTTTTATTGTTACATAGCTTATGGGCAGGTTTCTTTTAATCAATGAGACTGTTGAATCAAGTATAATATCTGCCTTTCCCTCCTTCTGAAAATCTATATCAATATCATCTCTCTCCATCTTGGCCGCCACTATAGGGTAGCAGACCGGTCCAGGTGCTGCAATTACTTTCATAATACTATATGGATAAATAATTTATTAATGTAATGTTTCACATGATAAAAACATAAATGGTAAATAGTAAATGATTTATGTATTTATGAATGCCATTTTTAATATTAAATTTTATATTATATTATTAAAATTGTAAATATAACAATATAAATAATATATAAAAATATTTTTTAATATTATGATATTATTATTTTTAATAATTTTTTCTTTAAAATAATGGAAAATAATATATGCCATACAAAAATTACCCTTTTTAGGATTTAAATGGATAAATATTTGATACTTGAAGATGGCACGATAATAGGTGGCAGGGGTTATGGTTATGAGGGTGAATCCCATGGTGAGCTGGTTTTTACAACATCCATGTCTGGTTATATTGAAACAATAACTGATCCCTCCTATGCAGGTCAGATACTTATATTTGCATTCCCAGAGATTGCAAATTACTCTGTTTCCATGGAAAAAATGGAATCAGAGAAGATTCAGGTTGCCGGCCTTATCACAAAGGACGCCCATGAAATTTTTTCCGGAGGACCCTCTGGAAATGATTTTAATGAATTTTTGAAAAGGTCAGGCGTGCCGGCCATTGATGGCATAGACACTAGGGTTCTCGTTGAAAAAATCAGAAAAAATGGGGTTTTAAGATGTTTTATCAGAAACAAGCCGGAAATCCCCGATGAATTTCCGGACACAATGAATGATGACCTTGTTGGTTTGGTTTCCAGAAAAGAGTACCAGTATTATAAGGGTAATGACCGAAGAAAAATACTTTTTATCGATGTGGGAACCAAAAATAGCCTCATTACAAACCTTGGAAGAATTGCATCACTTCATATAGTACCGTATAATTATGATTTTTTTAATTCAAAACTTGATTATGATGCAGTTTTTATTCCAAATGGTCCTGGAAATCCGGATCATCCGGCATTAAAAAATCTGGTTGAATTCATCAGGGAGGTTTCAGCTGAAAAGCCTGTTATCGGTGTATGTCTGGGAAACCAGCTTATTACACTGGCCTTTGGTGGCAGAACCAAAAAAATGAAGTTTGGCCACAGGGGTGTTAACCATGCTGTTACTGATGGCACTAGAATATACATAACGTCCCATAACCATGGATATGCCGTTGATAATGAATCACTAAGGAATACTGATTTATCAATGAGAATGTGGGATATTAATGATAATACGGTTGAGATGGTGGAGCACAGGGATTTACCTGTTTATTCTGTGCAATTCCATCCGGAGGCCCATCCTGGGCCATATGACGGGAGCTGGTTTTTTGATAAAATAGATGAAACTTTGGGTGTTAAAAATGATTAAGGACATTAAATGCACGCTTGTAATAGGTTCAGGGCCGATAGTTATAGGGCAGGCTGCCGAATTTGATTATTCAGGATCACAGGCATGTCTCGCACTCAGGGAGGAGGGCATAAAAACTGTTCTTCTTAATTCAAATCCTGCAACGATACAGACTGATAGGGAGATAGCAGATAAAATATATATTGAGCCTGTGGAGCCGGATACCGTGATTGAAATAATAAAGAATGAACATATTGATTCAATACTGCCATCCACAGGGGGACAGGTTGGGTTAAATCTTGTTATACTTTTGGATAAGCTGGGAATATTAAGCCAGTATAACATAAAAATACTGGGCACACCGGTTAAATCCATAGAGATTGCAGAGGATAGAAAGAAATTTTTTGATTTGATGCGCAGCATTAATGAGCCCATAATAAACTCATATACAATAACAAAGGATTCATTTATGGCACAGATTGAAAATATTAAAAAATATCCATTAATACTGAGAACTGGTTTTTCACTGGGTGGTTCAGGAGGCAAGATAATTGATTCAAAGGAGGATCTAATTAATTACTGTGAGGACTACTTTATCATAAATGATATACCACTGGAACTTGATGAATCTCTTCTTGGACTGAAGGAAATAGAATATGAGATGATGAGGGATAATGCCGGAAACTGCATATCCATATGCAACATGGAAAATTTAGACCCAATGGGTGTGCATACCGGTGAGAGCATTGTTGTAACCCCATCACTAACATTAAGCAATGATGATTACCAGAAACTAAGAACGGCGGCAATACATATAGTAAGCTCAATCGGTGTTGTTGGTTCATGCAATATTCAGTTTGCCCTTGACCAGAAAAATAATGAGTACTATGTTGTTGAGGTAAATCCCAGGACATCAAGGTCCTCTGCACTTGCCTCAAAGGCATCCGGGTACCCGATAGCCAGAATATCCACAAAAATTGCAATAGGGTATAATCTGAATGAAATTAAGAATCCAATTACAAAAACAACATATGCCGCATTTGAGCCATCAATGGATTATATCACAGTTAAAATTCCCAGATGGCCATTCGATAAATTCTCTGTTAAAAGGGAAATAGGCATAGAAATGAAATCCATAGGGGAGGCCATGGGAATTGGTAGAACCTTTGAGGAGGCTCTTTTAAAGTGTGTTGCGTCCCTGGATATAAAGGATTCAAAATCCTTGAGGCTTTTTACAACAAGGGATAAAACACTTGAATTAATAGAAAAACCAAATGACTTAAGGCTTTATGCCATATTTGAGGCACTGTTCCAGGGCATAGATATAGAGACAATAGCAGGCAAATCAGGCTATGATCCATTTTTCATATATAAAATGAAAAATATTGTTACAGAGTTGCAAAAACTAAAACCGGGGAAACTCCCGGAAAATCTGAGATATATCAAATCACTGGGAATTTCTGATGAAACTCTTTCATATTATACAAAAATGGATGAGGTTGATATAATTAAAAACAGGATTAATAATAATATTATGCCTGTGTATAAAAATATAGATACATGTTCTGCAGAATTTGAATCAAACACCCCATATTTATACTCCTCATATGATTCACAGAATGATTTTAAAACAATTGAAAATAAAAAGATTGTAATTATAGGATCAGGACCAAACAGGATATCCCAGGGTGTTGAATTTGATTATGGATCTGTTAAGGCAGTTATGTCATTAAAATCCTTGGGATATACATCCATTATGGTGAACAGCAATCCCGAAACAGTATCAACAGACTTTGATATATCTGACATCCTTTATTTTGAGCCCATCACATTGGAGCATGTATCCAATATTATTCACAGGGAAAAACCAAATGGAATAATTATACAGTTTTCAGGGCAAACCGGTCAGAATATGGCCTCCGGATTAAGCAGAATATTTGGCAATATAGTACTTGGAACATCTCCAGAAAATATATTTAACATCGAGGAAAGGACAAAATTTTCAAGAGAGCTTAAAAAGCTTGGCATAAAGCAGCCCGAGTTCATAGAAATAGAAAATATAAATGATATTGAGAAAAAAATATCCAGCATAAAACTTCCGGTCATAATAAGGTCAAGCTTTATTATTGGTGGCAGGGCAATGGATATAATTTATGATTACAACATATTAATAGACAGAATACAGGAACTATTCAGGGAAAGGCCCGGATTTCCGATACTTGTAAGTGAATACATCAAAAACGCAACAGAAATAGATGTCGACTTTGTATCAGATTCCACAAGGGCAGTTATCGCAGGCATATCGGTACATATTGAGGAGGCAGGCACACATTCTGGTGATGCATCAATGGTGCTTGCCCCAAATATGGTAAATGATTCTATTAAAAACAAAATATTTGATATTGTTGAGAAGCTAAGATCAAATTTTAATCTTCTTGGCCTTTCAAATCTGCAGCTTGCAGTAAAGGATAATGAAATCTACGTAATAGAATTAAATGCAAGGTCATCAAGGTCAGTACCATTTGTGGCAAAGGCAACAGGCATAAACTGGGTTGATTCTGCGGTAAAGGCCATTCTCGGTACACCATTAAGGGAAACTTATATGGAACCCAAATCATATTTCATTAAAATTCCTGTGTTTCCATTTAAAAGATTCAGGGATATGGACGTGATCCTTGGCCCTGAAATGAAATCCACAGGAGAGGCAATGTGCTGTGGTCTGGACTTTAATGAGGCAATGGCAAAGGCAATTAAAATAATTAAAAGGAATTTTAAGCTTGAATCCGCACTTATTACTGTTAATGACGGTGACAAGCCAGAGGCACTGGAAATTGCAAGAAAATTATCACTTAATGGAATAAAAATCTATGCAACGCCGGGCACATCAAAATATCTTGAAAACAACGGCATAAAAAATATTACTGTTTACAGGCTCAAGGATATGCGGAAGCCGGGCCTAAGTGAGGTTTTAAAGAATGAAAATATATCAATTATAGTAAATACACCATCTGAAACATATGGATCATTCAGGGATGGCTTTTCCATAAGGGAAATTGCAGTTAGAAGGGATATACCACTAATAACCAATATAAAATTCGGGGTTGCACTTATAAACGCACTAACATCAAAAATTACACCGCATTACAGGGAAATAGGTGAATATGTTAAAAACTAAAGTTTATTAATAATCAAAACAAAATTTTATATATTTATTTACCATTTTGATGGGTGTATAAAGTTTTCATGGATTTTTAATATTTATTATCACATTTTGTTAAAATTATTAAATATTTTTGAATAATATGGATATAAAATGAAATATAAAATATAATTAGATTATATCTGTATAAAAAAGTTAAAATACTGATATAATTTATAACCATAAGTGAATTAAAATGAATGAGGATGTTTTTGACACGCAGGTTACCGAGAAGCATCTGGAGGTTATAGGGGTAAATCCAATACCAAAGGAAAGCAGGACGCATTCACCAGGTAAAATATTCAACTTCTGGGCCATGGCAAGCGCATCGGCAACAACACCATTAATAGGTCTTTTACTTGCTGGAACAGGCCTCTGGAATATGGTGCTGGTCATTACAATAGCACTGGTAATTGGGATAATTCCTGCAGGATTGTTTTCCAACATGGGCAGGCAGATTCCATTATCGGCACTGGTTGTATCAAGAAAAACTTACGGGTACTGGACGTCAAACGGCCTTTCACTGCTTTACACCTTTGTTAACCTTGGCTGGTTCGGCGTAAATGACGCCACCGGTGGTGAAATACTGGCACTTTTAACGCATTCAAGCCCGGTAATCTGGTTTATAGTCATTGGTATACTTCAGATTTTGCTAGTAATGTTCGGCCTAAAATGGCTTGAATACTTCTATAGATATACATCAATTCTATTAATCGTTGTCTATGCCATTTTAACCTATTATTTAATAACATTATTCCATGTCAACTTTGGAGCATTAACAGCACAGACAGTTCCCATTAACTGGGGGATTGATATTAATCTTGTTCTGGCATTTTCTATTCTATCATGGACATACAAAATTTCAACAGCAACCAGATTTGCAAAGCCTGAAACGAGGAATGAGAAAAAATGGACAAAAATTGCATATTTTATAGCAGCCCCTATTGGAATAATAGTTCCTGTATTTTTAATGGGCATAATCGGCTACGCATCAAATATTTATGCAGGGAACTGGAATCTTGCGGCAGTTTCATTCCCTGTTAAAAATACCGCACTTCTTCTGCTTTTAGGTGTTGCAGCATTTGGTGCATCCCTGGCTGTAATACATACAAATGCAATGAATTTATATCCATCAACTGTAGACCTCCTTGCCGGAATACAGCCTGCCTTTAAAAAGAAGCAGAAGGAAAAATTGGCCCAGCCAGTATCAACAGCAATTCTGGGAGTATTTGGAATAATACTGGCCATAGCTGGTATTTTAACCCATATAGAAACATTCCTAAACCTGATTGCTGATCTATTATTCCCATATACATTTATATTAATAGTTGACTGGTATTTAAATTTGAGAAAAACTGCGAAAATAAGAGATTTTTATACAATACCCAAGACATTTTCAGGCAATTTTAACATAAATGCTGTTCTTGCAACTGTAATAGGAGTTCTGATAAACTTCTTTGGCCTTGGCATGTTAAATCCAATTTTTAACTACTTCCCACAGCAGGTATTTGGGTCGCTTGTGGCAGCATTATCTTACATAATATTATTCTATGCAACAAATGCAAGATACAAACCTGCAACAGAGAAGGAGCCAGAAAGTGAATAAATTAAATAAACATATTTTTTTAATTTTTTATTTACCAGATTCATTAGAAAATAAATATTAAAAATTTTATTTCGCCTATTTGAAAAATGTATATGTAAGGTTTATGTAATTTTAGGGTTTAATAATTATTCCCAGAATATTGTCCGGGCATAGTCCAATAATTGATATCCCTGGGATTATATATTTGAATATATTTAAATGGAATTATACAATATATAAGTTATATAAGAAAAATTTAAATCATAGTATGAATACGGTTTATATGGATGTTACTATAAAGAGTGTTAAACATTCGCTGAGAAAGCGTTATATAAGGCTGGCCCCGATTTTATTTTTCCTTTATGTAATAAACTTCCTTGATAGAGTTAATCTATCATACGCAATAGCTGCGAACATGTTTCCTGATATAGGGGTACCAGCCTCAAGTGCAGATTTCATTGCCGGTGTTGCATCATCACTATTTTTTGTGGCATATGCAATTCCCCAGGTCTTTACAACACTTAGAATAAACAGCATGGGCATTAGAAAAATATTTGCCTTTGCATTTTCTGCATGGGGAATAATAACCATTGTAACCGGTTTCGTGCAGAATGTGCCTGAAATTTATGCATTAAGGTTTATACTGGGTCTTGCAGAGGCACCATTTTATGCAGGTACCATGTTCTTTATGGGCATCTGGTTTGTCAAGGAGGAGCGTGGTGTTGCAAATTCCTTTTTTAATGCCGCAATTCCTGTCGCAGGAATTTTTGGAGGCCTAATTTCTGGCGCAATATTTACGGCGTACGGTAATAATCCCGGATGGAGATACCTCTTCATATATGAGGGAATATTAGCACTTATATCCGTGGCAATACTCTGGGTAGTTTTAACAGACTTTCCAGAGGATGCAAAGTGGCTAACAAAGGATGAGAAGGATGCACTTGAAAGGGAATTAAAAAACGAGGAGGAAAACAAGCCAATAAAAGTTTCATGGAAGGAGGCATTAAAACAGAGGGATGTGATATTATTAACAATCGTTTATTTTCTTGGTGTAACAGGTTTATATGGATACACAATATGGCTTCCATCAATAATAAAATCCATGGCCAATATAAGCGCTGCAACTGCCAGTTTCCTAAGTGATATTCCATACGTTGTCGCTGCCATAGCCCTGATTTTAATATTAAGATTTTCGGATAAAAAAGGAAATAGAAAGCATTTAACCGCCATTATTTTCTTCGTTGCATTTGCCGGACTTGCATTAAGTGCATTCCTTCTGGTTTCATCACCAGTGGCGTCATTTATATTCTTTACAATATCGGCAATAGGCATATTCAGCTTCTTACCGATATTCTGGAATATACCACAGGAGGCGCTAACAAGGGAAAGCTCCGCATCATCGATTGGCATGATCAATGGCCTGGGCAATCTTGGAGGCATAGTTGGCCCAATTCTGGTTGGTGGCCTTCAAAGCTATACACATTCATTTGTTGCAGGTGTTTATTCCATGGCTGTCTTCGTCCTTCTTGCAGGAATTGTTGTATTAATGGTCAGGCATTCAAGATAATAAATTATTTTTTATTTTTATAAATTTCTTATTTTGAAGGTTTTATTTTTTATAATATTTAGTCCCATCAAGTTTTTCAATGTCCTTTTTATAGCTATACATGAATATTATCTCCAGAAGCACAAATGCAGCAATGAATGATATTAAATCCATAACGTTGATTATTATTGCCATTACTTTAATTATTGATAGAATAAATCTTAATGCGAGAATTATTACCGAAAAAATAATTAATGTTTTTCTATGAATCCATAGAAATCTTGAATAATCCTTTTTATTAAGTGCCGTCATAATTATTATAATAACATCAAATTAAATAAATAGTTTGTTTTATTAATATTGTTTTGCGGTAAAAGGTTTAATAATAATATATTTATAAGCCTTTAATAATGAGCCTGATTTAAATGGAAAAATCTAAAAATTACCCATTTGGGAGAATTATAATTCCGACATTTTTGTCATTCTATTTGAATTCATCAATAAGGTATTTTATTCCGGCCATTTTACCGTTTATTATTTTAAATCTTCATATAAGCGTACTGCTGGGGTCACTGCTTATTACATCATACTGGGCAGGTTACACGGCCTTTCAAATTCCATCAGGTATGCTATCTGATAAATTTGGGCTGTCGCTTACATCAAAGCTTTCATTTTCAATGATTTTCATACTTTTTATACTGCTTTACTTTTTTATTAATAATTATTTATCGTTAATGATTATACAATTTTTCCTTGGAATTTTTTCAGCATCACTTTACGTCTCGGATGCCTCACTTGTACAGGCATGGACACCCAGAAAGGAGAGAACCACCGCAATTGGTATATATCAAACAGCATATTTTGTTGGCGCATCCATAGGGGAATTTATTACAATTGAGGCTTTAAATATAACATTCAAATTACCATTTTACATAATTTTTGGCTTTCTTGCAGCAGTTCTTTTAATAGATTTGACCTTTATTAAGGAGCCCGAGGTAAGAAAAAAAAGCAAAAAACAAAAGATTTCTAAGGATATTATTTATGTAACATTTATAAGGTTTGCTGCAGGTTTTTCCTATTTGGGATTTTTATCATTGTACTCAACGTTTATAGTCTATTCCGGAATCGCATCAGGCTCAAACCTTTTTCTTTATACATGGATACCGTCAATAGGTGGCATCATAACATCGCCACTTGGTGGAAGGATATCGAAAAGGTTCAAAAACGGCAGGCCATTAATAGCAGCAGTCACAGTTTTATTCCTCGGTGCCATAATTATATCAACTGCATTTATTAAGGGATATCTGGTAATTCTGCCTTCATTTCTGGCAGGATTCAGCTATGGATTGTATGCAGGGCCATCAATGGGTATGGCATCAGATGTAAGTGGTGGTGACAGGAATCTGGCATCTGCAAGCGGAATTATTAACTTCAGTTCGCAGGTTGGAGGGAGCATATCTCCATTTGTAATAGGATACCTTTTTTCAGTATATGGCACATTTTCAGTTCCATTTATTACTCTTGGAATAATATCAATAATTTTTATTATACCTGTTCTTTTTAAGATAAAAAAATCATCCATAGGGGACGAGGCATTAAATGAATAAAATTTTAGGTTTTTGTTGCGACACCATTATTATTTACCGAAATTCTATCCTTTAATCCAGTTTTTGTCAGCCAGGCCATGGATTTTAGAAATCCACCCACGGTATTCAGGTTGATGTTTGAAAATACCTGTGAGCTCTTTCCGTGTGTTATGTACAGTTTATAAAATATGTCATCCAGATGGGAAAATACGGAATCCACCATTCTGTCAGATAAATACCTTAGAACAGGGTTCATTGATCTGGCCATGACCGGTATCAAATCCTTTATGACCCCAAAGTCATACTTCCATGACATATATAAGAGCTCCCAGTAACCAGATGGTAGTTTTTCCATGTATGGAAATGGATTATTGTGTATATGTGAACTTGTCATAGGTATAACCGGCAGTGGGAAAATAAAGGCCTTAAACTGGTTATCTATGATTGAATTTACAATATCCATGCTCTGTTTTAAGTCATTTTCATCCTCCTCCGGATATCCAATTGTCATGGTATAGCATGGGTAAATATATGCCTCATTCATAATTTTGGTTGCCCTTACAATAACAGATTTCCAGTCCTCTGGCCTCCAGGGAAATGGCTTTGCATTCATGTATTTATGCATTATTTTTACAGAACCTGTTTCAAGGCCCACCACGGGTGCCTCCGCCCCGTATTCCTTTAGGTTTGATATATCTGACATTTCATATACTGTATCTGGATCACTAAGAACTGCAGGTGCTGAAATATGAGGGAATAAAACGTATCTTGCTCCCATTGATTTCATTGTTTTAAAAAGTTCTATGATTGCATCATGGTTTACCCTTAATTTTTGCTGGCCATATAACAGTATATCATCAGTTATTAATTCTATATCCTTTGCACCGCCATTTAATTCTATTTTAGCCTCCTTTTTTATATCCTCCAGGGGTATTGTTCTGTATGTTTCAGGTGTTATGGAACAGAACTGGCATCCCCTTGGGCAGCCGCGCGTAACCTGAACCTGTCCATACCGTGCAGGATGAACTATCGGTGGTATATCCTCAACCTTCGGCATTCTTCCAGTAATATTTTCCGGGAGTTTTTCCCCATTCAAAGCCTTTTTGACAATAAGAGGAAAATCAATCTCTGCCTCACCATTAAAAACTGTATCAACAAAATCAGGTTTTTTTAATCCTATCTGCCAGGCTGCCGGACCACCAACTATAACCTTGAAATTATATTTTGCCTTTAATGTTTTAACCTTTTTAGCAAGCTCCTCAAAATATACGGCATTCCAGCTTTCCTGCCCGCCAAAAAGCATTGTTAGCTTAAATGTTACAGGGCTCAATCCATAGGGATCATGAACATTTATACCAAGAACCTTTGTATTTTCATCTATAAATTTTTCAATGTCATCAGGCGGGGATATTTTCACATCATTAAAATTATTCTTCAAAAGTATGGCCTCAAGTTTCCTTAATGAGTATGGCACAAAACTGTCTATTTTTTCAGGATTACCAGGTCTTTTTGAAAATATGGCATTCATTAAGGCCTTTGGAACAATGTTATGCGGAAGACATGAAACGTAGCCAAAAACCTGCACACCTCCGTAATTCGAAAACGTTCCGCGATCCGAGGTTAGAACTATCTGGCTCATAATTATAAATTATTTGTAAATATTTAAATTTTTGTTATAAATCCAAATGAATTTATATATTAACATATTTTTGAGAACATTATAATGATATAAATGTATAATTAGAGATAACTTATAGGTTAATTATTTAAAACTATATAATTTTGTAAATCATATTTCTCAAAAAGAATTAAATTTCCAGATTAAATTTGTCAAATTATTATTTTTAAAAAAATATTCTTAAAGTTATATAATTAAATTATAAAGCATATGAAAAACCGGTCATAAATTACTGTTTATCACTTATCGCGCCATCTGACAAGAAATCTGGCAAGAATTGAGTATATTACAAGCTCTATCAAAAGCACGTAAAGCATCATTAAATTCATGGGTGCAAGGCCAAAAAATCCCTGAACAAGAATTGCTGCTGGTGTTGTTGGTGATATTGCAATTATATAAAGAAATATTTTTGGAACATAATAATATGGATAAAATGTTGGTGGCAGTATACTTGTAATAACAGTTAAAATTCCGGTTATTCCCCATATATTCCTTAGATGATTTATGGATCCTGATATTATGAAGGATATTGCCGTTGTGGTTACAATAAGTATAAGCATAATTAATACGAGTGCAATGGAATTATATAATGTGAATAGATGGTAAATAATACCAAGATAAACATAAAGAATAATTCCGGGAACTGAAAAGATGAAATAGCTCAGTGTAAATGCGGCCATGTAATCAAACTGTGTTATACTGGTTGCAACATAAAGCTCCTGAATTCTTAACTGTAACCTGAAAAATGCTGAATCACCGGCGCCCGAAAGCCCAACAGACCCAATAAATGCAATTAAACCTCCGACTATTGCA
This sequence comes from Acidiplasma sp. MBA-1, assembly GCF_000949015.1. Lineage (NCBI taxonomy): Archaea > Methanobacteriati > Thermoplasmatota > Thermoplasmata > Thermoplasmatales > Ferroplasmaceae > Acidiplasma > Acidiplasma sp. MBA-1. Next base: position 136,922 of record NZ_JYHS01000005.1, on the reverse strand, counting down.
AATTTAACAAGTGCACCATGGCTTAATACAAATACCAGAAAAAGCAAGGTAAGCGGTGTGGCAAGTGAGGCAATAAGGTATGATGGCCCTCTGGCTATGGTTTTTATGCCATAGTACCATGCCATTGTGAGTATAAATTTAATATTTGGCATTTTCATCCTCCATTATAAAAAGGTCATCAATGGTTATATCGCGCACACTCACATCACTGCCTATTTTATCAATATCAGATTTTTTTATATATTTTACATACAAAGTTCCTATTTTATATGAATTATCCAGTTTTTCCATGGACTCTATTCTGATCATATTTTTATATGGCCTTAAAAGCTGGTCATAATTCCCGGATTTTATTATTCTGCCTTTATCCATTATGTATATTTTTGATGCAAGCTCCCTGGCCTCCTCCATATAATGTGTGGTTAATATTATATTCCCTGAAAGCTTTTTTATGGCGCTCCAAGTTTCGAGCCTTGAAAGGGGGTCAAGGCCTGTTGTGGGCTCATCAAGGAAAATTGTTTCAGTGTTTGCAGCAAGTGCCATGGCAACGAACATTTTTCTTTTCATTCCACCAGAGAGTTCATCCGAAGGCACATCCTTTTTATCATATAAATCCAGTTCCCTTAAGGCCCTTAACGTTTCGTCCTTGGCCGATTTAAGGGAAAAGTTTCTGGCGGTTAAATACATAAATATTTGTTCATACGGTGTTAATATGCCTATGGGTGAGGCCTCCTGTGGTATGCTTACTATTGTTTTTCTTAGTTTCTTTGTATCCCTTATAATGCTAAGGTTATTAATAAATGCATCACCGTACGTGGGCCTGAGCTGTGTTGAAAGCATTCTAAGAAGTGTTGTTTTACCTGCACCATTCTTCCCTATTATGCATACAGTTCCATCAGATATTTCCGCACTAAGATGGTCAACAGCATACAGATTTTTATATAATTTGCTCAAATTTTCGATGATTATCATGAAATCAGACCCCGGGATTTTTTATAATTAAATATGTATTTATCCAGGAGTATATATAAAGTATTATTAAAACAATGGTAAATATAACAATTGCATACTTAAAAATGAAGATTCCAGTATAAGAATATATCATGTAATCTGAAAACGTTGATATACCAACCGGAAATACATATGCCCATACAGTCATTGACTGCCTTCTTTTTATATGACCTGCCGCAATTACCCCTGATATTAAAAATAAAAATGTATCAAAGCCAAAAAAAAGCATTGATGAGTCCACAGCCATGTAATCAGGCACATTAAAAAGGTGCAGGTAATTAAAGTATGGTAAAAACATAATATTAATAATTATCATGCTTGAGGCCCCCACAGGTATCATGGCTGCGGGGACGCTTCTTAAATACTCTGTTTTGTTAATATGGTATATAAATGCAGTAATACCCACAAACAGAAACTGGAAAAATGTTATGCCCAGTGAAACAAAAATCATAAAATATATGAGTTTAAGCTCACTTAATGTGTAATATGATTCCAGTGGTTTTATGAGCATAATACTGCTTAATATGATGTTTCCACCTATGACAATGGAGGGTACAAGCATTGCATATGAGAATTCTGATGAATTGTATTTATTTGTATAAAGGTTATAGTTTAAAAGTAAATTTATTATTATTACATATACATAAAATATAAAGTATATATACAAAAATGTTGCTGCCACAATTCTGTTTATGCCTATATAGGCACTGTAAAAAAATGCAAGGGCGTACATGATTATGCCAAGAAATGCCAGAAAGCTCAATGCTGTGGGATTATTATAGTCCATTTTAAGGTTTCCTGAATTTGATGCATAGCGATAAACCACAGATATTAACACGAAAATGAACATTGCAATTACAAGGAAAAATATAATTTTACCTGCATTGAAGAGCCATAAATTTAAAAAAACAAGATAATTTATGTAAAGTGCAAGGGAAATTGATAATGTTCCGAGCACGACAGGAAACCATTCAGGGCCGAGACCTTTGAATTTCATGTAACGGGATTAAATTATGATATTTAATCTCTCATTTCACATCTGATAAATATTCGTCATTATATATTAGGCCTGATACATCATTGCAAAGAGATTTTATACCGGAAAAGTTGGTTATAACATGGCCATGCACTGACAGTGGTGTAACTGATATATTTTCTTCATGCATCACAGTATAATAATCTGTATTTTCATCATAATCATCTGAAAATTTATTCCAGAACCAGTAATATTTATTTCCATGCGGGTCCTCATCCTCCCTAACATAATCTGAAAATGCGTTCACATACATCGGAACTCCAACCATTTTTATACCATCATTTATTTTATGGGGGAAATTTATGTTTAATATATCAACATCCTTTGGGAATCCCTTATTAATAACATATTCCATTACATGCCTTGCTATTATCCCTGCCTTTTCAAAATCAGCAGATTTTTCATTTTCCTCATTTACATCGATTGAAAATGCTATACCCTTTATTCCAAGCAGGGCGCCTGTCATGGCCGCAGATATTGTTCCACTTGTATATAGCGACCTTAACGATATATTAAGACCGTGATTTATGCCACTGGCAATTAAATCAATTTTTTCATTCCTGTAAAGCGCATTTCTTGCCAAAAATATTGTGTCTGCCGGAAATCCGGATATGGCATAGCCATTAATGCCGTTTTCATCAATGGTTTTTGCCCTGAGTGGATTATTAAATGTAATGCTCATGCCTGAGGCACTTCTTGGTCTGTCAGGTGCAACCATCACGGCTCCTGTACTGATCTTTGCAGCGTTCATATAAAGTGTTTTGATACCCCTTGAAAAGTATCCATCGTCATTGGTAACCAAAATCATTATTGACCTATATTAAAATACTATATAATTGTTTATTAATAAAAAAATTAATAAAATTTATTATTTTTATAAAAATGTAACCCTTTATTTCCCCTCAATCTCCTCAATTGTAAACTGGGCAGCTTTTTTTACCTTACCGGGATGAATTTTATATTCTATAAACGTTAATAATCCTGATATTGGTATCCAGGATACGCCAAAATATACTGCAAAGTTTTCCGGATAGGGCTCGGGTGTTATAAGTGTACTTATCATTATTATTAATAGAATGGCCATACCAATAACGGGAATTACAACATGCTGAATTAATTTAAATTCTCCCCTGCGATGTGTTAGAAATGGCAGTGCTATTGATGCCACTATATGTTCTGTATATGCAGCATATGAATTTATTAAAAGCATCAAAAGGCCACCTGCCACGGGTCCATACCTGAGGCCAAAAAATATGGCTATTAAAAATGATAAAATAAATATTATTAGCGCGGCTATATGTGGTGTTCTGTATCTTTCATGAATTTTGGCCACGCTGTTTGGTAAAAATAGAATTCCATCTCTGGCAAAAGAATAAAATATTCTTGAATCTGCATTGCTCACGGAAATATTATAGCCCATGAAACTGTTTATTGTAACAAGTATAAGTGCTATATATAGTATATAACTGTATCTTTTAAAAAGTATAACTCCCGGATCCTGGCTATGAAAAAATGATTCCATATTTGCCGGTCCCCATCCGATGGTGAAGGCATAAGAAACAAAGATTAACGTAAGCCCGGCAAGAATTGTTGTTGCAAGCAGTGCACGTTTAATATTCTTTTCCGGTTCCCTTGCCTCCTCGCCAAGTGCGGTAATAGACACTGTGGTTCCAAAATACAGGGTTGTTGAATAAATCATTGAAAAAATAAGCTGAGAATATCCAGAAACATATTTTAATGTAAAAACATACAAAGTGTTTAATTTTCCAGCATTTATTATGATTATTAATGAACCTATTATAAGTACAAGAACCTCTATGACACCACCGGCTATCTGATAATCTGTTGATATTTTTATTCCACGGTATGTAAACAAAAATGATATAAGTGCGGCCACAAAGGCTATTGGAACCCAGAAGAGTGCACCCGAATATTTCGGGTCTATTAAGGTAATAAATGATGCAAGGCCAAGAAAGCCAAAACTACCATATCCCAAAATTCCATAAAATGCCATGTTCCATGCCTGAAAGGTGCCAACAATGCCACCAAGCCCCTTGCCCGCAAATGTATAATAAGAACCGGCAGAGTTTACATGCTTCGAAAACTGGTATCCTGTATTCATTATAAATAAATATCCAATTACCCCAAGGAATAATGATAATGGGGTTGCACCCAGGGCAAATTCAACAACACCAACCAGCAAATATGCAGCATCCGCAGCAACTGAGAGAGTCCCCATTGCCTGCCATATAAGCCTGAAACTGGATACATAATTTCTCTTGAGTCCGTATTCCATTATGAAAGTAAATATGTATTATTAATAAATTTTTGTATCTAAATAAAAAAATGTCTATTTATTCCTTTAAAATTTTATGGCAATATTAATCATTGATTATTTATTATATAATTTAAAAAAACAATAATATTAAAAATTATACAACATTAAAATTTATATTATTTCAAAGGCATCACCACGCGGATCAAATCCGGTATGCACGTTTCCATCATATAAAATACCCTGTGCATGCCCCATCATGTCATTTAAATCATTAACCATTTTATATTTTTTTAAATTAAGTGATTTCTCATAAAATATATCAGCATTATTATATATGCTTGCTGGATAGGCAAATCTGGGATGGCTTATTGCATCCTGTATATTATAGTTAAGGTCTATTATTCTGGACAGGACCTGAACATTGATCTGTGGCTGTACATCACCACCCATTGAACCAAAAATTATGTCAAACTTTCCGGTTGCTATTGTGCTCATTAATGTATGAAATGTTTTTTTATGCGGTTTAAGGGCATTTTTATGGTTTGCATCAAGGGTAAAGTATGATCCACGGTTATTCATGTTTATTCCGGTTCCATGAATCGTATGGCCTGAACCAAAACCCATGAAATTGCTCTGAATTGCGCTTATCTCTATTTCCCCATCAAATATTGAGAACGCCGTTGTATCTGATAAATGGTTATTCTTGCCATTGAAATTTGTTTTCGGTACATTTGAAAATATACTGTCATCTATAACTGATCCGTCATAAATATACTCTGGCCTGTATTTATATGCATCCATCATGGTTTTTATCAGGGTATCATAGTAATCCTCCTTATTCATAGAATTTAATTCATAGTTATTTAATTGATTAAACCATACTATTTCTGTAAGCCCCTGGCTAACCGGTGGATTGGTATATATTTTAAAGTCCCTGTATTTTACAGTGAGCGGTTCCCTTATTTCCGGACTAAAATTATCAAGGTCGTTGAACCTAATAAGCCCGCCCTTTGATACCATATCATCATTAATCTTTCTGGCTATATCACCATGATAAAAGGAGTCCAGACCATCATTTGCAAGGGTTTCAAGTGTTTTTCCCAGATCCTTTTGATATAAAATATCCCCTGATTTTTTATATATTGAATTGAAATCTGAATCACCATGGGTAAATGAATCTATGGCCTTTTTAAGCTTGTTGCTCTTCCTAAAACCATTTTTTGCATAACCTATTGCCCTTGAAAAATTTTCTTTGAGGGTAAGGTTTGCCTTTTTCTCTATTAATTTCCATGCAGAAACAAGTCCTGGTATTGAAAAGGATGAATATATCCCCCTCTCCGAAATTTTAGAATAACCCTTTGACCTGAAAAAATCGATATCTGCAAGGGCTGCAGCATAACCGCTGGCATTTATGCAGTAATAATTACCATCCTTAACTGTCGCAAAAAAATCACCACCAAGGCCGTTCAGATGTGGTTGAACAACAGTTAATGCAGCACTTGTCGCAAGCAGTGCATCGTAGGCATTTCCACCTTTAGATAGGGCCTCCTCACCTGCAATTGTACTGAGTGGGTGGCTTGACGCCACAGCATATTTTTTCATGAAATATCATTTTTAATTATTATATAATTTTTTGTGCACATAAAAAAGCATATATTTTATACTAAAATTGTTATTATGTTTTTAACTATTATCCATAATAATGATTTTTAAATCTTAAACTTTATTAATATAAATGTATTATAATCCTGATTTAACATTATAATAAATTAATTACATTTTTATGATAATCATTTCAAAAGTATTTTTAAATTTATATTATTACTCATTTTTTCCATCTTATTTAAATTTAATAAATTTTAATTTTTAAATTTTTAGGCAAAAATTTATATTGTTATTCTCATTAGGAAAATATGAACTTGAATGAGGCAGAGAGTATTAAAAGAACAAAAACTGGTCTAAAAAGAGGAATAAATACACATGATGCAATCATGTTCGGCGTTGGCGGGGCGGTTGGCTCCGGCATTTTATTTGCGGCAGCAGGCGGTACAGGTTATGCTGGCCCCGCTGTCATTATTTCATGGATATTAACAGCAGTATTTATAGTTCTGGTAACCCTGCCATTTGCCGAATATTCTGCAATGTTTCCAAGGTCCGGAATCAGTGCCAGGATTGCCTATTATTCATATGGGTCATATGGTGGTTTTATTTCAGGATGGGCCCTTTTTATATGGGCAGTTACCATTCCTGCAATAGAGGCAGTGGCAGTGTCTGAATATGCTGCATTTTATGTTCCGCAGCTGTATAATTCGACCACGGGCCTTTTAACCGGATATGGAATACTCTTATCAATACTTTTAATGATTGGCTTTTTATTTTTAAATCTTAAGAGCATAGCACATTTCGCGAAGTTCAATAAGGTCTGGACATGGGTTAAAATAGCCGTGGTTATTGCATTTGTAATAATACTTCCATTATTCATCTTCCATCCATCCAATTTTGTATCTCCAAGCTTCGCACCATCCATTGGCGGTATTTTCATAGCAATACCCGCATCTGGAATACTCTTTTCATTTGGTGGTTACAGGCAGGTAGCAGATATGGCAGGTGAGGTTAAGAATCCAGCAAAAAACATGCCAAAGATTATAGGTCTTGTTCTGTTAATTCAGAGCCTGCTTTACATTGCCATGGCTGTTGTAATAGTTGGAACCGTAAACTGGAAGGGATTTAACAAACCAGTTGGTGACTGGGCCTATATTGCAGGTAGATCATCACCGCTGGTTGATATAATGCATGGTAATTTAAGCTTTGTAAGTCCTCAGGTTGCTGCACTTTTAGGCGTAATGATTGTGATATTCTTTATCTTTGCAATTATTTCCCCAGGAGGCACACTTGGTGTTTATCTTACCGGTGCAAGCAGAATAATTTTCGGCTTCTCAGAGGAAAATGCAATTCCGAAAATCTTTAGAAAAACTACAAAAAGTGGAGCACCTGTATATGCTCTTGTTTTATCAGTCATTCTGGGGATTATATTTTTGGTTCCACTACCATCATGGTATGAACTTGTCGATTTCGTGGTTGTTGCCGCAGTTGCAAATTTTGCAATTGCATCAATATCATTGCCTGTGCTGAGAAAATTATACCCGGATGTTGAGAGGCCATTTAAAATTCCTTACCCAATGCTCTGGTCATTTTCCGCATTCATCATTGCAACATACCTTATTTACTGGGCAACATATCCAACAACATTATACGCACTTGGCGCAACCCTTGCAGGATCCATAATATTTATTTACCAGGCACATTTAAAGAAATACTCAAATCTTCATCTAAAAAACTCACTATGGATACCATTATACTTAATTGGTTTAATACTATTGTCAAGATACGGTGGTACACCCACGGGAGGAACAAATTTAATACCATATCCATTTGACTATTTGGTTCTGTTCTTTTATGCAATTATATTCTTTTTTATAGGACTAAAATCGGCACCTAAGGATAAAATCATGGAAAGTACAGCACTTGAGGATTAATCCTCAAAAATTTTATTTTATTATAAGAATAAGTATATAAGGAAACTAAGTATATACAATGGAGTGTTTAAATTGTCAAAATTTGAAAATATGAATATTAATAAAGAGATTAAAAGGGCACTAAATGATATGAATTTTATAAATCCCACAGAAATTCAGGATATGGCCATACCACATATAATGTCTGGAGGGGATGTAATTATAAGGTCAAAAACCGGATCTGGAAAGACCGGTGCTTACTTAATTCCAGTGTTAAATTCCATATCCAGCTTAAAGGGCAGGTATGTAAAGGCCCTTATTGTTCTTCCAACCAGGGAGCTTTCATTGCAGACGGCAAAAGTTTTTGAAAAAATGGGAAAATATACCGGATTAAGATATTCAATAATATATGGAGGGGCCCCATATCAGAGGCAGATAGATTCATTGTACCGTGCAGATATTGTAATAGGCACACCCGGAAGAATAATTGACCTGATAAATAAGGGTTACCTTGATATATCCAGAATTAACCACCTCATTCTTGATGAGGCTGATGAGATGCTTGACATGGGCTTTATAGACGACATTAAAACGATAATAGGATACACAAATGATAGGAGGCAGACAATATTGTTATCGGCCACAATGCCGGAAAAGATTAAAATGCTTTCCAGGCAGTTCATGAAAAACCCGGAAAACATATTTGCTGATGAGGATAGAATACCGGAAACAATAAACCATATTTATACCGTATCCAGAAAATGCAATAAATTTTCAATATTAATGTCATATTTAAATGATTATGGTTCAAAAAAATCCATTATCTTTGTCAAAACACAGAAAATGGGTGAAATAATTAACAGGGCCCTTACGCAGGAGGGTTTTAGAAATATTTTACTTCACGGCGGCATGAAACAGAATTACAGGGAAAGATCAATAAATGAGTTTAGAAAAATGGATTCTGGCATACTTGTTACCACAAATATTGCTGCAAGGGGTCTGGATATACCGGGAATTTCAGATGTTATAAACTTCGATGCACCTGACAATATAGAGACATACACACACAGGGTTGGAAGATCAGGCAGAATGGGTAAAAATGGCCGTGCGATGACAATATTTAATGAGGAGGAAAAATACATGATCCATGAAATTCAGGCAAAAAGCAGCATAAATATGGAGCATATAGAGATCAGGCTAAACGAAAAGTATATAAATTCATCATTTAACAAAATAGTTAATGAAAACATAATAAAAAACCATCACAGAACATCATGGCATGAAAAATCATACAGATACCATGGCAGACGCTGGTAAATATTTATATATAAAATATTTAAAGTTTTAATTTATACTATCATATTTATCATTAATCAAGTATTATAAAATTAAAATAAATCGATTTTTTACCCCATTCCAGCTTATAAAGTTTTTAATTTCGTGTTAAATATAAATATTAGATAATATTAACTGTGCTGAGATAATGTTTCAGTACATAATATTTCCATTCGCCGCACTTGCAGTATGGACTGCATCAAACACAATCATTAAGGGTTTAACATCAAAAATTAATCCCAATATTGTTTCCATGATAATTGTTGGCTCCGGCATTTTACCAATGCTTATTAGTATTATGATGTCCCCCGTGCACTCATTTTCAATTTTTCTTATTGTAATGTCGGTATTTTCAGGAATTTTTTTAGGACTTGGATATATACTATTTTATAAATCTTTAAGGGGCGCAAACCTTGGAAATGCAGCGGTAACAATAAATGTACAGCAAATAGTTGTAATTCTCTTTGGTTTGAGCATTTTGCGTGAAAAATTAACATCATTAATTCTGCCAGGAATTATACTTATAATTTTTGGATCAATACTTGTCACAGTAACAAGGGGATTTAAGGTCGATAAGGTATTATTAATAGCTGCTGCTGCAAATATAATTTGGGGAATTTATTATATTCCATTAACGTTTGCAATAGCATCGGTGCACTCATCTCCGGTGCCACTCCTCCTTTCAAGAATTATAGGCTTTTTCTCTGTTTTCATCATATTTAATATAAGGCAAATAATTAATGGCATCAAAATGAAAATTTCTAAAAATAATATTAGAACAGACCACATTGCATTCATGATTATTTTAATATCAATAATAGCAGGCATACTTGATGGTTCAGGTAATGTATTATATGCATTTTCCATTCAATATGGCATACTGGTTATAGCCGGTGCCATTATAGCAATGCTTCCTGTATCCCTTGCATTATCAGGCCGGATTGTTTATCACGAAAAGCTAAGGCTGAGACAGTACACTGGAATTGCTTTATCCGTTCTTGGTGCAATTATTATAGTAATTTAGATCTTTAAATAATATTTTAGTTATAATATATAAAAAAACGAAATACGACAAAATATTTATAAATTATATACATATGATATACATGGCTGATAAAATTATCTTTGTAATAGAAACAGGAAGGGAGAACATGGCAAAACTCATGGCCAACATAGGTATGGCAACAAAGATGAAGGAATATGAAAAAAATATGAAGATAGAAATGATATTTTTGACCCCTGCAGTTTCAGTCTTAAATAAGGACCAGGCATTGTACAGGCCCATACTGGATACTGTGTGGAAGGCAAAAAATACCGGAATTAAAATTATTGCATGTGAGACTGCAATGTCCAACGTCGGGCTTACAAGGGAAAAAATACCTGACAACCTTGTTGATGAATTTGCCCCAATAGGTGGGATATATGTTTTAAATAAAATAAAGGAGGATTACGAGACATTCTGGATTTAATATTTCCTCAATATTTTTAATTTAAATTTATTGTAATAATATACTGTAAACACAATAAATTAAAAGATTTAAATAACATAACAAAAAATTTTAATTTTTTGGTATAATATGTAGTTATATTTTATTATTTGCATAATATGTTTATTATCAATAAATAATTATAACAGATATCTATGTCATACTATGTGGGACTACGCCAATAAAGTTTTCGAGCCATTTCCAGCTGAGAAAAAGATAATTCAGAAGATGATAAGCATAGGCCTCAGCATCAGGGAGCTAGACGACGAGATTAAAATTTTCTGTGATGAAATTGAAATTAAGCCGAATTCAATTGCTAGGGCCTATAATGTTGACAGGCGCGTTGTAATAAATACCTTAAAAAGAATAAAAGAAAATAAGGAATTGTATGATTTCTTTACAAATTTAAAACCTGTTGCCGATTTTTCCGATTCAGGTTCAAAAATGGGTTTTGGCGTCATAGAGATAATACCTGATAATGCGGCAAAACCAGGAATTATTTCTGGGGTAATTTCTGTTATTTCAAAATATAATATAAGCATAAGGCAGGTTATTACCGATGACCCTGATTTGATTGAGAACCCAAAGGCCGTTGTTGTTACATCAACACAGCTATCAGGTGATATTATAAGAGAAATAAAAAAGGTTGATGGTGTTAAGGGGGTTACAGTCCTATGAAATTATCAAGATTATTTCCATAAATTAAATTCATTAAAGTATTTATTTTGTTGTTAACATCATTAAATGTGTCGCCAAAGACATTTATATGCCCCATCTTTCTTTTTATCCGTATTTCTTCCTTATGATACCAGTATATATTTGTACCGCCCATTTCAAGTATTTTTTTTATTTTATCATCAATGGATGTACCAATAATGTTTAATATGCCTGATGGCCTGAAAAGCACCGGCTTCTGAATGGGAAGGCCAGCCACTGCAAGTATATGTTCCTCGAACTGTGATATTGATGAACCTAAAAGTGTATGATGCCCGGTATTATGTACCCTTGGTGCGTATTCATTTATTAATATTTCATTGCCCGTTACATAGAATTCTATACCCATAACACCAATATAGCCAAGTTTATCCATAAGTTTTTTTGCCATTTCAGGCATTTTATTATTACCATCCAATGGGGCTATATTATAAATAAGAATGCCGTTTTTATTGTAATTGAAGGATGGATCAAAAAACTGAAAATTTCCATTGCTGCCCCTAACCGCTATTATTGACGCCTCATAATCGTAATTTATAAATTTTTCCACAACAAATGGTCCAGAGTCCTGGCATTTTAAACTATCTGTATTTTCATTGATAAAATACTGCCCCTTGCCATCATATCCACCACGGCAGGTTTTTATTACAGCCCTGCCCATCCTCTTTGCCGCCCTGAATGCAGATTCAAAATCCTCGTGGTACTCATACTGTGCAATTGGGAAACCGTTTTTTTGCAAAAAATCCTTTTCTAGAGATCTATCCCTTTTTAACTCAACTGTTTTTATATCTGGTCTTAATTTTCCTGATGAACTTGCATATTCAAGAGTTTTCTCATCAACATGTTCAAATTCAAATGTTATATAATCACAGGAATCAACGAACGTTTTATACTCATCCGTTGTAAAAAATTTATCTGCTATGTATCCTGCAGGGCCCTTTTCCCTGTCTATAACATAAAACTTAAAAGGATATCTCTTCATGGTAATTATCATCATGTATCCAAGCTGGCCTGAACCTATTATTCCAATAATCATAATTTCTCACCAAGAACCTTATTTTTTTGATCCTCCATGAATTTTTCCAGAAACATTTTTAATTTATCATATTTTATTGATAATATTCTAACAGCAAGCAGGGCCGCATTTTTTGAATTTCCTATTGCCACCGTCGCAACAGGAACACCTGACGGCATCTGTACTATTGATAAAAGAGAATCAAGTCCATTTAGATTCCTTGATGGTACTGGCACGCCAATTACGGGCAATGTTGTCATGGATGCTACCATACCGGGAAGATGTGCCGCCCCGCCGGCCCCTGCTATGATAACCTCTATGCCATTATTTATTGCATTCTTTGCATATTCAAGCATAAATTCTGGTGTTCTATGGGCCGATACAATTTTATATTCAACCTCTATACCAAAAAATTTTAGGGTTTCAATGGCATCCTTCATTGTTTCAAAATCTGAGCTGCTGCCCATGATAACTGCTACCTTCATAAAACATAATATAATAATATTTAATAAAATTAATTTAGCAATAAAAATAATTTTTATTTAACGATGACGCTGGCGCTCATATTAAATACTCCTGCTGTGGAGCTGCTTAAATGTATATTATCTGTTAGGTTAAACTCCATTATTGCAGTTGTGGTTCCGGCATGTGAAACTGAAAGTGTGTTAATTACCAGTGCGAAGGAATGGGCAAGCTTCAATGTTATATTATTCCCAAGTATATCTATGGTTACCTTACTAATGTATATTTTTATCATATTAAATGTTCCAGAATGAACTGTTATGTTTGAAAGGAAGGTTGCATTTGATAAAACCACATCAAATATGTTTACAGTTTTATCATGCAGTGAATAATTGTACCAGCCTGTGCTGTTTGACGATGCCTTATCATAATGAAGTGCTATTGCAGAGAATGTTATGTAAACGCCTGTTGCACCGGATAGGGATATCCCGGAATCAGCAGCCTCCAACCTCAATGTGCCATGAGTTTCATAATCGTATCCATAATATGCTATCCCGCCTATTACAATAATTATAATTGCAACAGCAATTATCTTTTTCAAATTCATGCATTTATAACGAAAATTTTCTATATAAATATATCTGATAAATAATCTCATTTAATATCATGTTTTAAATTTAAAACTTTACTCAGGATTTTCTTATTGCTATTACAAAAATTTTCAAACTACAATTGCTTAAAAAAGAAAATGGAAAATATCTAATATGAATTTTTGAATACCATTATATGAAAATTCTTGTAACCGGTCATAGAGGTTTTATTGGTGGTCACATATATAATTATTTAAAATCAAATAATTATGAAGTATACGGCTTTTGCCATTGAGTAATGGAATAGAAAAAGTAATGAAATGCATTGAAAGTAGTAAATTATGATATTTTTGTTATGGTGATATCCAGAATAATTATTATTCAGGGCCATAGTAAGGATTATTTACAAAATAATTCAATAAATTTATAAATTTGATTGTCATTATCTAGCATGGATAATATTAAAAAACTGATACCTTACTGGTTCTTTGTGTTTACAATTGGTTTCGGCTGGTTTATTATCTCACCGGTGGTTCCCGAGCTCAGCAAATTGCTATCTACCAATCTTTCCGGAATATTGCTGGTGCTGTCTGCATATGGATACACAATGGCTATTATAGGTCTCATAGCCGGAATTCTATCTGCAAAATTTACTGTTAAGTCTGCCCTTTATCTGGCAGTAATATTTTCAGTGATAGGCTTACTGGCAAGGGCATTTTCAAACAATTACATGGAATTTCTAATTTTCTCATTAATGGCGGCAACAGCATATCCATTTTCACTTGCGCCTGTTGGAAGTATTGCGGAATCAATGGATCCTGTTAAGTCAGCAACCATAGCAGGCCTAAGCATAGGATTTCTATTCTTAGGCATGTCAGCCGGGTCATTAATTGGTCCGTACATATTTATAGCACTTGGGATCAGGGGAATTTTATTGCTCCCTGCAGTGCTTGCCATAATTGCATCAGCCATTTTAATTCCAGTGCTTAAAAGCTATCCGGCCAGATACAGGGGGAAATCGTTGAAAGGTTCTTTTAAGATAGGCATGTTAAAAAACTGGTATGTTGGATTATCCATGGCATCAATATCAATTCTATTTGGAGGAATAGCATCAACAGTTCTTGGATTTCATTTCAGTGCATTAACAGCACTTAAATTATCAGGCCTTCTTAGTGGTTTGGAATTTTTGGGATCTGCAATAGGCGCTCTTTTACTACCATATATTTTTGAAAAATATAAAATGTTAAGGACAGGCACAGTTGCCTCCGGTTCAATGTCTTTTATATTTGGTATGGTACTTCTTATTTCAATGGTTTATACAAACATTGAATACCTAATAATCGCCTCATTTTTTATCTTTGGCTTCTTTGGAAATGCCTTCTGGGTGCTCGCACTGAACTCAATAATGAACTACGTGGATGATCCGGCAAGGGCCGGGTTTGCAACATCAATGTACAGTGTGGCCACAAATGTTGGTGTTGCCATAATACCAGTTTTTGTCGGTGCGGAATTTTCAAATACAAAAACAGTGCTGTACGGCATTGTGCCTGCAATAGTAATTGTGCTTCTGGCCTTTGCCGTATCTCCATTCCTTGCATCATCTGGAATGAAAGGCAAAAATATAACAGAGGAGGAAACAGCCTGAAGATAATTTTTTAGATTTAAATTACAGGACAATTTTATAATAATTTAAAAAATTTTTTAATTCATAGGTTTTTATTAAAAATGTATGCCATTTTAATACTTTTAAACTCATGGAATTGCTATTCTTGAAACTGCAAGCGCAAGTAATGTTCCATAAATTGCTGTGACCACATAAAGCACTGATAATGAATATTTTATTAATGCCCTTGATTTTTGTGAGTCAAATCTGTCATATAATATACCGCGCACACCATTAAGTCCATGATATAAAACTATGTATGTAAAAACAATATAAAAGGCAAGCCAGTAACCATTATGAAGATTCTCCAGAACCGCGGTAAAAAATCTTATTGGGTGCCCGAAGTCTATATTTGCCAGATACAGGTGAATTCCCAGGAAGAATATTAAAAATACGCCTGTAATTACCTGCAGGAGCCATCCCAGCGGGCCGAGCCCTTTTAACCCATTTGAATTTTTATTATTCATCTAATGACCTCCCAAGAATAAATACGCATAGTATAAAAACAAAACAAGAAGGACCATGGATATGGATTCATACGCATAAAAAAATAGCTTATGGTGTTTAAGGCCTATGCCAAACTCATTTAATGCAAGCCTTATTCCATTTGCACCATGGTAAAATATTACAAGGGCCAGAAGCATATCCATTACTATGAATATATCAAAGGGGCCGTATGTGATATTCTGCACAAGTGAGTTGTAGGTTGTCCTACCATCAAGCAGGCTTGACAGGAATATCAGGTGCATGTATAAATAAATAACTATGACAAGGCCGGAAAACCTCTGGAATGCAAAGGCAAAATATCCTGTCCCCTTATCCTTAATATTAAACCATCCCGCTATGCCTGTTTTATTCATTTCTTACCACCCATTATATTTTTTAATTCATATTTTAATCCCTGCACCCTCAATTTCTGTATTGCAAATGATGGCCTGACATCCTTGGGGCAGGCCTCAGTGCATTCACCGGCAAAATGGCATCTTGATGTGCCATCATCACTGTTCGCTATATCTATTCTATACATTATTCCCTGATCACGGTTGTCAATATTGTATCTGAATAAGGCCGTTAATGGTGCCGGTCCTAGATAATTTTCATCGGTGCCAACAACAGGGCATGCCGCCATGCATAATCCACATTTAATGCACTGTGCATACCCCTTAAATTCATTGAACTGCTCTGGTGTTTGGGGTATTTCAGCACTGTAATTTCCATCATCATCCCTTATAATGTAGGGTTTTACCTTTTTGTATTTATCAAAGAATGGGTCAAAATCTACTACAAGATCCTTAATTACATTATAATGTGGCAGTGGACTAATTTTTATAATATCTGAGTGAAGGCTTGCAAGCTGTGTGGAACATGCCATTCTGGGCCTTCCATTAATTTCCATGCCACAGCTTCCACATATTTCCATTCTGCATGAATACCTGAATGACAGTGTTTGGTCTATATTCTCTTTTATATAAAGCAGGGCCTCAAGAACAGTGGAAGCCTTATCCGCCGGGACATTATAATTATCGTAATATTCATCTCCGTGTTCATTCCTTCTTTTAACCATTAGTTTATACATTTTAAACACCTCAGTAAACCCTCGGGGCAGGCTTCCATTTAGTAATTGTTACAGGTATGTAATAAAATTCAGGGCCATTTACTGTATATCTTGCCATTGTATGCTTAAGGAAATTTGTATCATCACGTTCTGGAAAATCTATACGGTAGTGGGCCCCACGTGATTCCTTTCTTAACAATGCACCCTTTGTTATAATCTCTGAAAGGTCAAGCATAAATCCGACCTCAAGTGCCCATTGAAGTTCTATGTTAAATGTCATTGATTTATCCTCCACTGATATGCCCTCGTACCTTGATTTAAGCTGTTTAATCCCCTTAAGGGCCGTTAAAAGCCCATTTTCGTCCCTGAAAACACCCACATATCTGTCCATTAAAGCCCTCAAATCTTCCCTGATTGCAGCAACATTTTCACCGCTGTTTCTTTTTAGTATTGCATCATATATCCTGTTTTCCTCATCCAAAACCTTGTTCATGTTTATATCCGGAATATTCCCTGACATTGCAAATTCAGCCGCCCTCTTTCCAGCAACATTGCCAAATGCAAGGCATTCATTGGTGGAGTTCGAACCGAGCCTGTTGCCGCCGTGGATGCTTACAGCAGCATTCTCGCCTGCACTGAATATTCCTGGAACCGTTGTCTCGGTATTAACATTAACATGTATCCCACCCATTGTGTAATGCGTTGCCGGCCTTACAGGTATTGGTTCATTTGCCGGATCTATATTATTGAATTTTCTTGCTATATCCGTAATCATTGGTAGTCTTTCCTCAAGCTTATCTGCTATGCCGGTTAAATCCAGGTTAACATACTCAATATCTCCATATTTACCCTTAATTCCATTGCCCTTCTGCAGCTCCCACATTATGGCCCTGGATACAATATCCCTTGGCGCCATATCCTTCTTTGATGGGGCGTATTTTTCCATGAACCTCTCGCCCTTATTATTTACAAGAAATCCCCCATCTGCCCTGGCACCCTCGGTTATAAGTATTCCCGATGGAACAAGGCCTGTGGGATGGAACTGTATGAATTCCATATCCTTCAGGCGCAGGCCTGCGCGGTAGGCTATTGCATCACCATCACCGGTGACAAAATGTGCATAGGTGCTAAATTTATACAATCTTCCGGCACCACCGGCTGCAAAAATAAGGGATTTGGCCTGAAACGCCAGAAACTCTCCAGTTTTTATGTTTATTACTGTTAGGGCGTTAAACCTATTGTTATCAATAATAAGCGAGGTAACAAAATACTCATTATAAAAATGTATATTATCATATTTCAATGCCCTTGAAAAAAGGGTCTGCATCACATGGAATCCGGTTTTATCGGCTGCAAATGTTGCCCTTGGAAAGCTAAGCCCTCCAAAATCTCTTTGGGATATTGTTCCATCAGGATTCCTTGACCATGGGCACCCCCAGTGATCTGTTGTATATATCTGTTCCGGCACCAATCTTACAAATGTTTCAACTGCATCCTGGTCTGCAAGGTAATCACTGCCCTTAATTGTGTCATATGCATGAAGGTCAAAATTATCCTTTGGGTTTAGCACAGCACTGGTACCACCCTCTGCAGAAACCGAATGGGACCTAATGGGGTAAAGCTTGGATATAAGTCCAACACTAATTTTACTGTCATATTCTGCAGCTGATATGGCTGCCCTAAGTCCTGCCATACCACCTCCTATAATAATTATATCCTCCTTTATTACCTCCAATTTATCACTTCATGCTTAAATGCATTCAATTTATAAAAATATTATTGGCTGTTTTAAAGGTTTTATAAAAATATATTAAAATATTTTATTTAAAACATAAATACAAAAATTTAATAAATAATAGGAAAAATATTTTTACTTATTATATTAAAATATTTTCAAAATATTCCTTGATAAGATCATCATAAATTAAAGTTAATGTACATAATATAACACTAAATAAAAATTTACGCAATTTAATGATTATATTCGTTATATTTAAAAATATTTATAAGGATATAAAAATTAACTTTTTATTTTTCCCGAGAAATAATCGTCTGCAAGTTTGGAATTCTTTTTTACAGATTCAACGCTTTTCTCCCATGCGGCCTTATCCTCCTCATTAAACTGTAAATCATAGATTTCCTCAACACCACTGGCACCTATTTTAATAGGAACTCCAATAAACATGTTTTCTATTCCATAGTGTTTTGCATGATTACCTGTGAGGTATGCAGCACATGGAATTACCCTCTTCTTATTTTTAATTATGGATTCCACCATTACAGCTATTGATATTGAGGGTGCATAAAAAGCAGTTCCTGTTTTATAAAGGTTGAGTATCTCACCACCACCGAATCTTGTCCTTTTGATAATTTCATCTATTTTTTCCTTTGGAAGAAGATGTTCTATTGGTATTCCAGATACACTTGAGTACCTTATGAATGGAACCATATCATCCCCATGGCCGCCTATGACAAATGCATTTACATCCTCAACGGAAACATCAAGAGCCTCTGCAAGAAATGTTCTAAATCTTGCGCTGTCCAGTGATCCACCAAGCCCGAGAATTCTAGATGGTTCTATGCCAGATGCCTTTTGAAGTGCATATGCCATTATATCTGCAGGATTTGTAACCGCAACTATAATTGATTCAGGTGAATATTTTTTAATTTTTTCTCCAACATCCTTCATTATGCCTATATTTTTTAGAAGTAAATCATCCCTGCTCATTCCTGGCTTCCTTGCAAGACCAGCAGTAACAACTATTACATCAGAACCCTTTAAATTTTCATACTCTTTCTCATCAGCGGTGCAGAAACCCCTCAATTTATAATCAAAACCCCAGTGGGGTGCACCCTCCTGAATGTCAAGAGCCTTTCCAGCAGCAAGCCCGTCAACAATATCAAAAATATATATGTCGGCCACATCTTTTATTGCCAGAACCTGTGCCACACTGGCTCCAACAGCGCCAGCGCCAATAATAGAAATTTTCTTGTTTGCCATAGGCTTATATTTCAATTAAAATTAAATATTTTTGTAACTTCCATAAAATAAAAAAATTATCTTTCATCAATTTTTTTAAACTGTTTTTCCCCAGGCCCTATGTAAACCGCCCTTGGCCTTATAAGCCTCTCCTCATTTTCAACGTATTCCGAGATATGTGCAACCCATCCAAGAACCCTAGAAAATCCAAATAATACCGTGAATGTATATACCGGAAATCCAATTTCGTTAAATACAAGCCCGGAATAATAATCTGTATTTGGATATATACCCTTTGAGGAAAATCTTTTTATTCCAAGGTCTTCAAGATTTTCTGCTATTTTAAGCAAATTCTTTTCATCGTCAGTAATGGCCAGCTTTTCCGCTATTGATTTAAATATTTTCATTCTTGGGTCATATGTTTTATAAACCCTGTGGCCAAATCCCATGAGCTTTTTATTTTTATTCACAATATTATCTTCGAACCATGAATCCACATTTTCGGGTTTTTTAATGGCGAGAAACTGGTTGAATGCTGCCTCAGCAGCCCCTCCATGCAGTGGCCCCTTCAATGCGGCAATTGCAGCAGTAATGCATGAATACATATCTGACAATGTTGATGCGGCGATTAAGGCGGCCGTGGTGGATGCTGGCACCTCATGGTCAATATAGATTATAAGAGCGGCATTCATTGCATTAATTTCATCCTCAGTGACATTGTCAAAGCAGTTTCTTAAAAATGCCTCGGCATATCCATATTTTGGGTCAGGTTCCTTTAATCTTAATCCCATTTTATGCCTGTAAATGTTGGAAATAATGCCCAGGTTTTCGCCAAGTATTTTTGTTGCCTGTTTTCTATCATTTTCCTTATTCCATGAGTACTCACCGGATGACATGGATGCAAAGGCAGTTTCCATCATTGTCAGTGCATCTGAATCCCTTGGCAGCTCTGAAATAAGGCTAAGCACATGCCTTGGCAGTTTGTAATGTTCCTTTAATTCTTTTGTAAATTCATCCAGCTGCTTTTTATTGGGAAGCTCACCATAAATCATTAAATATGAAACCTCCTCAAAGGAGCAGTTACTGACAAGGTCATTAATATCATATCCGCGGTATCTAAGTATGCCCTTAATTCCATCTATGTATGTCAATGATGTATGCTTAATAAATACATCTTCCAAACCCAAATTTATATCACTTTCCATATGATCACCCTATATTCTTTTCATGGTTATTTTACCCAGATTTTATCTTTTTCAGCAATTGTTCAATTTTTTGATTGTTTTTTGTGGTGGTTTTATGGGTAAGATAGATCATGAAAGGATATAATTTTTAATCTTATCCTTAAATTTAAACATTATGATAGGAAAATAAATAAACAAATAATAATTTTAAAATAAATGACAATATTAATATTATATTTTAATAAAATATTAATTTCGGCAATATATTAAATAAATTAAAGCATAAAAAATGAAATTTAAATCATTTTAATTGTTTTACCCTGGGAGAAAATTAAAACCCTGATATTTTTAGACCTTAACCTCTGTATGAGCCCGCGGTCATTGGTTAGAACATAGCAATTTAAAGCCTCAGCCGTTTTTAATATACAGTCATCACCCATCCCTGAGGACCTAATAACATTAAAATACTCTGAATATTTTAGGGCCGCCCCGGCATACCAGTATGTCCTTGATAATCCCTTTAATTCATCTATTACACATTCAGGAATTAATATTTCAAATGCAACCGGTAAATTTAAAATTGCATTTCTTATATCAAGCCTATTTTTTATTGAGTATATTAGGGAATTTGTATCTGTAATTAAGGTCTCTTTCATTTTACAACTTCGGCTATGGCTATATTCTTTCTAATCTTTTTAATTAATACCCTTACATTCTGCCCCTTCTTAACACCGGGTATGTATATTATAAAATCTCCATATCTTGCATGGCCTTCACCTGATCTTCCTATCTCTGTTACAGTAACATTGTACGTTTTGCCCTCAGATAACTCTGATTCCTCCTCCTTGATTTCCCTAACAGTTCTTATTGGATGCTGGGCGCCGCACGCCTTGCAAACAAGCAGGCTGGTTCTGCCCACCTTTTCTATGACAGTATCAGGTGAATTGCATTCATAGCAAAAAACATAGGTGGCCATATACTGGTCCATCTTCGCCCTTATTTCCTCCTCACTGATCTTTCTGTTAATAATTAGCCTTCTCTGGTCAATGTTGGCCCCAATACCGAATTCTTTTGTTAAGTATTTTACAATATCCTCGGGATTCCTGTTAAGCATGTCTGCTATATCAAGGAAGTTCCTGATAATCGTGGTCTTACCCTCATATATTATATCTGGCTCCGGTACCTTAAGCCTTTCCTCGAATTTATTTTTCTGTGATAATACATCTGAAGCATCATTTAATAATTTATTATAATCAAAGTCCATAATTGGTAATGCCTTTAATGGATATTAACATTATTTTATTATAATATTATTTAATAAAATGTACATTATTTTAATTTTTTCACATAAAAATGGATTTTATATTTTATATTTTTATAAATTAGTAAAATAGGTTTTTATTTATAATATTAAATTAAAAATAAAAAAATAAATACATACAAAAATATATTTTTGTACATACAAAAGAAAAAAATATATACTATTATAATCTTATACTTTTAATGAGGGATAAAACTGAAAAACTTACATTAAGAATATCAAAGGAGGAACTTGAGGAAATTGACAGTTTTTTATCCACAAATTCTAATTATACAAACAGATCGGAATTTATAAGGCTTGCAGTTCTTGAATATATATCCAATCTAAGAATAGGTATAATTTCAAAAAATAACACATTACATGTAAATCCAATTATTGAAAAAAGCCTTCAGAGGGCCGTATCATCAGGTTATTTCAAAAGCCTTGATGATGCCTATGAGGAAATAATAAATGAGGCATGGAGAAATAATATTATTTCAGGTCTAATAGAGGCCAAGCATAAGGAAATAGAAAAAATAGAAAAAACACTGGAGGGTGAAAAAAAGTATGATGAGTTATGAAAAAAATGGTTTTCTTGATATAGTCAGAAATTTAGAGGATATAAATTATTTTACATTTATATCCACGGATTCCGGAATATACAAATCATTGGATGGAAATCTGCCCGCAAATTCAACATATTATTATATTGAAATGGGTTTAAATAAGGTAAATATTGATGAATACACAAACTACAGTTACAGAAACATCCTGCGCAATGATAAGGTAAGCATAAGCTCTGGCAGGGCCATGAATCATTACCGCTTTGTAAGAATCATGTCAATAAAAAATATATCCGCTGATATCTTAAATTGTATTGAGGATGCCGCAATGTACATATTCATTGATAATGATAGGAATGTCTTCTCGGAAGTATATGATTACATGTCCAAAAAGGGAATACCGTTTTTAAAGGTTATCCATAAAAAATACTACAATATTAACGGAACAAACTATGCATCACCACACAGGCTTTTTGATTATATTTTTGAAAATTATGTACCATAGCCGCTATCCTTTGTTAATGATATATATATTTCCTCAAGGTCATCATATTTTTCCACATATTTAACATGCATGCCATTTCTTGAGAACATATTTATAATTTCATCGTTGTGCATATCAGGTGGTTTTTCCAGAATAATTTCATTTCCATTTACCCTGAATGGGTGTATGTTTCCATCAAGATCATTATTATAATCGGATTCCAGTGTAATTTTCAGCATTTCCCTGTTTTCCTCAGTTTTTGAATCATGGCCTATGGTTCCACTGTTAATAATTATCACCCTGTTGCATAGATCCCTTGCCTCATATAACAGGTGAGTGCTTAAAATAACCAGCTTATCCCTTGATATCTCCTTAATTAATGAATGAATCTCGCTCATTCCCTTTGGGTCAAGTCCAAATGTTGGTTCATCAAGCACAACTATCTCGGGATTGCCCATCAATGCAACAGAAAGTGCCAGCCTCTGCTTCATGCCCCTTGAATATCCACCAGTTTTCCTGTCAAGAAACCCCGAAATCTGTGTTATTTTTGATAACCTGTCTATTTCTGATTTTATCTCCTCATTTTTTAAACCTTTTATTTTTCCGGTAAAATTTAGTATTTCCCTGGATGTTAAATACCCATAAAACTCTGGCTGTTCTATTAAGGACCCGAGAAAACTCAGTGCCCTTTCAGGATAATCTGAAACATTTATGCCATTGATTGTAACCTCACCATGAGTTGGCCTGATTATATTTGTCATGAGCTTTAGCATTGTTGTTTTTCCCGCACCATTAGGTCCCAAAAGTCCGGTGCATCCGGTACCAGAAAATGTAAGGTTTATATCATTTAGTGCGGTTATCTTCCCGTATTTTTTGGTTATATGATCAAGCCTAATCTCCATTACTGCACCTCCTTTCTATCAAACAAAAAGAGGCCTATGACAAAGGTTGCAACAAAATATACAAACATAATAAGGCCTGCCAGCATAATGTCTGGAAAGGGTGCAGGCGCCAGGCTCTGTCTTGCAAAAAAATCCTCTGTGTTTATATTCACATAAACCCTTTGTATAATGCTTGCCGCATCGCTTAGAAGGTAAAATGGGTCTATTTTATACAAAAGTTCTATAATAAAGGACCCTGCATAGAAAACAATGTAATAAATTAAAAGGACAGATATATATGCATAGGTGTTTTTATTAAATATTGCGCTTATCATGAAGGTTAATGATGTCATTGAGAGCACAAATAATATTAGGAGCACCAATGAGTAATAGAAATATATTTCAGGTGGTTTTTTAAATATAAATGAAAGCGTGGCAGCCTCAACTATTATATAAATAAGCACTATGACCAGTGTAACACTGAATGCGGCAAGGAATTTACCAACGAAGAGTTTGTGCCTGTTTATTGGCAATGGAAATATATAAAATGCCGTTTTATTCTCAATTTCTGAGGAAATTGCAGGTGAACCAAAAAATACCGATGCAAAAACAGGTATGTATAACAATATTAATGACCATAAAAAGTAAAATAATGCAATTTTTAGGCCCAATGGCAGGGCATTTGAACCAAGAATTTTTGGAAGATCATTTACATACTTAAAAGAAAAATAAACCATCATTGCACTGATTATAATAATCAAAAAAAGCATAAGAAAAAAGCTTTTAGACCTGTAATAATTTTTTATGTACTGTAAATAAACTGTTAACAATTTTGACATGCATCATCAAATTACGATTTTATATTTAAGGCTTTAATTAGTATACCGATATCGCTAAAACCTTTGTTATATTTTATTATTAAATTGTTTCCACTGGATATAACTGTGGGCCTGCCAAGAACACTGGTTACATTGCTTTTCGCTCTAAGCGCTGCATTTAGGGCCAGGTCAAATATTAATGCATCGGTTGATGAATTAAAATGCATGTTTATCAACGTTTTATTTTCTGTAATATTTAATGTCATGTAGCTTGCACCAATACCTGATGAGCTCAGATTATAATATATTGATGAATTAATATTCATGTTTAGGTATTTTTCAATGGGTTTAGCCGTATAATTATGTATATGTGAGTAAAGTGAATCATTTATTGCCTCCTTTTCACCCATGACAACATATGTATTTAATATAGTATAAACATAAACATTTGTGCTTTCATTTGATATTAGTGCGGTTAGGTTTGTCTTTGCAATTCCACTAATTATCTGCCCTATGTCAAGGTTCTTTACCTCATAAACTGTTGTCTGCTGCATTACCATTGTTTCTACAGTTATATTTTTTAGCATTGATGCATAAGTTGAAGTTCCAGACGGTGAAAAAATTCTGGTACTGTTGCTTGGAAGTATGTTGTATGAAATATTTGCTATTATGCCAAGGGATCCATGCACATCATAAATATAAAAGGTTGAATTGTTTTGGTTAACCGTTGCCACGGCTGTTGAATTTGATGGTATATAATCAAATGGATTTTTTGAATCTAATTTTTTTTCTTCCTTATAATAATTAAAGGCCAGTACCGAGGCTGGAATAATTAATATTAATGCCACCGATATTACAATAATTTTAAATGTTCTTGGCCTCATATAAATAACAATTAAATCGCTATAAATATACTTTGCCTTTAATAATTAATAATACATTTATACACATTTAAAATGCTTATTTTTATACATTGTTGGCAGGTAGTGAAATAACTTATATAGCAGGAAAAAATACAGAATCTAGGCTCCGGTGGTGTAGTCCGGCCAAGCATTAGGGACTCTCAATCCCCCGACTCGGGTCCAAATCCCGACCGGAGCATTTTTTTGTAAATTTTTAAAATAAATTAAAAGAAAATTGCATTTTAATAATTTACAAATGCACTAATGTGCTGGTCTTTTTGATTAGAAGTTAAAAATTATTTAAAAATATCCTCAAGTGTGTACTGGTTTCTTTTACCGGAAGTTTCATACAATTTTTCAAGGACATATACAAGAATAACCATGGATAGAATCCATATTAATGTGGATATTAATAGCAAATTTGTATTTAATCCAGAATGGTAATAATTAATTCCGGCTTTTCCTGTTAAGGAATAAATTATTATCGAAAACATTGCATTGAATGGTGAATAATAGATTAGATCAGGGCCTGGCTTTCTGAAAATCTGCAGTCCAAGCACAAGAATAAAGGTTAGGATCATTGGAATTTGTGAAATAAATTTAAGCGACCCTACCTGATTTAAGAGGCTGAGCAGGTATGAAAAAAGAAGGCCTAAAAGTGTGAAAAATAGTGATATAACGATTAATATAAATATCAGCATGTATATATTTTTGATATATACTGAGGAAAATCTAAGCCTGAATATTAATAATGAAAATATTATGGCAAAAATGCCCACTACCATGCTAAATGTTAGGGACGATAATATATTTGAAAACGATACCTCATATGATTTTACCCTATCAAACCTTGTAATATAGGGTATCGATAGATTCATGGATACTGTGTAAAAAACTACGGATGCCATGGATACGCTTATTCCAAATAACAATATGAAAGATATATATGTGGATTCTGTATATTTTAAATATGTTCCGGATGGTGCCGGGAAACCATATGCATATATTAAGATCCATACCAGAACAAATCCAAAACTCCAGAATAATGAATTCCTATTTTTAAAATATGATATAATACCAATTTTATAGAGCGTTGATATCATTTTTACACCTCATATAAATATAATAGGTCATCTATATTATTTATAACATTGTTTTCTTTGCCATATGTAAGATATATTATCCTGTCATTGCCCCTTATTTCTATAAATTTATCCTGCGGCCTTGTGTTATTTACATTCATTGAAAATATTAATTCACCAGGGCTTATTTTTTCCGATAGGTTACCATCAATCATTATGTTTAATGTGGAACCTTTAATTTTTTTTATAAGATCAAGGTCATGGGTTGTTATTATAAATGAATTTTTACTTTTATTTATGATATTAATTAAAAGTCTTGCCCTATCAGGATCTATTGAACTTAAGGGTTCATCCAAAAGAATTATTTTATAATCACCTGAAAGGGCAATTGTATTATACACCATTTTTTCCTGGCCTGTGGACAGATCCGATAATCTTTTATTTTTCAGGGAGTCCAATTTAAAATATGCAAGCATATTAAAGGCAGCATCCTCCTTAATTAATTTTAACTTCATATGATATTTTATAAACTCTTTGACAGAGAGGTCGCCAGAAAGATGGAGTGCATCCTTTATATTTGTTGATAATGCAGTATATTCTCTTATATTCTCAACATAATTATTATCTATTTTTATCATTTTTTCGGTCTTTAAAATGCCAAGAATGCATTTCAAAAATGTTGTTTTTCCAGATCCATTTGGGCCAATGACTATATTTTTTTCTCCATTATTTAATTCATATTTAACATCCCTCAGGCTATTATTAAGATTGCCATACGAGTATTTCAGATTTTCAATATATATTAAGGCCATAATCATTAATCCTAATTTGATTAATATAAATGTAACAGAGTTCAATTTCTGAACAAAATAAAAATAAATATAATATAATCATATTATTATAAGATGGATGATATAAATAAAATCGATCTTTTAAAAATTAACAAAAGAATCCTTGGCTTTGAAAAATTTTTACTTAGAAGGGCTTTTGGCCTTTATTATCTAACATGGTCAATGGCAATACTGGGTTTTATAACTTTTCCATACATATTATTTAATATATATCATAAATATGTTTACTATTTAATTTTATATATAATAATTTATTTAATCATAGTTTTTTTAGGAATAAATTTATCAAAAAGCATTTTTAGAAGGGCGTATAGAAGTATAAAACTTAAATCAGGATACCGGGCACCCAAATTCAGGAAAATTAATTATTTATATATGATTATAATTATTATAATACTGTTATCCTTCGCATATTTTTTTCAGTATAATTATTTCTATTATGCCATTGCATTATACACTGTTAATATTCTATTTTTTTTCCTTGGATTTAAAATTCTTGGTTATATCAAAATTAGCCTTGATAATATTCCCCTGGAAGGTTACATAGCCTTTTATACGTATATTTCAAGCGCACTTGCAACAATTTTATTTTTCATTTTTTCATCGTTTTATCTTGGTAATTATGTTTATTTCTCATTCGATTTCTGGATAATATCAGTAATTGGCTGGATGTTCTCATCATTTTATGCACTGTACCATGCTCCTGATGAGGTTGTTTCAAATGAGTGATATAGGTGATCTTAGCAGGCTGATAAATAATGACGCATTAAGGTCATCTATAAGAATATTGATTCTAATATCACTTGCCATAAATGAAAAAATGTACTTTACTGATATTTTAAATTTGACGGGTATAGGAAGGGGAAGTTTAAGCAATCATCTCGATATACTAATACATTCGGGATATATTAAGGATAAAACTGTGTTTACGCTCTCAGGGCCGCGTAGAATGCTGGAAATTACAGATAAGGGAAAAATTTTTTATAATAATTATATAAAAATTATTAATGAAATAGGATTAAATCCCAGAAAAAAAATTAATGATGAATAAATTATCAGGCCGGCACAAAGTAAACATCATTAACATCAAATTTCTGCAGCCTCCTAAATTTTGCCCTTACAGGCATGCCTATGTAAACATTCTTATTTTCCTTATTAACAAGTCTTGACATAAATAATGAATCAATGCCTTCAAATTCAACAAGTATTAATGTGTAAGGTGTTTCATTTATAAAATTTTCACCTGAATAATAGCATGTTGTAAATGAATGTATTTTTCCTGTTAATGGAAGATTTATATCATCTGTTTCAGAACCGCAGAACATGCAATATTTTCTGTATGTTCCATATCTATAATTGCATTTTTTGCATTCTGAACCAAGAAGTATTCCCATGCCTAGGGATGTAAAAAATTTGGAATCCTGCGCATAACTGTGAATGTATTCTATATTGTAATCAAATTCTTTAACCAGTGGGTCTGTTTTCATCACCCTTGTATATCTATCCATTTAAACCGCCTCCATAACAGTGACTGTTTCATATGCACCGGTTCCAGCATGGCTGTGTATTATTCCTGTATTATGATTTTTTACCTGTAAGTTATTATTTCCAAAATGCCTTGATATGTTTCCCTGAAGCTGCCAGAATGCATATACTGCCTGCATTATTCCGGTTGCACCTATTGCGTGGCCCGATGCCTGAAGGCCCCCCTCCATATTTACAGGTATGTCACCGTCTATATTTGGCCTGCCCTCCTCTATGAATTTGCCCCCATCACCATACCTGCAGAATCCCATATCCTCATATGCCTGTATCTCTGCTGATGTGTATGCATCATAGAGTTCGGCAAAGTCAACCTCCTTTTCAGGATTTTTTATACCGGCACGTTCATATGCCATTTTTGCCGCCAGCCTACCGGCCTTAAATGAATGAACGCCAGGGTACTTAAGATTTTTATAATCATTTTTAGTTTCATTTGGAAGGAGTGGCACATCACCGAAGGTCCTGTCTGCAAGTCTCATTGTATCGCTTGATGCACCAATGGATTTAATTAAAACGGGTTTATCTGAAAACGATTTTGCAGCATCCTCCGATGCAAGTATGGCCGCGGCCGCACCATCTGACATCAGACATATATCAAGCATTTTTAATGGTGTTGATACAACCGGAGAATTTAGTACGTCATCAACATTAATTTTCATTGGTGCCTGGGCAAAGGGATTATGCAATGCATTGTTATGGTTTTTTACAGATACAAGGGCCATTTGCCTTTCTGTTGTTCCAAATTCATGCATGTGTCTTGTTGCCATGAGTGCGTAATATGCAGTGTAAAATCCTCCCAGTGGATAATCAAAATTTGAATCACTGCCAAGTGCTATGAGGTCATTACCCCTCCAGGTGTTTACATGGGACATGTTTTCAAAGCCATAGACAAGGCATGTTTCCATATTCCCTGATGCGATCTCTTCATATGCTGTTTGAAATGCAAGCCCACCGGTTGCACCACCCCCCTCTATCCTCTTTGACGGTTTTCCTGACATGCCTATATAATCATTTGTCATGGCACCTGCTATGAGCTGGCCCAAAAAATGATCAGAAAAATACGCTGAAACTGAACCATCAATATCACCTATATCCATTTTAATATCCCTTAATGCATAATCCACTGCATTTTTAACATTTAGCCTGAAATCCTCATCATAATTGTATTTCCTGAACTTTGTCAGCCCACCTGATATCATGTAAACATTCCTTGATTTATATGCCATTTTACTCACTTTTTATATTTTTTTATTAACGATTCTGATATGACCTTTTTCCTTATTTCATTTGTGCCGGCACCGATCGTTAACAGAATGGAATCCCTGAAAACCCTTTCTATTTCAAAGTCCTTGATGTAACCGTAGCCGCCGAATATCTGCAGGGCCTCTCTGGCAATATACTCTGATGACTCAGATGCATATAGAATGGCTGCAGCGGCATCAAGGGCATCCATTTTATCATTGTTTACCCTTTTTAAGGCCTCAAGGGCAAATAACCTTGACGATTCAAATTTTGTGTACATATACGCCAGCTTTTCCTGTATTAATTCAAATTCATGTATGGGTTTTCCAAATTGATTTCTTTCAATAGAATATTCAACAGCAAGATCAAGGGCCCTTCTGGCTATGCCAATGGCATTGAATGATAGCACAGCCCTTTCCATGTTTAACCCGCTTAAAAGCACTCTCTTGCCATTATTAAGCCCACCGACGATTCTATCGGATTTTAATTTTATATTGTTAAAGTATATCTCACCTGTTGGAGACCCACGCATCCCGAGTTTTTCAAACCTTTTTCCCCTGGAAAAGCCCTCATCATCAGAAAGTATTAAAAATGCGGTATAATTATCTCCGGTTCTTGCATATGTTAGAAACTGATCTGCGTACGGTGCATTTGTTATGAATGTCTTGCTGCCATTTATAACATAATTAACACCATCCTTTACTGCATTTGTTTTCATGGATAACGCATCAGATCCAGATGACGGTTCTGTCATTCCAAGAGAACCAATGTTATCCCCAGAGCATAATTTTGGCACATAATTTTCCCTTATGTATTCAGAACCATTTCTGTAAAGGTTATCCAGGCAAAGATTGCTATGTGCCCCATATGATAAACCAATGGAACCGCTGGCGTAACTTATCTCCTCCTCTATTATCGCCTGAGAAATATAATCTGATCCAGAACCACCATACTCTTCAGGTATGGTAATGCCAAGGTATCCAATGGAACCCATTTTTTTGAAAATCTCCCTGGGAAAATAATCATCATGATCAATTTTTCTGGAAACAGGCATTATCTCCTTTTCTGAGAATGATTTAACGCTCTCCCTTAAAATATCATATTCTTCCTCCAATAAATCACCTGTTTATCATAATTTAGAAATATATAAAATATTTTAATTGGGATTTTTTACCTCATTTTTTATTTTTTCAATGTATTCTGGATTTTCAAGGCCGTTAATATCACCTGAAATATATCCATTTGAAACTATTTCACGTAGAAGCCTTCTCATTATTTTTCCTGACCCTGTTTTTGGCATTTCAGATATTATGTATATTCTTCCAGTAATGGCAAATTTGCCTATTGAATCATTGATTACGTTCCTTATGCGATTTTTTATCTCATTAGAATCTTCTATCTTACCATTTAAGGTAATAAACACCGCGGGAATAAGGATATTTATATCATCGTCTATATCAATAACAGCAGCACTGGATATTTCCGGTATGGACATTATGCTGTTTTCCATTTCCATTGTTGATAATCTGTGTCCTGCAACATTTATGACATCATCGGTACGGCAAAGTACCCAGATATGTTTATACTCATCCTCCACAGCCTCATCATAATTGGAGTAATAACCATTGAATACAGAAAAATAATTGTTGACATACCTTTCATGGTTATTCCAGACATCACGTGCAAGAGATAGAAATGGCTGTTTTAACACCAGTGTTACTATGGTTCCTGGACTCACATGATTCCCATTTTTATCAAGAATTGCATATGCATGTCCTGGCAGTGCCAGCCCACATGAACCTGGTCTGGCAGATGTTATCCCCATGATTAAGGATGTTCATGTACCACCTGCTTCTGTCTGGCCACATGTATTATTAATCTCTATTTTTTCATTTCCAATATTTTTATAAATCCAGTGCCATGTTTTTATGTCAATTGGCTCACCAACAATGGAAATTAATCTTAATGACCAGAGATCATGATTTTTTACTGCCTCCCTGCCATACCTTGCAAGCATCCTCAGCAGTGTTGGTGCCCTAAACACTTTTGTTACTCTGTATTTTTCAATAATTCCATAAAAATGTTCTATTGAAGGATAATCCAGAGCGCCCTCATAGGCTATTACCGTGCCATTATGTGCAAGGGCCCAACAAGCTCATAAATGGGAAATGTAAGCCAGCCAACATCTGCAGTGCACCAGTAAATATCATTTTAGTTTAAATTTACAGAGTATTCCACAAAATAATAGGCTCCAATCATAAAGCCAATGCTGGAGTGAAATATCCCCTTTGGCCTCGATGTTGTCCCTGATGTCTATATGACAGATCCCGGCTCATTTGCCTCCATTGGTAACGGGTATGTGCCATCATTTATCCGGTTTAAAAAATCATCAAAATAAATATCATCTTCCTGCATTTTAAATATGCAATGAACCTGTTCTTCTTACAACTATGACCTTTTCAATTGATTTAACCCCTGACCTCACAGAGTTAAGTGTGTTTTTAAGATTCATGTACTTATCCCTGCTTATGGATTGGTCCTCTGTTATAACGACCCTGCTTTTGTATCCTCAATTCTTTCAAGGAGTGCATTTACAGAAAATTCTGAGAATATTATATTATATATGGCACCTATTCTATAACATGCATATACTGAAATAAACGCTTCCGGTATATTTGACATGTAAATGGCAACAACATCACCCTTTTTTACACCGATTTTCTGTAGGCCTATGGCAAATCTTGATACATAATCCTTTAGTTCCCCATATGTTATTTTTCGTTCTTTACCATCATAGCTTACCCATATTATGGCAGTTTTATCTGGATTTTTCATGGCATTTCTGTCCACACAATTATAAGAAACGTTAGAATAGCCTCCTGTAAAAAATACAAATTCGGGAAAGGTTCATCTAATAACTTTATCATATTTTTGTACCACTCAAATTTTGATGCAATGCAGTCCCAGTATTTTTCAGGGTTAATTGTGGAATCAGCATAAAATTTTTTATAATCATCCTCAGAACCAAATTCCAATATTATGGCATTATCTTTTAATGGTTTTATTAAAGCAGTTTTAGAAATATCTTTATTCTGCGCAATTTCTATATTTAAATATTACTATAATTTATTACATTTTTGTAATAAATAATATTATATCTGCAAGGGTTCTGGTATTAAATATCTGTGATTATTTTAAAAAAATTATAGCATAAAACCTTTCTGAATTTGATGTTTTAAATTTAAGCATCCTAACCATTAAAATTTATTGGCCTTTCAATATCTATTTACATTTAATATACTGTTAATTTCATAATAATTTTTAAAATTATATCACATTTTTTGAATATAGCCATTAATAACACTAACTGTCATTAGTCAAGTGGATTTAACTTTACATAATTAATTTTAAAAAATCTTTGTGCCAAAAAGATTATCAATGTAAATATAAATAATAACTAATAATATATAAAAAAATGTTCTAAGTCTTTTTGTAATAAACAATCTTACAATATTATTTTTTATTATTATACATTTATTATATTATGGCAGATAAACTTGCTGTAATAATTTTATCAGGTAATGAAAACAGGGATAGGGCGTTGCTTGGCCTTAAATTTGCACTTCATACCACAATTGGAACAAGGGTTGTCCTATTCGGTGCCGCAGAAAAACTGGCAGCTGAGGATGAGGAATTTAAGGGTCTGGTAAAACAGTTAATTGATAAAAATATCATTCCGGTTGCCTGTGTGAACATAGCAGATGAGGAAAATATAAAAGAGATGCTCCTGGAGCTAAAAATAAATCTTAAACCGGTGGGCGCTTTAATTTCAGATTATGTAAAGGATGGCTATGCTCCAATAACGTTTTGATTAAAATTTTTAATATTATAACGTGAATATATAATTTTTTCAATTTTTATGGTAATATTATAAAAATTCGAATAAACCATATTTAAGAGATAAATCAACGAAATACTTATATTCAATTTTAAAATTAACCACTGGGCTCGTGGCCTAGTATGGATAAGGCACCGTCCTTCTAAGTCGGTGATCGTGGGTCCAAATCCCACCGAGCCCGTTATTTAAAAAATTCTAAAAAATTAATGATAAATAATTGAATACATCCTTAATATAAAGAAATATTATTCCAAATCCTGAAAATGAAATAATAATTAAAAATATCCCAAAAAATGCTGTTGTGGCATTTATTATTTTATTATTATACCTTAAATGGGCTATTGCAAATCTTCTCCAGTGTTTCTTACTTTTAATATAAATACCACCCTGTGTAAACGCATCCAGAAATAAATGTGAGGGTCCAACCAGTATGCCGGAAATTACTGTAATTGTTATGGGTGCTAAATTATTAAATATATACATAATTAATATAATGAAAAAAGAAATGGAAAGTCCAATGATAATGCTGTTTTCAAATGAATGTGTCGATGGGCTTCTTACCGGTATGAGACCATATTTTGTTATCTTACGCTTATGCCCAAAATGGTCTATTACTGTATTACCAAGAAATGACATTATAACTGCTATGGAAAATCCCCTGAAAAAGCCTGTAAAGTATGAATTAATAAGGCTTAATATTCCCGTACTAAAAATGTAATGCACCATAAGCTTCATTTAAACATCTCTGTCCTACGTAGTCAGACATTACATCATTAAAAATATTCTTTATTATTTTAGAAAATATTTTAATTTTTATAAAATTTCAATAAAATATTATTTACAATTATTAAGTTTTAAATTTGTTTTATAAAAATAATTATTCTGGTGGTGGCAGTGATATTTTTAAGAGATTTGCATGTTCCTGTGTAATATCCTCCTCAGCATATTTTTCCGGTTTGGGCTTTTTTCCATCAAATTTAACATTATGGAAAAAGAATTTCTTTGCTGATGGGTCGGCTGTAAATAATCTTACCTCCGGCAAGGACATTATGTACTCCATTGAGGATTCATCTAGGGTTGAAAGCTGTTTTGTCGCCAGCCATGTCCTGACATGAATTAAAAGGGCATGTTTATAGCCAGCATTTTTAAGTGCTGTTAGGGTGCTGTTGAACATCTTAGCCACATCGCTCATTTTTTGTTCCCCTCCAAGAGCAATGTAAACTGCGTCATAATTTTCACGCGTTATTTTTTCAGCGGTTTTATTTATATCATTATCATAATCAAAGACATTTATTTTATTTTCAGAATAGCCGTATTTATCAAGGTATGCCACAGCTGCAGCAGCGGATATGGACTCGCATATTCTATCAGGATAGCTTATTATTGCTATTTTTTTAAATCCCTGAAACTCATAAATTCCAACCAGCCTTCCTGTCAGAGCCCTTAAATAAACCTCCTGTTCCAGTGATGCCCTGGAAGATGTTTCTCCTGCCATAACTAATAATAGATATCATAAATATAAATTTATTCATTTTTTGTTAGTATAAAACATTGTAAATATAAATTTAGAACCCTAATTTTACTGGATATTTACCTGATATTACAATTAAAATTATGAAACGAAATTAATAATAAAAATATTAATTTATTAAATTATATAACAGATTAAATTATATAATTAATTAAAATTTTCAAATTATTTTTATATTATAAAATAATAATTTAAATTAAAAATTTATATTAATTAAAAATAAATTTATTTAAAATAAATTAAAAAATGGAAAAATAAAATAGTATAAGGGTACATAATCGCCGCCAATTGCAATAAGGCCATCGTTATTATATGGTATTGTTCCGTTAAAGTTATACCAGAAATTACCTCCCTGGTATCTTGTATAT
Organism: Acidiplasma sp. MBA-1; assembly: GCF_000949015.1. Taxonomy (NCBI): domain Archaea; kingdom Methanobacteriati; phylum Thermoplasmatota; class Thermoplasmata; order Thermoplasmatales; family Ferroplasmaceae; genus Acidiplasma; species Acidiplasma sp. MBA-1. The sequence continues at coordinate 100,635 of NZ_JYHS01000005.1, read as the reverse complement.
ATAATGCTTCCATATAATGCAAAACCGTTGAAATAATGTACAATGTATGCCGGCTGTTTTGTTATGTTCCAGTGGTCAACATACATTGCAAAGCCTCCGGTATATATTGAGACCTCTGGACTGTAGGCTGTGATCTCCACATCAAAGAAGTTATTATATATTGTATCATTTGATGAGTATTCTGCAAGCCCAAGTGGTGCACCCCATATATTTGTTATATCTTCGAAGGTATTATTGTATATTAATGGTGAGTTAAATAAATAATTGCCCCATATTGTCACATTATTACTGTTGAATACAAGCATTCCGCTGTCCATAACGTTAAATGTATTCGATCCAATAAGTATCCTTGTCGAGTTCCATATTACAAGGTTTGCCGCTGGGAAACCTTCAAGGCTTGAGGAGAAGTATCCTGAAATATCGTTAGATTTCCATACTGTTATATTTGATGCATTGTAAAATTCATAGTTAAGGAAGTTATATGATGGGAATTTATAGAAGTTAACATATCCTGAATATTCTGGATTATTATATTTAATGAAAAGTGATGGCATATGATATAAAACCGCACTGGCATTTGTGTTCATAATTAAAACTCCTGAAAACACTGGAAATGCATAGTCATTGAACTCCTCAAATAGTGAATTTACAGGCATTGTCTGAACATTGTAAACCACATACGGATTATTCAGTGTACCATTGCCATACAATGATATGTTTTTTAGCTGTGAGTTATCAAATGCGTATAACGGTGTGTATATGCCCATAAAATTATTAAAGGGCAGTGATGCATCGTTGCCAATGGTAAACATTACAGGATTATGATAGCTCATTAGAGCTTCTGCAGTATAGTATCCACTGGGCAATGTAAAGCTATATGTGCCATTTAATGATAATGGTGACCATGCAGCCATGCTCTCATTGAATGCACCCGGAGATACAAACATAAAAGCATTTGATGGACTCACCCTTCCAGAATAGTGAACCATTTTATTATTATTTGAAATGCCCCACATTCCGTACACAAATGATGGGCCAGGTGTAAGATGTGCGGTATAATTATTCCATGACACAGATACTCCCTCTGATGTTTCACCTGTTTCAGATCCAGTATCATATGCAGATGGTACATTGTAATATTTACCGGATTTTTCGTATTTTAAATTCATCGTGGCATTTATATTGTATATAGATGTTGTGCTTCCACCTCCGGGTCCGCCAACCATTATCTCAAAATCATATGGTATAAATCCTGTTGGTGTTACATGTGTTCCACTTGCAAGATATTCTGGTTTTACTGCGGTGAAGCTAGCAGGCTGGTTATATGTTGAATTAAATAAAACCCTGTCATAAGAACCTGATACAGTTTTATTACTGTATGTGAGCGAATAATTGAAATACACTGCACTGTCCCTGTCTATTACGGTTGAATTCAGATATAAATTAAGTGTGAATGGATATGTTACCGTTATTGTTGGTCCGATATCGTAATAAAAAACGGGTGCATCAAGATTTCCGTCATATGAATACAATGAATTATTGCTCATATAAATTGCTGGTGATGAGAAATTCCATATGTTGTCCAAAAAGGTTATCTGATGTGTTCTGGCTGAGTAAAATACAACATTTTGGGTCCAGAAATTATAGCTTGAATTGCCAAATAGTGTGACATTGGAAAGCACCGAATTCAATTGAAACGTTTCGCTGTAGGGCCCATCATTAAGAAGATAAAAATCATTCATGTTATTGATATGTATTGATGCCATAACACTGCTTGTCGTTAGATTATATCCCACAAGGTGCCCTGAAACATTTTTTGTCCCATAAAATCCAATTCCCATCGGTGCCGGTGCAGATGTATATGACGGCGTTATGACACCATTTTGTTTATTTATATGACTTGTGAATGCTGGCAGGCTTGCATATTTTAATGGTATGCCTTTTTCCTGAAGCTCCTTTTCAACCTGTAGCAATTTTGATGCGTTGTCTATTGTATTATTAACTGATGTTGATTTCTCTGGTATGTTCTTTTCTTGTGGCCCTGCAATAATTGAAAATGCTATAAGCACAAACATAAGGGCTATAACTATAGCAAGTATTTTCTTCATAAAATAATAATAATTATATATATTTATTATTTTTGTCAATTGATTATACTACAATTATTATATAATTACATGTAAGAAATATACGGAAATAATTATTTTTATTGATTTTTAGATATTTTCTGTTTAATACATATATAATTTTAAACCTGTAAATTATGTATTATAAATCAATGCATAATTTTTATACCTAATAGAACTTAATAAAAATGGGCAATTTTTATTTAAATCGTTTCAAAAAATTCTGACAAATATTTAAAAGAAATTACGAAATTATTATATAATAATATTAAAATTTATATGTTATTATATAAAATTCACATTTTATGAATGGGAAGTATTAAATAATATATTTTAATTAATATTTTGAATGAATACAAATTTAGTGCTGTATATAGTTAGGCGTGCAATTTATGCAATTGTTACATTAATATTTATAATAGTAATAGTATTTTTCCTGATCCATTTAATAGCACCCACACCACAGGCCATGGCAGGAATTTATGCCGGGTCAGGACATCACACAAAGGCAGAAATAAATGCTATTATTGCCAAATACCACCTTAACGCTCCATTGTATACACAGGTTCTGTTGTATATTGGTAACATTTTCCGTGGTAACCTGGGATATGATCCAGTTTATCACGTCCCTGAGATAAGCTTAATAGGAAGATTTCTCCCGAGGACACTGGAACTTGTTATTCCTGCCATTATATTATCCACATTTTTAGGGTTGTATACCGGATCATTTGGTGCATCACATAGGAGAAAAATACAGGATCATGCTGTAAAGGGCGTGTATTTGGTTACATGGGCATCCCCTCCATTTTTTATAGCAATAGTACTTCAGCTTTTCTTTGCATATGATCTCGGTTTGCTGCCATCTACAGGTATAGCCAATCCGGTTTTGACACCGCCTCCAGACGTTGCCGCATTCCCAATTTTAAATGCAATTATAGCAGGTGATGGTGCATATCTTCTTAGTCTTATAAGGCATATGATTCTTCCTGTTATGGCAATAGCACTTTTAAGTTTTGGTGTAATTACTAGAATTACTAGGGCATCAATGATTGATGCAATGGAATCAGATTATTTTAAGCTTGAATTAATGAAGGGTGTTAGCAGGGATACTGCTGTTTATAGAACAGCCTTAAGGAATGCAGCAATTCCAATTGTTACACTTCTTGCACTGACATTTGGATATGCGGTGGCAGGCGCTGTTGTTGTTGAGGATATTTTTGATTATCATGGTATGGGATGGTTTATAGTGCAATCCATATATACGTTGGATTACATAGCAATACTATCAACCACTGTAATTATTGCAATTTCAATAATTATAGCCAATTTAGTCGCTGATATATTATATGGTATTATGGATCCGAGGGTGAGGGTAAAGTGATTGACGAAAATGCCTACGAGGATAAGATAGAGTTTAAAAAGGTAAGCTATTTTGGGTCGTTTATAAAGGATAAATCAGCTCTTATAGGGCTTATCATAGTTGGCTGGTTCTTAATTTGGTCCATAATACAAGGAATAATGGAGGAACTTGCCGGTTTTACAAGTAATCCTAAACTTGGCTATATGCTGTTACCCTCAAATCCTTTTGCAACCAATTTTAGCCTTCAACTTGAAGGGCCATCGACAAAATCACTTTCAATGCTACTTGGCACAAATGCCCTTGGTGAATCCATACTTTCCAGGATGCTATACTCAATGCCCAGAGATGCCCTTGTTGCTGTGGTGGTTGTATTTTCAGCAATAATTATTGGTGCAGCTTTGGGAATAATATCAGGATGGCGGGGTGGCTGGCTTGAGAATATCCTTATGAGGTTAACAGATGCATTCCTTTCTATTCCAGCTCTTATACTTGTAATTGCAATATCCATACCATTAAAGGCTGGCTTTGATGCTGTGATAATATCTTTAAGCATAGTATGGTGGCCAACATATGCAAGATTTTTCCGTGGTCAGACTCTTAAAATCAAAAACATGGACTATATGCAGGCCGCAAAAATAAACGGTGTAAAAAGATTTAGCCTCTTTTTCAGATATTTATTTTTGAACAGTGTTGACCCAGTAATAGCTTATGCTGCACTTGATTTTGGCAATGTTATTTTAACCTATGCAACATTAGCCTTCCTTGGAATAGGTTTAACCATACCTATACCGGAACTGGGTGCCATGGCCTCAAACGGTCTGCAGTATCTTCCTGCTGACTGGTGGTATGCAGTATTCCCAAGCATTACAATACTAATAATAGTTGCTGGATTCGTTCTGGTGGGTGACAGATATCAGGACATAATTAATAACAGGATAGAATATTGAGGTGCATATAATTTGTTGCTTGAAATTAAAAATCTCAAAGTTTCTTATAAAACTGTTAATGGCAAAACAACTGTTTTAAACAACTTTGAATTAAACATGGATAGGGGAGATTCAATAGCCATTGTTGGTGAATCAGGGTCAGGTAAAAGTACTCTTGGTGGGGCTATTGCAAGATTACTCCCACCGTCAGGAGAGGAATCCGGAGAAATAATCCTAAATGACCAGAATCTATTATCATTAACAGAAGAACAGATGACAAAAATTAGGGGTACAGAGGTATTCATGATTTTTCAGAATCCTCTAAACAGCCTTAATCCGGTAAAAACCGTTGGTTTTCAGCTATCAGAGGCTGCACAGATTAAGGCTCAGAGGAATGGTACAAGTGTTGCCCCGGAAGAAATAAATAAAATAGTAGTTGATGCATTAAAATCCGTGAGATTGCCGGATCCGGATCAGATTGTGAAGAGGTATCCGCATGAACTTTCTGGAGGTCAGGTGCAGAGGGTTGTAATAGCCATGGCGTTAATTTTGCGGCCCAAATTATTAATAGCTGATGAACCAACAACTGCCCTTGATGTAACCATACAGGCGCAAGTTATTAATCTATTAAAGGCTTTAAACAAAGAATATGGGATGGGAATAATATTTATAACACATGATTTGAGTCTGGCATATGTAATCTCTAAGAAAATTATTGTTATGTATGCAGGAACAATTATGGAATTAAATGAATCCAGTGATTTAATTAAACACCCTGACCATCCATATACAATTGGGCTGTTAAAAAGTGTGCCAACAGATTATAAGACCAATACAAGATTATTTTATATTAAGGGTTCCCCGCCATCGTTTTTCAACCTTCCTAAGGGATGCAGGTACAGTCCAAGATGCGATAAGGCTTTTGGCAAGTGCCATGAGTTTGAACCATCGTTAATAGATGTTAGTAATGGACATAAAGTGAGGTGCTGGTTATTTGAGTAGCATTATAAAATTGGAAAATATAAAAAAATACTATTTAACGCAACAGCTTCAGTTGCTTGATATTATCTTTAGAAGAAAACCTGTTTATGTTAGGGCCATGGATAACGTTTCAATAGAGGTTGGCAAAGGAAAAATACTTGGAATAGTGGGTGAATCAGGCTCAGGCAAAACCACCCTTGGAAAAATAGTTTCAACTATCGAAACACCAACAGATGGTAAGTTTTATTTCAATGAAGAGGAAATAACCAGGAAAACAATTCATAACGCAAGAAAGCATATTTCCATGGTGTTTCAAAATCCTTATACTTCTGTGAATCCACGTATGAAGATTAAGCAGATTGTATCAGAACCCCTTGGACATTTTGACATGGAAAAGACCAAAAGCGTAATTTCTATGGTCGGCATGGATTATGATGAAATTGCAAATAAGGAACCTAAAGAATTATCTGGAGGCCAGATACAGAGAATAGCAATAGCACGGTCACTTATCAAGGCCCCGGACGTGCTTGTCTTAGATGAACCAACATCCGCACTTGACGAGTCCATACAGGCCCAGATACTTGATCTGCTTTTAGATATACAAAAGCAGTCAGACCTAACATATTTATTTATTACACATAACATGGGTGTGGCCAAGTATGTTGCAGATGATATAGCCGTTATTTATGCTGGGAAGCTTGTTGAATATGGACCCGTAAAAAAGGTTATGGAAACACCAAAACATCCATACACGCAGCTTTTAATAGCATCGGTGCCGGATTTTGAAAAGAAGGAACTTCAGTCTCCAATAGGTGACGTCCCAAGCCTTATTAATATTCCAAAGGGGTGCAGGTTTAGTGATAGGTGCCCCAGGGTCATGGATATATGCCGGCAGAGGGAACCGGAATTCAGGGATGTAGACGGTGTTAAGGTGCTATGCTGGCTTTATGGATAAAATCCATTGAAAAAACATTGATAAAAATAACAATACTGGTCGCCATATTTTCAGCTTTTTTGGAAATTAGCTATAAAACCATACTAAATTATTTCATATTTCTTGGAATAGTTTATTTTATGGGACTTCTTTATATACTTTTTAAAATGTCGTATAGAATAGAGATTTATGATACCCATATTTACATTAAAAATTTTTTTAGGTCATACAAAATACCATATAAAAACTTCTCAGACTTCTTTATAACCTCCGGGTATCTTCAAAAAAAATTTAACCTTTATTCAATATATATAATTACTAGAAGGAAAAATTTCTTAATAAAAGATATTCCACAGGCAGAGAAGATATATAATAAAATTAAAGACGAACTGGAATTGAATCATATTACCCCTGAAAACTGGTTAGAGAATTCAAATAATTGACACAAAACAGCTAATTTGCAGGTAATGATTATAATATTAACATGCTGAAGATATCAAGAGTATAATTCAATAAAATAATAATATACTATATGACCTAATAAAATACAAATAAGTCTAAAATTTTTAACGTTCCTTTCATATAAATGTCAGACGAATTATGACTTGTCTTTTATAAGTATTCATTATAATAATTTATCTCTCAGATTATTTATATGTATAATTAATTTGTAAATAAACTAAAACTCTATATGATTATTTTTTAAAAAAAGTTTAAATATGATTGACAGGGTATTGTTAAAAAAGTTTATATACAATTTAGAATTTTATGCTTATGAAGAAAGGTTTGAAGATAGCTATTGCGATTGTTGTAGTGGTGGTGGTTGTTGCTGTATCTTTTTTGGCTTTATACCATCCGCCTGAGGTTTTTACAGATACATCCCAAACGGCAGCACCGGAACAGCTTGATCCTGCTACAGGTTTTTTCACAACCAACGGACCGTTATTTGCGGCCCTTTTTAATGGACTTGTTGAATTTAACGGTAGCTCAACAAGCGTTGTCCCTGTTTTAGCCAGCAGTTACACAGTACATAATGACCAGAATTATACATTTACATTAAGACCATATGCAAAATTCAGTAACGGTCAGGCCCTAAATGCCACATCAGTCTGGTTTTCATTTGAGAGAGGCATAATCATGGGCCAGGGTCCATATGTGTCTGATTACCCAGGAATATTATTTAACTCAACAGTTTATTCATACTCGGGGATCGCAATTCCAAATGGAACATTGCAGGCACTTGAGCATGCTGGATATAAAATTCCAGATAATGCTAAATATAATGATAGTGGCACAATTTTAACAGATCAGCCAAATTACACAGTTGCTGCAATGGATCTTGACAACATTTTATCAAATTTCAATTATAACCATACAGAAATGGAGGTTATGGAATACCCGTACCAGGCATTGGTTGTGAATAATACATATAATTTTACAATCAATACCATGGTTCCATACTCATATCTGCTACAGGATATAGCAGGATGGTGGGGAGACATAGTTGAACCAAGCGATGTTGATGCCCATGGTGGTGTGACATATAACACGCCTAACTCATACCTTGATGCGAATGGCGTTATAGGCTCAGGGCCATACATAATATCAAGCGTTGGTAAGGGATTATCAACAATAGTGCTTAAGGCTAACCCCAACTACTGGGTTGTTGGCCACACATCCCAGGTCCCATCCATAGCCCAGCCAGCACATATAAAAACAGTAGTAATAAAATACGGATTAACGCATGCAGACAGGCTTGAGGACTTTGATAGGGGAATATCACAAATATCGACAATAGGTCCAACATCATTCAAGCAGATGATAAACGGATTTTACAATAAATCAGAGAGAACATCAGCGCTAGTGCATAGCTATCCTACTGTCGGTACATTTTACATATCAATGAATATGCAGGATAAGTACACAAGCAATCTTCATTTCAGAGAGGCACTGTACAATGCATTAAATTACTCGGCAATGCTTGCCATTTATAAAAATAATTACAATGGCACACCTGAAGCATATGAGGAACTTGGTCCACTATCTCCAATATATGGATCCCAATTCTACAATCCAAATAATTTTCCGCTTCCCGCACAGAATTTAACTGCTGCAGAGCAAAATATAAGTGCGGCAGGCAAGGCCATGGGCTTCTATGTGACATTGCCAAACGGTACCAAACTTGGAGACACGTCGGGATCAGATTTATCCTCACATACATTTACAATAACAGGAATTTCTCCATTCAATGCCGTAGAAACATCTGAAATAACTGTTGCAATAGACTCATTTAAGTTAATAGGTCTAACCTTCAACAGCGCAGGAGTTACAGAATCCACTGTGAACTCATGGACAAACGCTTCTGCAACACCACAATTTGTGTTTCTGGGATGGCTGCCAGATTATCCAGATCCAATAGGACAGCAGCTTATACCTGTATATGATGCAAGTGAGGGTGGCGCCTTTGGTGGAAATGATGCATGGGTAGATAATGGAACCCTCAAGTCTTACTTTACCTATCTTGACTTCGTAAATCATACCGATCAGGTTAATTTAATGCCAGCAGTGCAAAAAGTAGTATATGATCAGTTCGCCTACATGTGGACACCAATGCCAAACGATGTGTTCTTTGTATCACCATTAGTAAAGGGATTCGTATTTAATTCAATTACATCCGCCTACTTCTATAACCTTATGACATTAACAGGCAAATTAATAGCACCGCCAGTGCTGTTAACACTGTATCCTGTATTTGAAAACTTTATGGCAACAATAGAATACATGGTACCAAAATTTTAAATTTTTTTAAAGGATATTTTTATTTTTATTAATTTTTATAAAATAGAAATAATGTGGCGTAAATAATTATATTATATATTCTATATTTATTTTATCAACTTCGTGGTTCATAATATCTATTTTGCCTGTTATTTAACGATTATTTCATTATTAACATTGAAATTTATATTTACATAAATGTGGAGCAACCATGAATATTAGAACCGTATATATTTGAACGCTAAACGGTTATAAAAATGAAAGGCCATCAGCATCTGACTTTGATTTAACCTAATAAAATACCATGTAATTAAATGATATTAAATGTTTAAACAATTAAATAATGCCACGATTATTTAACTTTAAATAAATATGTATTTTAGCATTTTTTCTGATATTCCAGTTTCTTTAATATAATTGCTTATATCATTTGATTCTATTATTTCATGGGCATTTTTCATAGCTGTATTTCTGCCATCATTATCTATATTTCTCCAGTAAGGAAAAACATCACTCTCTTCAAGGGAATTATGATCCTTTAGTGTTTTATAAAATAGGGGCAATCTTACACTGAATAGTGGATCGTCATTAACTTTCCATTTATACAAATTATTGAATAATGTTTCTATTAACTTGTGATCTGCTGTAAGCCTGTCAATAAGTTTTGATATTTCCTTATTATTTTCCTTTAATAATGGGAATACTATGCTTTCCTCTATATTCACATGAATATTCAAAAGAAATTTATTAAAATCAATAAGTTCTGCAGCAGTATTCTGGAGCAAATTATTATCTGCTATTATCCTTATGCTGGAATGATCAACCATCAGCAACTCTGCCAGATCCATTATAATGAATCATATAGACATTATATGAATTTTCTGTTTTATCAAAAATCACATTGCATTTCTATCTTAATGACTTTAGTCCAGATATTATTATAAGCTTAGAAATATATAATTAATTTCATTATAATATTTTAAATATGCATCAAACCATTTTCATCTCCTATTAATACATCCAGCATATTTTTATATATAAGCCTGCATATAACTGATTTATCACGAACGCTCTAAAGATAACATCTGTACACTTACTTATGGTTTTGAATCCCTGAAAAGACAACAAATTAGGATTGGAACATTCACACGCCAAATCCCGTTAGTATCCTTGAGATTATTATTTCTATTCCAGTATAAGCGTATTCCTTGATTATTATGAAGATAGAAAATAACAGCACTTATATTAAAACAGTGAATTTTTACGGATTTGTTAAATAAAAACAAACAATGAGGATAAAAATAGAAATGCCAATCATAGCCACCCACAGGCAGTCCCATATGGTAGCTTTTGCCCTCCCATGATTATAATTGTGGTTGAGGCAAATGTACATGCATTAAAATCAGATGCCAGATCAGTAAGATAAGCCATAATAAAAATGATAACCAGGCTGGTCATCTTGTTTATTGCCATTTCCAGTGTGATTTTAATTCACCTTGATGACATCTATCAATATAATTAATTTGTTACACAATACTAGAGCATTTATATTTAATTATAAATTTTATTAAAAAAAATTATATTCTATTTTTCTATTATAAACAATGAAGGTTGTGGATGGTCATAAAAGGGAGAATATACATTTTAAGTGGACTAAAAATTTGAAGCCCATAGAATATATAGATTCTAATGAGACATTCAGAATAAAAATACCGGATTCCTCAACAGACCAGATTAAAGAATATTTCACAGATGATGATGCCAAAAATATAGATGCTTCAATGCTTGATGCTGCAGTGGGTCCATTTTTTGTAAACAATGCCGAACCAGGGGATACATTAAAGGTAACAATAAATAACTTAGAGACCGGTAATTTTGGCTGGTCCCAGACACTGCATAATTTCGGCCTTCTTTCAGAGGAATTTTCAGATGAATTAATAATATGGGAAATAAGGAACAATAAAATTAGAAGCAGAAGAAAAAATTTTCTTGAAAATATGTCTTTCGATGCAAGACCCTTTTTGGGCATAATAGGTACTGCACCACAATCTGGTGAGTTTCCCATGATTCCCCCGCAGAGTTTTGGAGGCAATATGGACAACAGGCATTTAAAAAAAGGTTCTGTACTTTATTTGCCAGTGAATGTATCTGGGGCATTAATATCATTTGCTGATCCACATGCGCTGCAGGGGGATGGAGAGGTAACCGGAACAGCGGTGGAAACTTCCTGTGAGGCTGAAATTACAGTAGAGGTTATAAAAAATACAAAAACAGATTATCCAAGAATAGTTAATTACGAAAATGATAACATTTCGGGGAAATTTGTAAATACAATGGGTATAAATAATAACATATATGAGGCCGCAAAAATAGCCGTCAGGGAGATGATAAAATATCTGGAAAACAGGGGATTTAAAAGGGATGAGGCATACATACTATGCAGCATTATAGGCAATTTAAAAATATCAGAGATTGTGGATGTTCCAAACTTTGTGGTTACATTGTCCATGCCGGAATTATAAAATTTAATTTATATAACTATCCAAAAAACATTTTTTGATATCCATAAACCATTGGATTTTCTAAAAGTATTGATTTTTTATTATCTATCCTTATTTTTTTATAATTCTCAAGAAAATCATTTAATGCTATATCAGCCTCCAACCTTGCCAGTGGGGCGCCAATGCACATATGCGGCCCTCTGCCAAAGGCAATATGTTCGTTTCTGTCCCTTAAAATAAATTCGTCGGGTTTATCAAATATGTTTTCATCCCTGTTTGCAGATCCCAGGAATACAGATATTCTCTGGCCTTTGTTGATATGAATACCATTAATGTCTGTATCATCAATGGCAAATCTATGCGGTAAAAACTGGATTGGTGAGTAATATCTTAAGGTTTCCTCTATAAAATCATGTATGTTTCTTTCAGTGTTTAGGTTATTAATAATATCCTCATTGTCTGATAAAGCCTTAAGCATGTTTGTTATTAAATTTGTTGTGGTCTCATTTCCACCTATTATTAATAACATAATATAACCTATTTTCTCATTTAGATCAAGATTCCTGTTATTTACATTTGCGGTGCTTATAACGGACATAATGCCATTTTCAGGATTTTCTGAAAATAGCCCTGACAGTTTTTCAATCATATAATTATTAATGGCAGCAAAATTGTCATCTCTTTTATTGCCTATGATGTAATCAGACCATTCCTTAAATTTTTCCCTATCATTTTTTGGTATTCCCAATAAATTGGAGATAACCCTAACAGGTAATTCCACGGCATAATCCTTTACTATATCGGAATTAAATTGAAGGTTTTTAATAAGTTCATTGGATATATCTGTTATATCCTGCCTCATTTCATTAATTTTTGATGTCATAAAGTATGGTGCGATTATGTTTCTGTATTCCTTATGTTCTGGATTGTCCATGTTTATGAAGCTGAGGCCGCCATTTCCTCCAAAATATTTTGAATTGGAAGAAAATATATCATCATGCATTAAAACATACTTGCAGGCATCATAGGTGTATAACTCCCAGCAATGTTTCTCATTATTGTATATTATTCCACCATTATTCCGTGCATTTTTATAATGCTCAAAATTTTCATCGTACATAATAAACCAATTCAAAATATACAGTTTAAATGTTTTGTTTATATTGAATTAAATATTTATTTTTAAATTAATGATATAGCATGATATTAAAATTTTTCTTACACTATTCCATGTCCAAGGAGCATGCCAAAATATTTTTCAACGTAATAATAGTCCATTGTTACATGCATTCCAGAACTCTTTAAAAATCCATTAAGTATGACCATGTTCCAGTAACTGTCAGTTTTCGCCTCAATTATAACGCCCTCATCTATATTTTCAATACCATTTAATGAACCTGATTGAAAAAATTCCCTAATTTTTTTATCATATACACTGGAATAATCAGAGTATCCGTATGGTCCAAGGCTGCTATGTGTATGTGCCTGGTCTGCACTGAATATGACGCTTATTTTTTTATCCATGCTGTTAACGGTATTCCATATGCTTCTGCCAAGGCGCATTAATTTAGCCCGGTCAGTTATTCTTGGCTGGCCTATTATGCTTATCCTTTTATTCTTAAAAAATGTTAATGGAATTATTGTTCCAAAATCCTCTGGAAATACAGATAATGGCCCGGAAGATGTGCCAAAATTAATTGTGATCATTTCCTTTCCAAATTCCGCAGCTATGTTTCTGACAACCTCCTTGTCTGTTTTATGATCGCTAACCAGAGTTTTTGTTTTTGTTGAATACTCGCCATGCAGGTTTTCAGTGTTTATAATTGGAATACCACTGGAAAGTGTAACACCATGCGGAGTTAATATAATCAATGAATCTGAATTATCATCCTCTGTTATTTCTTTTATTTTATTATGAAGCTCGGCACTCTCATCATTGGGCATGTCAATTATTTCATCGCCGTGTGGTATGACATAAAGTCTTTCGAGAACCATAAATTTGCATGGCTAAATCACTTATAAAGATAATCATGCAGTTTAAAAGTACTATTTAACTAAACAAATAAATAATATACTAATAAATAATATACAATGATATGTTTTCAGATTCTCCTGAGGAGGTCAATAAATCGTTTAAGTATCTTATTATTTCCATGGCTACCAGGAGCTCGGCATTAATATTTGTGACCCTGGCACTGCCGCTTTATCTCCATTTTTTGGATTTCTCGGCTGTGTTTATTGGCCTCCTTTACATTCCAATTACATTATTTAATGTATTTTTAACATTAATACTTGGCAGGCTTGGGGATAAAATTGGTTATTCAAGAATACTGTTTTTGGGTGAGGTATTTCCGGTTGCCGGCATGCTATTAATGGCAGTGTCAGCAAACATCTATTTTATTGCCACCGGTGCAATCATAGCCGGGATAACAGGCGGCGCCGGGGGCATGCGCGGTGCATTTTCACCGGGAATGACAGCGTTTGTTGCAAATAATTATGGTGCTGAAAATGACAGGGTAGGAAAACTTTCACTTCTGCTGGCCACGGCATCTGCCTTTTCAATATTTGGTGGTTTATTTTTAGGTTCCTATGCGTTTATAAAAAATATAACAGGAACCATAATGTTTTACCGCATATTCTTTTTTATTTCATTTATCCTTGTGTTTATATCATTGATATCACTATCCAGATTAAAAGAATATAGAAGGCCTAAAAAAACAACAAGGGTTATGAAGAAACAGAGCCTTAGATATTTAATAAGAATTATGCTGCCAAACAGCATCAATGCTGCGGCCATAGGGATTTCAATGCCGCTGCTACCGCTTCTGTTTGAACTCAAATACCACGTAGATCCAAGCATTATAGGTTATCTTTATACATTCGCATATGTTGTAACCGCTCTTGGTTCATATATATCAGGAAAATACATTAATGGAATGTTCGATTCATTAAAAATAGCATCAATAGCACACATACTTCAGGGGGCACTTTTCATAATTATAGCATTTACACCCTTATTCTTCCTTGCAGGTGTAATTTACATTTTTAGAATGGGCATTGCCGGCGTTGGGTCTCCAATGAGGGGGGCAATAAATGTAAGAGGAATAGACCGTGAGGATTACGGGACATCAACCGCCATACAGGGGATTTCAGGCAGGGCATCACAGCTTACAAGCGGTGCGTCAGGATATCTTATGGATTTGAATTTTGCATTTCCACTTTTAATCGGCGGTTCATTGCAGGCACTTGGCGGGGTGCTTTATTACACATTAATAAAATCATGGAATCCGGGTAAGCATGATCAGGCCGGGAAGGCGAAGGCATGATATGGATAAAATAGATAAAAGGGTGTGGTACCTTGGATTTACACGCCTGATACGGGCATCTGGCAGGGTCTCAACATTTATTTTTCTGCCACTTATATTTGTATTCATATATCATATATCATTTCTGGTAACAGGACTTGTTCTTGGCATTGCAATATTAATTATGTCGGTGGTACAGTATTATTCAGGGATACTTACAGACCGTATTGGCAGGAGAATTTTTCTTATATTAATACCGGTGCCTGCGGGTTTATTATACATTGCCATGTATTTTACCGTGCTCTACAGGATGCCTGCATTGCTTCTTATTTTACTATTTTATTTTACAATAATCATCAATGCATTGCAGTATCCCGCAATACAGGCCTCAATTGCGGATGTAACATCTCTGGGCCAGAGGCTTTCAGGTTACACTGTTATAAGGGTTCTGGCAAATGCAGGTGCGGCCATAGGACCAATACTTGGGGCCATTCTTTCTGTATATGGATTCCAGTACATATTCCTTCTTGCTGGAATCAGCACTTTTATTGAAATTATTATACTTTATTTCAATGTAAGGGAAACATACTTCCCGTCAAAATCACAGTACCTAACAAAATTAGATATAAAGCTTGCATATAAGGATAGATTTTTCATAATCTTCACTGTAATAGGAATAATCATGGCATTTGTTTTAAGGCAGAGTGGTGCATCGCTAACACTCTACGCATTTGACTTTGAGCGTCTGCCAATACTATATCTTGCCTATATTTATTCACTAAATGGAATACTTGTTGTAACGCTGCAGTATCCTGTATTTAAAATTATGAACAAATCATCCAATCCGGTGCTTTTTAGGTCCATAGGCATGGTTTTTTACTTCTCAGGATTTATTGTTCTAATGTTTTCAAAGGACATAACATATTTTCTTATCTCCATGGGTATAATGACAATAGGAGAGGACTTTGTTGCACCCACCACACAGACAATAATTACATCCATAGCCCCACAGAACATGAAGGGAACCTATATGGGCATTTATAATCTATTCATAAGCTTTGGGTCATTTTCAGGGGCAGTTATTGGCCTTTATCTGCTATCATACTATGAAAACAGGACCGCGTTATTCTGGTTCATAATCGCCATGGGCAGCCTTATGGTGGGCATGCTCTATTTCATTATAAACGGCTCATTTTTAAGAAGGATGAATGCTGATGCACATATAAAAATCCATGAAAGGACTGCTGCAAAATAAAATATTATCCTGACCTGAGAAAATCCTAAATAAATGGCATAAATAAGATATTAAAAAATTTTTATTCAATAAATAGTAAATATTATCAATATTATATGTCCTATATTTAAGCATAGCGTAATATATAAAAAATTATTATATGTTCAATACATAATTTTTAAATATTATATTTGGATAAATTAAATTATGCAGGCTACAGATTTTTATATTGAAATAAAAAATAGGGTGAAAAACCATGCCGCAACGAATAATGATTTCATAAACCGATTTTCACAGGGGATGATATCGGATAATGAATTCATACGGTTTTCAATAGAATTTTATCACTTTACACGGGAATGGCCGGAGATTTTGAGCACATTGCTTGTTAATACACAGAAGGAGGAGGATGCATACGAGCTTACAAGGATCCTTGTATCAGAGCTTGGAGATGAGAATCCTGATCACAGGCATGAGCTTTTATACCGCAGGTATTTGAGGTCAATAGATTTAAATCCAGAGGAACTTGTGAAAAGGAAAAAGCTCAAAACAACTGAGGAATGGCTCAATGGAATGCGCCGGGCATTTTCATCAGATTACGCAACCGCCCTTGGTGCTGAATTTGGGCTTGAGAACATGGCAATACCAATGTGGGATAAGCTTCTTCCCGGTTTAAGGATAATGAAGGATAAAAAATATAAAAATATGGATATGTTATATTTTACATTTCACAGAGAGATAGAATCAAAGCATGAGGATGCAACACAGAATATCATAGGGATACATGGAAGGGACGAAAAGGATAAATTTATTGAGGGTGCAGATTATATATTAAACCTGGAGGAAAAATTCTGGCTGGGATTATCAGATAAAAAATAAATTTATTTTTTCCATGATAAATAATAATCCTTTTCCTCATTTTTCAATGTTAATTCTGTTGCATAAAGCTCTTTATATGTTTCAACCATGATTGCGACCTCATCCGTGCCCTTCTGGCAAATACTTTTTTCAAGCAGCCCCGGCTGTGGTCCATGGATCATGCCATGAACATGGAGTGTTATGGATCCGGTCTCTATGCCCCTTCTGCTCATAAAATTTCCGGATGAGTAAAATATTATCTCATCAGAATTTATATTATTATGATAATACGGTATTGGTATGGATTTTTCATGGAAATCAAATGGCCTGGGCAGAAATGATCCAACCATGAAATTATCGGATTCAAAGGTTTCATGGACAGGCGGTGGCATATGCAGTTTTCCAACAATCGGTGCCATTTTATCTATATTCAATGTAAATGGATACAAATATCCGTCCCAGCCTGCAACATCAAATAAAGGATAGAACCTTTTTATATTCATATAATAATCCCCGTAGTCAACCTTAACATTGTATTCGGATACTCCTGTCTCAGGTGCAATGAATTCCGGTACATTAAAATCACGGTCATAGTATGGATATCCCTCCTTAATCTGGCCGTATTCATTCAAATACCTATGTGGTATTTTTATATGAGTTTTTGATACAATAAAGAAGAAATATGAATTCTCGCTGATATTAATTTTATATGTTGTTCCCCTTGGTATAAATATAAAGTCCCCCTTTCTATACTTATTTCTTCCAAATATGGAAATTATTTCACCTGAACCATTATGCACAAAGAATAATTCGTCCGCAACCGCATTCCTGAAATAGTAATCAGCATTTTTTTCTGGCCTTATTATTCCAATGGAAATCTCATCATTTAAAAATAGTACCATTCTGCCATAAAAGAAATCAGAATACTCCTTAAATTTCATTGTTTTTATGTGCCTGTGCATGCTCTCATTTATTTTTATGAATTCTTTTTTATCCTCCCTTGAAATGGATTCTGCCTCTGCAGGGTCATATAAATGGTATAATAATGAATATTCTCCATCAAATGCCTTCAAACCAAAGAGCTCCTCCCTTAGCAGTTTATCCCTGCCTGTATAAGTATGCCTTGATTCTGGCATTTCACCATGTCTAATATAGTAAACCATCAGACCACCCTGTTTGTAAGTATGCCAAGGTCATCAGATCTCATTGTTACAGTATCCCCCTTCCTTAAATATTCAGTGCCAAGTTCAAGAATGCATCCGGTGTTAAATGTACCGCTGCCTATTATATCCCCAGGCAGCAATGGCACATCCTCTGATGCACGTTCAATCATGTCACAGAAGCTGAAATATATCTCATTCAAATTCCCTGAGGAATATAGTTTATCATTTACATATGTTTCCATTTTCAGATTTATTTTATTATTCTTATCCCTCTTAGACAATATCTCATCGGATGTGACGAAATACCTGCCAAATGATGTTGCATAATCCTTTCCCTTGGCGGGGCCAAGAAGCACCTTCATTTCCTCCCTCTGTATATCCCTGAGGCTCCAGTCATTCATTATCATAAACCCATAAACCGACTTAATGCACTCACTTCCATGGCAGTTTATGGTTCTTCTGCCTATTACAGCCGCAACCTCCATTTCATAATCAAACATTTTTGATTTTTCAGGATATTTTATATCACAGTCAGATGGATATATATTTGGTGTGCATGAAAAGTAGAAAACCGGAAATTTATACCACTCATCTATCATATTTAATCCCTTGTTTTTTCTTGCATTTTTGACATGGCCCTCGAATGAATAAAAATCCCTGACCGATCTTATGTATGGCACCGGTATTTTATACTCTATATTGCCATGTACTGATGAATCATCATCCGGTTTCAGTTTGAGAATTTTATCGTACAGTTCAAAAAAATTATTTTCAATATATTCTGTTGATTCATTTAATAATATGGATAAATCGTATATTTTATTGTTATATATGCATATTTTATCCTCATTGTTTATTTTGGCCCTGAATATTTTCACAGGTTCCCCCTCCTTGCCTGCTCCCTCTCTATGGCCTCAAACAGTGCCTTAAAATTTCCTGCACCAAATGATCTTGCACCCTTCCTTTCTATGATCTCAAAAAACAGTGTTGGCCTGTCAGTAAGCGGCTTTGTGAATATCTGCAATAAATATCCATATTCATCCCTGTCAACAAGGATATTAAGGTCTCTCAGTGCATTTATATCCTCATCAATGTTCTTAACGCGGTCATTCAATGAATTATAATATGAATCAGGGGTTTCAAGAAACTCTATACCATTATTCCTCATCATTTTAACGGTTTCTATTATATTGTCTGTTTTCAGCGCTATATGCTGGACACCCTCAGATCTGTAGTAATCGAGGTATTCCTCTATCTGTGATTTTTTTAATCCCCTTGCAGGCTCGTTTATTGGAAAGGTTATATTATCATTATACCTCACAACCTTTGATCTTAAGGCAGAATAATCTGTCCTTATGTCCCTGTCATCAAAAGTTATCAACTGTTTAAAATCCATGGATTTTATATAATAATTTACCCATCGGTCCATCTCACCCTCGTAAACGTTGCCGACCACATGGTCTATACCTTTCACACCAGTGTTTTTTTCATTATCATGCACCTGATTAAAGCCCGGAAAAACACCTGCATAATCACCACGCTCTATTAATGTATGCACAGTATCACCATATGTTTTTATGCATGCCTCCCTGATCTTCCCGTTACCATCATTTATGCTTCTTATTTCAGAAACTTTAACATTTCTGGATTCAAGCTTTTTCTTTGTAAAATCCAGGTCCTCAACTGTCAGGGCAATATCCCTGACACCATCACCGTGTAAATTTACTGACCTGCTAATTTCAGTATCCGGGTCCATTGATGAGGTAAAAATTATATTTATGTCACCCTGTTTTAAATAATATGATATTCTATCCCTGATTCCGGTCTCCGGCCCTGAGTAACCGGCTAAATTAAATCCCATGCCCTTTCTTAAAAAATATGACCAGGTTTTTGCGCTGCTTACATAAAACTCAATATGGTCTATTCCCTTAAACAATTCATACTCCTCCTGTTCATACATAATTATTAATATATAAAACTATATTTATATTTTTTCATAAATTAATTTGCTAGATAATCTCTATCAATAAATTAAATATTTATACTAAAAATGTTTTTTGCATTAACGATATAAGTAAAATAAATAATTTTTTTAATTATATTTTACTAATAACCTTATTAATATCAGGTTCCTGATATATCGAACCTGAAAAGTTATGTATAAAAATTTCCTGTAATAATATATATAATGTATATATGTTGAATGAAAAAATTTAATATAATAGTATATTGTATATAATCATGCAGAAAGATGAGAGCCTAAATTTTCTCAGGGAGCTGGATAATTTAAAGGCAGGCAGGTATCATTATTTTATAGATATATTATCTGATATGGGCTATTTTCTTGATGGTTATGATCTGCTTGTTATAGGTCCGGCATTAATATTTATAGCGCCATTATTTCATATAGGTGCTGTAATATCATCAATTATAGGAGTTGCAACCATTGTTGGCCAGTTAATTGGAGGCGCGGTTTTTGGATTCATTGCTGATATGAAGGGTAGAAAGGTTATTTACCAGTGGGATATGCTAATTTTTGCTGTATTTGCAATTTTAAGTGCAGTTTCCCAGAACTATATTGAGCTAATAGCCTTCAGGTCATTGCTTGGGCTGGCCATAGGTGCGGATTATGCACTGACATTATCCATAATCGGTGAATTTTCCCCTGTAAAGCATCGCGGTAAATATCTTGGTACCGGTCTGATGTCATGGTGGATAGGTGGATCGGTTGCAGTTGCACTTGGACTTTTATTCTTACCACTTGGCAGCATAGCCTGGAGGTGGCTGCTTGGGGCCGGTGCCGTTCCTGCAATAATAGTATTAATACTAAGGCGCAGGGTTGATGAAACACCCAGATATGCAGTTGAAAAAAATGAGAAGAATGAAATAAAAGATATAAAGGAAAAATTCAAGATTAAAGATGAAAACGATTTAAATAATTTAAAGAATGCATCCTATGCCACAGGAAATGTTAATTACACAAGGAGGGGCATATTTACCTTCACATCCTGGTTTCTTAATGACCTGATATTTTATGGCATAGGAATATATACGGTAACACTGCTTTTAGAGTTAGGCTATTCAACACATGCAGGATCCCTGGCACTGACCCTAATATTGTATGTAATAGGTGTTATTGGAACACTTGTTTTTGTATTCACAGCCGATATAATAGGCAGGAAGAAGTGGCAGGAATATACATTTCTGGCGCAGGGAGTTTCATTATTTATACTTGCACTATATTTTCTTGCCGTTAGATCAGCACCCCCAATATTACTGCTATTCCCAATGTTCGCCATATTTTATTTTGCCAATGCAGGCGGTACCGGTGAAACAACCGGGATATTTGTAAGCGAACTATTTCCAACCAGAATGAGGACAACGGCCATGGGTGCAGGCACCGCAATAAGCAGGGTTGGTGCAATTATATCTGCAGTTGTTTTTCCAATAACATTAAAATTATACGGCATAGTACCCATGGAACTTTTGCTGTTTATAGTTGGTCTTGCAGGATTTCTAATAACACTCTTCCTTGGGGAGGAAACAAAGGATAAATCCCTGGAGCAGATAGCTGCCTGATTCCAGCTTATAATTTTTGAAATATATAAAAATGTCTAACACATCTACATAAAATTATTTTTAAATCATTTTTTTCTGTAAACAAAATACCACATCTTATAATTATTTATTCTGTAACCGTGACCCATTGCATAATTTATTATTATATCCATTGATAACTGTAATTCCTCAGGAGTATGTGGATTGGAAATCCCTGATGATCCAGGGCTCCAGTCAGCAATAATAATGGCATTACTTGTAATTCTATCAATCTCATTCATTGCCCTTATTGGATCAGTAAAGTGATGGGCTGAAAATAGAGATATTGATGTTGTAAATTGTTTATCCCTAAATCCGGTTTCCTCTATTGATAATTTCAATAATTTTAACCTGTTTTTATAAATTTCATCCAAAAAGGTGTTTTTTAGCTGTTCAAATCTCCACATCTCAGGGTCAATGCTGGTGATGCTCATATCCTCATTTTTTATAAGCGCTTTTATTACCGTGCCAAAGCCCGTTCCGATATCAAGAATATTGTTTCCTATTATTAAAGGCTTGATTTTATCCATTATTTTCCCCATCGCCGGCTCATTCATGGTTACCCCCTGAAAACGTTTAGATTAAAAGGTATAAACTGTTTTTAAATATTACTATAAGAAAAATAATATGCACTGGTCATTAAATTTTGGATTGAACCTAAAAATCAATAACGTATTCAGGGCATATAAAAATAATTTTTATATATTTTTAATATCATTTTCAAAATTATTTTTTCATGAAAATATCCAGTAAAATAACAAAACACAGGATGCTTATAATCGCAATCTGGGTTATAGTGCTAATTGCCCTTTTCCCGGCATTTACAGGATATTCACATTTTATTAGTTATTCAACAACATCGAATGCACCTGAAAATTCTGAATCTTCAATAGCCCAGAAAATGCTTGAAAAAAGGATACCGGATAATCAGACTTTTTTTAATAATATTTTGACAATTTCTAAGTCAAATTAAAGCATATTTATTCCTTAAATATCAAGGTCCATGGTTATATCCTTTATTGATGGTATTGATCCGATGCCTTTAGATATTCTCATGGCTGCAACTATGTTTCCAAGAATACATGCATTTTTTTCATTATACCCTGAAATTAATGCTGAAATATAGCCAATGTCAAAGGCATCGCCGGCACCTATCGTATTTGCTATTTTAATATCCTTTACTGGTGGGCATTTTATTATTTCCGTGTTTTTTACTGTTACAGAACCATCATGGTCAAGTTTCAATACATATCTGTCTCCATGGATATCATTTTTAATTCTTTTCAGTATATTATTAATATCATCACTAAAATATGCCACAGCCTCATCCCTATTTAAAAAAACCTTTGTGGATAAATTCATGAATTTCTCAATGCCGATAATTTGGGATATAAGCGGGCCCGGATCAAAAAATATGTATTTTTTAGCTGTTCCAGCGTCCAACACCGCTTTCATTACTGCCCTGTATGTTTTTCCCTTTTTTATAAGGTTGTAACCCTCAAAAAATATTGATTTAGAATCATTTATTAAATTCGCATCCACATAATCCATGGAATCCCCCGATCCAAGATAACCAAGGAATGAATGCCTTTTCATATCATCAATAATATTAACCGATGTGGCAGTCATTTTTTTATTAGATCTGATTATATAATCCGTATTTACACCATTATTTTTTAATTCCTTTATCAGGTAATCACCAAATAGGTCATTTCCGATATTATCCACGAATGAAACCTTAAGTCCCAGTCTTGAAGCCATAACTGCCATGGCTGCTGTACCACCCGGCCATACTTCCATGGTGCTGGAAATTGTTGTTGTGTATTCCTTAATAGGGAAATTCTTTATGTTAAGATATATATCTAAAACACCGTCTCCAATTATCAAAAGGTCATATTTGCATGGCATTCAGGAATTTCCCTCCCAGTTCTCTTATGTCACGTCTGGCTGATTCATCTATGGTTTTTACCCATTTTTCTGGTATTCTGGCAAGGCCATTATACGCACCTGAAATGGCCCCCACCATGCCACCTATTGTATCCGAATCACCACCAAGATTGCATGCCATCAATATTGCATTTTCAAAGTTACCTCCGGACTTTAAGAATATAGATATTGCAGCAGGCACAGCATCCTCGGTAAGTGCCCCATCGGGTTTTAATAAGAAATCATATAGCGAATCAAGAAATGAATCAATGCTGCTGGTACTTTTTGCAATATTATATGCACCAGCAATTCTTGATGAAATTGATTTTTCTGGTTCTCCCATAAATTTTGCACCGAGGTCTGATCCAAGCAATGATGCATCATAAATTTCGGATAAACTTTTATTTCCAGATGCCGCACTTTTTACCGCAAATGCTATTGCAGCACCTCCTGATATTGCCACTGCGGTATTATGGGTGCATAAACATGCATTTATAACATCATTTACTGTTTTTTCATTATCTGAAAAAAGATCAAAAATCCCAATAGAACTGATTTTCATGGCACACCCATTTGTTGTCCCATTTTTTCCTGTTATTTTATATGATACACCGGATTTTAAGTTTTTAATTGCCATCCTTGTGCTTGGTCCAATTAGTGTTGTGTTTAATATATCATTGTCATCAGCCCATTTAACAAGATTTTTAGCCACATCCTCAGGGTCAACAAAACCTTTTGATATAATGGAATCAGCAATCATGTATGTAAGTTCCGTATCATCAGTATATTCTCCCCTAACGAGCCTTGAGTGTACAGACCCCTCCATGGGTGCTGTTAGAAAATCGTTTACAAAGCCAAATTTATTTTTTATTTCTGACCTGCTTAAAAACGTTGTCGGCATTCCCATTGCATCCCCTATAGCAACACCGTAGAAGACCCCTAAAATTTTGTCCCTTAAATTAGATATATCCATATTATTTTTATTTAGCCTCATCCCATATCCTCACACTTTTACCCTTGCTTGTCTCTATTCCAAAGACATACCAGGCAACTGATGCAGCCATGCCAGTGCTAAAAATTCCAATTCCAAGCCACATATAGGAAATTATGGGCAGATTAACTGCAAGAAATATAACAGGTATTGACCCACCAAGGGAAATAACCCTAACAATTGCTGAATAAAGCCCTCTCCTCCTGGTTGCCCATATCTCTGACTTTAATGTATCCTCTGCCAGAAAATATATATTTATGAATACTGAAACACCTATGAATAAAAACCAGAATAAAACAATGTTTGTTAACCATAACTTCAGGGTTGGTATAAACAGGTATGCAAATATAACAACCAGCACCGAGGAAATCAAAAGAAAGC
This sequence comes from Acidiplasma sp. MBA-1, assembly GCF_000949015.1. Taxonomy (NCBI): domain Archaea; kingdom Methanobacteriati; phylum Thermoplasmatota; class Thermoplasmata; order Thermoplasmatales; family Ferroplasmaceae; genus Acidiplasma; species Acidiplasma sp. MBA-1. The sequence continues at coordinate 75,574 of NZ_JYHS01000005.1, read as the reverse complement.
GCTTTCTGCTGAACCTGTCTGCGGCAAGTCCCAGAAAGCCTGCAAAAAATGCCACCAAACCAAATACAAAAATTAACCAGTCGGTAAGCGAGGGGAAAAAGTATGGACCAAGTGTTAACACAATCAGGCTGAATCCTGCTGTGTAAGCCCAGCCTATTACACCACCTATAAATATTCTAAAATAAATTGATGGTAACTTCTGTGGTTTAATATTATCCACACCTTCCGTGTAAACCCCAGAGTATTTTTTTAATTCATCACCTGCCTGGTTGATATGGCCCCTTGCCTCAAGCCACATGACGGATTCTGGAAGCCTTAACCTGATAATGTACATAATTAAAATGGATATTAATAACGTTACCCCAAGCAGCACCCTCTGGTCAAATATTGATGATATTGCCAGAAGTGCCAGTATGGCTGCTATTGATCCACCAATGTTTGTAAAATTTAATTCCAGAAACAGTGCCCTGCTTCTATGCCTTCTGGGGAATAATTCATGTGTTGCGGTAAGAATTGTGTTATATTCTCCTCCAGCTGCAAATAATAGCAGACCCACAAAAATTAATATTGTTATGTATGTAAAGCTGAAAATAAGTCCAATGGCACCAATAACATATATGCCAAGGGTGATAAAAAGTGTTTTTTTCCTTCCTATCCAATCAGCAAGAGGTCCTGATACTGCACCACCAAGAAGTAGCCATAGCGGTGGCCATACTGCAAGAAGGCCAAGAAGGGTTCTGGGCATTGCCACCCATGATGTTGCAATATATGATAATGAATATATATAAGCCTCAACAGTTGTGCCTATTGAAAATGCAATAAATAAAAGAGTGTGGACCGGTGTCCATTTCAAATCCTCAACCTGAACTGATGGGTCCATTTAACTTCTTATCAATAATAAATATTTAAAATTTATACAATGAAATAGAACCAAAATGTTTCATCTTTTTAAAAATTTGTGAAATATTTTTCATCTTTTTAGGCCTTTATATTAATGACACTTTTCTATTCCTATACATTGTTATGTATTTCATTTTATTATTTAATTTCATTATGATTTGTATGCTCTTATTATATTTTTATCAGGTATATAGAAGATATTATTTTGATAATATAATTTAATGAATTATTAATAAATATTATATCTTATTTATATTAATAATTATATAATGGATTTACAAAAAATTATTGTGCAGGTATCAATTAATTATGTGATAATATCGATGTCGGACAGATTAGGAGAGTGGTATGTGCCAAAATTTGGCCCCATTCGTATAAGGGCCTTAATAGGATTAACATTTTACCCATATACATTAATGGTTGGGTCCCTTGTATTCCTTGGCAGTCTATTTTCCAAAAATATTCACATAATGAGGTCCTTTTATCTTTTTATAACATTTTTAATCTGTCTCGGTGTTTCTGCACACTGCTTTGACTCCTCCGCTAAACACTCACCAGGTCCATGGTCAGATTATTTTTCAAGAAAATTTATGATAATTATGGGGTTTACATCACTGGTTGCAGGTCTTTCATTTTCCTTTTATTTCGCCTTATTTATTGTTCACACATTAATAGTGGCTGGGGCCATTGAAATATTCTTTCTATTTTCATATAACCTTGAACTTTTTAATGGGTTTTTTCATAATAATATATTTCTTGCATTTTCAACAGGTTCCATGCCCATTGTATCAGGATACCTAATTCAGGGTGGGACCAATATTATAATGATAATTTTAATGCTTGCACTTGGTTACTCTCTACTTCAGGTACAGATACAGGCCTCCAGACCCTATAGATCATTAATCAGGGGAGAATTTATTGATCCTGTAATGCTTGCCAAATATTATGAAAATATATTGAAATCTGTTGTTATTTTTTCTTTACTGTTTGGGCTGCTCATAGCAATATCCGTCACCGGACTTTAAGGCCATGCAGCATTATTAAATTATTCCATAATGCATGGTTATTTTCAGCTTCACTGGAATTCAGAGCTTTTATGATATTTTATTTGTTCACATTTATGATGGAAGAACCTTCGAATCCATGTTAGTTCCAACAAATTTTAATGTTTACTGGTTATTATTTTAACATTAATTTAATAAGAATATTTATATAATTCAATGCCATAATAATTCATGGATGACATAGAAACTGGTAATATGAATGATGCAAATGATGTTATTATAGTTACATCTGATTATGTTCCCGGATATAAGATTACAAAGGTTCTCGAAACAACATGGGGGTTAACGGTCAGAAGCAGGGGACTTGGCGGTAACATAATGGCAAGCCTCAGGTCACTTGGTGGTGGTGAAATAAAGGAGTATGTAAAATTGCTTAACGATGCAAGGGAAACGGCATTTAACAGATTAAAGGAATCCGCCAAAAACCTTGGCGCGAATGCCGTAATAAACATGAGATTTGACACATCAGATATGGCACAAATGATGACTGAAATAGTTGCATATGGCACAGCAGTCATTGTTGAAAAAGTTTCATCATCAGAAAATGTGAGTTTATCATAGTGCTATTTTTTGAGCTTAATTTGGGCATCCTAATTTTTTATTTATTAAATCCTGTTTTATAATAAATGTCATTTTATTTAATGTCAGGAGGGTATTTTTCACCGTTATTGACTTGCGGTAAAACATAAACCAGAAAAAAAATATTCATTTAACCTCCATGTGTTTATAAACATAAAGTCCAATTATAAACATTGAAATGGCGTAAATTACCATTGAGATTATTGCCTGATCAAAATTTAAAAGGTTATAATTCTCCTGGACTATTTGAATAAAGGTTGCATATGTAAAATATTTTGTAGATCCAATGGCTTTTGTTACTGCATTGGCATCCACATATAATAGTGCATTGACATTCATGGAATTGATCTGTAAAATTCCGTCAATGACAGGCATGGCAATAAAAAACAGGAAAAATGAGCCAACAAGAACAAAACGATCCATCCTTATAAGGCTGCTGAGTAGAAATATAATTGACATTGCACTTAAAATTATAAGCATGGATACAAAATAGCCTTTAATAAGTGTGACGGGTACAGTTTTAAAGTTAAAATAGGATTCTGCAGCCAAAAATAAAAAGAATGATAATACAGCCATGGCTGCCAGGGTTGTTGCGGCTAGATACCTTCCAATAAAGATGCTGCTTCTTTTTACAGGCAATGAAAGTATATACTGCCCGGAATTTGTTGTAAAATCATTGGAAATGGCAAAACTGCCCATGAATGTGGCTGTCCAGCAAACAAAGAAATATGCAAAACCTGCAAACGTTGCAGAGAATGCTGTGCCATTTGGCCATAGTGCCTTTAAATTACTAATTTGAGATATTCTATATGCTATAAAGGCCAGAATTGCCGCATCAACAATAACCATCTCAAGCATAATTCTTGATCTTGAGGCAAAATGCATGTAATCCTTATAGAAAATTTTCATGTGAGAAAATTCAGATTTCATTTTAAACCACCACCAGCATATTTAAAAAATGCATTTTCAAGCTCCTCAGGCCCAATTCTGTTCCCACCCATCATATTTATAATCTTGGCTGTTTCATTATTTGCAATTACCCTGCCATTATTAATTATAATAATTCTATCGCACGTTTCACTTACCTCATACATGAGATGTGAACTCATAAATATGAGGCTTGTTTTTTTAATCTCATTTAGAATATTCCTTAACTCCCTGGATTCAATGGGGTCAAGTCCATCAGACGGTTCATCCAGAAGTATTATCTCTGGGTTTCCCATTAATGCAGCAAGTATCATTACCTTTCTTTTATTCCCCTTTGAGAGTTTTCCAATTCTAATGTCCATATTGTCTAAATGAAATCTTTTAGAAAATACATCCATATATTCTCTGATATCTGATTTATCTAATTCCTTAATAGAACCTACAATGTATAAAAATTCGTTAATACTGTAATATTTATATGGCTCAGGATCAGATATGAGTGCTGAAATATTTTTTAGGGCCCTTACCGGGTTTTCATGCACATTTATGCCATTAATAAAAACAGATCCTGATGTTGGGTGGATTAAATTTACAAATAATTTCATTGTAGTGGTTTTGCCAGCACCATTTGTACCAAGATATCCAACCATACCAGGGCCCCTGATTTCCATATCATGCAATTGCAGGGTAAACCCTTTACTCATAACCTTTGTTAGGTTGATAGTTTTTATTTCCATAAACATATATATTTTCTGAGCCTATGAAACTATTGCTGGGTTCAAACTTTGAACCCATGTTAATATTTATACACACATAAGGTATAATGTTTTAAAAACTCCATGTAATCAGGTGAGATATTGCCCAATGAAAAAATTAATGATATAATTACACAAAATATCAATTCAGCGAAGACCAGAATAGTGAGCTTTGAGAAATATATGATTGGGAGATCGTGGGGACTCTTTTTTGTATATTTTTCAGCCGTTATATTCCTCTATGCCTTTTTTGAATCACTGATTTCCTATATTATAATGCCTGCATATGCAGGCCCAATAAATTTTCTTGTGGACACTGCATCTCTTATAATGGCATTGCTGTACTGGTTTCACATTTTTGGGGAAACACAAAGGCTGCTGGACTTAAAATATAATAGAAATGATGGAATTAAAAAAAGCTTCTGGAAAAATATGACAGTAATTTTCATATTTATTTACATTTTCTCAAACGTTTTATTCTCATATATTCCGGTAAAATATGGTAATATTATTGAACTTATTATTCAATGTATTATATTTGTTATAATAGATTTTATTATGATAAGGTCCATTAAATACACATTATCAGAAATTCCGGCCATGGTATATGCGGTTTTTATTTCATTCATCCTTATTGCAGTAATACCATTAATTATTAATTTTACCGGAATTTCAATGGTATTTAATGTCTATTTATTTTATTACACCTCCTATGCCATCATTGTATTAATCTGGCTGTCTGCAGGTATAGGCATGCTATACAGCGCACCCGATTATCTGGGGGATGGCAATGGACAATAATATTCAGAAGGAGTTAACAGACCTATTAAGGCAGATATCTGTTGAAATCAGCAATACACCAATGGATTCATCATCAAGGTTAATAATTATAATGGCACTGGCTGTAAGCAAGAGAATGAAGCTTTCTGACCTAATGAAGGTCACCGGCTGTGGAAAGGGAAGCATTGAAAATCATATTTCAAAGCTGGAGTCTTATGGCTTCATTAAAACTGAAAAGATATCTTTTTTTAAATCTCCAAGGGTATATGCAGAACTGACAGACAGCGGTAAAAAATTTTATGAAAATTATTTGCAGTTAGTTGGAAAATTCCTAAAAGACTCTGAAAGTAAGGAAGACCATACTTAATTTCATTCTCCCATAGTTGGGTGCAGTTAATAATAATCCATACATTTAAGCATTCCCTGAAAGGCTTTATTACGGTTATTTTTCTGGAATTATACAATTAAATTGAAAATGATAAAAATAGTGTTCAATGCATAATATTTTACTTATGCATCATTCTATTTAAGTTAACATTAGCCAAATGGAATATAGGAAAAATAATTTAGAATCCATGCAAAATAAAAAATTATCATTAAGGAAACCATAAAGACGAAGGAGTAACTTTATGAAAAATGGAAAAAAATAATAACATATCCTACCATAAAATGTTTTATATATTTAGTTGTAATCAAATTATGATAATTATGTTACAACATTTTATTAATAGAAAATATGAGTTAAAATTTCTCAATGATAAATATAATGAAAATAAAAAAGAGCTCATAATTATTTACGGCAGGAGAAGAATAGGTAAAACAATGCTGATCAAAAAATTTGTTGAGAATAAAAAATACATATATCATTTATGCACCCTGGATAGTATGGATGAAAATTTAAACTCATTAAAAAATAAGTTTGCAGAAATTACAGGAAAGGATTATTTTAATGATTTAAAATCAAATTTTTATGAACTGTTTAAGTATTTTATAAATGAAATAAAATCAGATAAGGTAATAATTGTTCTCGATGAATTTCCAAATTTAATAGAGTTAAATCATGGTATTGTGTCAATAATGCAGAAAATATTTGATGAATTAATGGACAACACAATGCTGTATATTATATTATCAGGTTCAAGCATAGGCATGATGGAGGATGAATTATTAAGCTATAAATCGCCATTATATGGAAGGAGAACAGGCAGCATAGAACTTACAGGTTTTAATATAAGAAATATAAAATACTTTTATAATTCCAATATGGAGGATTTAATAAAAATAAATGCTGTATTTGGAAGTATACCATTTTATCTTTCCTTAATAGATAGGGACAAAAGCGTTGAGGAAAATATAAAAAATAAGATATTAAAAAAGGGTGAGATATTATACGAGGAGCCGAAAATATTATTAAAGGAGGAATTTAGAGAGCCAAGAATATATGAATTAATTTTAAGGTATATTTCCATGGGACATAATACATATGGTGAAATCGTTAATGCAACGCATCTTGATAAGGGAAATATATCAAAATATTTGGAAACATTGATCTCTGTTAGGCTTGTCAATTATACATTGCCATTAAATCAGAAACGTCGGGGTATTTATGAAATAAATGATTATTTTCTAAATTTTTATTATAAATTTGTTTATCCTAATTTATCTGATCTGGAAATAAATAAGGTTGATGAGGTCATGGAAATAATTAAAAAAAATATTAATACATATTATGGCCATGCATTTGAAAGAATAATTATTGACATGATAAGAAATAATATAATAAAATTGCCGTTTAAAATTATGTATGTAAAAAGATTCTGGTATAAGGATATAGAAATAGATGCCATAGCAGGAAATGACGAAACAGATGAAATGGCCTTTATTGAGTGCAAATTTAGTGATAATGTTGACGGAATTAAAGTTTTCAATGATTTAAAATACAAATCATTAAAGGTTGATTATAAAAGGAATAGGGAATATTTTATTATTATAGCGAAATCATTTAAAACAAAGAGCGAGTATGCGATTAATATTGATTTCAATATTTTAAATACATATTTATAATTATTATCATATTATAAAGTTTCAGCTAAATTAATTTTGTAATCCGAAAATTCGTAGAACCGCATCTCATTTGTATGGCACGCCGGTGAACCACTCAGTATTCCTGTGAGTTTTTATGATGAGGCCTTTCAAATTATAGAATCACACAATAAATTTAATATTAAAATTTATCATAGAATACAGGCAAATGGAACATTGATAAGCAAAAAATGGATATCATTTTTCAAAAAATGGAGTGTAAACATTGGCATTAGTGTGGACCCACCGGGATTCATCCATGATAAATACTGAATGGATCGCTCTGGTAATGGTACATTTAATCTTGTTTTAAGGGGGAATTAATCTGCTAAATAGCGAAAATTATCCATTTCATGTCATAACAGTATTAACTCCAGAAGCCCTTAATTATCCTGATACTATCTGGAAGTTTTATGTATTAAATGGAATAAAAAATGTATCCCTTAATCCTGTAAGCATAGATAGGCCAAATCGTGTAATTAATCTTAACTCAGGAATATCATATGAGAAATTCAAAAATTTTATTTATAAAATTCTAACATTAAGGGAAAATTCGGGGGTGGACATCTTTCTAAGATGGGAGGACACAGAAAGAGCAGTTATTGAAAATGGAATTGAAACAGAACGTGATGCAGGCAAACCATTTGAGATAATTACAATAGATGCTGCAGGTAATTTATCCGCATTTACATCGGTTCTGGCAACCGTAACCCATGCAAATTATGGGAGTTTATATTTGCAAATATAATGAATATTAAATCACTAAATGATGTTATAACAAATCAAAAATTAATAAAAATAAAAAATGAAATTGATTTGGGAAAAACCGTGTGCAAAAATACGTGCGATGATTTAAGTGTATGTCGAGGAGACCCTGCAATGAAATTATGTGAGAATAATACCTTTGCAGGCACAGAAACAACAGAATGCAGGCCTGCTATAAAGGTCAGAACGGATGCCTTACTGGACTATCTTGAGACATTGCCATATAAATAGTTCCTTTATGAGAAAATATCACCTGGAATTTACTGACATTATTTATAAGAAACAAATCTAATCGGTTTTTATATGTGAAAATAAATTTGATACAACCTATTATTTTAATTATTAATTGACCGGTCAATTAACTTTAAATATTTCAATATAATATTGTGCTGTGAAAAATATGGAACAAATACACATAATACCTGAATTTGCCTATGATTTTCATGGGCACAGATGTCCGTATATGCCACTGGGTTTTATGGCTGGAGAGTATGCAATGAGGCTTCTTGGAATAGAAAGGGAAAGGGATCACAAAACCTTCCTATTTTCAGAAATGGGTGATGACCACTTGCAGGGCTGCTTTAACGACGGATTGCAGGCTGCAACGGGATGCACATACGGAAAACAGATATTTAAGCTGATGAATTACGGCAAGGCCGCAGCAATATTATACAAACCTGAAAAGGGGGCTGTACGTGTAATAGTAAACGATGATATACTTAAGGATCTTGAAAAATTCAAATTTTTTGAGTACCGTTATAAGGGCTATGAACCCTCTGAAATACCTCTGGATGTATCTAATGAGGTTATAGGTTATTTAACATCAATACCTGATGAGAGACTGTTTAGATATGAGTTTTTAAAAGATTTTACATACACTCCATTGAAGAAAACATCAAAGAAAATGGAATGCGATGACTGCCACGAGCTTGTATTTGAGAATTATATAAAAATCTGGAAGAATAAAAAGCTTTGCACAACATGCTATGAAAAAGAAAGAAGATGATAATTTATGACGATTTTATATATTTTTATTCTTTTTATTACATGGCTTTTATCTGCATTATTTGCAATTGCAGGTGTTGGTGCTGCAAATACGCTTATACCAGTATATTATTCGCTGGGGATACCATTTTCAATAGCGGCCGCTGCCGGCTTACTTCTTAATGTTTTTTCATTATCCTCATCAACTGCAAATAACGGCAGAAAAAAAAGGATAAACTGGAAGCTTGGGACAATGTTTTTAATACCTGCGGTTATAATGGCGCCTGTAGGAGCATACATAGGAATACATACACCAAAGCATATATTATTATGGATATTTGTTGCATTTCTTGCATACACACTTTATAATCTTATAAAAATGAAAAAAGCAGTTAATGAGGAATCAAAATTTAAGGGCGTGAAAGGGCTTTACCTTGGAATATCTGTTGGTGCACTTGCAGGATTCCTTGGAGGTCTTCTTGGTGTAGGCGGTGGCATGATTATACTTCCTGTGTTAACATTTATAGAAACTGATTTCAAGAAAATATCTGGAACTGCAGGATATATAGCACTTTTTAGTTCTGCCAGCGGATTCTTATCATATTTATCGTTGCTTCATGGCGTTAACTACTTGCTATGGATAATCGTCCTTGTTGGGGGCATATTGGGTGGCTTTACCGGATCTTTCCTGATGAATAAATTTAAAAGCAGTACAGTAAAGGGCATAATAATAGTGATAATCACATTTGTTATGATAAAGGTCGTTTTGACCCTTATTGGATTAAAATTTTAATTTCATATCAATTCCTTTTAATTTTTCCCGCATGGCAATCTAAAACAGGAAGTCCATTTAACATGCCCATAAAGCATATATAACATAAATGGAAATGAAGTAATATAAATGTAATTATTTATGAGGATCATAAACTCCCAAATGAAAAAGTGCTCGTTAAAAGAATAAACAGGAAAATATTTAAATGTTCAAGTATCTAGCAAATAAAAACCAGTGGGTTATATCCAGAAAGTTTAAGCATCCAGGAAGTGATAAATTCTAAGGATGCTTTAACATATTTGGCAGAAATCCTGACCCTGAAAGTTTAGAATTTAATATGAATTAATTATTATTTGAATAATTCCTCCCTTATTACCCTATCACGTTTAAATTCTATAAAGAAATAATATAGCATAAATAATATTAGGATTATAATCACACCTATATCAAGGGCTTCCTTTGGCATTCCGTATATGAAAAGAACTAATAATATTATGGCAACTATAACTGTATATGGGTATAAAGGTGTTTTAAACGTTCCAGATTTTTTTATTCTTCTAAAATGTATTACTGCAAAGCTTGATACAAGATATGATAGTAAAAGCCCAAAATTGCTTATTGCTGCTATTATATACACATTGCCGGAGAAAAGCATTACAATTCCTATTACTGAGGAAATTATAACACCATTGACAGACACATCTTTTTTTGAATTAAATTTTCTGAAGAATTTTGGAAGGAGCTTATTTTCACCAATCTGGTAAAGCACTCTGGATGATGTCATTATCATTGCAAGCGTTGCCGAAGTTGTTGCTATTAAGGCACCTATTGTTACAATAAAGTAAAGATAATACGGTGCATGTACATAACTTAATGCAAATGCTAATGGATCCGCAGATACAGTATACTTTGAGGCCGGAACCATTAATATTAATGCAACAACGACTAATATATAGAATATCATGCTTATTACAACTGAGAATACTATTGCCTTTGCTGCCTTGTTTGCACCGCCGTTAACATCTGATGTTAATGTAGATATTGACTGAAATCCAGAATATGCAAAAAATACAGCTATGCTTGCAGAGAATATCGCATAAACATTATCCTTGGAGGGTGGAACTGTAAAATTTGATACATTTAATGTTTTTGTTGAATATGCAAGCACAACTGCGGAAATAACAAAAATTGTCAGTATTCCGAGCTTTATCATTACAAGATAAAAATCTGCACTTGCAGCCTTTTTAATTCCAATAATATTTAAAATTGATAATACAAATATTAAAATAATTGCAAAAATAATGGAGTAATAACCAGAATGAAGGCCTGTTAGGCTTCCAAGATATGAACCAAAGCCCAGGGCTATTGCCGCAATTGCTGTGGAGAAACTAAAATATAAGAGAATTCCGGTTATAAAACCCATCTCGCTGCCGAATGCCTCAAAAATAAATGAAAATGAGGCCCCCTTTGCATGCGGCATTATGGATCCGAGCTCACCGAATTCCATGGCTATTATTATTGCAAGAACACCAACAAGGGCAAAAGCAATTAATGCATTGGCACCTGCCAAGGCTATTGTTGTTCCACTTAAGACAAATATGCCTGCGCCTATAATTGCACCGAGGCCAACTGCAGTTGCAACAGGTACACTTATTAATTTTTGATCCTTTATATTATCACCCAATCAAATATTTACTGTATATTTAATTAATACTATTAAAATTATTTTTTATATATATTAATATTAACTTCAATATAATCACCATATAACTTTCCAGGATATGATTTTACAATGATTTCAGGGTTTTCCAGAAAATCATAATCCATATGGTATTATTTTGTGGCATTATACGTATTGCACGGGAATACTAAATTATGCATTTATTGTATCAATATTATAATCACATAACAGAGGTGAAAGCCTTTTTATTACCTTTATTCTTTTATCGGGTTGCCTCATATAGATATATGTTTGAAATTGATATAATAATATTTCTTGCATATGCTTATGGATCATTTAAGTTAAATATGGACTATGTGTGATTCAAATTCCTTATAAAATGAACCACATAAGAATTAAATTTAAATATACTAAGCATACCTAATTCATTGGTATGATAACTTTCAAAGGTATATGTTAACATGGTTAACAGAAATCATAATCTGAATATGGAGGAAAGATGCATGAATTTATGGATATATTTTAATCCCTAATATATAAAAATATTTACATATACCTATATATTAAGAGATAATTAATTAAGTTTATATATAATATGGGCTTTTTTTAATTATGGATATTGATAAACCCTCCATAGAGATTGAAAAGCTTAAAAAATACGTATCTGAAAATTCCGGATTTGACATTATTGAAAAAGGCAATATTCTAGAACTGCATTTTATTCCATTCATGCCTGAGGCTGTTGAACATTTTCCGGATGGAAAACAGGTTGAGCACATAATGTATGGGGAGGAAATAGAAGGCTATGTTTATTTTTATAAATTTGTAATTGTCAGTGAAGATGATAAAACTGAAATATCCATAGATGGCAGGTATGATCCTGTTATGGAATGGTTAAATTATATATAAAAAAATTAATAAAATTCCTGAAGATCCTCCTCGCTTAATTTATATGGGTCTGTATTTTTCAGTGAGATTTTTGATATAACCTCATCTGCATCCTCATATGTTGGTTTATCAACCTCATAGAATATGCCAGTGGGTATTGCATGATTATCTCCCCACTCAGAGGCAAGCTTATAGGCCTGATAGAAATCAGTTTTATCATTGTTTTCAAGTTTATAAACAGCCTTTCTATAGAATTCATACCCATTAAATTTATTATATGTGGTGCATGGGCTCAGCACATCTATAAAGGAAAATCCCCTGTGCTTAATTGCCTCCCTTGTTATTTCTGTAAGCCCCTTTATATCCCCAGAAAAACCACGGGCAACGAATGATGCACCTGCGGTTAGTGCATAATGGAGCGGATTAAATGGTGGTTCTATATTTCCATCAGGTGTATCCTTTGTTACTATGCCAATGGGTGTCGTTGGTGATGCCTGACCTGTGGTAAGCCCAAAGACCTGGTTATCTGAGACCATGTATGTTATATCAACATTTCTTTTGGCAAAATGGTAGAAATGCTGGGTACCCTCAAAAAATCCATCCCCATCGCCGCCATAGGCTATTACCTTTAAATCCGGGTTTGCCCATTTAATGCCTGCGGCAACAGGCACAAGCCTGCCATGAAGCCCATGATATCCATATGTGTTTATAAATTCAGGCATGTTGCTTGAACATCCAATTCCTGAGGTAATCACCACATTTTCAGGGCTTATATTTAGCTGCACAAGCGCCTCTGTTATTGCCCTTAATTGTGAGAAATTACCACACCCTGGGCACCAGTCCGGCCTTACCTTGCCCTTGTAATTATCCATTGTTATCATTTATTTATCACCCCCTATTTTTACATTTTCATACTGAATGTTTAGCATCTGCCTTACCCTTGCCTTTAATTCATCCGGGTAAAATGCCTCACCGTCATATTTTCCTATGAACTCAGTTTTTACCAAAAATTCTGATTTTATTAACCTGTTTAGCTGGCCGGAGAAGTTATTTTCCACAACAATTATCCTATTTCTGTTTTTAAGGTGCCCTGCTATATCTGGATTAAGTGGGTATACATGATTTATTTCAAGGGCTCCAATGCTAAATCCCTCATCAATTAAATCATCAACTATTTCCTCAACAACACCCTTTGTTGATCCCCACTGGATAATTAGGTTTTCTGCGCCATCCGCCCTATATGCATTTGTTGGTGGCATATTCTTTTTATATGTTTCAAGCTTTCTCATTCTCTTCTCCATGCTTAATGACCTTATTTTTGGGTCAGTGATCTCATCACTTACAACATTGCCGTATTCATCATGTTCATCTGAATCCTCATTGTGCATTAATCCCTTCTGACCTGGTATTGCCCTTTTTGAAATTCCAGATTCTGTAAATTCATATCTCTTAAAATTAGGGTCATTATCCTGCGCTATTAATCCGTGTTCCATTTTATATGTTAAATCTATGTTATTTAATGTTTCAACATGCTCTGCAAGGTAAAGATCTGACATGATAAAAACAGGGAGCTGGTATTCTGCTGCAAGATTAAATGCCTCCTTTGCAAGGTCAAATGCCTCTGTAACATTTCCAGGTGCAAGCACAATTCTTGGAAAATCCCCCTGGCCTGCACCAAGAATCTGGTTTAAATCCCCCTGCTCGGTTTTTGTTGGAAGTCCTGTTGATGGCCCCGGCCTCTGTGCCTCATAAATTACAAGAGGCACCTCTGTCATTCCTGCCAAACCAACTGCCTCAGACATAAGTGCAAAGCCACCGCCTGATGTACCTGTCATGGCCCTGACACCTGCATAGTTGGCACCTATGGCTGCGTTTATGGCCGATATTTCATCCTCTGTTACCTTTACAAACAGATTATATTTTTTTGCATGGTTTGCAAAGAAATGCAGTGCGGATGATGCGGGTGTCATTGGATATGCAAAATACATTTGCATTCCGGCATTAACTGCTCCAAGACCCACTGCCTCACCACCGGATGCGATGTAAAGCTTCCGGTTGACTGGATGCAGTTTTTTAAAAATTCCATATGTTTTTAGATAATAATCATAGCCATCCTTCGCGGCGGAAACATTTAATTCTGCGACTTTTCCCTTCTTACCAAAAACTTCCTGAATCACGCCGGAAAATGTATCAAAGCCCAGGCCAAGGGCAGCCATTGTGGCTCCGAGTGCCACGGTATTTTTTAGCAGTGAGTTTTTATCATATTTTAATGCTATATCCCTTAAAGGTATGGGGCAGTATTTAATGTTTTGATATTTTTTATAATTTGTTATCATTTCGTCATCAAAAATTGCTATTCCTGAAAGGGGTGATGCGCCACCCTCATTTATGCCCGGATTTGTATGCCTGTTAAGTGCATCCTCATTTAGGGCTATTAAAATATCTAGGCCGGAACCCTGATTTTTAACAACATTCTCTGATGCCCTTACCTGGTACCAGCTTTCTCCACCCCTGATTAAACTCTGATAATAGTTATATGTTGAAATATATAGACCGTTTCTGGATAAAGATTTTGCCAGTATCAAACCTGCAGACTGAACACCGTCACCTGCAGCACCTCCTATTCTAATTACAGTACTTTCCATAATTATATACCTTCATTGTTTATTTAAACTTTGTGATTATACTGTAAATATTTATAAATAATTGCATCATTTTTTGGAATATATAATAAAATTCTTACTTAATATATTATAATAATTGGGGATATATATGATTATCATATATATTTTTTAAAGAAAACTTTAATATCATACTATAAAATAAGATGGTATTTTATGAAATTTCAAATTTATTTTTTTAACTAACTTCCAGAAAGTCTGTGAATAAAAATAAAAAAATTTTTAATAAACCTATTTTTTTAAAAAAATAAAATACAAAAAAATATCAAAAACTTTGCTTCCAGATAAAAATATTAATATAGTTCTATTAATTTATTTTAAGCTTCCATCTCTGTTGCCAGCTTTTCAAGTTTTTTGTTTTTTCTTATCATGAACGTAAGGGCTATTGCGATTATGACCATAAAGGTATCAAATAAATAGGAAATTTTCCAGTTTATGGCCGCAGCAATATCAAGCATAATTGTGGGACCAAAGGCCAGTGCAAGTGCTATGAAACTGAACTGAATCCCTAGAACCCTACCAAGAACAGCCTTTCCAAAGTAATCTGCTGTGTATGAGAAAAATGGCGGGAAATATAGCAGTATTGAAAAAAATCCTATTGCAGTTACCGGCAGTAATATATACGGTGATATACCGGGATTAACAAATATTAATGGAACTGTGGCAATGGTGCTTACAACCACACCGATTTTCATAATTAGCAATTTTGGATACTTTAGTGTTAAAAGTCCGGAAACTATGGCACCAAGAAAGCCGGCAAAATAGGTAATTGTTGTGTAAAGCCCAAGAATGCTGTTTGAGTATAATAGATAATCTGAAAAGTATGTAGGAAGCACCTCGGAATAACTTGCCCAGACAAGATTCATTATGCCTATTCCTATTATTAATCCAAGACTGTCCCTGCTGCTAAATATATATTTAAATGCATCTGATATTTTAACTGAATTTGAACTTTTAATATTTTTGTTTATTTTATCCAATGATTTATGGGATTTATACGCTTCCTCAAGTTCCCCTTCCTTTATAATTCCTGATGATAATTCATCAGAATATATTATTTTTAATTCATCCATTGTTATAAATCTTGATTCCTCTGGCCTGTCATAAACAAATAAGACCCATACTATTAAAAGGGGAATTGAAAATACCGCAAAAAGCAGAAAAACCTCATGGAAATTTCCGTGGAAAAATAAAAGGAGTGGTATGGCCACTGCAGGGGCTAAAAATGTGAAAAATGGTGATGCTGAATTTGTGATTCCAGCCCCAAGCCCCCTCTCGTGTTTTCCAAACCAGTTTCCTGTTAATTTATAAACAACAGTGTTGGTGAATGATTCAAAGATTCCGAATATTATAATTGCAGCTGCAAGCTGGGAAAAATTCCTGGAAAGACCAACACCAATGGTTACAACAGTGAATGCAATCAATGGAAATAATCCGCCGTATCTGGCACCGATCTTATCAACTATGATCCCACCAAATAATCCCATGATTATCCCAGGCCCGCCTGAGAATATACCGAGCAGGAGTGCCTCCTGTTCAAGGCTTAAATTTAATTCCTTTCTTATTGTCGGCATTAAAACTGCAGTTTTAATCAGCTCAAAAAGCAGAAAACCAAAAAGCAAAAATGTCAGTATATCAATTATCCATCTCTGGCCTTTCATTTAAGCATATAAACCATGTGAATAAAAATATTGTTATTAAGAAATTAAAATAATGACAAAATAATTATAAGTAGTTTAATTATATGATTCAATGAATAATAAAATTGGCGGCGGTATAAACTTCATATTAAGGAAACCGGTAATAATTTTATACGCTGTCGCATCAATATTTACAATATTATTTTCATATTATTCAATTTTAAAAGCCTATAATTTTCAGGCCTATGCATGGGACCTTGGTCTTTACTCACAGGTATTTTATTCTGTTCTTAAGGGTAAATTCTTTTATACATCACTTCTGGGCTCAAGTTACCTTGCGGAGCATTTTTCACCATTTATATTCCTAATAGAAATACCATTTTATTTTTTTCCATCAGAATACACACTTTTAATAATTCAATCAATATTTCTTAGCTTTTCAATTATTCCCCTTTATTATATAACAGATGAAATTTTAACCCGGCTTGAGAATGGTTCAAAGAATAAAAGAATAAAGTGCAGCACACTTAAATTTATTTCATTTATAATGCCCGTTGCATTTATATTGTCTCCGCTTACAGAGAGCCCTGTATACTTTGATTTTCATCTTATGGTATTTATTCCATTCTTCTATTTTATGGCACTTTATTACCTTTTAAAGGCCAAAAGAATACTATATTACATATTTCTCGCCCTGATAATATCCCTGCATTCAAATTTTATTTTCATAGCAATGATGATTATACTTATGGAAATTATTTTAAATAAAAGGGGAATAGTTACCAGGCCCAGGAAACTTAGCAATGGCATGTATTTTGGCATATCATTTGCAGTACTATTTTCCTATTATATACTAGCCGGATTCCTGAAATCCTATATTGGGCATATACCTGAGGCAACATACCTTATTATAGGCGGTTCAGGCAGCGTTTCAAGGAGCCTAACCGGATTTTTAACAGTGCTGTTTTATAATCCAGAAAAAATAATATCAGTTCTTGTTGCGAATTATGATATAAAAATACTGTTTCTTATACTGGGATTCGTGGCAGTTGATTTTCTTTTTATAGAATATCCAGCAGGGCTGCTACCCGCACTTCCATATTTTGCATATGCAATGCTTTCAACATATATACCATATTATTTCATAGGCTTTCAGTATTCAATGATGTTTATACCATTTGTTTTTATTGCCGGTATTTTTGGAATATATGTAATATTAGAAAAAATTGATATTTCCCCAAACTTTAAAAAAATTAAAAAATATTTTAAGAATTCAATGCTGGTAATAGTATTATTTAGCATAATTGGATTTGCCATACTGAGCCCGCTGTCACCAGCATCCATGGAGCCCGCAAACATTGGTTATTTCAGTGGAAATAATAAAAACATCAATGTGGCCAAAATAAATTTTATGCATGAAATAAAGGGCATAATTAATAATAATTCATCATTAATAACAGGAAATAATATCTTCCCTGAATTTTACAAAAATTACAATGCAACCGCATTCCCTGATGCAACAATTTCCGAAAAGGTTCCATACTATAAATACCTTATAGCAGATTTCTCGGATTCCCAGACATATGTAAAAAATTCACAGAATATAAGCCTTGCTGAACTGGCACAGGAATACATATCAAGTGGCTTATATGGGATACTGGCAGAGGGTTACGGCATTATGGTTTTGAAATTAAATTATACTGGAAGTCCGGAATTATATGTTCCATCAAACAATAATTACAGTTATAATTATTTTCAGACAGTTAATGGCATCTCGGAGGGGCCTTTTATAAATAAAAATACATCATATTTTGGTAAGCTTGATGAGAATGCATTAAACATCTATGATTCAAATAAAACATATCTTCTTCCGGGAAATTATAGCATTACATTTATATTAAACAGCACAGTGGAGAAAAACACGACATTTATAATAAAATTTAACTCCGGGAAATGCGTTGTTTTAAACAAAACAGTAAATAATGATTTAAACCGGGATTATATAACATTTTCAATAAATGTTAAAAATTTTTACAGCAATGTTATTTATATTGCATACCTTAAAAATCAGGATGTAAATATTAAAAATATAAAAATAACACAGCTAAACGCCTAAAATTATTATAATGTATATTCATCACCGGGGTTAAGTATAACAACCTTTGTGTATTTATCAGAAAGTTCCTTGAATTTTTTTGGGTCAGCATCTATTGCAGGAAATGTACCGTAATGCATTGGGAATGTAATTTTTGCACCAATGAGTTCTGCAGCCCTTGCCGCCTCCATCGGTCCCATGGTGTAGAATCCACCTATTGGAAGCATTGCAATATCAGGATGGTAAAATTCCCTTATGTACCTCATATCACCAAAAAAGGCAGTATCCCCTGCATGATATATTGTTACACCATTCTTTCTAATTATAAATCCGGATTCATTTCCACTGTGCACGGCATTTACCATGCCAATGGATATGTCCCCAAGATCACTTAAGGATCCCTTATTCATTCCAATAATATTTTCATCAGGGAATCCATCCCTATCGGGATACATTGTTAGTTCGTATATTCCTATAACCTTTGCATTGTTGTTCCTTGCAATTTTGAAGGCATCATTTATATGGTCGAAATGATTATGCGTAACAAGCACATATTTTACGTCCTTAATTTCATCAGCGCGCACAGGTGCCTTTGGATTCCCTGTTAAAAACGGGTCTATTATTATTCTAAGATCTCCAAAATCTATAAGCCAGCATGCATGACTTAACCATTTTATTTTTATCATAAAAACAATAATTCAAATTAATACAAAAAATTATTTATGTAATTTTACAAGTTTTAATTATGATTTACAATTAGGTCGCCAGCCCATTATTTTTGGTTTAATCTAAATTTATGCTATAAATAAGTGTTAAAAATAGCTGAATTTTTCTATTATTTAAAATAATCACTTCATATGATTTGAAATTACATAAAAAAATAAAATTAAAATGCATAAATTTTTAATATGATGTTATATTTCGTTGCAAAAAATAAATTTATATACACATCGTGTGTATGATTAACATGGCAGTTTATGGTTTAAATAAACAGAGATGGTTTCAGGTAATTTCGGCATATTCAGGATGGTTAATGGATGGCTATACAACAATTGCATATGCACTTGTTGCGGTTACAGTTTCAACTGTGTTTTTCCCAAGCACCATTGGCATATACGGGCTTATTGCCACATTTGGCGGGCTTGCCGTTGAGGAAATAGCAAGGCCTGTGGGTTCTGTGGCACTTGGAAATTTTTTGGGGGATAGAATAGGAAGAAAAAACATGTTAACAATAACAATAGTCGGTTTTTCAGTTTTTGCTGCATCAAAGGGACTCCTGCCATCTTATAAATCAATAGGCATACTTGCACCCGTTTTGCTTTATATTATTCTGTTTATAGAGGGGACATTTGCAGGGGCGGAATACGGTGGTGGCACCACGCTTTCAATGGAGGACATACCTGCAGCAAAAAGGGCACCAATAGGAGCTTTTGTTCAGAGTGGTTATGGAACTGGATTTTTTATAGTTTCCTTTGTTTTTGCAGCGCTTTCATCATATTATGGCAAAACAGAATTTGCAATAATAGGCTGGAGGGTTTTATTTTATACAACAATTATCCCTGGGATGCTAACCCTAATAATAAGGTATATAACATCTGAAACAACTGTTTTTGATGATATGAAAAAAAATAAGGAGGTTTTAAGGGAGCCGGTTGTTGGACTTTTCAAAAAGGGTGGTAAACCACTAATATTCGCACTAATTTTTACCTCCGGTCTATTATTCATAAATACCGTTACATTTTCATTTTATCCGGCCCTTTTATCAATACTTAATCCTGCAATGAGCAATACAAAGGTTGGAACATATAATGCACTGATTAATCTTGTATCATTATTTGGTGTTTGGATTGGCGGGATTACAGCGCTCTTAATAGTTGGAAGGAAAAAAAGCATACTTGTATATTCATTAATTTTCATCATTTTAACATACCCAATTGCATTCCTTGCGTTTAGGGGCGGTGCAATAAATGATTTAATAGCATTCAGTGTACAGGCCTTCTTTGAGGCAATGATATTCTCAACGCTTCCCGCATTTCTGGCAGAGTCCTTTGGCAAGCAGTTCAGGACCACAGGGGTGGGATTTGCCTACAATGGTGGTGCCGTCTTTGGTGGATTTGCAATAAGCATAGTACTCTTCTTTTCAACCTTTATGCACAGTTTATTTGCTGCATGGACACTCTGGCTATTCCTTGCTGAATTAATCATGGTTTCAGGCATGCTGCTCTCCGCAGAAACATTTAGGCATGGGGCACCTGATAGAATTGCAGACTAAAATTATGGAAATGGGCATAGATGGATTTAGCATATGCGGTTACACTGACATTAACAGGAATTCCGGAATGACAATGCTTCTGTGCGACAGGCCAAACACATCAGGAATTTTTCAATCAGGTGGTTCCCCGGCAAGCCATGAAATCTCGCTGCTTAACTCAAACCACAGGCCGGACTACTCCATTGATGGGATATTAATGACAGGCAGAAGCGTATTTGGCCTTGCACTTATATCTGAGGTATACCGTTATTTAAGGAACATTAATGCTGGTTCCAGGCTTGATGATAATTACATTCCAATTGTTCCCGCTGCAGCCATATACGACCTTGATGTCAATGGAGAAATTCCTGACCGTGAATGGATTGAAAGGGCATTTAAAACCATTGGAAAAAATATACCAGTTGGCCCATTTTGGGGAGGCACAGGTGCAACAGTGAGCAAGTACAGCAATGGAAGGCGGATTAGGTCTGGGCAGGGTTATTATGAAATTTCACTAAATAATGTCAGGGTCGGCGTCTATGTTATATTAAATAGCCTTGGCGACATTTATGACCTAAATGGCCGGAATCTAACAAATAAAAGTATTGGGTCTCTTAATAAATTAAAAGAGAAAATTATTGAAGGAACAATATGGAATGAATTTACAAGAGATTTTAAATTTAATACAACCATTTCGGCTGTTATAACAAATGCAATAATATCTCACAGTGAGGCAAATTATATAGCAGAGGCTGCAAATTTTGGTCTTGCCTCAAGAATATGGCCATACAGTACCTCACTAGATGGCGATACCGTGTTTTGTGTATCATCATGCAAATATACTGAACCAGTTGACAAAATTGCAGAAATGGCCAGAATGGCCGCAGAATTGGCTGTTCTTTCAATATTTTTTTAGGGCCTAATTGTAGATTATTAATAAGATATCATTGCATCAGAACTTTTTTAATGATATTCTGCAATGATTATATTTTGTGTTTAAATAAAAAATAATTAATACATTATTGGTTTATTATCATCATGGATGTAATGGTTTTGAATGGGGATGGCATTGGACCTGAGATTATGAACGCGGCAATTAAAATAATAAATAAACTGCATGAGAATTTTGGATTAAATATAAATCCTGTTGAATATGACATTGGTGCAGTAACACTTGATAATGGTAAATGGGACCTTGATCATATACTGGATGAGGCACGTAAGTATAAGGCAATATTAAAGGCGCCAATGGGAGATCCAAAGCTGAGGAATACTGGTGGAACAGAGAAGGCACTTGACGTTATTTTATCACTTAGATTTAACTTGGACCTGTATGCAAATGTCAGGCCGGTCAGGCTTTTACCAGGTGTTGAATCACCATTAAAGTCTTATAATAATCCGGATTCAATAAATTATACGATTATAAGGGAAAACAGCGAGGGCCTTTACTCAAGCCATTTTGGCGGCCTTGTGCTCAGGGATGAACTGGCCATAGATAACCAAACAATAACCAGAAAGGGCACTGAAAGGATATCAAGATTTGCATTTGAGCTTGCCAAAAAAACAAAGGGTTCCCCAAAAGATGGGAAAAAATCAGTTGTTTGTGTTGATAAAAGCAACGTGCTAAGATCCTTTGCGTTCTTCAGAAAGATTTTTTCTGAGGTTTCATCCAGATATGATGAAATCGTTGCGAAATATATGTATGCAGATGCCATGGCCCAGCACATGATAATAAGGCCTGATGAACTAAATGTCATTGTTACAGAGAATATGTTTGGTGATGTGCTTTCAGATCTTGGTGCGGCCACAGTTGGGGGGCTTGGATTTGCATACAGCGGTAATATATCTGATAATATGGGGATGTTCGAACCTGTCCATGGAAGTGCTCCGGATATAGCAGGAAGGAATATTGCAAATCCCACGGCCATGATTATGTCCACCTCCATGATGCTGGACTGGCTTGGATTTGGTAAATTTAGTAAGATTATTGAGGATTCACTATTCAATGCAATAAGGTCAGGTGTAAGGACACCGGATATGGGCGGCAATGCAACGACATCCTATTTTACTGAATCAATATTAAAAAATATGTAAAATTATTTATTTGGTTTAAATAAAAAACAATATATATAAATTATCATTATTTTTACAGAGGTATTTTTATGGATGATAACAAACTTTTCAGTGTAAGCGGTAATACAGCACTTGTCATCGGCGCCGCTAGCGGTATTGGCCTTGCAATATCCCGTCTTTACTCAGCTCTTGGCGGGAATGTCATGATGGCCGATTATGACATAAACAGGCTTTCTGGGGAGGCAAAAAAATTAATTGGCGAAAATAAAAAGGTTGAATTTATGCCTGTTGATATAAGGTCTGGTGAAAGCATACATGACCTTGTTGAAAGAACAGAAAAAAAATTTGGAAAAATAGATGCAGGCTTTATTACACCCGGAATAAATATAAGAAAAAAGTTCCTGGATTATGCAGACGATGAGTTTCAAACAGTTATAAACCTTAATTTAAAGGGCAATTTCATGGCCATGCGGGAGATTGCGAAATCAATGATCGGTAAAAACGTTGCGGGGAGCATTGTGGTTCTCTCATCAATAAGAAGCATTGTTGTTGAGCCCGGACAGTCAGCATACGCTGCCACCAAGGCCGGCCTTGTACAGCTTGTCAGGGGCCTCTGCTCCGAGGTTGGGAAAAATAACATAAGGGTTAATGCCATAGCACCCGGGGTTGTGGACACACCATTGACACAGCAGATAAAAAAGGATCCGGACTGGTACAGGGCGTACAGTGAGAGAAGTGCACTTAATAGATGGGCATCCGTTGATGAAATAGCAGGCCCGGCAGTGTTCCTGACCATGCCTGCAGCATCATTTATAGATGGCACGGTAATATTTGTCGATGGGGGCTGGACTGCCATAGATGGAAGATTCGAGCCAAAATTATAGGTAATAATCATGGAAGATGTAATATCAAGACTTAAAAATAATGCAGATAACATAATGGATGATGCTGTAAATTTTCTTGGGCAAATGGTTGAAATACCCACAGAAAATCCTCCGGGATCTAATTATGAGGAATTTGCAAAGCTTTTTTCAGAAAAATTGAACTCAGAGGGGTACAGTTCAAAAATTATTGAGGTCCCAGAAAACCGGCTTCCAGAGTTGTGCCAGTTTGGAACAGGCCCAAGGCCATCAGTTATTGGTCTTAAGGGAAATGGAAAACTCAAAATTACCCTGAATGGCCATTACGATGTTGTTCCTGCCGGAACAGGATGGAAAACCGATCCATTCAAGCCTTTAATAAGCAACTCATATCTTTATGGCAGGGGGTCAAGTGATATGAAAGGTGGTCTGGCAATGCAAATTTATGCCATTAAGCTCTTGGAAAATACAGTTGGGCAGATATTTGATAAAATAAGCATCATGCAAACAGCAGTGCCTGACGAGGAAACAGTTGGCAACAAAAATGCAGGAATGTATTATTTAATGGAATCCAAAATAATCTCCCGGGAAAATACAGATTTTGTTATATTTACAGAGCCACTGGGCGTGGATAACATATGCTATGGTCACCGTGGCGCAATATTTATCACAGTGAAGGTCTTTGGCAGGAAAAGCCATGGGTCAATGGCATATCTGGGCAAGGATGCAATTTCAGGTGCAGTTGATCTGATAACACTTTTAAATAAATATTCAAGGGACCTTGAGATGTCAAGAATTTCAAAATATAATATTATACCAGAGGGTTCAAAAAAACCTGGTATGGCAATTGGCTATTTAAGATGCGGTACATGGGCAAATACAATTGCAGATGAATGTGAGTTTTCAGTTTACAGAAGGTTAATACCTGAAGAAAACCTTAATGATGAAAGGGATAAATTATATGAATTGATAAAAAGCTTTGGAAGAAGCTCACGATATGACATTGAAATAAAGGAACATTATATAACTGACTCAATTCTGGAGGACAAAGATGGCAAATATTATAAACTATTTATAAAGGGTTTTGAAATGGCAAATGGAAAAAAGCCATCACTGGTACTATCACCGGGAACATTTGACATGAGGTTTACAAATCATTATGGAATTCCGTCGCTTAATTATGGCCCTGGCATACTTGAGGAATCACACATGAATGACGAGAAGATTTCCCTTGAGGATTTAAGGCAGGGCATTATAACACTGGCATCGGGAATATATTCAATGGCATACAATTATTAAAATTATTTTTAAAAAATCGTTTTATGGTAATATAAAAATTGTATAAAATAAAATTTAACCATTCCTTGATTATGATAATATCACGTTAATTACAAATATGGTTTATATGAAATAACTTCAAGTTCAATTTAATTTTAAAATAATATTTATAAAATGTTGGAATAATGTCCTATGTCTGTATTGGACCTTATTATGAGACATAATGCATACCGGAATTCTGTTATAAATATGCAGGCATCTGAAAATATGCTGAGCCCAAACGTGAAACTCGCAATGTCATCAGACCTTGGATCCAGATATTCATTGGAAATAAACGGTGATAATATATACGGTGGAACAAGATACATGGAGGAAATTTATACGGAAACCCATGAAAATATAAAAAAACTGTTTAAATCTGAATATGCCGAGGCCAGGCCACTATCAGGGCACATTGCTGCAGAAATATCTATACTTTCCATTTTAAATAAAAGAAAGATCATGGCAATACCTGAAGATAATGGCGGATATCCTGGATATTTTGGCGGAAATCTTGACCGCATACTGAACTTTAAATCTGTTCCAGTACCAATGGAGGGCTATAAAATAAATTATGATGGACTGGAAAATGTGGCATCCAGTGAAAAACCGGATGCAATTATACTGGGCCAGTCTGTTTTTATTAGGCATTATGACCTTAAAAGAATAAGAGAAATATGTGATAAATATGAAATAAAATTACTATATGATGCATCACACGTACTTGGGCTTATTGCAGGTGGCGCATTTCAGGATGATGCAATGAAATATTCAGATATTTTGTATGGTTCTACACATAAAACATTCTTTGGGCCGCAGGGTGGGATAATAATGACCAATGATAATAAATTATTTGATAAAATAGAGGAAAATTCAATTTTTAAAACATTCGATAATTTTAATTTATCAAGATTTGCCGGCCTTTCCATTGCAGTGGAAGAGATGCTTAAATTTGGTCAGGAATATGCCGGCAATGTTGTTAAAAACACCAGGAACCTGGCACACAGCATGGCAAAAAATGGAGACATGATCCAGCCCGGCACGGAGGATACAGAAACACACCAGATAATATTAAATGAAAATTATTTAAAAATCAATGGTTTTAATTTTATAACTTTTTCAGAGGAAATGGAAAAAAGCAAAATTATAATAGACAGGGTTGGCAGGGTTGGTACACAGGAAATAACAAGATATAATATAAGCTGCATGGATTTAATATCAGACATTTTTTATGGAATATCCAATAAATTAAATATGTCGAATGAAATTAACAATATAATAGATAAAATGAGTTTAAAATACTGGTGATAAAATGCAGGTTGAGGAATTAATGACAAGGGATCTTGTGACAATTGAAAAGGATGCGACAGTTTCTGAGGCAATTTCAAAAATGAATACAAATGACATCCAGCAGCTTCCAATAGTGGATAATAAAAAATATGTGGCAATGCTAACCTATAAAAATATACTTAGAAGGGGAAGCATTAAGACAAATTCCAAGGTTTATAATTTTTCAATCAATACCCCTGTTGTTGGGGAAAAGGCTGATGTAATAGAGGCTGTAAGGTTAATAAAGGAGAGCGGGCTTAATTCAATACCCGTTGTTGAAAAGGGCATTCTTAAGGGCATAATAACAAGAACAGATATTATAAAAAATCTTGAACAAATAATATCAAATGCAAAAAATATAAAAAATTTCGAAATAATGAATTCGGACGTTGTAACCGTTGAGGAAAACGAGGATATCGAGGTTGCGGCAGATAGAATAAGGCAGCTGGACGAGTATGAAATACCTGTAACAAAAAATGGAAAGCTTACCGGCATCTTAAGGGCCAGGGAAATAATCAATTACGCAGTTATGGATAAGGAAAAAATCACCTATGGTGAATACACATCGGGAAAATCAAAGGTTGAGGTTGTTGTGTCATCACTTATGGATTCACCGGTTTATGTTGATGAGGATTCAAATGTGCTTGATACTGTAAATGTACTTCTTAAAAATGGCCTTCATATAGTTCCGGTTGTGGATAAAAACATGAAGGTTACAGGGATCATAGGCATATCTGATATAATCAATATAATTGAAACCGGATCAGAGGAGGGTTTCTTTATAGAGGTTTCTGGCCTTGACCAGGATGACCGCGATCTATATGATATAACATATTTTATGGCAGACAAGTTCATTAAAAATGTGTGCAGGATAATTGGAAACACAGGTAAATTAATATTCAACATTAGGAAATACAAAACAGAGGGCAGGGGAAAATACTCTGTTAGAACAAAATTAATCACGCCAAAGATGACAATGGAAAGGGATGACGCTGACTACAATTACGGAAAATGCATAAGCAGAATTTTAAAAAATTATGAATCAACAATAAAAGAAAAATGATTTTATGGAATTTGCAGATAAAATTTTAAGTTATTTGGAAAGGCAATCCGAATACTGTGAGGTAAGATTTATACAATCCAGTGAGAATTATTACCATTATAATAATGGCAAGTATACAGGGTCCGGCCTTTCTGAGGATTCTGGATATGCTGTAAGGGTTCAAAACGGATCAATATCCATGGGGTTTTTTAATGATGACAATTTTGATGCCATAAGGGATAAACTTGATGCTGTAATAAAAAAATCCAGATTAAAGGGAAAGAACAAAATTGACCAGGGTGGTGGCACAAGGGATGCATGGAGGGAAAATGGAAAAAAAGCAGTTACAGATTTCCCGGATTCTGAAAAAATTGATATTTTAAAATCAGCAGATGCCTTAATGGATAATGCCGGTGCCAGCCTAAGAATGAACGCCCTTCATGATAGGCAAATAAAACAATTTTATATTAATTCATCAGGAACAGAGATTAATTCAGAATACTCAAGGATATACTATGTATACAATGCTGGAGTCTACGATTCAGGGTCATTTGAGGAGACATATAATGAATTTGGCTATACCGGCGGATATGAGAATCTACTTGAACTAAATCTGGAAGATATAATAAAAAAGGATATTAAGTCAATTCAGGGTGCAATAAGGTCCCACAGGCCGGAGCCAGGCAAGTACGATGTTGTAATAGGGCCGGATATAAGCGGTATAGCCGCACATGAGTCTGCCGGCCATCCCATGGAATATGACCGTATTTCAGGAAGGGAGTCCGCACAGGCAGGCGAATCATTTATAAGGCCTGATAATTATCCTCTAAAAATAGGAAGCAGTGCAGTGAATATCATAGATGATCCCAATGTTGCAAAAAGCTTCGGCTATTATAAATATGATGATGAGGGAATTAGGGCCAAAAAAAGGTATTTGTATAAAAACGGGTACACATCAGAATTTATTTTAAACAGGGAAAGTGCGGGATTAAACAATTCAAAGTCAAATGGCGGTGGCAGGTCCTCAGACTGGGATATGGAGCCACTTGCAAGAATGAGCACAACCTATCTTGAGCCTGGGGATTATACATTCGATGAATTAATAGAGGATATAAGGAATGGAATATACATAAAAAATTATACCGAATGGAATATAGACGATA
Source organism: Acidiplasma sp. MBA-1 (assembly GCF_000949015.1). Classification (NCBI taxonomy): domain Archaea; kingdom Methanobacteriati; phylum Thermoplasmatota; class Thermoplasmata; order Thermoplasmatales; family Ferroplasmaceae; genus Acidiplasma; species Acidiplasma sp. MBA-1. The sequence continues at coordinate 46,946 of NZ_JYHS01000005.1, read as the reverse complement.
TAAGATTTAATGAAAAATATGTTGGCAGGGAGGCATATATAATAAAGAACGGCAAAATTATGGAACAGGTTAGAAGGCCTGTGATAGAAACAAACACAGTAAAATTTTATACATCCATGGATGCAGTAGGAAATGATTTAAAATTCAGTGCCGGCATATGCGGAAAGGGAGACCCCGAGCAGGGTGTTGATGTCTGGATGGGAGGACCCCATGCAAGGCTCAGGAATATGTATATAAAGTGATTCCCATGGATATTTTATATATATCAAAAAGACTTGCCGAAATCTGTGATGAGTATTCAATAATTGAATTAAGAGATGATACCGAGGAATTGAGGTTTTCAAATAACACCATGGACATATTTAACAGGTGGTTTGATTCAGGAATAAAGATATTTGCATCCAGGGGAAAGAAAATAGCAGAGGCATCATTTAATGCAATTAACCTAAACTATGATTATATAATAGACAGAATAAAAAGGATGCTGTCAATAAGCCCTGATTACATTTCATATAATGGTATTAATCCTGAGAAAAATGATTATAATATGGAAATAACAAACTTTGAAAGGAGGGACATATACGATATTTCACAGCAGCTCATAGACGCATCATTAAAAAACGGTGCTGAAAGGTCTGCAGGTGTAATTTATCAATCATATGAAACGGTTCATGTTAAAACACCTTACAATGATGAAAAATTTTCAAGGCCCGGAATGGAGATTGTTTTGAGGTCCTTTAAGGGAAATTTATCAGGCCAGGAGAACTATCATTTTGGCCCCGGTTCAATTAAAAATATTGATCCCTACAGCATGGTAAATGCTGCAGTTCTTCCACTGCAGTCACAATATGATAATCTGGATATTCCTGAGGGGAAATATGATGTTATAATGTCCCCAAATGTAATTGGAAATCTTCTTTCATACAGCTCAGGCTTTTTTTCATTTTTTAACATAGAATCAGGAAGCAGCCCTTTTAAGAATATGCTGGACAAAAATGTGGCCTCAGGTTATGTTAATCTAAGCGATGAGCCCGCGAATATAAATGGCATTGGTTTCAATCCTGTTGATGATGAGGGCACACTGACAAAGAATCTTGAAATAATAAAAAATGGTACACTTAAAACATACCTGCATTCATATTCCACTGCCATGGAGGCCGGCACAAAAACCACAGGAAATGCCGGGATAATATATCCACATGCATGGCAGCTGCACATGCATGGTGGGAATAATAAATTTGATGATATAATTAATTCTGTTGACCATGGAATATTTATAAATAATGCATGGTACACAAGATTCCAGGACGAGGAAAATGGAATATTCTCAACAGTACCAAGGGACGGTGTATTTCTTATAAACAATGGAAAAATTAGCAAGGCCATGGGTGGAATAAGGATAAGTGATTCAATACCCAATATACTTAAAAATATTAAAAAGGTTTCATCTGAGGAAAAGTATGTAAAATGGTGGGATGAGATATCGCCATCAATCATGCCCTATGTTCTTGCTGAGGATGTTAACATTACAAAAGGGTTTTAATTTTCTTAAATTGAAATACCTAAATAATTTGCAAATAAAGTTTTATAGCAATAAACAATCCTAGTTTTATGCTTATTACATCAAGGGCATTTGTGGAAATATCCGTTATTATCATCCTGCTTCTGACAGCCGGCCTTACCGCAGTTATTTTTATGAAATATCAGAAAAATCATGGCCTGCACCTTTTGTACTGGGGGCTGGGCCTTCTTGTCTTTGTTGTTTCAGTATTCCTTGAGCTTTTAATGGCTGCGGGGATATTCTCCAGATTTTTAATAGATCTATACCTGTTTCTGGTTGCAATACTTGTTGATTTCCTTGCCATGGGGTCATTTGCACTCTTTGGGAATAAAAAATACCTTAATTATTATTATTTATATACAGGACTTGCATCCATATTTTTGCTTATTACACTGATAATATATCCGGTTGGGAAAATTATAATACACCATATTGTTTTTGGTCCACTCCCATTGATGGTTGTGGTTTCCTCATCGTTTGTAAGTTTTCCGGCAGCGTTTTTCATCATTTTAATAGCGGCATTAAGCTATAAAAAATCCAGAAACATAAAACTCCTGAGCATAATTGCCGGGGTCATTGTTGTAAGCATTGCCGGAACACTTTACATAGCGGCAATACCTGTATTTCTTTACTATGCTGAATTCATAGGGATACTGCTCCTATGGATAGGCTTTAAATAAATATTATTTGTGGATAAATTTTTACACCATTGTTCTTAATTTTGCCTTGTCAATCTTTCCGACACTGGTCATTGGCATTTCTTTGATTATCCTGAAACTTACCGGTATCCACCATTTTTTTATATCACCTGAGTCAACTCTTAAATCCATAAATTCCCTAAGTTTATCAAGATCTATTTCCCCTGAAGCCTTAATCCATGCCACAGGTCTTTCTCCCCATTTCTCATCATTAATGGAGGTTACAGCACATATATCAATTCCAGGAAATTCAGATATTATTGATTCAAGAATTGATGTTGGTATCCATTCCCCTCCGCTCTTTATTACGTCCTTAAGCCTGTCCAGTATTTTTATGCCACCACTGTTAGTTATCATGGCAACGTCACCTGTTTTAAACCATCCACCATTATATGGATTCTGCTCCTTTATATTCAGATATTTTCCCGGAAGCCATGGGGAACTTATCCAGAGTTCACCCATGGTATTGTTTTCAAGTATCTTGCCGGAGCTGTCCCTTACAGACGCCTCAACCATTGGAACAGGATGCGTAATGGAACGCAATGATTCCAAATCACCATCATTGCCCAGTGATATTGATGCTGCAAGCATATCTGTCCCACCATAAATGGTGGAAAATTTTATGTTTTTTGCCCTGAGCCTGCTGGCAATGCCGTTGCTTACCGGTGATCCACCTATAAGCATCTTGATTCCATTTAAATCATCATTAACATCATGGGATATGAGATCATAAACCATTGTTGGTACAGCATTGATCCACGTAACCTTATTTCTCTTTATCATGGAAATAACATTGTCAGGGCTATATTTTCCTGTTAAAACATAGCTGGACCCAAGGTATGCAGCATGAAATGCTGAACCCCAGGACCATATGTGGTAAAACGGTATTAATGAAAGAATCGTATCATTATGGTTCAGTGATGCGGGGGATGGAAACATGCCAAGCTGGTAAAGTATGCTCATGGCACCGTTTACAGCCTTTTCGCTGGTATATAAAACCTCCTTGGGTTTTCCAGTTGTTCCTGAGGTAAAAAGTATTGAATAATCCTCATTACCAGATATTTCCCTTTCATATGATGTATCAGTAATCAAAAGATCATCAAAATTTTTATAATTTTGATCCGGACCAATAGAAATAATGTGGTCTTTTGGCATCTCCCTTCCAATGCCTGCATTAATGAAATCCTCTGAGGCAAATATATACCTTGCCCCTGACTCTCTAATAGTTTCCATAACCATATTCCATGGAAGCTTAATATTAACAGGATAAATTATGGATCCGGTCATTGCAGCAGCATATAAAAGTTCCAAAAATTCAAGAGAATTGTAATCTGCCACCGCAAATACCGTCCCCTTGGATATGCCCATTTCATTCATGGATGTGGATATTTTTAATACATTACTGTACAGTTCCCGGTATGTGACTGTTTTTTCTCCTATTACCTTGTGCTCTGGAAACAGGCTGTAGGCCCGTTTTAAAATATTAATTACGTTATAACCATACGCCATTTTATCACCTGTTTTTAATCAGGCGTTCACGCCGTTCTATATGTATAAGTGAATCAGATAATGGCAGCGCATCATTATCATAGTCCTTTTTCTCCACATACCTTCTAAAATATAGCTTACCGGCCGTGATAAAATCATTATTCCCAGTTTTATTGCCCATGTAAATTAGAAGAATGCTGGCCATTGAATTGCCAATTAAATCCATTAAATACTTTGCATGGAACTGTGACTCCATATCATCCATGGATAAAATCCTGTCAATGGATTCATTAATAATGCTATAGCATGAACTGGCAATGTCCCTGCCATCCTTAATTTCATTAACCATTCTATTAAAGTCCTGAAGCATTTTAATGTGTGCCTCCTTCCTCTGGATTGCCTCGATCATATCAAGTGCCTGTATGTTGCTTGCACCCTCCCATATGGGTGTTATTAAGGCCTCCCTGTGCCACCGTTCTATTGGAAACTCGGACAAAAATCCTATACCTCCATGAAGTTCAGTGGCCATCTCTGTAATAATTGAAGATGACTCTGCCGTAATGTTTTTTACAATATGCGTCATTAACCTCGTATAATTATAATCATCATCATATGGTGGTTCAGATTTTATCGATTTATTAAAGAGGTCAATGGTTTTAAATGTCAGTGCAATCGAACCCTCCAAAAGTACCTCCATGTCAAGCAAATCCCTTTTAATTCCAGGATGTTCAATTAGAAGTGATCCAAATGTTTTTCTCCTCATTGAATAATAATAGGCCTCTAAATAAGCCTTTCTTGCTATTCCGCATGCCGCTGCAGCATTATCAAGCCTTGAAACCATTAGGTCTTCGGTTATATAATAGATTCCGCGACCTGCATCACCAAGCATCTGGGCCTCAGATCTGTTTAGTTCAACCTCACCGGATGGCACACTCTTTGTGGCGCTTTTTTCCTTGAGCCGCCTGACATGGTAATTTAGATCACCATTAACATTCCTTCTTGGCAGCACAAAAAGTGATAACCCCTTTGCACCATGGTTTCCATCATGAAATGCAGATGTTAATGACACATCGGCAAGGCCTGCATTGCTTGCAAAGTATTTATCTCCGGTAAGGTACCATAGATTATTTTTTGATTCCGCCACTGTTTGATTTGCACCCAGATCGCTACCTCCCTGTATTTCGGTAAACCATGTTGCACCAAGCATTATATTATCTGAATCACCAACAAGGCCAGAAACATAATCATTGAAGGCGCCATTGCCATACTTGTGCAGGGCATATGCGGTTTGATGTGTAAGTGTTATGATGCAGTATATTCCCGGATCTGCAACAAGATAACCCATTGCATAATGTTCTATTATGGGATTTCCATGAAAATATGGTTTATTAATGCCAAAGTCCTTAATCAGCCTTTCAATGGCCTGCCTCTCCATGGTATCTATAAGAACGCTATCTATTCTATTACCGTCTATTCCCCACATTTTAAGTACCGGTGGTGATATTTTATCTATATAATCTGTAATTTCATAGAGTTCCTTTCCGGCATATAAACCCAGCCGGTCAAGGTTTAATCTTTTTCCAGCATAAAATTCAAGGATTTCCTGGAATGGCTTATCTATTTCATAATGGTTCATCCCATAAATATTTGATATATGACTGTATGTATCGTCCATAATAATTTAAATGCTTATAGATATATAAAAATATTTAAAAAGAATAATGTAAGACCAGATACATCAAAATAAACAGAGGGTATGTTTAATCAGGTTAAAATTATTTAAAATTATTAATAATATAGGTAAAAATATTTTATATGTTTATAATGATTTGAGTAATGCAGAACAGATGTTATGCAGTGGAATTATGAAACCAATATATGAATAATGAATTACTGGAGAGGCTGGAATTTTTGTTTTTGTTTTCCAAAAATCGTGATAAACTTAAAATGATTATAATTGGTTTTATTATCATATCCCGAATTGAGTTCCTATATAAACATTATAATATAGAAAAGAGAATTAAAGAAAAGGTGAAGTTAAACAATAAAAAATTAAAATATATAATAAAACAGAAAAAAAAATGGAGAATCATCAACTAAATTGGCATTTATTTACAATGTTTCAGCAAGGTATATCAATAAAATATATTACAATTATTTAAAATATGGAAAGAATACATTATACAAGACAGGAAGAAAAACCAAAATTATAGATAAAGATATAGAGAATTTAATAATAAAAATAAGGTATAATTATCCATTATCAGGTCCATTGGTCATAGAGAAATACCTAATAAAAAAATGGAATTAAAATCTCACATAACATTATATACAAAATATTATTGAAATACAGTATGGTAAATGAGGATTTAAATAAGAAGAACCAGAGAAAGTATGTAAAGTATGAAAGAGAATATTCTAATTCATTATGGCATATAGATTGGTCTGAATACAATAAAAAAGAGAAATTAATAATAATAGAGGATGATGCATCTCGATTTATTGTAGGATTTGGTGTATATGAGGAGGAAACAATTGATAATACAATAAATACATTAATAAAAGCAATAGAACTATATGGTAAACCCAAAGAAATAATAACAGACCATGGAACTCAATTCTTTTCCAATGGTAAAAACAGTATTACTGGAGATAAGAATAAGTTCCAGCAGTATTTGGATGATAATAATATAAAGCATATACTGGCAGGAATAGATCATCCCCAAACAAATGGTAAATTAGAAAGGCTAAATTATACAATTAAATCATTAAAACCCTATTTTACAACATGGGATGAGGTTGTATATTATTATAATTATAAGAGAAGGCATATGTCATTATGTATGGATGAAAGGCCTGTGGTAACACCATCAATGGCATATGAAGAAAAGGGAGGTAAGTTATATGAAAAGCAATGAATTTATTAGGGAACTCATTTCAGGATATCACAAATCCTTAGGATAATTAAAAAATTAATATAACTAATAATATTATCATTTTAAATTTATTATAATTATAAAATAAAAAATTTTAAATGTATGAAAGCATTAACATATCATGGATAACCCTAATGACCTGTTATATATATTAATATATGCTAGGGGAAAATCGCTAAAGGATAATGAATCCATACCAACAAAAATACACCTTCAAAAGGAGATATTCCTTCTTCAAAGAAGATATCCTTTTACCGAATTAAATCATAAATATAATTTTATACCCTTATATTACGGTCCATTTTCAAAACAGGTTGCAGCAGATCTCAATGCAGGAATAGATTCGGGATTAATAGCATGCGATAATGTAATATTGCTTACACCTAATGGTTTCAAATATGCATCTAAAATATGGAATTCACTTAACGTGGATTACAGGAAAACAGTAATACAAATTAAGGAAGAATTTAATAGAATGAATACTGATCAATTAATAAATTATGTATATGATTATTATCCAAAATTTGCAAAGAAGTCCGCATTAAAAAAGGAAAATGTAGATAATTATTTTAATACCTTCTGGAATGAAAATCAATTATCAGATAATTATTTTGTTGAAATTGTGCGTAAAAGTAGGGAGAATAGTGCTGAGAATAGTTATTGATACTAATGTTATACTTGCAATGCTGTATAGCCATAAATCCATCAATATAAGTCCCTCAAGGAAGATATATGATTTATTAGTATCAGATCAGCTTGATGCATATTGGTGCGACATCTTTTCTGGAGAAACTATTAGAATAGCAAGCACTGATCCAAAATTAAGTAAAGTTAAACCACCTTATTTTAACTCAAGATTTGAAGAAATTTTAAATCACATGAATGATGTAAAAATGGATGATATAAATAAAGTTAAACTATCATTAAACTGGGATCCAAGAGATAGGTACAAAATAAATGAAAATGATATTTATCTGGCTATACTTGCGGCTATCACCAAATCTAAATATATAATAACTAATGATAAGAAATTTATTGATGCATTTAACAATACGTTTGAGAATTCAACTGCGCTGGCATGTAATCCCCATAAATTTATTTCTATTGAAAATTTTTTATGAACCATTAATATATTTTTTATTTATACACTTGCATTTACCAAATAACATTTCATTTCCTTCAGAGTAATATGTAACAATAATTATTTTCTCAATATATTTATTTTCTTCATTATTAAGCTGAAATAGATAGACTTAAATATTAATTTCTATTAATATTAGCCGACAATGTATGACGGAGATAAATATTAACCCGGACAATTTAAATGTTAACCCTTTACCAAAATGGTGCTTGACAAGTTTTAGGGTTACCAATTTTAGGTCAATAATAGACTCTGGATATATCGACATAAAAAATAGGGCTACAGTATTAATTGGATCTAACAGGGCTGGAAAAAGTAGCCTTTTAAATGCACTTGAAAAATTAAATTATGATGAAACATTTAATAAGTTTGATTTAACGCAGCTTGGAGATATCAGCTTTAACTATATGAATAAAAAAATTACAGGAGATAAAATTAAAATTATTGAGGCAAAATTCTCACCTGTAAAGAGGAGTGATGATGATGAGATTATTATAACAAAGTATTACGATTCATCATATCATATAAAGCAGGGTTCAAAGGAATATGATATTAATCTAACCTCTGACATTTTTAATTATGTTGATAAATTAGAAATAATAGCACATGAACTAAAAAACCCGGATATATTATCCCAGATACTTGGGAACATTAAGGAAATTAAAAATATGCTTGATAATGGATTGGATTACAATAAAATTTTCATGATACTTGACACAATTAAGGCAACTGTACCAGATGGACCATTAAAAAGAGATATAACGCAGGCAGTTGACGATTGCCTGGCCCGGATCGCAGGCAAAGAAATACCGGAGCCATTAAAGAGCATACCACGATTTGTATATTTCTCAGCATATGAGAGGCTTGAGGATAAGGTAACGCTTACGGAATTAAATGAGAATCCTGATGAGCATAAGACGTTTATTAATCTGCTAAAAATGGCACAGATTAACATTAACATTATTGATACACTTGACGTTGACCAGAAAATTGCATATTTTGAAAAGGCAAGCAGCATAATAAGTAAAAAACTCTCTGATGTATGGGGCGAGAATGAGGGAAAGCTTGAAATAAGATATGAAAACGGTAAAGAGCCCATGCTTCTAGTCATGATTACCCCGGAGACGACAAGAAACTACCTTGTGCCACCAAGCATGGAAAGTGATGGGTTTCAGTGGTTTTTAAGTGTATTTATAAATTTAAATGCAAGTACAGATGGAGATTATCATAATTCATTTTTGTTGCTTGATGACCTTGGTGTTCTTCTACATCCGGGGAAACAGAAAAATTTTCTTGAATTCCTGAGAGAGTCTTTACCTGTAAATATATACATAATTTATACCACACATCTACCATTTTTTATTCCTCTTGACATACCTGAGAGCATTCTGCTCCTATCAAGGGTTGATACATCCACAAAAATTTTAGACCTTATGAATCTCCAGGATGATTGGAAAGATCAGCGTGATGTCCTTGCACCTGTAAGGGCCGCACTGGGCTATGGTATTCTGGATTCATTTTTTGTAAATAAAACGATTTTCTTTGTATCGTCCATAGCAGATCAGATAATACTCAATTTTATCTGGGATAGATATAATGTTATAAAAAACAATATAAAGAGCAAAGATGTCGCATTTATCGGCCAGAATGAGGATGATAGCATATATTCATACGCGCTCTGGGCACGTTATAATAATTTTCCATTCTATATTATTTTAAATGACAGTAAATATGGTCAATCATTAAAAGAGAAATTATCCAGAATGAACATAGATGAACATGTAAAATTAATACCATCAAAAATAGGTGTGGATGAATCAACAGTGGAGGACTTCATTGATCCTGATATTATCGCAAAAGCCTATGTAAAACACCATAAAATATACAGTGAGGATCAGTTACAGTATTTAACCTCAATATTAAGGAATAGAAAGGGTGTTATTAGAATATTAAATGAATACTCAGAAAAAAATAATATTGATTATGATCGTTCTGGTACGGCAAATGAAATAATAAATTTATTAAAATCTGGTAATTACGATTCACTGGTTATTAATTTATATAATATTGTTTTCCCATTTATTGTTGAGGAGGATTACTCTTACCATTCCATGGAAAATGCTATTACAAATGAAAAAGCCGATAGCGAGAAGGGCACTAGCAAATCATCAGGCAGTATAGGCGGTGGTTTCATTTCAAAATTATTTTCAAGGAAGATCAAAAATATAAAAAATACAATCCCGGGTTATAGTGAGAAAAATTATGAATTTTCCTTTGAATCGGAGGGAAAAATATTAAGCATAGCTGTTTCCAGTGGAATAGCACTATTATCTGATCAACGTGGGCTAAAAAAAACCATGCTTTTATCTAAAATCATAAAATATGCTAAGAATAATAACAGGCATATTATTATACTTGCAACATCAAGGGAAAAGGATATAAGAGACCAGTTAAACATTGATTATACTGATACTGAAATACTGGTTCTATCACCGGCATATTTCAGGCAGAGGTTGGTAACTGATGTTGGCCAGGCAATGACACTTGCAGGAAAATTATATGTTGAAATTAAAAATAGTATAAAAGAAATAGATAATTCATTAATTATAATGTATAGAATAGATGATGTAATTCCCATACATAAAAAGGGCAACAGTATAATATACGAGAATGAATTCTGGCGTGTATTTTTCCAGTTCATGAATTCAATAAATAAACAGCAACTTTTGCTGCTCACTGCAGATAATGAACTTTATACAGAGAATATTTTAATGTATGTTAATACAATAATTAAAACGAAAGTTGAGAATAATTATATTGATGTTTCAATAGAAAAAAATACGATTTAATATGAAAATAAAAAACATTGGAATTGTTTTGGTAATATTTATAATTCCCGTGATTATTACGTATTTTACAGTAAATAATATATATTTTATCTGGCTTAACTATTTACTATGGCTTGGCATTTCCATCGGCATTTTTACATTTTTGGTTTTTTATGGTAATTATAAAAATTCAAAGGATTATAATATCCACAACAACGATGTGTCAATTTCAATGCATGTAATGGCATGTGTTACAGCATTCAATGAATCCCCGGAGATGGTAAAAAGAACATTGATTGCCGTAAAATCAGCATTGAATAATTATGGCGATTTATATTTATTGGATGATTCCACAGATTATGGTATATCAATGTCTCTGAAAAAGTTCTGTTTAAATAACAATATTTATTACGTACACAGGTTAAATCGCAGGGGTTACAAGGCCGGTGCAATCAATAATGCATTATTCACCTATGGTTATAAATACAGCCTTATATCCATATTTGATTCAGATCAAAGACCTGTTCCTGACTTCTTTCTAAGAACTTTTCACTATTTTAATGATAAAAATGTGGCTTTTGTGCAGGTACCACAGTCTTATACAGAGATTAAAACATTAATTTCCCAGGGTGCAGCAGCGCAGCAGATACCGTTTTTGCACGTGGTTATGAGGGGAAGAAATAAAACATCAGCATTCAGCCTGGGTTCCGGAACAATTTACAGGATAGATGCATTGCTGGAAGTTGGAGGTCTGAAGGAAGACACGGTTACAGAGGATATTGCAACATCTGTAATGCTCCATGACCGTGGGTATGAATCGGTATATGCAGATTTCTTTGGTATATGGTATGGTGAACCGCCTCAGGACGCACTGGCATATGTGAAGCAGCAGGGCAGGTGGTCTTTGGGTGGTTTTCAGCTATTACCCACTTTACTGAAAAGTAATTTAAAATTCAAACAGTTTAATGATTATTTATCAGGATACCTATACTGGCTTAAATCAGGGCCTATAATGCTTATGATGCTTATTGCACCGATAATTTTCTTACTCTTCAGAATCGCATTTTTAAATGTGAATTTATATATGTACATAGTAATTTATTATCCAATACTCCTGATAACTGTAATAACATTTATTTATACTATGAAAAATACACGGAACTATAACATTAAATCCTTTTACATACATCAGTGTGTAGAAATCCTAGCGTTCCCATATATATTTGTATCGTTTATTAATGCCATCTCCAGAAAAAAGAAGCCGTTTAATGTTACACCCAAGGGAGAGGGAAAAAGCAATGCAAAGATAGCAATACCCCAGATTATTATTTTATTTCTAGAAATACTTGCAATATTTGCCGGTATATTATGGTATTACAGCACTAATAACCATTTATTGAAAATTGCGATAATATTGAATGTTGTTTGGTCAGCCTATTTCAGTATATTCCTTGCAGGTTCCATATTAATGGCAGTAAAATCAAATTCAGATAAATCATCAAACTTAATAGATCATGAACACTTTTACAAATCAATTTAACAGAAATGTTAATTTTAATGAATTCCGTATTCTTAATTGATAATCGTAGAGAAACATTAAAATTATTAGAAAATGAATACAATAAAAACTAGAAATTAATAATAATTGATAATAATAGAGGATGATGCATCAAGATTCATTGCAGGCTTTGGTGTTTATAATAGGGAAACAATCGATAATACAATTAATACATTAATAAGGGCAATAGAATTATACGGCAAACCATTAGAAATACTTAAAGATCATGGAGCACGGCTCTTTTCTAATGATAAGAATAGAATCACAGGGAGCAATAATAGGTTACAGCAATATTCGAATAATAATATAAAACATATACTGGCAAGAATGGATCATCCTCAAACCGATGGAAAATTGGAGATATTAAATTATACAATTAAATCATTAAGACCTTATTTTACAACATGGAATGAAGTTATATATTATGATAATTGTGAGAGAATGCATGATTCATTGTCATTTGGAGATGATGTCGTCATACCTGCAATGGCATATAAATCTAAAATGGTGATAAAATGAAAATGTATAGGTTATAAATTATATAAAGGAAATATTAACAGGACAGAACAAAACCTTATTATGACATAAATCGCTAAATATCTGCATTTTATTTTAGTGGTAATGTCTCTAGGTAGTCTAGTAAACCATCAGTACGTGACTTTATAGATAATCTACATTCAGACGTTTCTGTACTGGCAAATGTTTTATTTTCCCATAATTTTATAGCAGGGTCACCACCACCACATACAGAAAAATAATCACATGTATTTTTACACATCGTAATTCCCGTATCAATATCCTTTTTAATTTCTTTGAACTTTGGATTATCAAAAATTATTTCTAACGAGTTGATATTCAGAATATTGCCAAATATAAAATTATTATATTTGTCATGGTATTCGGTTGCCAAATCTGGAGTAAACGTTGATATATTACCCTCACTATCAATAGTAATTATTTTTAGAGGCTGCGATGCATCCCGTATTGTTTGGGATCCATTTTCTATAATTAACCTTTCCATATCTTCCCATCTAAAAAATATTTGTTTTCTGGATTGTTCTCTTAATTTTAATAATTTATAAATGAATAGTCTAAATTTATTATAGGCAACACTTGAGCTTAAACTGATTGTTTTATTAAATCCATCTATACTTACGGGATTCAAAGAAACATTTTTTATATCATTTTCTTCATAAAATTTCCATATTTCTTCTGGATAGTTTAACGCCTCGGGAGTTAAAGTGGTAATCACATGAAATGGGTAATTTTCTTTGTTTAATAGCTCTATAGATTTTACTACTTTATCAAATGTACCGTTACCTCCTCTATCTGTTCTGTATTTATCATGCACGAATTTAGGTGGATCTATACTTATTCCCACACTAATATCCCATTTTTTAAATAAGTTTATCCAACTACTATTTATAAGTGTTCCGTTTGTTTGAATTCTATGATAAATTTTTAAATTGAATTTATTTAAGGATTTAATTATTTCGAAGGATTTTTCATAAAATTCAATTGGCAATGTCAGAGGCTCACCTGCATGCCAAACAAATGAAATATGATCTCCTAAATTTTTGCTAGACAATACAAGCTTTGCTGTTGCAATTAAAATCTTTTCATCCATTATTTTTCTCTTATTTCTTTCTGTTTGAGGGAGATAACAATATTCGCATGAAATATTACAAAAACTTGTTGGTTGTAAAATAACAAATGTGGGGTAATAATCCGAATGCTTTATGTAGTCCCCCATATCCTTTCCCATTTTGTTCCATCTGGCCAGGCGTCTTTATCCCATGCCTTTCTAATATAATCTGCTTCTTTATTATTTAAAACAGGACAAAAATTTATTCTAGGAGCAGCCATAATTGCTTCCATTCTACGTTTTACACTTCTCCCTCCACAATATTCTATTTCTATCATAAAATATTATAATATAACATTATTTAAAGATTTCTATTTCAATGTATAATGTGTGATATCCTCACATGAATTCCCTAATAAATTTATTGCTTTTCATATCACTTACCTACATAATACAGGTTGCGTACCATATTTTGTGTAAATATAAATCCCCCTGTTAATAATGAAGTAATCATTAAATAACTGGAGAAATATTTATTTTGAACCACAGAGGTAATAAAATGTGTAATAAAACAATATAAACATATGGCATATTGAAGAAATAATAAAAGAGGTAGTAAAGGAGAAATTAGAAGACTTATCATTGAAGAGTTCTTTATATTTATAAAATAGTGCTCCTGCTATTCTATGGTTTCTTAATATTTATGTTAAAGTAATATTAGGATTATAGAACGATTCCGTTATAATATTATATTTCTCCTCACCTGTATATAATCGTCCCGGCATTTACATTATCTTCCTTTTATAGGTATATAAATTATTCGTTATAGATCTTTAGATGCGTTTAATTTTAAACTTTTCAATTATGCACCATATATTATATAAGGGGATTGAAATCCAAGGTAAAGGAGAAGGATTTAGAAATAATGGATGATGCCAATAAAATGTTTAAATGCGATAATAAGAATAAGGCCAAAATAAGATTCAATGAAATGAAAAATAAATGGGAGAATAAGTATCCCAATGTAATATACAATACCGAGATTAAACTTGGACATTTATTAAGATTCGATGACTATCCTTATAAAATAAGGAATTGATGAAAATCAACCAATGAGATAGAAAGAATGAATGAGAAATCATAATTATAATAAAATATTCCAAATCCATGTTGTTAAAATAAGGCCCCAATCATTTAATTATATAATTTAATCTTCCTGATTTTTCATTGGTAAATAACTAAATATCTTTGATTTTGCCATTTCTAAATATTATCCTTCAAGTACATTAATAATTTTTTCAATTCCTGAATCCAGCGTTTCTTTATCTATAAGCACAGGTGGTGTGATCTTTAATACATTATTTGATTCACCTGTAAGTGAACATGCCAGATTATCAGAAAATAATCTGTTTCTAATGTTTAATGCATATTCCGGATCAGGATTGCCCCTATCATCGGAAAATTCGATTCCAATCATAAATCCAAGCCCCCTTACAGATGATATTTTATCATTTGAAATCTTCAATAGTTTTTTAATTATATTAACACCATTATTCCTGACAAAATCCAACCTTTTTTCATCAAGTGATTTAATAACCTCAAGTGCCACCCTTGAGGTAAACATATTACCGCCCTGCATGCTTAATACATCATTATATGGCAAATCCCAGGAGTTATTATATAAAACCGCCCCAAGTGGAAGGCCGGCAGCCATGCCCTTGCCAATGCAAACCATATCTGGTTTTATATTGTATTTTTTAAATAAAAACATTTCACCAGACCGGCCATAACCAGTATATACCTCATCAACAATTAAATGAAATCCAAGATTCTTTGATATTTCTATTATGTAATTTATAAACTCTTTTGGTAAAACATTCACACCCCCATCTGACTGTATAAGTTCTATTATAACTGTTCCATTATCCAATGAAAATGGACTTTTTTTAATCAGGCTGTTGTTATATTCAATGGCATTTTCCACTGAAATTTTATTATCAGGTATCTTTAGATGGATTATTTTATTATTTATATCATATCCGGTACCATTTGAAACAATCTTTGTTAGATATGTTAATCCATGGTAGGCACCCTCAAGGGAAATAACCGGAAAACCATATCTTGTTAGTGCTGTGTCGCAGGCCTCTGTTCCGCTTGTGGTGAAAGCCGAATTTTCAAATCCGGATAATTTTTTAAGCGTATTTTTTAATTCACATTTATAAAAATTTCTGAATACAAGGCTGCTTACCTGCGGCACCAGCCATTCCGGTTTTATGAAATTGTAACCTGTTGTCATTGCCGATCCTGAAAAATCCAATATAAGATTATTTCCACTTTTCACATAAAATTCTGATGCGCCATCAATCTCTAATGTAAATGGTTTAAATTCAGGTTTAACCATCATTAATCCCCTGTTAACTCGTCAATTGTTTCAACATTTGTTGAGTCCCTCCTTGCATATATTATTATTACGCCAATGATTATCCATGTAGGTATTAATATGTATATAACAGAAAGGGGCATTGTCAGGCCCAAAAGAGAATAATAAATGGCTATGGCCATTAGTACAGATGCTGCGGTTGGTGCCATAATATAAGATATGGGTTTCATTTTTAATTTTTTCTTTTTTATAAATAGTGCCAGGGAATTATTTGTGGCTATATGGTAAAGAAGGGTGAATATTGTTATTGCAGTGCCCCATAATGCAAAACTGTCAAAAAGGCCATTTGATTCACCATAATAATAAACCATTGGCACTATTGTTAGCAATACTCCAATAACAACAATCAGGAATAACCATATGGTTGCAACATAAGGGCTGCCATATTTTTTGTGTACCCTTGAAAAGCTCTCTGGCATCAGTCCATCCCTGGCAAGTGCGAATAATGTCCTTGCCCCGCTATTTCCGAATATAACCGGTGAAAATATCTGTGCAATGACAACAAAAATAAATGCAAATACAGCTATATCAAGACCATAAAACTGCTGGGCTATGTAAAGTCCCGGTGCAAATGACCCATCCACAGTTGCCAGATTCGGCCCGGCTGCAGCAACAATACTGTAAACAACAAAGGTATCGAATGCAACCATGATCAGAAGGGCCACAATAATTGATTTTTTAAGGTTATGTTTTGATAATTTTGCCTCCTCGCCGAGGGATACAACCGAGCCATAACCACCATATGCCAGGAATGCCCCAACGACCATGGCAAGGAAGAAGCCGTGAAGACCATCAAGTGAATTATTAATATTAAAATATACCAGGCTATTATAATGGGCCTTTGTAACAAAGCCTATTGCAAGTATGGAAAAAATAATTAGCTGGAGCATACCAATGGTGATTGCTGTTCCTGATGCAACCTTTATTCCAAAATATCCCACCATCAGGTAAAGCACTGGAACGATTAATGATAACAAAACCACGCCATACAATGGAATTGTTATACCTAAAAGTGTTGACAAACCAACCCACGTGAACCAGCCAACAACAATGCTGGCCGCAATCATATCACCAATAACCCAGAATGCATTCCATAAGCCAACGCTTTTTGAGAAAACCCTATTCTGTGTGCCGGCCTCAACATACTTATAATATCCGCCTGCATTGTTTATATGTTCACTGAAAACATAAATGGCAATAATTGCCAGAAATAGTGTTATTCCTCCAATGAGAAATGCCAGCGGTGCAGTTTCCCCACCATAGGTCATTGCGGTGACGCCGGTAACAGCAAATGCCCCTGCCGGAAATATTACCGATACAGCATAAAAAACAACACCCCAGAAACCTATTGAGTTTTCCTTAAGTTTTTTAGAATTAGCAGTCATAAAATGATAAAATAGTTCAATATTTAAATATTATTATAATTTTTCTGTTAAAATTTTAGAAAAATTTTAATTTTTCGATTTTATGTAATTCATACAAATAATCAGGCTATTGTTTAAATCCAAATATTTAGAGGAAAATATTATAATTTAAAAAATTTAATTTATAATGTGTAACTGCATAAAAACCTTCAGTTAATAAAATTTAAAGGTTGTGTACCATATTTTGTGTAAATATAAATCCCCCTGTTAATAATGAAATGATCATTAAATAACAGGGAGAAATACCTCTTTTGAAAGCAGGAGGTAATAAAATATGGAATATGGTAATATAAACATATCGGATATAGAGAAATTAATAGAACAGACAATAAAGGAAAAAATAGAAGCACTTATGAAATAGTATACCATATTAATTTTACTATTTTTATTTATTATACATAATTGTTAGAGCTTACTCTGGTCTCCTTGATATTTTCGAATGTTATTGTTTAATTTATTATTTCTGGATCCTTAAAATTGGTATTATTCTTCATTACGGAATATATGGTATTCAATAGCTTATTGAAGCATGCTATCATTAATTTATTGTCATTTAATCTATTACACTTCTATTATTTTTTAAAACTCTTTGAAACCATTGTTATTATTTATAATTATAATGTTCTTAATTTATTCATTTCATTATTTATAATGCAGTAATCAAACTTTTTCTTAGCTATGTCTATTCCTATATATCATATATTCCTCCGATCAGTTGTTTCTTCCCATATCCTAGCAGTCTTGCCTGTTATCAGTGTATTAAACACAATATACCATAGTGTCATATCCTGAAATGAATTCCTTAATAAATTTATTGTTTTTCATGATTCCTTATTAATATACAAATGTTTAAATTTATTTGAAAGATAATCATAGGTGGATTAATGGATATTAATGAATTTATTACTAGATTTAATAAAATAAAAAAACTGGGGTTTATAAAATCATTAAGAAAAGGCCCTACTGGCGTAGGCAAAACATTAGAAACATATCTTGGAATAAAGGAAAATAATATTAATCTACCAGATCTCGAAGGAGCAGAACTAAAAGCACATAGATATAATTCAGATAATATGATTACATTGTTTACCTTTAATAGGGGCGCATGGATAATGGATCCTTTAGAGGCTGTTAAAAGGTATGGGACAAAAGATATCAATGGCAGGCTTGGCCTTTATTTTACAATGAGCTTCACCCAAAACAGCGCAGGATTATATTTATATTTAGAAAATGATGCGGTTTCTGTAAGGCATATTGACGGCAATGTACTAGTAAGATGGAAATTTTCTGACCTTCAAGAGCAATTTAACAATAAGATACCTGCCTTAGTATTAGTTTATGCCAGATCAGAATTTAGGGGAGATGATGAATACTTTGAATTCTATAAAGCATTATTATTAAAAGGTACAACTAAGGATATTTTAAAAGAAAGCATTAAGAATGGAGTTATATTAATAGATTTAAGGCTCCATGACAAAGGCACAATGGCTAGAAACCATGGCACCGGCTTTAGAGTTCATGAAAAGGATTTACCATTAATTTTTTCCATGTCAGAGGTGATAGCATAATAACTAAAGTGGATGATTGGACATTCAATAACGCAAATACAAGAGGATATACACATATTTACCATGATTACCCTGCAAGGATGATACCTCAAGTTGCAAATAAGTTATTATCAATATATGGCAAAGAAGCAAAAACATTATTTGATCCTTACTGCGGAACAGGTACTTCATTAGTAGAAGGGATGCTCATGGGTATAGATGGCATAGGCACTGATTTAAATCCTTTAGCTAGGCTTATAGCACAGTCTAAATCAGATTACAATATAAATATAAAGAAACTTTTAGAATGCATTGAAGAATTTAATGAAAAAGTTAATAACTTAAAACCAGAAATACCTGAAATAAAAAATATAGATTTCTGGTTTAATAATAATGTTATAATAAAACTGGGCAAAATCAAGGCATTTATAAATTTAATAGAAGACGATCATATAAATCTATTTTTTAAAATAGCATTCAGTGAAACTGTAAGAGAAAGCTCAAACACTAGAAGAAATGAATTTAAATTATTTAGATATAGTAAAGAAAAATTAAGTAAATGGAATCCTGATCCATTTATAATTATAAATGAAAAGCTCCATAGAAATGTAAAAGGATTGGCGGAATTTATAAGGAAAATTAAAAAATTAGATAAAATGCCTGAAATAAAAATATATGGGTACAACTCTGTAAATGAAATACCTAATAATAATATAAAAGAAGACTATGCTGATATTGTAGTGACATCCCCACCATATGGTGATTCCCATACAACAGTTGCATATGGCCAATATTCAAGGTTATCATCACAATGGTTATCTCTAATCAATGAAAATATTGATAAAAAACTTATGGGTGGAATAAAATTAAAGTCCATTCCTGATTTTCCATCAAAAACTTTAAACGAAGCTATAAATATAATAGCATCTAAAAATAATAAAAGGGCATTGGAGGTTGCATCTTTTTATAATGATTTACAAATGTCAATTAAAAATGTCTCTAAAATTATTAAGCTAAATGGATATTCATGCTATGTTGTCGCCAATAGGACAGTAAGCTCTGTTATATTGCCTACATCAGAGGCAATAAAGGATTTCTTTGAATATTATGGTTTTGACCATATAAATACTTATATAAGGGAAATACCAAATAAAAGGATGCCTATAAAGAATAGCCCTACAAATGTTGCTGGTGAAACCATGAATACAATGCTTAATGAGCACATTGTGGTAATGAAAAAGATTAAAAATTAATGTCATAAAAATTGAATTAGTGTAGAACGTTGAGAAGTGGGAAGCCAAAGAAGAACATGGCAATAATTGTGAATATTGAGTAGCCGTTCACTATATCACTCAGGGGGTTCTTGGATTTCTTCTCCACATTGTACACGTTAGGTATGCATCCATAGAATATCAATGATATCCTAAGCCTATTATTCACGAAATGAGTAATGGCAGCTTATAATTGTGGTTGAATGGTAGGAATATGTAAGGTGCCATAAGAAGACCGATTCCTGCCATGACACCCCAGACCATGATGCCTCTTCCCCTTGACTTTGGATTCGCATCGCCAAGGAATGCAACCGAAGTTGCCTAGAATATTCCAACCTTAAAACCGCCCAGAACTATGAAAATTAAAAGCTCGAGGCAAGTCACGGAGTAGCTAGCCCTAATTGTGAATATCGATAAGAATAGAACAGATATCACCACGATAGTTTTTGATGAAAACCTGACGAAAAGGAATCCCCCTAGAAGGCTGAATATCGTTATACCTACTGCATACCCGCTTATCAAGATGCGGAGATAATACTAATGAATCTTTAGACTCGATATTATGGTTGCGGAGGCAAAAGTATAGGAAGATCTATCAAAGTCTTAGGTAAATGCAGGCAGTGCGCCGATCGCGAAGACCGTGATCAGCACCATAAGGCTATCCGTTGCCATTTTTCTTGTGGTCTGCATGAATGTCAATCACTTTCATGCTATTAAAACATTTCGCCTCTGGAGACGGCGTAATAAGGCTAATTTTTAAATATTATATGACAATTTATATTTATGGACCCATCAGAAGCCTACAGGATACGGTTTGCCACTGATATATCCATTGGCGGAGGATGGGCATATTTTACTGAGAAATATATAAAAGACGATGAGTACCATTCCGTGATAAAGAAGGTGGATAGATCGGGAAAGGTTGTTCAGGTTACATTTGGAGGGAATGAGCGGTATCCAAAGGCCTATGGAGAAGCGCTCTTTTTTGTCAAGTATTCGAAGGATAAAGAGTCGCTGATGCGCATGGATGGCATATCGGAGCCCAGGGAGATCGCATCCTTTGCCAAGATATCGGAGTACGCATACATTGGTGAAGAGGTCTACGTCATAGCACAGGACACCGCTGATAACACCCAACCATTTGAAGCAACTGATATAAAGTACAGGTTCAACGGCCGCGGTCTCCTGCGATCCTTCAATTCGCTTTACAGGATTCATGAAAAACCTGAGAAGATATACTCTGGCCATTTCGATGTTATCGCAATAAGGTCCAACGCTAGACGGATCATAATATCCACTACTGAGAATTCCAATGATTATGGCCTCATAGATCTGTTTGAAATCGATGCGGACGGAAAGAAGCTAAAGAGGATAACCAAAGAGCCTGCAGAAGTTAATGACTTCTCTGTTTCAGAGTCCGGGAGGATAGCCTTCTCTGGTTACTATGGCCTGGATGTGGGAAGGGTGTCGAACATCATCTTTCCGGAAGAAGACATTGAAATACCGTTGGGAAATGATGCAGCCAACTCGGTAATAGGTGATTCTTTCGGCGGATCACACTATCGCCTAGTCTTTGACGGCGATGCATTGTACGCCATCGGGCAGGAGAGATCCTCATCATATGTTTACAGGATCGGTGATAAGGCGGAAAGGATAACACCAGAGAACAGGAATATAGTAGATTTCGATTTCAAAGATTCACTTGCTTATGTTTATTCGGACATTGAAAATCCTTCCGTTGTCAATTTTGGTACTGATTACGATCTTAATCCCGGCGTGATGGGCGTAAAGGCTGATTCATTTGAATTGGATGGTGGAGAATGCTTCGCCATGGTATCTTCAAAGGAGAACCCGTCCATACTCTTCATACATGGAGGCCCTCACACGGCTTACGGAAACACGTACTTCATAGAATTTCAGTATTTCTACAGAAATGGTTACAACATACTCTTCTGCAATCCTCCAGGAAGTTCAGGATACGGGCAGGAATATGAGAAGGCGTGCATAGGCGACTGGGGCGGCAGAGATATGCACTATCTACTTAAGTTCGTTCAGGAGTGCAGATCCAGGTATGGCCTCACAGGAAAAATAGGAGTAACAGGGGGATCTTATGGCGGCTACATGACGAATTGGATAGTTACGCAGACTAACGAATTTGCCTGTGCAATATCAGAGAGGTCCATATCAAATCTATTCAGCATGATAGGAACTAGCGACATAGGATTCTGGTTCAACGCCCTAGAACTTGATTTGAAAGATCCATATTCAAAGGAGGGAATGCAGAAACTCATGAACTTTTCGCCAATCAGTTACGTGAAGAAATCGAAAACGCCAATAATGCTTATAACTGGGGAAGAAGATTACAGATGCCCAATATAGCAGGCCGAACAGTTTCACGTTGCAATGAAGATGAACGGTGTGGAATCAGTGCTGGTTAGATATCCCGGTGACAACCACGAACACGCTAGGACGGGCGTCCCCAAGAACATGGTCGACAGGATTAGAAGGAAAACGGAATGGTTCGAAAGACACCTGAAGAAGTAAAATATTGATAATAACATTCTATATCCTGATATCGGTCAGGTATAACATTTACCATTTCTTCTACAAGATTCATATATCATTAAAGTTAACAAAATGATAATTTTTTAGGTTTAGTTTAATCATAAAACTTTAAAATTTTTGTAATTATCATTTATATATAAAAAATTATTGAATAAACTTAAATTTGTGATGTAACTATTTGAGAAATAATGGCTTAATAAAACTACATTATTATGACGAATAAAATAAGCAGGTCTCAGTGAGGAAATTAATGTATATCATGGGTTGAACTATTTTTGGACATTTTATGTAATATTGTATATTAATTATGTTATTATATACCCAGAAATTTATTGATATTGTTATATATAATTCGAATTACATTAGAGATCGAGAAATTGTTCATGTAGCCGAGGCTAAATAAGGTTTTCATGATTTTTGACTATAATTTATCCAAAACTATTTAAGAAAATATTAATTTTAATTACATGAGCCTTAAATCCGAATTAACCTTGGATGTTATAGATACACATACAGAGGGTGAGCCCACACGTATAATTTTCTGGAATGACATACCTAAAAATCTACCAGACGCATTATCAGTAAGAAATTATTTTATCAAGCACTATGATTATATTAGAACAACATTATTGCAGGAACCAAGAGGGCATAAAGACCAGTTTGGTGCTGTATTGCTTCCTCCTGTAAATCCTGGAAGCAGCTACACGGTTATATATCCAACTACTCATTCTTATTTGGACATGTGCGGGCATGCCACAATAGGTGTAAGTACCGCACTTGTTGCCCTTGGATATGTTCAGTATGAGGGCAGTGAAAAAATAATTACATATGATACTGTTGCAGGTACAGTCAAAGCAAAGGTAAAAATAGAGGATGGTGAGCCAGTTTCTGTATCCATAGTTGATGTAAAATCATATTTTGTAAAGAAAATAGATATAAATATTGATGGAAAAATTATACCTGTAAACATATCATACGGTGGCAATTTCTATGCCATAGTTGAATCTGATTCCATAGGAATTGATGTTAATACAGCAAACATAGGAAAACTTATGGAATATGGGAATATTATCAGAAAAAAATCAGAACAAACAATTATGAATATGTACCCTGAGGGCAAAAAAAATCTTGAGCCATTGGCAATGATCACAGATAGTAAACATGATTACCGTGCCTTTGTTACCTTTGGAGGCAATAGTTTTGATAGGTCCCCATGTGGTACAGGTACAGCAGCAAGGGCTGCATTGCTTGTCCATGATGGAAAACTCGATATAAATGGAAAATACACAAATGAATCCATAGTTGGATCAAGATTTACATGTAAAATAATCTCATATGAAAAGGTTAATGATAATATTATCATTGTACCTGAAATTACAGGAAGGGCATGGATTACACAGCTATGCAAAATTATAGTTAACCCTAAAGATCCGTTAAAACATGGATTTCTTGTACAATAATGATCAAGGGCTATAGCCCATTTAAGGTTTCATTATTTATATAATGAATATAATAGATTTATATACGCTTATAAATAATTATTTAGTCATTCCAATGATAATGTAATATGTTTGCTGTAAATTTAAAATGACTCTTTGCAATATCATAAATTCATTAGGAAATGAAAAAATGACAAATGCAAAGAATCAATTAATAAGTATAGAAGAATTAATAAAGCTTTTCATAAATGCCAGAAAAGAGGGAAAGAAATAACTGATTACATGGTTTTTAAACAATGTAATGGATGAGGAGGCCATTACAGTTAAATGCTGTAAGATATGAAAGAACTAATGGAAGGACAGGATACAGGAATGGATACAAGAAGAGGAAATTAAAGACTCTGGATGGTGAATTAATATTGGACAAGCCGGATCTAAAATCAGGTTCATTTAAAACCAAGGTATTTGACAGGTATTCAAATGTGGAAAAGGCTTTAAACTCTGTAATAGCAGAATCATATATCAATGGTGTATCCACCAGATCAGTAAACAGTATAATAAATAATTTGGGTGTAAATGTATCTCCTGAGTATGTTTCATCACTGAATAAGGAGCTTGATATTAAAGTTAAGGAGTTCCTTGAAACCAGGATAGAGTGTTCTGTCCCATTATTATTTCCTTTATATACTTTACAAACTTATACATTTTCATTTTACCACCATTTTAGATTTATATGCCATTGCAGGTGTAACAATATTATCACCATCTGACAATGAATCATGCATTCTCTCATAATTATAATGGTATACTACCTCCTCCCATGTGGAGAAGTACGGTTTCAATGGCTTTACTGTACCGTTTAACCTTTCCAGTTTACCATTGGTCTGTGGATGGTCTACCTTTCCAAGTATGTGTTTTATTCCATTGCTATCAAGGTATTCATGGAACTTATTATGGTCTCCAGGTATACCGTTCTTTCCGTTGGAGAAGAACTGTGTTCCATGGTCTGTAAGTATTTCTAATGGCTTGCCGTATAATTCTATGGCCCTTTCCAGTGTTTCTATTGTATTGTCTATGGTCTCTTCACTGTATACTCCAAATCCTACTATGAATCTTGATGCATCATCCTCTATGATTATTAATTTCTCATTTTTATTATATCAAGTCCAGTCAATATGCCATAATGAGTTGCTATGTTCCCTCTCATACTTTACATACTTCCTCTGATTCTTTTTATTATGATTCTCATATACCATATTATATTTCAATAATACTCTGTATATAATATTGTGGGATACATTAATGCCTGATTCCATAAGGTAGTTCTCTATAGCCATTGGCCCTGACAATGGATAATTATACCTTATTCCTATTATCAGTTCCTCTATCCCCTGATCTATGACTTTCTCTTTTCTTCCTGCTTTGTATAATTCCGTTTTACCGTAGTTTATGTAATTATAATAGATCTTATTGATATACCTGGTACTTACCCTGTATATTGCTGCTAATTCAGCAGATGATGTTCCTTTCTTTTTCTGGTTTATTATGTATTTTAATTTCTTATTGTTTAACTTCACCTTAGGTTTAGAGTTTCTATCTATATTTAAGTGGTCTTTAAATAGAAACTCAATTCGGGATAACATAGTTTATTATTATTTTTAAAAACTCTTTAAATCCATTGCTGTTATCATAATGATTCTTGGTCCTTTAAAGTATCATTAAATATTAAAAACAATAGGTGTATGGAAACTCATTTTGGGATAACATAATAATATTATTAATCCAAAAAGACCATTTAAAAAGAGGATTCCCTGTATAATAATCGGTGTCATAAATCAATATTTAGAAGTTAAATAAAGCCCACAACCAGAATGGAATATACTTTATTAAAATACCATTGATTGATTCTTCTCCTTCATAATCATAGGTTATTATGATACCGGTATTCAAACCAAGGTTCATTGCGGCTTCCACAAGGGCAGACGTTTCCCTGGGTCTTGTGCCAGGATCCGACACTGAGTAAGAAACCTGTATGAGTTCTATATTTTTTCCAGTAAGAATGAAATCCACTTCCTTTCCTGATTTTAGCTTAAGATAATTTATACTCATAGCAGGAGAAGCATTCTTCAATAATTCCATAAAAACTGCGTTTTCCAGTGCCCTTCCCCTATCAATGTCAGAGAAAAGCCGGGAAATGCCTATATCTGTTATATAGATCTTTGGTTGCGTGGCCATGCGCTTCTGTACACTCTTTTCATATTTCTCAAGTATATTTACGAGAAAGACAGATTTGGAATAGTAAAGAAAATTTAACAGTGTTATTCTGCTTATTCTCCTTCCGGTACTTCTGAAATAATTTAACGCCTTTACCGAACTGAAATAGGAGGAGTAGCTGCTGGAAAGAAATCTTAGAAATATGTTTAAATCTCCAACCTCTCTGATATTATATCTTCTCACTATATCCCTGAAGAAAATTGCATCAACGTAGGATGAAAGAAGTTCAAGTTTTCTTGATGGTTTGTCTGTCATTGCGATTTCAGGAAATGACCCATATTCCAAAAAATCATCAACCAATTTTAATACGGTTCCTTTCTCAATAGAATATTTATACAGTTTGTTAATTTTTAGCCCCTTTGCGGCCACATATTCCTTAAAAGAGAATGGATAAACAATATATGTGAGGTTTCTGCCTGCAAGCGAGGTGACAATTTCACTACTTAACAATTCGGATGAGGAACCTGTTACAATAATTCTATATTTTCCCATGTCATAGATTTTTCTAACCCATTTATCCCAGTTTTCAACAACCTGAATTTCATCAAGAAAAAGGTATATGGTACCATCAGGGTTGAAAAGTTCCTTATGGGCAATGAGAAGGTTGTCAAGATCTGATGCAACTATTCCTACAAGTCTCTCGTTTTCAAAATTCACATAAATAATATTATCATTTTTAATGCCTTTTTTTAAAAGTTCAGTTATGCACTGGAACATGATATAGGTTTTACCTGTTCTCCTTGAACCGGCAATTGCAATTATCTTATCAGTTTCCAGATCAATGTGCATATCACGTTCTATCATATTTGGTATTTTATATTCCTTCCAGAGCGCTAAAACATATTTGAAATCATCAATTGTTACCATTCTTGTACAGTATACTGAACATATTATTATATTTTATGTATATTATACTGTACAATTTAAGCAGATTATAAACAGTCTTATAAAATACTTGATTTTACATATAGATTTTAAATTTCATGGTTTTGATTATTTTCTAAATTAAGAATGAATGAGGATATAAGAAGAGGGTTAAAGTAGCATTATCATTCCCTGATGAGGATTCTGCGATGAAGATATTTAAAATCAATAGATTTCAATTCTAGATATGCATTCAGGAAGATGAATGACCCCTATAAATGCCATGATGAGATTAAAGAGATGTTCAACAAGAGGTACCCTTTATAAATACACAGAATATGGTACACGATCTTAACAGGGGGACTTATATTTACACAAATATGATACACAACCCTATATTATATAGGATATTAAAAAATATTAAATAACGATAGCCTCTAAAACAAAATTATTATATATAATTATGAATTTCTACTGAAATTAACATGTTTATTCCATAATTACTATAGAATATTATGTAGCATTTATAGATATAAAGAAACTCTATATAATCTGTTCATTAATTCTTAATAAACCTATGGATAGAAATATGATTATGATATGTTAGATATATTTAAATAAAACTTGTATATATATTTTTATGGAAAATAAATTAAAGAGCGCATTAAGTGGTGGTGTTTTTACATTTTTCATAGATATGTTTGATATCTACCTGCCAATTATTGTTTTAGCTCCAGCATTGGCTTACTTCGAGCCATCTAACCTCAAGCCTGTTTATTTATTTGCGCTCACCTACGCTACCTTGGCGGCAACTCTCCTTGGCAGACCTATAGGAACTGTACTATTCGGCAACTACGCAGACAAGAAAGGGCGAAAATCCGCCACTCAAAAATCGGTTATCATGGCTTCTGTGTTTACATTTTTAATTCTAATTTTGCCAGGGTATTCATTACTTGGCTTAGTTTCTATATCTCTTTTACTGGTTTTCAGATTTTTTGTAGGAATATTTTTAGGTGGTATGTACACAGGTGCCAGCCCTCTTGCAATGGAATACTCCCCAAAAAGCAAAAGAGGAGTTTACGGTGCAATATTAAATATAGGTTACCCATTTGCATTTGCCGCTATATCCTTAATATCACTGCCTTTGCTGTTCGAATTCCCTGCAACCTCTTCAACCTCAACCTATGAGGTTTGGATTTGGAGGATACCATTCGCCATAGAGACTATTTTATTGGTTATTCTATACATATATTATAGGAAAATTGTACCAGAATCAGAAATTTGGGAAGAGAGCAAGAAGGTCAAATCTCCAATTTCAGAAATACTTTTCGGCTCCCAATCAAAACAATTTTGGCAGGTGTTTATCCTAATGACAGGCTTTTGGTTCGGTTTGTTAACTATTGTCTCATCCATAGGAAGCATATCAGAGAGTTTTGTGAAAATATCTGCAACAACATATCTTCTCTATATTTCGATATCGGCTATCATAGGTGGATTTTTGCTAATTCCCTGGGGTATGCTATCACAAAAAATCGGAAGAAAAAAAGTGCTTGTAATTGGCGGATTGCTATTTATAATTGGGGTGCCTTTTTTTTACGCTTTTATAAACTATGGTAAAGGTTGGGGGCTAATTGGTGTATTCTTTGCAATACTACTGCTTTGGATAATATCAGACATAGGTTTTAGCGGAACTGTGACAGCTTATATTACTGAGAGGTTTAAAACAAGTACTCGTTCCTCCGGTTTTGGGATGGGATATACATGGGGGGTTTTAATACCGTCATTTAATTCATTTTTTATAATAGGCTTAAGCTATGTTATGCCTGCCAAATATGCGGAGACCCTGCCACTTTTATTCATTGGCGGTGTTTTGGTAATAGCAGGTGCTTTATTAGGTCCGGAAACCAAAGATGTAGATTTTGATAAAAACGCCTGACTACCGATTTTATCAAATATCCAAAAATTTTATAGCATTTTCAGAATATAATGCATGCAATTCTCTCTCCGAAAAACCGTTGGATTGCAAATATTCTGCACTTGAGCGCATAGCATCTATAGGATCAATGCTGCCTATCTGCCCCAGATCACTAGAAATTATACACTTGTCAATACCAATAAACCTTATTAAACCTGAAAACTCATCTAGATTTTCTGATTTGAATTGCTTCGAATAGATAGGTGCCAGTGTTAATTCAAAGTAAACACCTTTTGATTTTAAAGCTGCAATCATATCCTGTTTTAACTTAAAAATGCCCCAGTTGACATGTGTTATAATTGTCTTACTCCTTAGCTGGCGAGGCATAAAATTAACCAGTTCTGTTATTTCAAGAGGTGATAAATGCCCGGTCCCTAAGCAAATATTGTTTTCCTGAGCAATATCCAGAATCTGCAAAACTGAATCTTTTATTTTGCCCTCTCTATTTAGGATTTTAAGCCCACCCCATTTGGGTAAGCTGTGTTCTCTTTTAAACGTGCCGTAATCACTGTTTCCAAAGTTCTTAATATGGTATAATGATTGGTTTGTAGGCATCCACGCTATTCTTATTCCGTAATTTATGGCCGTTGTAAAGACCTTTGGGTTGAATCCTCCCTGGGAGTTGTTGAATACCATGCTCCCATAGGCTTTTTTCTGCCCTATATGTTCATTTACCAAATACGCTCTATTAGCTGTAATAGAATCATGGTCTTTTATAACAAAACCTTTCATGTTGTTCTTAATAGCCATCTTTCCTAAATAAAAATCATTAAATTGTCTTGGAAATAATGATGGGAAGGAATGTACATGCAAATCAAAGGCATCCTTTATTTCATATTGCATAATAATCAAGGTGCATTGAATATATATCCTGGACCTTTCTCATACCTGATGTTTAATGCCTTCAAAATGCCCCATAATGTTGCTGAATTGCTTGATATTACAGGTTTATTTAGTTTCTGTTCCAGTACGTTAATAACTGAGAATGTCGGTAAATTTGTACAGGAGAGAAAAACACAATCTGCATCTTGCATATCGGTGCCATCAATAAAATTCATGAGCTCATCAGACGAAATTCTTCCAATATCAACATTCTTAACCTTATCCATGCCTTTAATCTCAAGAACATTAAATCCGTTTTGCTCGAGAAATTTGCGTTCGAGCACATTTAATTCCTTTGTATACGGGGTTATGACCTTTATGTTTCTTGCCTTAACTAGATTTAAAGCTTCCACCACTTTTCCTGACGTAACTACTGCTTCAGCACCTGCTTCCTTAGATATTACTTTACCCAGCTCTATGTCATGCCCTAAACCCTTAAAAAGGCTTCCAGTTGTACATGCATAAGCAATTACACCTACGTCGGCAGTTTTGAGAAGGGCAGCAGAATCCTTTGTGTTTTTCTCCATAGCAGCTAAATCATCGACAGTAACATTTTCTAGGGGTATTCTATCATAATGAGCGGATATTCCAGCATCCAAAAATATTGGGGAAAATTCATCTTCTACGGTTGTGTTGGATGAAGGTATAATAATACCAACCCTTTTATTATCCATAAAACTTTATACCATTTTAATATTTAATTATTCCCTAATAACTAAGCAAATTTCAAATTCACTTTACTTGGTCTTATAGTAATCTTCCTTAGTGTTCCTGAATCTTAAATTATTCAGTTCATCTATTAACTGCTGTGGATTTTCCCTTATGGTTTTGTATAGATTGTACAGACCTGTGTTGGTATCAGATATTACTGCATTGTTAATCTTATTTAATGAATAAAGCGATATGAGTAGGGCTGCACCGCCTATAAATGGCTCATAGTATGTATTAGATTTATCTGGAATATTCTTGAGAAGAGCAGGAAGAAGCTGCCTCTTTCCACCTGCCCACTTAAGAATCGGTTTATAATATTCATTTAATAATGATTCCATGTTAAGATTACCTGTTATAAATATATCGGTTTGTTATATAAATCTTTATTGAATGGTTTTGACATTTTGGAATGTAAAATGAGGAAATTTATGATGGTGCAAAGTTTTTTATGCCCATAAATTATGCATTGTTTATAATGGAGAATAATGAATTGGAGCATGAGATAAGCTCGTTTTATAATGAACTGATTAACAGCAAAAAGGAATATTTGCAGTTGTTTTCCAGGCTCCAAATTCAGATAGAGGGGTGGTTTAGGGGGGGAACTAATGAATTATTTTGATGGCAATGTTATTGAATTGACTAATAGGAATAGGGAGACCCCGTTATGTGATGATATAAATTATAAAGAAAAATTATCTAATAAGAAGGGCAATGAAAGGCAAAAGGTGGATCTAAAATTGACGCTCAATGGTGAAGATTACTGGATAGAGTTAAAGCACATCCTTGTTGGCTATCAAATTAAAACTCCCATATCTTTGAGCTTTTATTTTTCGGATAATTCATATATTGCCAATGATATTGAAAAACTGCGTAACGTATGTCATCTAGATAAAAACCTGCATCTATATTCACTTGTGTTTGTATCTACAAATTATGACAAAGAAGGAGGCAAAGAATCAAAAATCAAGGAAAAAATTGAGACATCATACGATCTGAAAAATAAGTTAGACCATTTTTTTGGAAATCACCTTGATCTTAAAGATAAAATATTAAACACATCATATGATTATAATAAAGAATTACATTTTGGGTATATCATTCTAGAGGTAAAAAAGGGCAATGGTAAAATTAGTAAAATAAACCCTTGAAATCCCGATTGCCAAACTGTGTCTTATGTGTGGTTTATATAAGATTTTTTTAGCCGTAATAGAATATAAACGCCTAAATTATATTTATATGCTTTTGCATTATTCCTTATTGATAAAGAATGCCCCCTAAGAAATCATGTCATGATAGACTAATCGGCCAGCTCAAGGTCGTTTCAGATAAGGTTAATAAAGGAATAATGCAAACTCTCATTAGGAATAATCTTGGGCCATCACCAGGAGACATAGAATATAAGGCCCATACAGTGTTAAAGCTCGCATACCTAAATTATTATATGGGCATATTTCTTCCAATTGCCCACAAACATTTTAATAAAATTGTATTTATAGATGCTTTTGGCGGGTCTGGCATTGTCAAAATAGAAAATTCAAATTATGCGGTTCTAGGGTCGACCCTCATGGCAGCGACGGCCAAAGTGAGTGGAAAGAGTTTTAACCTGGTTATATCAATAGATAAAGACCAGGATAAATCGGATTTATTGAGGTCCAGAGTTCAGGCCCTAGGTATAAAAAATACACATATTGAATGTGGGGACACCAATGATATAATAAAAGATCTGGCAGCGAGATATAACCTTGATAAGGGTACCGGTGCAATATTCTTTATAGACCCAGAAGGTATGGAGGCAAATCTCATACAATTTATGCCATTATTTGAATCTGTAAAGGCAGTAGATCTAATTATAAATAAAACTTGGGGAATCCAAAGATTGAATGGAAGAATACAAAAAAATGTCAATGAAGCAGATATAAAGGCAATGCAGAGAATGGTTCCAGATTATACTCCAGGAGATAATCCGGACGAAAAACTACTCAATTTTTTTGAGGATACATTAGCAAAGCCCATCGGAGATGCAGTAGATATACACGACATAGGTAAAAAGGTGGCCTATTCTCTTATTTTACGAACAAACCGTACAAAAACCAATTCTAAATGGACAGAAGGTATGAAGCCTTTTGGCCATTATATAAGCACACTTGATGATAAATCTGCATTAAATTTTCTCCACGAAATATTTGGCAGGCAGGACCATTTTAATGTTTAGCCTTCCACCATATTCCTTCCAAGCCATATTTTTCTAGCAGTGAATAGAAATGCTTTTCTACAGCTGTGTCAAGGCCATTTAGATAAAGCTGCTCCCCAAGCAGTGATTCAATTTCCTTTATATTTGAACCCCTGGGATGTATTGTCTCTCCGTATATGAAATCAGGCTTTATATCTGAAATAGACCTTATTATCTCCTCCATATCTGATATTATATCAGGCCTGATCTTGAGAGGGGGCATTACCGGTGCAATGATAATTCCGGCCTTTAAGCCTAATTTCTTTGCATCCCTTATTATATTTATCCTCTCCTCTGGAGGTGAAACCCTCGGCTCTATCAATCTAGCTAGGTCTCTATTCATTGTGGAAACAGATACCTGTATCCTAACCCGGTCTCTATATTTCTCATATATGTTAAAATCATTTTTTACCAGGGGAGATCTGGTCTGCACACATAGTTTAACACCGTTTTCCAGTGCTTTCACTATTATTTTCCTTGTTGTTTTATACAGCTGCGGCAAATAAGGGTCATGCATGGATGATAACATAACCTCGACACCGGCCCATTTAGACCATTTTGTTTTTTCTATAGCATCATCTATATTATATGGTGTATAAAAGTAATCACCCCAGGATCTATTAACGCCACTGCCTATTCTCCTAACATCATATCTTTTATGCATTGAATCCACATAGCAGAACCTGCATGCATGAGTGCAGCCTACTGCATAATTCAATGCCCAGCCATCAGATAATTCCTTTCCCACACCGCCCTTTTCAATGTATGTTAATTTTGACGGCTTTATTAATGGCGCGTTTATCTTATATTCCCCGTAATAAACTTTCTTTAAATCCAGTGAGAAGTTGTAATCCTCTATCGATTCATTTTCTGATTTGATTTTTTCAATGCGCTTAATCCTTATGGTCTTCCAGGCCTTGACAGCAGCCATGTGCTGTCTTTCCTTTTTCGGATCTTTAATTATGTTAAGCATTTCATATATATAATTAAAATAACCCTATAAATTTATTCGTTTTCATATTTATATAAAATTAATTATAATAAAACAATTCATACCTCTTTGAATTTTTTATCTATTTATTGTTCACAGAATTATTTTTAATATCTATCTTCATATTTGGCTCTCCAAATAGATTAATTATAAATCATCATAATTTATATTTATTAGTTTTATTAGTATACCATATTAATTTTACTATTTTCTGTTTATCGTGCACCATTACCATAGCTTACGCTAATATCATTACAATATACGAATATTATATTCTACTCTTCCTCAATCTACTAATTCTGGATCCTTGAAATCCATATTGTTCTTCATAAAAGAGTATAAGATATTCAGTAATTTGTTTGCACATGTTATCATTAGCTTGTTTCCATTCATTCCCTGCTCCTTTTTATGGCTGTAGTATCTTTTCACAACCGGATTATACCTTATTGCAGATACTGTTGATAGCTCCAGTGTATACCTCATCAATGGATTGCCGCTTTTTGATATGTGGGATGATATGCTGTAACCTCCTGACTGTTTGGTTACAGGATCCATGCCCACGTATGCCCTAAACTTTACTGCAGAATCAAATCTGTTGATATCTCCTATGTGGGATAATATAATAGATCCTGTCAATGTTCCTATTCCTGGGATTGTTTTAATCCCGGAATCTGCGTTGCTGTACTGTTTCCCTATTAATTCCATGGTTTCCTTCAGCTGGTTATTCAGCAATTCCATTAACTGGATATTCATTCTTATGTCATGGTTCACTGCGCTGCTGTTTCTATTTCCCATGATT
Organism: Acidiplasma sp. MBA-1; assembly: GCF_000949015.1. Classification (NCBI taxonomy): domain Archaea; kingdom Methanobacteriati; phylum Thermoplasmatota; class Thermoplasmata; order Thermoplasmatales; family Ferroplasmaceae; genus Acidiplasma; species Acidiplasma sp. MBA-1. The sequence continues at coordinate 11,739 of NZ_JYHS01000005.1, read as the reverse complement.
ATAAGAGATTTCAGGATTTCATATTTTTCACTGTTCAAATATTTGACTCTATAATTGTTATCTGCAATGCTGTCAATATTGTTGATTATATCATTGAAGTGCATTGCATTGATGTTAACCATGGATGACATTCTTGGATACAGCAGGTCCAAATCCCCGATCAGCTGGTTCTTGACTGCTGCCGGCTTCTTTATCAGCCTGAAGTATGTACTTACATATTGTTTTAGCTCAGGGTATTCCACCATATTGATTGTATTATTTTTTGATATTACAAGGTATCTTGCTATGCCCCATGAATCTATCTTATCTGTCTTGTTCCTTCTTATTCTGCACCTCTTCATGAGTTTTGTCTCTACTGGGCTCAGAAGCACAGGATTGTAACCGCTTTCTATCAAGAAGTTATATAGATTGGCATGGTAAATATTAGTCGATTCCATTCCTATCCTTATATTGTCATAGCCCTCTATTGTCCCCAAAAACTCTTTGAAGCCAGTATCATTGGTTATGATTATTCCGGCCCTTACCTTATTGAGCACAATGTCTATAATGCAGAAATCAAACTTTCTCTTGGCTATATCTATTCCAATATATTCCATATACTCCTCCGGATCAGTTATCCTGCCCATACCCGCAGCAGTCTTGCCTATTATCAGTGCATGAAGCACAATATACTCTATCAGCACACTCGAGTATGAAAAGGGTAAATACAGGCTAAATACAGTGGATTATACCACAAGAGTGTCCCGATATTCCCTGATCATGGCCATAATGGAGTTATGGTTAAAATCATTATACAAGTGTGTCCAAGCTTCCATATTTGTTCGACAATTGTCATATTTATTAATTTGAAAATCATAAGTGGGATATGGCAGCGAACCATATCCCAATAATTATGCAAAGGTTGGATAAAATAGTTGCGGAGGATAGAATTAGAAAGTACTCAAATAAACTTATTGTAAAGATTATTGTAATCTTGAAAATCTATGGAGTATCCTACAGGTCTTTAAATACTTCTTCAACAACCATAAAGAATTCATGGAATTATTGAATATAAATGATATACCCAACTTCAGGACATTATCCTACAGATCATTGAGGATAGACTGGCATTATATAAATTCATCAATAATAGATATGATAAATCCTGATAATGATAATGCTGCAGTGGATTCATCCATTGTAAAGACCTGCAGGGATACAACAGCACAGAGGAGAAGGAAGAATAAGAAATACAGGGATAATGATAGCCCATGGATAAAGCACAATGGGCCACGAATACTAAAGGTGCATGCTTCAATAGATGCCGATTCATTATCCATAATGGAATGGAAGATGACCACTGCATCTGCATCTGCATATGACAAGAATATGGCATTTGAAATGATAGATTCTGTAAGGAATTATAATTATATTTTAATGGATGCTGCATATGATTCCTCTGATATATATGATTATATTTTTGAGAATACACATGCCATGCCTGTTATAGACACTAACAGAAGAAGGGGAATTGTTGAAAATAAATTATCTTATAACAGGAAACCGGGTATAGCATTAAGGAAAAAGGAATCATCAAGGTACAAATTCAGATGGGAGATAGAAAGGACATTTTCTATTTTAAATGAAATACTTGAAATGGAATATATATGGTATGTTAAACACAGGAATTATGATGTATCAATTGGAGAAATAATAGTTTCATACAACTGCATTGTAATGGCAAATAAAATAACCGGAATCTCAGGGAGGAAAATAATGTATATCGTGATCTGACGTATGTTTGGGCACTTTAATATATTTTAATTTTTTATTGTTTAACTCCAGATTTTTGTTAGATTCCCCTCCATATTTAAGTTAGTTGTAAATAGAAACTTGATCGAAGATAACATAATGTTTAAATTAAATTAGAAAAAATTAAATATTAGAGAGTGTTGGTTAATTGATAAATATGGAGGAGGGTTTAGAGGCTGATGAAAGTATAGAATCAGGTTTTGATGATTCGTCTGGTATGGCTGTGCCAAAATCAATGCGAAAAAGTTATTTTAATACATTCATGGTTTTGAATGCCTCGTTTGCAGCTATTGCCGTGGTATTTGGTGGTTCTGTTTTAGGTTCAGGGCTTTCATTTGCAGATGCGATTATTGTTGTTCTAATAGCCTCCACTATATTAGCAATCATAGGCTCCGGAAGTGGTTATATATCAGCAAACAGCGGGGGTTCAACATATCTAAATTGGAGATATGGATTCGGTAGAATTCCTTCCAAAATTATCGGGGTTATTTTAATTCTTATAACTACAGGTATAGGTTGGTATGCGTATGAAACTTGGTTCTTTGGTATAATCATGTCAGAGATCTTTCCATCGGGGTATTTACATTCAATTTGGTTTGATACATTATGGGGTGGTATTCTTATGATACTGATGACATACGTAGGCTATAGGGCTCTATCTTTTATAACATATACGGCATTTCCCCAACATGTTTGGTTACTTTTAGTCGGTTTTTTTGCAGCTCTTGCCCTTGTACATTCAGGTTCAAGCATATGGTCAATTTCACCTAAAACCCCATTTTCTATGTCTACAGGAATAACCGATGCAGTTGGGTTATACATAGCTGGTGCCTTAATAGCAGGTGATATAACTAGATTTGCTAAAAATGGAAAAACAGCTGTTACAGCATGGACTGCACACATGTATATATTTTATCCTATGTTAATATTGGGTGGTACGGCATTAGTTTTGGTAACTGGTTCTGGCATTGTAACTGCAGCCATGCTTTCCATAGGTCTAGGTATAGCCGTTCTTTTGATAATTATACTAGGTCAACTAGCTATAAATGCTGCTAACCTATATTCGGGTTCTCTATCTTTTGTCAACTTTTTAAGGATAAAAAGGACACAAGCTGCAATTATTTCTGGAATAATTGGAACAGCTGTTGCTACTTGGCTTGGATTTACTTCTGGAACTTCATTAGCCCCATTTGAGTCATTCCTTGGATATTTGGGCGACTTTCTTCCAGCTGCAGCGGGAGTGGTTTTTGCAGATTATTTTATTAAAAAACCATTAATAAACGGCATAAAAGATATGAAAGAGCGATACACATTCAATAGGAATTCTAAATATCCAGAATACAATATTAATGGGATATTATCCTTAATTTTTGGTTCACTTATTGGTTTGTTCGTCCCTTATGGAATAGGCGCAATCAATTCAATATTAAGTGCATTTCTACTATATCTACTAATAGCGTATCTTGCAATGAAATTTAATTTCAATTATGAAATTGGACAATATGAACATTATAAAATTGAGACAGAAACAAAAACATTTGAAAAGGAGTTGCATAAAAATGAAATCAGATAAACTTGATTCTTTCAAGAAATTACTTTACATAAGTATGGGAATAGCCCTTATTTTATCCATCGCTTTCTTTGGTCTTGGATTTATAGTTAAGCCTTACGCATCTAAATATCAGGATATAGTAATAGGTGCTATAAATAGCATAATATTAGTTGTCGGGTTTTTCAGAATAAGACTTGCAAATAGTGATACAGAAATAGGTAGGATGGCAAGTCAGCATCTATGGATGGTATTCTCACTTTCTACCGCAGTACTTTCTCTCCTATTCGGAATTTATTTTTACCCAGGGTCTATATTAATAAAGGATATTTCAATAACTATTGTTAGTTTAATATCGATAGTAACTTTAATTGCTGTTTTAGATTCTGCTTTTAATAAAATACCAATATTTGACTAATAACCTAAATATTTAAATTTATAATTTATAAAGTGTACGTAGAAAATATTAATTTTACATGATTTTTTATTAAACCACGACTTGAACCGTCATGACTTATTTAATGAAAATTAAAATTTGAAAGTAATTTGAATGCATTTTTTCCCACAAGTTCCTTAGCCGAATTTTTATTCCATTTTGTATCTATAGGAATTGTAAAAATTTTACACATTATCCCATACCTTAATTCATCTGTTGTAATGGGTTTATATGATTCTGCATCAACAATGCTGATAATTTGTGGGGTTGTAATAGTTTCTATAAATTTTCCATTTATGTTTTTATCATAAAATAAATATTCATTTTGAAATCTAACCCGTGATAAAACACTTATCCCATTAATTTCTGATTTAAATATTGCATAACCAATTGAAAAACCACCACTATTGTCTCTGACTAAGTCTACTAGCTTCCCTTCGAATAATTTTTTTGCTAATGTTCTATAAGTCAATATTTCTTCAACGCCTTCAGTATTCTTAAGAGTATTTAACATTTTTCCTAGCTCTACTGCATGTGTTACAGAATTAAATATCGCAGCCTTTTTATAATCTTTTCCAGTCATAGGATAATTGGCAACATACCCACGACCCCCGAATTTAGAAGTTACAACTCGAGCTATTTTTTCAGCCCAATTGTTATCAATTGAGTTTACAATTATGTCATTTCCCCTTTCGTCCACTAAAACCATTGGTGTTGATTTGATTTGATATAAATTAAATGTTGTCATTTGCAATTCCGGGAAAGCTCTCCCCTCTCCATCACCATCTAATACAGGTATATTAAGATGCAGAGCCGCTATAAATGGAACAATGGAATTTATTCCTCCAATTTCAATTGGAGATAAATAATCAAATTTTTCATTAAGTATGCTTTCTAATTTCTTAACTGCATAAGCATATTCTGTACCATTAGGTATTTTTTCTGAACCAATTGTAGGTGAACCCATTCCGGATGAGCAAATAACTCTTTTGTCATCTTTTAAATTCTTTGGGTCAATTAGTTCAATCCTATCTATGCCGAATCTCTTCATTGCTGTTTTTAATAATAATGCTCCAATATAGGGATTTCCACCCCCACCAGACCCTAAAAATGAGCTACCAAGAGCTAGATTTTCAATGTCGTCAATGTAAAGATATGATGTCATTATATCATCTTTCCAACAACTTTTACAGAGAGTTTTACCGAGTTGCCAGGCAGATAAGGCATTGAAACCTCGTCTATTTCTTTCACTTCAATTGAAGATGGGAGGGCTCCGGCTTGGATAGCCAAAGAGTTGGCCTCATTAATAGTTTCCAAAATTGCATCATCTCTTTTTATAGCGTCATAAGAATACGCTTTTTCTATTTTAGCTCCAATTAATGATGTTGCTGCTCCTATAGCATTGGCATATTGACCGCCTTCAGGGATCTTTATTTTAGAAGCACCTTTCAGATTGTTTGGAATCATGAAAGAGCCACCACCAACAGCTATTAATTCTACATCACCACCTTTTACCTTAACTTTATCCAGATTTTCTTCCCATATAGCCCTCATTTTACTATAAGTATTATCTAAATAATCTATACTATATTTTTCTAATACTCTTTTTCTATCTGTTCTATCAAAATCTATCTTTTTAATATTGAGTGCGACGTCTGTTGCTGTAAGCGTATCTCCTCCGAAAGATATAGCTTCTTTTGTAAGTTTGTACCCAACTGATCTTGGCCCTACATTTTTATCAATTATGGTTCCTCCTCCCAAAGGAATTGCTATGATATCTGGCATTCTAAAATTTGTTCGGACTCCGCCAATAATTACTGGATTGCTTGATTCCCTAGGATATCCGTTTGTTAAAACCCCTATATTGGTGGTAGTACCACCAATATCAAAAACAACGGCATTTTCTACATGAGTAAGAACAAAAGCCCCCCTTATGCTATTTGAAATAGGACCTGCAACAGTAAATATTGGGAACTTCTCTACGAAATCTGAAGAAGCTACTGTACCATCATTTTGGGAAAAATATAAATTAACTGCATTTAAACCTAGTTTTACTAAAGTTTCTTTAATAGAGTTTATTATTTTAATCATAAGTAGTCTTATAGCAGAATTAAGGATTGTTGAATTCTCACGTTCCAATAAACCTAGGCTACTAATATTATGCGACAAAGTTATAGATGTATCATCACCTAACACCTCTTTAACTATATTCTCCGCTTCTATTTCATGCTTAGGATTTACAAATGAAAAAATAGAGGTAATTGCAACTGAATGAATTTTGCCCTTATATTCTTTTAATTTTTCTTTGAGACCTTCAGCATCGAAAGGTACTATTTCATCACCTGTATATTCATGACCACCACGTACCATTAAAATATTATTACCAATGGCCTCTTTTAAGTCTAGAGGCCAATCAGACATGGGAGGAATACCTTCACCCGCTGGTAAACCTATCCTTATTGCTAAAACTTTTTCTAATCCCACTCTAGCTGATATTGCGTTGAGCCCATGTGTAGTTCCTATCATTACCTGCTTTATCTGGCTTTTATCGGTGCCGAGCTTCTTTATAACGTTCGTAAGAGTTTTAAATAAACCGGTTGAAATGTCTGCACTCGTTTGATTCTTTTCTGTCACGAGTATTTTATTATTTTCATCTATAGCTACGCCATCTGTGTTGGTACTCCCAACATCTATACCTATTCTTATATTCATATTAATGCCTCTATAGGTTTGTATTCTATATTATAACCAAAATATTTCGGGCCAACAGTTTCTAAACCTTTCTTAGTTCTCCACCTTTCATCACATTTGATAGCTACTACATTTACTTTAAAACCATATCTTAAATGCTCTGTAGTTATAGCTAGTAAAGACTCGACATCAAGCACAGTTATGATATCTGGAACGCTGGCAATGACCAAGCCATCTATTTCAGCGATTAAATTTTCATTTTGAAAATCTATCTTCATCTTTTTCCCATTAAAATCCCCGCTTCCTTCAATTATGGCAGTTCCTTTTGCAAATCCATTTTCCACTTTCCTTTGGACTTCAATAATTTTGCCTGTAAATATAAGAATACCACTAATTTCATCTAGAAGACTATCTAATATATTTCTTCCACCTTTTTTTGCATCTAATATTGCTGTTCCAATAGCGATGCATTTCGTAATAGTGTTTTTAATGGCCCATTTTTTATATATGTCAGCGGTCATATGATAAAGTGAAATATACGCACTCCCGCCAAATCTCACTGTTACCGACCTTGCTATTCTCTCAGCCCAATGATTATCTGTGGCTATAATAATATTCGTATTGCCCCTCTCATCAGACATTGTCACAGGTGATGCTTGCACCCCACCAAGATGGAAAGTAACCATTTGCAATTCTGGGAAGGCCCTTCCTTCTCCATCACCATCTAATACGGGCTTTCCAGTTAATGCCGACACAACAAGTGGAATAGTGGAATTTACTCCCCCAATTTCAATAGGTGTCAAATAATCGACCTTTTTTTCTAAAGCATGCTCATAATACTCCAATGATTTTATTATTTCATTACCACTAGGAATCTTTTCAATCATAATAACGGGTGCTCCCATCATTGCTACTGGAAGAATTTCAGAATCGTTCTCTATGTCCTGAATGCTTATAAGACTAATAGATCTTCCACGCAGAATCTGTTCCTTTACCATTAATTTTCCTATATAAGGGTCTCCTCCTCCACCTGCACCTAAAATTCCTGAGCCAATTTCTAGCATATCTAGATCACATATTGTTAGATTCCTCATTATATGGCTAAATTTGTCAAGAATATAAAAATATTTTTATGTAAGTTAGACTCCCTGTGTGTCTGATTAATAGTAATAACTATATCTGTTCAAGGATTCAATAAATAAAACTGGTTATTGATAGTTTGAACTTATACACATCTAAAGAGATATATAACGAATGATTTATATAAATATATAAAAGAGGTAATGTAAATACTTAAAAGAACATATACAGGTGAGGAGGAATTCAATATTATAATGGAATCATTCCAGAATCCAAATATTACAATAGCAGAAATATGCAGGAACCATGGAATAGCAGTATCACTATTTTATAAATGGAGGGAACAGTTTTTAGAGGGAGGCAAAAAGGGATTGGAAGGAAAGGACGCTGATAAGTCCTTAATTAAAGAGAATGAAAAATTAAAGTCAATAATAGGTGAGATGACCATAGCAAATGAAGTATTAAAAAAAATTATATGAAAAGTAAAAGGTGAGTTCGGTGGATGAGATGAATAATAATGGAATTGAAATAACAAAAGCATGCTATTATTCTGGAATTAACAGAATAACATACTATTACAATAAGAAGCATCAAAATAAAGAGGATAAAAGGCGTATAACAAGGATTGATAATAATATTATAAATAAAATAATAGAACCATGCAAAGAAAGAATAACATATGGCTATAATAGAATCCGGGCATTATTGAGGAATTCAGGCATAAATATAGCTAAGAAAACAGTGTATAAAATAATGAGGAACAATAATTTAACATTGCCATTGCATAACCATAAGAATATAAGGTAATTAAAATTACTAAGGGCTGATAAACCAGAAATGCTGATAGAAACAGACATTACATATATCCCAACAAACAATGGAATGACCTATTTAATGTGCATTAAGGATGCATTTTCCAGGGAATGGTATGGCCATAATTATAATACATCATGCACATCTAGGGATGCAATAAATGCCATTGATAATGCCATTATCAGGAAATTTAAAGGAAAATTGCCTGATAATATTACATTAAGGACGGACAATGGTCCACAGTATATTTCTAGGGAGTTCAATAATTATCTTAAAACAATGGGAATTAAGCATGAATATATAGAAAGGGAAACACCTGAGGATAATGGTGACATAGAAAGTTTCCATAATTCAATTAAGACTGATTACACATGGATCAATGAAATCAACAATTTCAGTGATGGCAAAATAATAATAGAAAAAGCATTCTATGATTACAACAACATAAGGCCACATTCCACATTGGATTACTATTCACCAATGCAGTTTCTGGATAAATGGAATAATGACAGCACCTTCAGGGAGTATTACAGAGGATTTATAAAGAATCTTAAGGACAGCTATAAAAGAAGAAAACACAATTATTATAGGAGGTCGATGATAAATGTCTCATGAAATGGAAAGATTTTTGTTTAAGAATCACTATCCAACATCAATGGAGAATACTTATTATTGAATATCTCCCTTAATATATTTGATATTCTTCCTGTTGATATACCATTTGAATACATTGATGTTATTAATTCATCAAGGCTTATGGACTTATTATTGTCTATTATAGCACTGTGGAATTTATTATCCCTGTTCCTTGGCACTGATAAATCCTTGATCTCGCCATACCTTGTTTTTAGGTTCCTCTTATAATAACCATTCTTTATTCCAGGATTCTCCTCTAAGTACTGATCATGCTCTATTTTCATAAGTGTTTCTATTTTTTCATTTACTGTCTGTTCTATTAATTTCTCTATATCCGATATGTTTATATTGCCATATTCCATATTTTATTACCTCCTTGAGTTCAGAAGAGGTATTTCTCCCTGTTATTTAATGATCATTTCATTATTAACAGGGGGATTTATATTTACACAAAATATGGTACACAACCCAAAAATAATAAATAATAAAATATAAAAATAATTTATATATAAAATAATTATACTATTATTATGCGTTTGTATGAAAACTCTGCTCAACAATTAATAAATGATATAAACTGCAATAAACTTTCTGATAAATTGGAAAACGCCTTTATATCATATTACGGCCACAGGCCATCCCAAGCAGAGATAAATGCATGGAATAATTCATTTCAGTTTGTTAAAAATGAACTTCAGGTAAATAACTTATTTAACATATGGGTCATAATAGAATATGAGCTGCCATATAGTGCAAAAAGGATAGATGCAATATTACTTGGCAAAAATAATGATAATATAAAAAATATTGTAATTTTGGAGTTAAAGCAGTGGTCAAGTGTGGAGCTATCACCAATAGATGGGAATGTGAAAACATATGTAGGATATGCACTAAGGTGTGAGCCTCATCCATCTATACAGGTATCAGGTTATTACTATTATTTAAAGGATTTTATGGATATATTCTCAAAAAACTGTTATGGAATATATGCATGTGCATACTGTCATAATTATTCGCCTAAAATCAATGACCCGATGTTCAGCGATCCTTTCCATGATGTTATATCCAAATTTCCATTATTCACCAAAAATGATTTTAAAAATTTTGGAATGTATTTAAAGGAAAAGCTAAACAATGGTGGCGGCCTTGATGTTTATAATGATTTTATACATAGCAGCATTAAACCATCAAAAAAATTGATTGATTTTACATCCAATATTTTAAGGAACCAGAAAATATTCTCATTAATAGATGACCAAATACTTGCAAACAATACTATAATAGACCGGGCAAAAAAAGCATCTAAATTAAAAAACAAATCGGTCATAATAGTTTCGGGCGGTCCGGGAACAGGAAAATCAGTAATTGCATTAAATGCAATGGCAGAGCTTTTATCAATGGGATTAAAGGTATACCATGCCACAGGGTCGAAATCATTTACATCGTCACTTCAGAAAATATTAAGCTCTGATAGGGTAAAGAGCCCGCAAAACCAGAGCGCAAAAAATTTGTTCCTTTATTTTAATTCATTTTCAAATACAAAAAGCAATGAAATAGATGTTTTAATAGCTGATGAGGCACACAGGTTGAGGAAATCCAGCAACAACAGGTTTACAAAAAAGGAAAGGCGCAGCAACATCCCGCAAATAGATGAATTAATAAATGTTGCAAAGGTTTCCGTATTTTTTATAGATGAAAACCAGGTTGTCAGGCCTGAAGAAATAGGAAGCATAAAATTAATTGAGGAAACTGCGAAAAAATATAACGCTGATGTGTATAAATTCACATTAAAAACACAGTTCAGGTGCAGTGGCTCAGATGGTTATCTAAACTGGGTCGATTCCATGCTAAATATAAATGACACCGGAAATGAATTTTTAACAAAAAATGATAAAATGAAATTTATCATTATGGATTCTCCAGAGGAACTTAGAGATGAAATAAGAAATTTAAATAAGAAAAATCCAAACTCTGCAAGGATGGTTGCCGGATTCTGCTGGCCGTGGAGCGATCCAACTGAAGATGGAACATTAAAGGAGGATATTGTCATAGGCAATTTCAGGGCCACATGGGAATTAAAGGACTTCAATCATGTAAAATTTAATAAAAAGCCTGAAACACCACCTTGGAATTTGTGGCCCATAGATCCAAAATGCGCCGAACAGGTTGGAAGTATATACACAGTTCAGGGATTTGAATTTGATTATATTGGCCTCATATGGGGAAATGATTTGGTTTATGATTATAATATCCATGACTGGGTTGGCAAGCCGGAGAATTCAAAGGACCCTGTAATAAAAAGGGATAAAAATTTTACCATACATATTAAGAATATATACAGAACATTGCTTACCAGGGCAAGGTATGGTGTTTATGTATATTTTGTTGACAAGGATACTGAAAAATTTGTGAAATCAAGAATAGAAATGTATAAAATTAAAAATTAAACTTATCATCTACAAGGCAATCATATTTAAAATGGTATCTCATAATAGGAATTTTTATATATTCCCGCCTATTGAATTTAATAATTTATATCTAATAATGTCACTTAATTTTTGATTATCAGGACGGAAAATTTTAAAAATGTTTTGTTTTATTATATAGGAAAGTACTTAATAGCAAGTCTAACCAAATAATCCTTTTATTTTTAATTATCTTCTATTATTATTATTTTAGTATTAAAATTTCTTAATTTTTATGCCAAATCCAGGAAAATTCAAATTTTAAAATATTGCAGTAT